>JADFDU010000008.1 GCA_018262775.1 Rhodocyclaceae bacterium
ATCGCCTTCTCGTTCCCATCAGTTCCTCCTGAACACATTATGCTAACGAATGTGTCCGGGAAATCGGGGGAAGGCCACTCCTTGAGTGCGGCGTATTGCTCAGGATCGACCGTTTCCAATGAGGCGGGTGCCGTTGAGAAGTAGACCATTGCTGGTTTTCCAGAAGCAACATGGCGTTCAATTTCTTCCACAGTTCCGCTAGCAGTTTTTCCTGTTGGTGTGCCAAGACGGGTCCAGAAGATGCCGACAAGAAGGTCACAGTCCTCCAATACTCGGTCATTGATAAGCTCTTGTGCGGACGAACCTAGCTCCGGTGATGAGTGAGTTTCCCACCCCACTGGCATAAGAACACTATTGGTCGTAGGGGAGTAGATATAGTTCCATTCGTGAATTACATCGCGGGCAATAGCTCGGTATTCGCGAACGTCGCTCGGCGATGCAATCATGACGGGAAGTACGGTGGCTACGTATGGCATAACGGTTCCTGTGACGTCGAACGCAGAAGTGAGGAGCGCGAACGGCCACGCCGCGAAGCGTCCTTCTCGACTGCCGGGTTGGGCATTTCACGGCACATTGGCTGTGTTTTCATCGCTGCTGTAGTCGCGAAGGATTTTGCAGCATGATTTGATGCTCACTATGAAACGGTGAGTGTCTGTGACATCACACTGCCCATCGTGAATCTTCTTTCTCTTGGCAGAGATCAGAAATTCACGCAGATCGTCGTAAAGGTCAAACCTTGGTGAGTCCCCCGGCATAACCGGGGGCTTACCTCTATGAGTTAGGCATGATGGCGCCACCTCGGACGGTGGGAGCAAAGTTGAGGATGAAACAGCGAGTCATTTACCACGGAGAACAAGTGATTCGAATTAACAAGGCCGCCGCAAAACTCAGGTTCTGTGGCAATGGTCATGCCACGCATGCGTGGCATGACCCAGGACAGCAGTTCTCCACCGGGTTCCAGAAGCGAACGGATGTCGGTGTCTGGGGTCAGTGTGATGTTTTCACCACCGCCGCATTTGTCCGGACTTTCTGTGAAATAGTCGAGATCAATGTCAAGGATTGCAGACGAATACTCTCGGTCCGACAGTGCAGCAACTAAGGCACTAACTGAATCGTAGCAATAAATTTCGTGGATTCGACCTTCATAGTCTTTGAAGTGGTCGCTTGTAGGTTCATCCTGCTTTTGGACTACATGGATGTCACCGATGATGTTGAGGTAGGCGGCGGCCAAGATGTGTCCATCATTGAGGCAGTGAAGTTTGTCCCAGCAGAAGAGAGCAATCTCCCTGAAATTGCTGGTATCGAGCGCCCGCAGCCACTCGCATTCAAGTTCACATGGCGCGGCTAGGTCTAGGTGCCAGTCAAACGAAATGAGCGATGGTGGTGTGGGGAGAGCGTCCTCGCCCTTCACCCATTTAAGCCAATAAAAGAAAGCAAATCGATGATCCTGAACGATTGCAATCTCAGTCGAACTATTGAGGTCACTCGGGTGCGGAACGATGTCGTAGTACGTTCCGGGAGGTCGAATGTATTGGTCAGTGTCCATAGCCGCGGCTGAGATGCCTAACGAAGTTCAGGGGCGCTGCGCGGCTTTATCGCGCAGCGCCCGTGTGGACTGCCGGGTTGGCCGCGAGCCCGCACATGCCGATGTCAGCGACCATCATAGTGCCTCAAACCAAGACTTGATCTTCTGTGCCATTAGCTTGCGACGCTCTTCCAAGAATTCGTCGTAAGCCGGAATCACACCGTCAAGCATCGAGTCGGGCAGGCAACTCATTCGCAGGCTGGCGCGAAGCTCATCGAGCTCAGTGATGCCGCCGTACTTCTTCTTGCCGCCCGCGCACTGTTCGGCCAAATCCTTGAAGTACTGCTCGGGCGCATTGTCGCCGATGGCGATGTTGATCTCGCTCTGGGCCAGCACGAAGTTGGCGATCTGGTTGTAGCGGCCGCGCGCGAGGCCCTGTTTCTTGAGGTAGTTGCGGGGGTAGACGTGGTGCACGTCGCTGCGGTTCATCAGCAGGTCGAGAACCGTGATGTCCCGCGAGAGAAAACCCTTGTCGCCAAGCTTCACCTGCGCTGCCTTGTAGGCTAGAAAGTAAGGGCTCTGCCCGGACGATGTGTCCATGAGTTGCGGGAGCATGCCGGTCCAAAAGCTCTCGGGCAGTTCAGCCTCGATCACCGACTCGGCGTAGGCCACCAGCCCGCGCGCTTCGACTTGGCGGATGTCAAAGTCGAAGGCGGTCTCAGGACTGCCGGTGTAGCGCCCGCGCAGGATCGACATGGCGTACCAGCGCCGCACCAGCCGTTCGAGGTCTGCGGCGGGCACATTCTCAGCACGGCCGCGCAGGTATAGGATGTAGGCGAAGTTGACGGCGTTCTGACCGCCGACCAGGTCGCTCGTGACGAAGCCCGCCGAACGCAGGATCATCGTGATGCGGTCGAAGTGCGTCTTGTTGATGAAGCGCATGATGCCCTGCTTGAGCTGCCCGAACGACGCTTCGGCGATGGCATCCTCGTACTGCTTGGTCTCGAAGTTACGACCCGAGAGTAACGCAACGAGGTCCGCTAGCTTGCCGCGCCCGAACTCCGAGGTAAACGCTACGCGCAGCATGTCGGTGTAGGTCGGGTCGTAGATGTCGTCGTTGATATCCTTCAGCCAGCGCATTTGCGGCAGGAACTCGGAAGCGGCGAAGGCCTTGTCGCCCTTCTCGATGCGTCCCAGGAAGTCGGGTGCCACGGCAAGGTGGCAGAAGTAGTCGATCGCCTTGCGCAGCATGTTGCCACCGTAGGTCTCGTTAGCGGCGATCTTCGACATGGCGAAGTCGGCCTGGGAGAGCTCGGCCCCGGCGGAGTTCACGCGGATAAATATCTCGGTTACCGTCTCAATGTCGAGGTCCTCGGCCAACTCGATCAGTCCGACGTGGTTGTTGATGATTTTCCCCAGCTTTTGCAAAACCTTCCCGACCAGCCGGCGATCCGCAGCGGGATTTTTTGCGGCATAACCCTCTGTCAGCTCGATCATGTCCGCATCGGGAGCGAAGACGGCGGCCACGTCCTCGATCCACGCCACGTCTTTGCGGATGGCTGGGTTAGCAACCTCGAACTTCTCCGTCTGCGGGTGAAAGGCGATGCGGATGCGGACTGTCTCGTAGTCTTTGGTCAGGACTTCACGCCCGAGCAACCCGGCCATCAGCGCGGTGACTCGTTGCTGACCGTCGATCAGAATGCGCTTGCCAGCCGAAGGCGTACCGTCCTTGAGCTTCACCGTCGGGTTACGCCAGGCGATGAGGTAACCAATCGGATAGCCCTGATAAAGCGAGTCGAGCAGGTTTCGAACCTTGGTCGGTTCCCACACGAACGGCCGTTGGATCTCGGGGATGGCGATCTCGCCCGACTTGACCCAAGTCAGGAGCGTTTCGATCGGGTGCGGCGTGACAGAATATCTTTGTGTGGACATGCTCAGCGCCTCGTTTACCGGAAATCGTCCGTCTTACTCACAGTGTTCCACTGGAGTTCAACGTTAAGTGGGCAGCATACTTGACGGGAAATAATCCATCACAGGCATTTCTATCCCTGAAAAATCGCCGCAAAATAAAAACATCGTATTGCCAGAAAATAGTAGAGCCTGAAACATTGCAGTAAACACGTCAGGAACCGTCACGCTTCTTGAACAGGAAAACGCAGGAAGCGTCCGAGTAAAGCGTTACCTGTCTGAACAGCACTATGCTGCCTGGATTTAACGCCTTTTCATGGGCTTCTGCAAGCCATGCCCGCCGCTGCTGCAAAGATCAAGCCGCTCCTGATTAGCGACAATCTTCAGCCGTCATTTCGGGGCCGTGTGGCATCTGGATTCCCGCTTCCGCGGGAATGACGGTTTTCCACGGTTTCATCCGTGTCGCTGAACATTGTCACTGATCAGGAAGCCGCCTGAGCCGAGGGAAGGTACCCCCGGTTCAGACAGGTGCTTGAAAAGGTCTAGGCAGCCCTTGCAGGGGCTTCGGCGGTGCGGCGGAGGAGTTTGGCTTCGAGATCGGCCTGCGTGGCGCGGGCGCGGGCGATGGATTTCATCTTCACCGGGCCGTAGCCGCGGATGGTCTCGGGCAGGCGGGCGAGGGCGAGGGCGGTGTCCGCGTCCACCTGCTCGTAGCGTGCAACAAGGTCGTCGACGAGGCGCTCGTAGTCGGCGATGAGGCGGCGTTCTTCCTTGCGTTCGGCGGAGTGGGCGAAGGGGTCGAGGGTGCTGCCGCGGAGGAACTTGAATTTCGCCAGCAGCCGCATGGCCGACAGCAGCCAGGGGCCGAAGCGGCGCTTCTTCGGTTCGGTGCCATCCGCCGTCGTGCGCTGCCAGGGCAGGGTGGCGTGGAATTCGAGTTTGTAGTCACCCTCGAAGGCGGCTTCCAGTGACTGGCCGAACTCGGCGTCGGCGAACAGCCGTGCCACTTCGTATTCGTCCTTGTAGGCAAGCAGCTTGAAGTAGTTGCGCGCCACCGCCTCGGCCAGCGGTGCGGCCTGGCTGGTGCGCACGCGGCGCAGCAGGGCGGCGTAGCGCTCGGCGTAGGCGGCGTTCTGGTAATCCGTGAGGAAGGCGACGCGGCGGGCGATGGTTTCGTCGAGCGATTCGGAGACGCGGTGCGTCGGTAGCTTCGCTTCGCCGCTGCGGGCAAGGGCTTCGACGCCGGCGGGATCGTGTGCGGCGCGGCGGCCCCAGTTGAAGGCGCTGCGGTTGCCTTCGACGGCGGCGCCGTTCAGTTCGATGGCGCGCAGCAAGGCTTCGGCGGAGAGCGGCACCAGACCCTTCTGCCAGGCGTAGCCGAGCATGAAGATGTTGGTGGTGATGGAGTGGCCGAGCAACAGCGTGGAGAGACGACCGGCATCGAAGAACTCGGCCTGGTCAGCACCGACGGCAGTGATGATCGATTGCTCCATGGCGCCGACGGGAAAGCCGTCATCGGGATTGCGCAGGAATTCGCCGGTGATCGTGCGTCCGCTGTTGACGATGGCGCGGGTGTGGCCGGCGGCGGTTTTGGAGAGGGCGTCGTCGCTGACGGTGACGATGATGTCGCAGCCGAGGATGAGGTTGGCCTCGCCGGTGGCGATGCGTGCCGAGTGGAGCTTGCCCTGGTGCTGCGCGAGGCGGATGTGCGACATGACGGCGCCGCCCTTCTGCGCGAGGCCGGTCATGTCGAGCACGGTGGCGCCCTTGCCTTCGAGGTGCGCGGCCATGCCGATGAGGGCGCCGATGGTGACGACACCGGTGCCGCCGATGCCGGCGATGAGGATGCCGTAGGGTTTGTCGAGGCTGGGCAGCAGCGGCTCGGGCAGGCCGGCGAAGGCGTCGTCGCTGACGGCCGCCGTCCTGCCGCGCCTGACTTTCCCGCCGCGCACGGTGACGAGGCTCGGGCAGAAGCCGTCGAGGCAGGAGTAGTCCTTGTTGCAACTGAACTGGTCGATGGCGCGCTTGCGGCCGAACTCGGTCTCGACCGGCACCACGGCGAGGCAGTTCGATTTCACGCTGCAGTCGCCGCAGCCTTCGCATACCAGTTCGTTGATGAAGATGCGCTGGGCGGGGTCGGGATAGGTGCCGCGCTTGCGCCGGCGGCGCTTCTCGGCGGCGCAGGTCTGGTCGTAGATGAGGATGGTGACGCCGGGGACGTCGCGCAATTCGCGCTGGGTGGCTTCGAGGACTTCGCGGTGGCGGATGTCCACGCCCGGCGCGAAGTCGTGCACGCCCTGGTATTTCTCCGGTTCGTCGGACATGACGATGATGCGTTCCACGCCCTCGGCGGCGAGCTGGCGCGTCACCTGCGGCACGCTGAGCGGGCCGTCGACGGGCTGGCCGCCGGTCATGGCGACGGCGTCGTTGTAGAGCAGCTTGTAGGTGATGTTCACGCCGGCGGCGATGGCGGCGCGGATGGCGATGAGGCCGGAGTGGTAGTAGGTGCCGTCGCCCATGTTGGCGAAAATGTGCTGCGTGCCGCTGTGCGGCGCGGTGCCGAGCCAGGTGGCGCCTTCGCCGCCCATCTGCGAGATGGTGACGGTGTTGCGGCCCATCGACACTGCCATCAGGTGGCAGCCGACGCCGCCGAGGGCGCTGCTGCCTTCGGGCACCTTGGTGGACTGGTTGTGCGGGCAGCCGGGACAGAAGTAGGGCGCGCGCAACAGCGCCAGGCGCGGCTTGGCCATGGCCTTTTCCTTGGCTTCGAGGAAGGCCAGGCGTGCGCGGATCTTCTCCGAGGTATGGAAGCGGCTGATGCGCGCGGCGATGGCACGCGCGACGAGGGACGGCGTCAGTTCGGCGGTGGGCGGCAGCAGCCACTGATTGAGCGGGCTTTTGGCGTCGCCTCGCGGCAACAGCGTCCATTCGCCGGATTCGTCGAACTTGCCGACGACGCGCGGGCGCACATCTTCACGCCAGTTGTAGAGCATCTCCTTCAACTGGTACTCGATGATCTGGCGTTTTTCCTCGACGACGAGGATTTCTTCCAGCCCTTCCGCGAAGTGGCGCACGGAATCGGCTTCCAGCGGCCAGGGCATGCCGACCTTGAAGAGACGCAGGCCGATCTCCGCGGCATGCTGATCATCGATGCCGAGGTCGTCGAGTGCCTGGCGCACGTCGAGATAGGCCTTGCCGCAGGCGATGATGCCGAGGCGCGGACGCGGGCTGTCGATGACCAGGCGGTTGAGGCCGTTGGCGCGCGCGTAGGCGATAGCGGCGTAGACCTTGAACTCCTGCATGCGCCGTTCCTGCACCAGCGGCGGGTCGGGCCAGCGGATGCTGATGCCATCCTGCGGCAGGGCGAAATCCTCCGGCATCACGATTTGCACGCGCGCGGGATCAATCTCCACCGTGGCTGAACTTTCCACGGTGTCGGAGGTGACCTTCATCGCCACCCAGCAGCCCGAGTAGCGCGACATGGCCCAGCCATGCAGGCCGAAATTGAGATATTCCTGCAGTCCGGCTGGCGCCAGCACGGGGATGCCGCAGGCCGAGAAAATGTGCTCGCTCTGGTGCGCCACCGCCGAGGAACGGGCGGAATGGTCGTCGCCGGCGATGAGCAGGACGCCGCCGTGTTTGGCGCTGCCGGCGTGGTTGCCGTGTTTGAAGACGTCGCCGCAGCGGTCGACGCCGGGGCCCTTGCCGTACCACATGGCGAAGACGCCATCGTATTTCGGCTGCGGGAAGAAATGCAGTTGCTGCGTGCCCCACACGGCGGTGGCGGCGATGTCCTCGTTGACGCCGGGCTGAAAGGTGATGTGGTGCGCCTTCAGGTATGGTGCGGCGGCCTCCAGCGCGAGGTCGAGTCCGCCCAGCGGCGAACCGCGGTAGCCGGAGACGTAGCCGGCAGTGTTGAGGCCGGCGGCCTGGTCGCGGTCATGCTGCAGCATGGGCAGGCGCGCCAAAGCCTGCACGCCGGTGAGGAATACGCGGCCATGGTCGAGCGTGTATTTGTCGTCGAGAGAAACCTCAGCGAGCTTCATGTCTATCCTTCATCCAGCGCCGCCAGCCTGCTTTGGTATAGAGGGGAGGGGGGATTGGGCGGCAGTTGAATCCCCCCCCAGCCCCCCTTCGTCGAAGGGGGGCGAGCGGACATCAGTCCTTCACCAGCACGAATTTGCCGTCCTTGACCGTCACCAGCACGCGGCCACGAGCGTCGTAGCCGGAATGGTCCTGCGGTGTCATGGTGACCACGCCCTGCGAAGTCACCAGATCCTTGGTACCTTCCAGCGCGTCACGCAGGGCGCTGCGGAATTCCGGCGTGCCCGGCTTGCCTTTCTTGGCGGCTTCAGGAATGGCATGCACCAGGATCAGGCCCGCGTCGTAGACACCGGCACCGAAGATCGGCGGCGGCGAACCGAACTGCTTCTCGTAGCTGGTGACGTAGCCGAGCGTGACTTTCTTGCTGGCGACGCTGTCGGGGATCTCATTGGGTACCAGCAGCAGCGGTCCGACCACCAGCGCGCCTTCCACCTGCTTGCCGCCGATCTTGATGAAGGCGCCCGAAGCGGAGCCGTGGGTGTGATAGATGGCGCCCTTGTAGCCGGCATCGACCAACTGGACATGCGGCAGGGCGGCACCGGCGGCAACGCCGGCGACGAGGATCGCATCGGGATGGGCGGCGAGCAGCTTGGCAACCTGGCCGGTGACGCTGGTGTCCTGGCGGCTGTAGCGCTCGTTGGCGACGATCTTGAGACCGGCCTTCTGCGCCATGGGCGCGAAGGTCTTGTACCAGTTCTCGCCGTAGGGGTCGTTGTAGCCGATGAAGCCGACGGTCTTGACGCCGCGCTTGGTCATGGCGGCGATGAGGCCGTCGCTGATCACGTCGTCGTTCGGATGCGTCTTGAAGACCCAGCGCTTCTTGTCGTCCATCGGTACGACGACGGCCGCCGTGCCGACCGGCGCCAGCATCGGTGTGTGTGCCTCGGCCATGAACTGCAGCACACCCATGGCGTTGGGCGAGCCGGAGGGTCCGATGAGGGCGTCGATCTTGTTCTCGCTGAGCAGTTTCTTGGTCAGCTGGACGCTTTGCGTCGAATCGCTGGCATCGTCGAACTGGATGTACTCGATGCTGAGATCACCGACTTTTTTTGGCAGCAGCGCTACCGAGTTTTTCTGCGGAATGCCGACGAAGGCCGTCGGCCCGGTGGCCGAGACGATAACGCCGACCTTGACCTGGGCCTGGGCCGACAACGACGCGGCCAGCGCCATGGCGGACAGGACGCCCGTGATTGCTTTGATTTTCATTTTCGTTCCTCCTTTGAAATGGATGAAAACGCTACATACAACTACTACGCTGAACAAACGTGCTCCACGTACCCTACGTACTCAATCTGTTATGTGGTTTTGCTGAAATCCGGCTTGCGACCTTCCTGGAAGGCGCCGATGCCTTCGCGCGCGGCGGCGGTGCAGGCGCTGGCGCCGAAGGCGCGGTAGCCGATTTCGAGTGCCTCGGTCAGTGTACCCGCCGCGGCAGCATCGCGCACAGCCTGTTCGAGAATGCCCATGATTTCGCGACTGAGGGGCTGCCCGCCTGCGGCAGCCGGCTCGATCGTTTGCAGGGGTGCCAGTGTCACGCTGGCGCGGGCGATGGCGGACGGCTGGCCGGCCAGCGCACCGACGCGTGCCACAGCCTGTTGCAGCAGCCCGGTGATGTCGTCGGCGAGTGCATCGACGACGCCCAGTTCATACGCTGTTTGCGCCGTCAGCCGTTCGGCGCGACGCAGCATGCCGTGGAATGCCTCGGCGGCCTTGGGCCAGCGGCGGTAGGGCACGACCATGGCGCCGATGCCCGGGACGATGCCGAGCGTGATCTCCGGCAGTTGCATCCAGGCGTTCTGTAGCGCGACGATGCCGTGGCAGCGCATGGCCAGTTCCAGTCCGCCGCCCAGCGCCATGCCGTTCAACGCGGCGACCACCGGTTTCTTCATGGCATCGAGGTGCACCAGCAGGCGCGAACAGTCGCGCGCGTACTGCGTGGCGGCGGCGGCGTCGCCGAGCATCGAGGGAAAGCGGCCGATGTCGGCGCCGGCACAGAAGGCGCGCGTACCGTAACCGGTGAGGACGAAGCCCTTCACGGCCGGATCGGTTTCATGCTTGCGGATGACCGCGAGCACCTCGTCGGTCAGTTCGTCGTGCAGGGCGTTCATGGCCTCGGGGCGGCGCAGGGTGATGAGCTTGACCCCCTGCATGTCGTCCACCAGCACGTGGCGCCAGAAATCCTGATAGGCAGCCAATGGCTTTTTCGGCATGGGCATGCCGGGGCGCTCGGCCTTGAGGCGATCGAGGATGCGTTGCGACTCGGCATCGCCGAGGTCGCGCATCAATTCCAGCGGACCTTTCTTGAAGCCGAGTGCCGTGCGGCAGCCGAGGTCGAGGTCGGCCGGCTCGCCGATGGCGCGGTCGAGGATGTCCACCGCTTGCGAGAAGAGGATGCCGAGCAGGCGGTCGCGAATGGCGGCAGACGTTTCTGCCGCAACGTCCACCTTCTTGCCGGGCGGTACGGTGAGCCAGGTGTCCACCGAGCGGAAGATCAGGGCGGGCGTGTAGTGCGCACCTTCCTCCTCGGCCTGCAGGGTGTTGGTTTCGGTGATGATCGGATTGCCGCGGGCAAGGTTGAGCACGAAGAAGGGGCCGGCATGGACGAACTCCGTCGCGACGCTGTCGATCTCGGCGGCGGTGGCGCGCTCGAGCAGGAGCGCCGCCTCGTTGCACCAGTTGTCGAAGATGCGGTCAAGCATGAAGCAGACGGCGTCGGCGGTGACCAGCGACACCTTGCCGGTGGTGCAGAAGAGCCAGCGCAGATACTCGACCACGGCCGGGTCGGTCTTGTCCCAGGCGATGACTTCCACCGCCGGGTTGCGCCAGGCCGGCGCGAAGAAGTGGGTGACGGTAGCGCGCGCCTTGTGCTTCAGCTCGGAAAAAATACGCGCGGCGGGCAGCGAACTGGTGTTGGAGGTGATGAGTGTTGCGGGCGAGACGACGCTTTCGACCTGGGCGAAGATGCGCCGCTTCAGCGCCAGGTTTTCCGTCGCCGCCTCGATGACCCAGTCGCAGTCGGCGAGTTGCGCGTAGTCCAGCGTGCCGCCGATGTTGGCGGTGACGGCGGCGGCATGCTTCTCGCTCATCTTGCCCTTGGCGACGGCTTTCTTGGCGTAGTCCTGGCAGCGCTGCAGAGCCTTGTCGATGGCGGTTTGCGAGACGTCGACCAGGGTCAGGCGAATGTCGGGCAGGGCGCTCTTCAGGTAATAGCCGATGTCGGGGCCGATGGTGCCGGCGCCGATGATGGCGACGTGCTTCGGCAGGAGGCGCGCGGGTGTTTGCAGGAGAGGGTTGGCAGTGGTCATGTTTGTTCTAGGCGATGATGCGTGCGTTTTCGAGCCGGGTGATTTCTTCAGCGGAGCAGCCGGCTTCTTCCAGCACGGCGCGGGTGTGCTCACCGTACTTCGGCGGGAAAGTCAGTTCCTGGGAGACGGCGGGCAGGTCGACCGCCAGCGGCTGCATATGGATCTGCTTGCCGCCGGGCAGGCGTGTCAAAGTCAGCTTGCGCGACACGGCGTCCAGATTGCGTACGGCGGGAATGTCGTGGATCGGTGCGTGCGGAATGGTCGCCTGGCGGAAATCCGCGGCGATCTCGGCGGTTGCGTACTTGCGTGTTGCCGCCGCCATGTCGCGGTGGATGGCCTCGCGTTCCTGATGCCGCCCTTCATTGGTGGCACGTGCCGGGCTGCCGACTGCGGCGAACTTCGGCAGCTCGGTCAGGCGCTTCCACTGCACGTCGCTGCCGATGGCCATGTAGATGAAACCATCCGCCGTCGGGTAGACGTTGGTCGGGATGAACTTGCGGTGTTCGTTGCCGCAGCGGGTGATTTCGTTGGGCTGGCAGTCGAAGTCGAGCAGCGGCAGGGTGGTGATGAGCCAGGAGGCGGCCGCCTGCAGCATGGAGACGTCGATGCGCATGCCCTTGCCGGTCTCGGCGCGCTCGGCCAGCGCCAGCATGACGCTGGCGTAGACCTCGTCGCCGGCCTTGAGGTCGACCAGCGGCACGCCGGAGAGCGTCGGCGGGCCGTCGGCCGGGCCGGTGAGTTCCATGTAGCCGGCCATGGCCTGGATCACCGGATCGTAGCCGGGGGCGTCGGGATAGTCCGGCCCCATGGCGGAGATGCCGGCCCAGATGAGGTCGGGCTTGGCGGCGGACAGCGTCTCGTAGTCGATGCCGAGCTGCTGGTAGCGGCGCGGCACGGTGTTGCAGCAGAAGACGTCGACGTCGAGCTCCACCAGCAGCTTGCACAGCAGCGCCTGGCCCTGCGGCTCCTTCAGGTTGAGGGCGATGGCTTCCTTGCCGACGTTGGGCGCGATGAAGTAGCTGCGCCGGTCGTCGTCCACCACCTTGCCGCCGATGTAGCGGTTCGGGTCGCCCGGCAGGCCGCTGCCGGTGGGCGTCGACTCGATGCGGATCACCCGCCAGCCGAGCTGCGCGAAGCGCAGCGTGGCATAGGGCAGGGACAGCGCCTGCTCCATCGAGAGGATGGTGCGGCGTTTCATGCCTTCTCCCCCCTTTGAAAAAGGGGGGTGAGGGGGGATTTTGCAGCAGTCAGCGATGGCGTTGCGGCCGAAGAAATCCCCCCTGGCCCCCCTTTTCCAAAGGGGGGGATGGGTGTGTGCGTCGGTATCACGCCGCTTCCTTTTTGGCTGCGTGCAGCGCCCGGTACACTTTTTCCGGGGTGAACGGCAGCGCCATGATGCGCACGCCGGTGGCGTTGTGGATGGCGTTGGCGGTGGCGGCGGCAATGCAGATGGCCGGCGCCTCGCCGACGCCCTTGGCACCCTGCGGGCCTTCGCCGTCCATGGTCTCGATGAAGCGTACGTCCATCTCGGGGATTTCCGGCGCGGTGACCAGCTTGTAGTCGCGGAAACCGGGGTTGCGCACGATGCCGTTCTCGACCATCAGTTCCTCGGTCAGCGCATAGCCCTGGCCCATGACGATGCCGCCCTCGATCTGGCCCTCGATGCCGAGGCGGTTGAGGACGCGACCGACATCGTGAGCGCCGGTGACTTTGAGCATCTTGACGATGCCGGTGTCGGTGTCGACTTCCACCTCGACCACCTGCGTCGCCCAGGCATAGGCGGCGGAGACGTCGCCCTTGAAGTGCTTGTCCTGGTGCCTGGAGGGCGGCTCGTAGTAGAAAGAGGTCATCACCAGCTCGGCCTTGTCGTTGAAATGCAACTGGCGCAGCAGCTTGGACAGGCTCATCACCACGGTGCCGCTCTTTGCCTCGACGATGTGGCTGCCGCGCAGGTCGAGATCGTCCGCATTCAGGCCGGCCTGTGTGGCGGCGGCGGCGAGTATTTTGCTGCGCGCCTTTTTCGCCGCGCCAATGGCCGAGTTGCCGGCGATGAAGGTGGTGCGCGAGGCGTGCACGCCGACGTCCCAGGGCGTGATTTCGGTGTCGTTGTTCACGACGCGCACGGCGGACAGCGGCAGCCCCAGCTCCTCGCAGACAAGCTGCGCCAGCACAGTCTCGGAGCCCTGACCGATTTCCGAGGCGCCGGTGATCAGCGTCACCGAGCCGAAGTCGTCCATCTTGAGGATGGTGCCGCAGCCGTCGGACGGGTAGATCTTGGCGCCGCCGCCGACGTGCAGCATGGAAGCCATGCCGATGCCGCGCTTGATGTGGCCGGGCTTGTCGCGGTTGGCGAGGTTGATCTTGAACTTCTCCCGGTAGCCGCTCATCTCGGCGGCGGTGGTCAGGCATTCCTTCAGGCCGCAGCTCTTGAAGTGCATGCCCTGCGGCGTCACCTCGCCGGGATCCTGCGCATTCTTCATGCGGAAGTCGAGCGGGTCCATGCCGATCGCCTCGGCCATCATGTCCATGTGCTGCTCGACGGCGAAGGTGGCCTGCAGGTTGCCGTAGCCGCGGAAGGAGCCGGCATAGGGATTGTTCGTGTACACCGCCTTGGTGTGGTAGAGGCAGTGCGGCACGCGATACAGCGAGGAAATCGTCTGCATCATGACGAAGGGCGTGGTGGCGCCCCATGACGTATAGGCACCGTTGTCGTGCAGGGTGTTGACGGTGCGGAAGGTCAGCGTGCCGTCCTTCTTGCAGCCGGAGCGCAGAGTGAGGATCACCGGCTGGCGCGTCGGCGAGGCGAGGAATTCCTCCTCGCGCGTGAACACCAGCTTGACCGGCCGGCCGGTGGCCTTGGCAAGATAGACGCAGATCGGCTCGAAGGGGTAGATGTCCAGCTTGGAGCCGAAACCGCCGCCGATGGGCGGCTGGATGATGCGGATGCGCGCCGGGTCCATGCTGAGGATCTCGGCGAATTCGCGCTTGTGCAGGAAGGGCACCTGGGTGTTGGAGTACAGCAGCAAGTTTCCGGAAGAATCGAACTCGGCGATGATGCCGGAGACGCCCATGCAGCAGTGCGTGACGTAGTGCAGCGTGAAAGTGTCCTCGAACACCACGTCGGATTCGCGCTCGCCCGCCGCCACGTCGCCCTGGGCGTAGTCGAAAGTCATGGCGACGTTGTCGGGTTTGCCGAGATAGGCGATGCCCTGCGCCTGCTTGAGGTGGTCGTGTTTGGCACTGGCGCCGTGCGGCTCCGGATGGATCAGCGGCGCGCCCGGCTTGAGCGAGTCGTACGGGTCGGCGAGGATCGGCAGGTCTTCGTATTCGACCTCGATCAGCTTCAGCGCGGCTTCGGCGATGGCCTCGCTCTCGGCCGCCACGGCGGCGATCTCGTCGCGCGTGCTGCGCACGCGATCGGTTTTCAGGGGGAAGTGGTCCTTGGCAACGCCGATGGGGCGCTGGTAGGGCACGTCGGCAGCGGTGATGACGGCATGCACGCCGGGCAGCGCCTTCGCCTTCGAGGTGTCAATGCGCTTGATCTTCGCATGCACCCGGCTGGAGCGCAGGATCTTGCCGTAGAGCTGCCCCTGCACGTCCAGGTCCTGGATGTAGCGCGTCTTGCCGCTGGCTTTTTCCGGCGCATCGAGCTTGGTGATGCGCTTGCCGATGAGGGAGTCGCGTTGAATGGTCTCTGGCATGGCGTTACTCCTTGTTCGTTCCGGAGCGAAGCGAACGACCGTTACCCCCTTCCCCGGGAAGGGGGGCAGGGGGAAGGTCTTTCGTGGCTGCTTCTATCGCGTCGATGATCTTCACGTAGCCCGTGCAGCGGCACAGGTTGCCCTCGATGCCGCGCTGGATTTCCTCGCGCGTCGGGTGCGGGTTCTGCTCGAGCAACTGTTTGGCCTGCACCACCATGCCGGGGGTGCAGAAGCCGCACTGCACGGCGCCGGCTTCGACGAAGGCCTTCTCGATGCGCAGGCCGAGCGGATCGCTGGCGAGGCCCTCGATGGTGGTGAGCTGGCGGCCGTCGCACTCGACGGCGAAGAGCAGGCAGGAATTGAGCGAGACGCCATCGAGGAGGATGGTGCACGCGCCGCATTCGCCCTCGCCGCAGCCGTACTTGGTACCGGTGAGGCCGGCGACGTTGCGGATCATCTCCAGGGCGCTCATATCCACAGGCACCGACACCCGGGTCGGCACGCCGTTGAGGGTGAAGTTAATGGCTTGCTGAGACATCTTCGAGGATCCTTTTCGTCATGTTGTGGATCATCTCCTTGCGGTACCAGTCGCTGGCGCGCACGTCGGAGATGGGATGCACTTCGTCGCGGGCTGCAACGGCGGCGGCGGCGATGGTGGCGGCATCGAGTTTCTTCCCTTCCAGCGCTTCCTCGGTGGCGGCGCCGCACACCGGCGTCGGCCCTACCGCGCCGAAGGCGACGCGCACCTGCGACAGCGTGCCCTTGTCGAGGACGCCGCTGATGCCGATGGAGATGGCGGAGATGTCGAGGGCCGGGCGCGTGCCGAACTTGTGGAAGCGCGCGACGAAGCCCTTCGGCGGCACGGGAATGCGCACGGCGGCGAGCAGCTCGGCCGGCGCGAGACGCGTCTTGCCGGGGCCGACGAAGAACTCCGGCAGCGGCATGCTGCGGCGAAAGAGCTTGTCGTCGAGCATGGAAGCCAGTTCGACGCTGGCACCGAGCACCAGCAGCGGCACCAGGGTGTCGCCGGCGGGCGAGGCATTGCAGACGTTGCCGCCGAGCGTGCCGGCATTGCGGATCTGGCTGCTGGCGAAATGGTCGCCGACGGTGACGAGCAGGGGCAGGTATTCGCGGATCAGCGGGTGCGTCATGATTTCGCTGATGGTGGCGAGCGCGCCGATGCGGATCTCATCGCCCTCGCGGGTGATGCCGCGCAACTCGGGGATGCGGCGGATGTTCATCAGCGTGCGCTTGAATTTGACGCGGCCGGCATTGGCCTGCGGCATCAGGTCGGTGCCGCCGGCGAGGATGGTCACCTCGCCGAGTTCCTGCAGTTGCTCCACCGCCTGTTCCAGGCTGGTGGGCGCGATGTAGTTATCGAGTGCGGTCATTTCATTATCCTAAAAGCAAACGCATTTAACACAGAGGACACAGAGGCACAGAGAACACAGAGAAAACCATGAAGACATGTTTTAAAAGCTTTTCTCTGTGCACTCTGTGCCTCTGTGATCTCTATGTTGAAAGCGGTTTTTGTCAAAACCGAATCGGCTCCTGGTAGCGCCCGTAGATCTTCACGAGTTCCTTCGTCATTTCGCCGACGCTGGCATAGGCCTTGACGGCCTCGACCAGGGCCGGCATGACGTTGCGGCCGGCGGCGGCATCGGCGCCGACGCGCGCCAGTGCCTGCTTGACGCGTTCCGCGTCGCGCTCGGCGCGAATCTTGTTGAGGCCGTCGATCTGTACCTGCGAGTCTTCCTCGTTGTAAGGGTGGAATTGCACCGGATGTTCTTCTTCCTGTTCGTTGCGATAGCAATTGACGCCGACCTTGGGAAACGCGCCGGATTCGATGTTGCGCTGCATCTGGTAGGCCTGCGCCGACACCTTCGACTGGATGGCGCCTTCGGAGACCAGCTTGACGATGCCGCCCTGGGCGTCCGTCTCGGCCATGATCTCCTCCATCTTCTGCCGCATCTCGTTGGTCATGGTCTCGACGTAGAACGAGCCGGCGAGCGGGTCGACCGTCTCGGTGAGACCCATTTCCTCGATCAGCAGTTGCATGGTGCGCAGCGAGATGCGCGCCGAGTACTCGGTGGGAATGGTGTAGGCCTCGTCGTAGGAGCACAGCGCCATGGTCTGCGTGCCGGACAGTGCCGAGATCAGCGCGTAATAGGCGCCGCGCACGATGTTGATCTCCGGCTGCTCGAAAGTCAGTCCGCCGCCGCCGCCGGCGGCGATCATGCGCAGCCACATCGAGCCGGGTTTCTCCGCACCGTACTGCTCCTTCATGATCTTCGCCCACAGGCCGCGGCCGGCGCGGAATTTCGCCACTTGCTCGAAGAGGTTGCCGAAGATGTTGAAGTTGTACGACAGCCGCCCGGCGAACTCGTCGACATGCAGCCCGCGCTTGATGACGTCGTCGGCGTAGGCCTTGGCGATGCAGAAGGCGTAGGCCATTTCCTGCGCCGGGTTGGCGCCGGATTCGCGGATGTGATAACCGCACACCGAGACCGGGCTGTACTTCGGCGCGTGTTCGGCGCAGTACTCGATGGTGTCGCCGACGAGGCGGATGGACGGTTCGACCGGGAAGATCCAGGTGCCGCGGCCGATGAACTCCTTGAGGATGTCGTTTTGCGCCGTGCCGCGCAGCTGCTTGACGTCGTAGCCGCGCTTTTCCGCCATCGCCAGGTACATGGCGATGAGGATGGCGGCGGCGCCGTTAATGGTGAGCGAGACGGTGATCTTGTTGAGGTCGATGCCGTCGAAGGCCACCTCGAAGTCACGCAGGGTGTCGATCGACATGCCGACGCGGCCGATCTCGCCCTCTGCAAGCGGATCGTCGGAATCCAGGCCGATCTGCGTCGGCAGGTCGAAGGCGACGTTGAGCCCGGTCTGGCCGTTGGCGATGAGGTACTTGAAGCGCTTGTTGGTCTCCGCCGGATTGCCGAAGCCGGCGTACTGGCGCATGGTCCACGGCTGCTTGCGGTACATCAGGCGGTGGATGCCGCGGGTGAAGGGATACTCGCCCGGCTGGCCGAGCATGCCGAGGCCGCCGCTGGCGTCCACGTCCACCTGGGTGTACAGCGGCTTGACCTCGATACCCGACTCGTTGAGGACGGGCTTCACTGGATCTTTCGCCCTGTCATTCATGCCGCCCTCCGCAGAGCCGTCTCAAGGTGGGCGGGCGCCCCCTCGGGGGGCAGCGAACCAATGTGAGCGTGGGGGTTCATTTAACGTTCTCCCGTATGTAGTCGACGATCGCGTCGAACTTGCTGCCCGTCGGGAAAATGCCCTTGAAGCCGAGCTGGCGCAGGGCGTCGTGGTCCTGCGCCGGCAGGTTGCCGCCGATCACCCACAGCTTGTCCTGCAACTGGCTGGCTTCGAGCAAGGGCTTCAGCTTGGTGCAGAAGGGGATGTGCGAGCCGGCCAGGCTGGAGAGGGCAATGACGTCGACGTCCTCGTCCAGCGACATACGCGCGATGGCTTCCGGTGTCTGCCGCAGGCCGGTGTAGATGACTTCCATGCCGGCATCCATGAGGGCGCGCACGACGACCTTGGCGCCCTGGTCGTGGCCGTCGAGGCCGGGCTTGGCCAGCAGGACCTTGATTCGCCGCTGTGTCATGAGCCTTCCCCCCATCCCCCTTCCCCCGGAAGGGGGTGACGATTGTTCGCCGCTGCGCGACTCCATGTTGTTGGCTGAGCCGCACTTGGGACGGCCCGGCGTGCTGCAGCGACTGACTTTCCGGCGCTCATCGTAGTATCTCCACTGTCTTTCTCCCCCCTTTGGCAAAGGGGGGGCGGGGGGGATTTATTCGGCGGTCGATGCGCAGCCGCTGTTGAAATCCCCCCTGGCCCCCCTTTTTCAAAGGGGGGGATTGGTGCTGCGCGGGGGTCATGACGACACCTCTTTCGCAATGATGAGTTTCAGAATTTCGCTGGTGCCGCCGCCGATCAGCGTGAAGCGCACGTCGCGCAGGTAACGCTGCACCGGGTACTCCATGGCGTAGCCGTAGGAGGCCAGCACGCGCGCCGCCTGGTCGCAGATGCGCGCCGCCGCCTCGGTGGCGTTGAGCTTGGCCATGGCAGCCTGCTTGTGGTGCGGCCGGCCGGCGTCGCGCAGCCAGGCGGCGTAGTACACCAGGTGCCTGGCGGCCTCGAGGTCGGTGGCCATCTCGGCCAGCTTGAACTGGATGGCCTGGAAGCGATTGATCGGCTTGCCGAACTGCTTGCGCTCGGCAGCGTAGCGTACCGCCTCGTCGAGCGCGGCCTGGGCGACGCCGAGCCCCATGGCGCCGGTGATGATGCGGATTTCCGCCAGGGTCTTGCGCAAATGGCCTTCGCCGTCGCCTTCGGCCTGCGAGAGTCTATGGCTGTCCGGCACGAAGCATTCGTCGAAGGCGACTTCAGAGGTGGGCAGGGCCCACACGCCCATCTTGTGGATCTCGCGGCCGACGATGAGTCCCTTGAAGTCCTTCTCGACGAGGAAGATGGTGAGCTTCTTCTCTTCGCCGGCCTTGGCGAAGACGGTAAAGAAGTCGGCCACCGGCGCCGAGGTGATCCAGGTCTTCTGCCCGTTGATGACATAGCCGCCGTCGACCTTTTTCGCCGTGGTGGCAATGGAGTCGAGGTCGGAGCCGGCGTTCGGCTCGGTCATGCAGATGGCGCCGATCTTCTCGCCGCGCAGGGCTGGCTTGAAGAGGCGCTCGAGGATGTCGGCGTTGCCGAGCATGTGCAGGAACTTCGTGCCCATCAGCGACTGCATGGCCACCGCGCCAGCCAGCGACATGGAGCCGCGCGCGATCTCGGCCAGCGCCAGGGCGAACTCGGTGAGGCCGAGGCCGGAGCCGCCGACATCCTCCGGGTAGCGCATGCCGAAGAAGCCGAGATCGGCCAGTTCCAGGAAGAGGGCGCGCGGAAACGCCCGCGCCTCGTCCAGCGCGGCGGCCTGCGGCGCAATGCGCTCGTCGCAGAAACGCGCGAAGGTATCGCGGATCTGGCGCTGCTCATCGGTCAGGTCGAAATTCACGAAACCTCCTTTGACACGGAGGACACAGAGGCACAGAGAACACAGAGAAAGGCGTAACCCAAAAGGTTTTCTCTGTGCCCTCTGTGCCTCTGTGCTCTCTGTGTTGAAAGCGGTATGGTTTTCATTACCCCAGCTCCACTTCAGTCATGCCATAGTCGCGCATCGCCGCTTCCTTCGAGACGACGCCGTTGCGCACTTCTTCGCACAGCAGCTTGCGGTCGCGCTTTTTCGGGTTGCCGTAGCCGCCGCCGCCGCTCGCCACCTGGTGGTACACCGTGCCCTTGGGCACGCCGGTGATGAGATCCTTGTTCTTCGGCACCACGGTCTGGCCGTCTGGGTAGTTCAGGCGGATGAAGTTGAGTCCGCCTTCGCCGCCGCCGAAGAGGCCGAAGGCCGGCTCGAAGTCGCCGTCGCCGAAAGTCACCAGTTGCGTGTCGTCGGAGCCGATCTCGAAGATGGTTTCCACGCCGAGGCCGCCGCGCCACTCGCCGGCGCCGGCCGAGTCGGGCAGCAGTTCATGACGGATCAGGGTGTGCGGCGTTTGCTGCTCGAACATCTCGTAGTCCTGGTCGAGGACGCCGCCGGAGGCGTCGATCATGCCGATGTGGTCGTAGCCGTCGGTGCCGCGCATGCCGCCGGAGCCGCCCTTGAGACCCATGAAACCGATGTCGACGTACTTCTCGTTGTTGCCGGGGTCGATGCCGGTGGTGAGCGAGGCGAGCAGGTTGTTCCAGCCGGCCGTGACGCGATCCGGCATGACCGGCGCCAGCGCCCGCTGGATGGCGTCGGCGTTGGGCGGGCAGAGGTGGTTGCCGAAGGTGGTGGCTTTCGGATAGGCGGCGTTGAGGAGGGTGCCCTCGGGAATCACGATCTCGATCGGCTGCACCATGCCCTCGTTGTGCGGGATGTCCGGATTGACCATCTGCAGCAGGGTGAGGATGGTGGCCGAGGCGCTGGAGGTGTACGTGCCGTTCACGAAGCCGTTGGTCTGGGCGTCGGTGCGCGAGTAGTCGAACTTGATGTGTTTGTCCCGTACCTCGATGTCGACGCGGATGGTGAACTTCGAGCCGACATGGCGGCCGTCGAAATAGACGTAGCCTTCGCCGCTGTACTTGCCGTTGGGGATCTTGGCGATCTCGGCTTCCATCATCTTGCGCGTGGCATCGAACAGCGCCTGCTTGTGCGCCTCGTAGCTGTCGACGCCGTATTTCTTCAGCAGTTCGAGCAGGCGCCGCTCGCCCACCGTGCAGGCGCCCATCTCGGCCTTCATGTCGTGCTGCACGATGTCCAGCCGCACGTTGGCGAAGATCAGGTTCCACACGTCCTTGCGCAGCTTGCCGCGCTCGACGATCTTGACCGCCGGGATGCGCAGCGCCTCCTGCCAGACCTCGACGGCGTTCGGGTTGTAGCCGCCCGCGACGTTGCCGCCGATATCGGCCTGGTGGCCCTTGACGGCGGTCCAGCCGACCAGCTGTTCGCCGACGAAGACTGGCTTGAAGACGGCGACGTCGTTGTTCTGGTTGCCGAGGCTGAAGACGTCGTTGTGGAAAAAAACGTCACCAGGGTAGATCTCGCCGTCGAACAGTTTGCGGATGTGCTTGCACACCGGTGCCAGCGAAAACGCCAGGATCGGCAGATTTTCGGTCTGTTCGAGCATGCGCCCTTCAGCGTCGTAGAGGCCGGTGACGTAGTCCTTGGCCTCGCACAGGATCGGGCTGCGCGTGGTCTGTTCCATCGAGATGCTCATCTCGTCGGTGATGGACTTGAAGGTCCGTGCGTAGACGGACAGCAAAATAGGGTCGATCTTGCTCATGCCACGGTCTCCTTTGCGTCTTTGACGCAGGACTGCACCAAATCCTCGCGTCCCTTCTGGAAGAGGACGAAGGAGCCGAGCGCATCCACGGCGCAGTCAAAGGACGCGCTGACGAAGATGGCGGTGGTTTCCTGCTCGATCATGGCCGGGCCGTCGACGCGGTTGCCGAAGCGCATGCGATGGCCGTCATAGACGGGAATCTCCTTGAAGGCCTTGGTCTCCGGGATATAGACGGCGCGCTGGCCCTTGAAAGCATGCGCGGTGTCGGCGCCGGCCCAGGCCTCCTCGCGATAGGTCGGCTTGTCGGTGACACCGATGGCCTGCACGCGCACGTTGATGATCTCGATCGGCGTATTTTCCTGCTCTAGCGAATAACCGTAGAGCCGGTTGTGCTCGGCATGGAAGGCGCGCGCGATGGCGGCCGTGTCGCGCTGCGCGATCAGTTCGCGCGGCACGATGAAGGAGACCTCGTGGTACTGCTTGATGTAGCGGCAGTCGAGCTTCACGTCGTAGCGCCGCCGGGTCTCGGGGATGCGTTCCTCGACGAGCTGGCGGGCGCCGTCGGCGGCCATCTCGTCGATGATCGTCAGCAACTGCGGCCAGTCGATGCCCTCGAAGCGGGAGACGAAAGTGCGCACGAAATCGTGCTTGAGCTCGCTCATGAGCATGCCGAAGGCACACAGCACGGAGGACTCGCGCGGCACGATCTGCAGCGGAATCTCCAGCTCCTGGCAGATGAGGCAGGAATGGATAGGGCCAGCGCCGCCGGCTGGAATGAAGGGGAATTCGCGCGGATCGAAGCCGCGCTTGATGGTGACCTCGCGCACGCCCTGCGCCATGTTGTTGCAGGCGACACGGTACATGCCGGCGGCGGCTTCCTCGATGGAAAGCCCCATCGGCCTGGCGATGTGCTCCTCGATGGCCTGGCGCGCCGCGGCAACGTCGAGCTGCATCTTGCCGCCGGCGAAGAAACCAGGGTCGAGATAGCCGAGCACGACGTTGGCGTCGGTGGTGGCCGGCAGCGTGCCGCCCTTGCTGTAGCAGGCCGGGCCGGGATCGGCGCCGGCGCTTTGCGGGCCCATGCGCAGCATGCCGCCCTCGTCGAGCCAGCCGATGGAGCCGCCGCCTGCGCCGATGGTGTGGATGTCGAGCATGGGCAGGGCGATCTTGTGGCGGGCGATCTCGCCGTCGTTCTTGACCATCGGCGCATCCACCGCCACCGAGGTTTCAAAGCTGGTGCCGCCCATGTCGGTGGTGATGCACTTGTTCTGGCCGTGAGGGCGGACATAGAAGAGGCCGGCACCGGGCCCGCCGGCCGGGCCGGAGAGCAGGGTCAGCGCAGCCTTCTCGCGCGCCAGCTGCGGCGTGATGACGCCGCCATTCGACTGCATGATCAGCAGGAGGCCTTTGAAGCCGATACCCTTCAAGCGTCCGACCAATTGATCGAGATAGTGGTTGAGCTTCGGTCCGACGTAGGAATTCAGCGCAGTGGTGCTGACGCGCTCGTAGAAGCGGATCGAGGGCAGCAGATCGGTGGACACCGACAGGTAGGCGTCGGGCATTTCCTTGCGCACGATTTCTGCCGCCGCCTGCTCGTGCGCAGGGTTGGCGAAGGAGTTCATGAAGCAGATGGAGACCGCCTGCACGCCTTCCTGCTTGAACAAGTCGATGGCCTGCCGGACTGCGCCGAGATCGAGCGGTGTGGTTTCCTTGCCATTGCGGTCGAGACGGCCCTTGACGCCGGCGCGCAGGTAGCGCGGCACCAGCGGCTTCACGTTGGTGTAGCGGTTGTTGTACTGCTCCTCGCGGATGCCGCGGCGCATCTCCAGCGCATCGCGCACGCCCTGGGTGGTGAGTAGTCCGCATTTGGCGCCGGTGCCGGTCAGCGTGGCATTGGTGGTGACCGTCGTGCCGTGCACGATGGTGTCGATCATCGGTGCGAAAGCTTCCAGCGACAGCGGCGGATTCATGCTCGCGGCGATGTCGGTGAGGCCGTTGACCACGGCGATGGAGGGGTCCGAAGGCGTCGACAGCGACTTGAGGATCGCCGGTTCGGTGTCGTCGCGGATGACGACGAAGTCGGTAAAGGTGCCGCCGACGTCGATGCCGATCTTTAATGCCATGTTGACTCCATTTTCCTGGTTTTTCTTGTCAGGCCACGGGTGCGTGCTTGACCAGTTGGCGCAGTTCTTCCTTGCGAATCTTGCCCAGCGCGGTCTTCGGCAGCGCCTCGACGAAGACCACGTCCTTGGGATGCTTGTAGCGGGCCAGGCGGCCGTCGAACAGCCTCAGGATGTCGGCAGGCGCGGGCTGCCGTCCCGGCTTCGGCACGATGACGGCGACGGCGATCTCGCCCCAGCGCGCGTCGCTGCGGCCGACTACTGCCGCTTCGAGCACGTCATCGCACTGGATCAATACGTTCTCCAGTTCGGCCGGGTAGATGTTTTCGCCGCCGGAGATGATCATCTCCTTCCTGCGACCGACGACAGTGAGGAAGCCCTCGTCGTCGAGCCAGCCCATGTCGCCGCTGCGGTACCAGCCGTCGGTGAACGCCGCGGCGGTTGCTTCCGGGTTGTGCCAGTACTCGGCAAACAGGTTGCAGCCGCGGACGAGGATCTCGCCGGCCTGGCCGGCAGGCAAATCGGCGTCGTCGTTGCCGATGACGCGCAGCTTGCAATGCAGTGCGGCACGGCCGGTCGAGCCGACCTTGCGCAGGGCTTCGTCGCGCTTGAGGTAGGCGGCGATGGGGCAGGTCTCGGTGGAACCGTAGACCTGAGTCATTGGTATGCCACGGGCGTGCACGGCCTCGATGATGTGCAGCGGCACGATCGAGGAACCGATGCTCATCATGCGCAGGCTGGAAAGATGGGTGGAGGACCAGCGTGGGCTGGACAGCATCATGTCGGCCACGGCAGGTACGGTGAGGACCAGGGTGATGTGCTCGCGTTCGATGGCGTCCAGCGCCGCCTCGGGTTCGAAGCGCGGGTGCAGCACTAGGGTGCAGCCACAGCGCAGTGCCGGCGTGGTCTGGATGTTAAGGCCGCCGACGTGGAACATCGGCAGCACCGTCAGCACGACGTCGTCGGCCGTCATGGCGTGCATGTCGACGCTGTTGTCGGCGTTGCAGGCGATGGCCTCATGGGTGAGCACGACCCCCTTCGGCTTGCCGGTCGCGCCGGAGGTATAGCAGATCAGCAGCGGCGTGTTCCCCAAGAGGATTTCCTGCGCAGCATCGGCAGCGGTGGCCGGATCGGCCGGCGCGGCGCTGCCTGCGTCGAGAAAGGCCTCCCACGGCTGCCAGCCGGCTGCGCTGCTGCCGAGGGCGACGAGTTTCATCGTGCCGAGTTCGCCGCGATAGGCATCGGTCTGCTCGAGAAAGGGCGCCTCGACCACCAGAACGCCGGGCGGGCAGTCGTCGAGCATTTGCTGGTGCTCAGGGCCGGCGAGGCGCCAGTTGAGCGGCATGAAGAGTGCACCGAGGCGGGCGCAGGCGAAGAACAGGGCGAGCATTTCCGGGCTGTTGCAGCCGAGGTAGGCGGCACAGCCGCCGCGGCGCACGCCCGCCACGGCGAGGGCCGCCACCGTGCGTCCGATCAGGTCGGCGAAATTCCGGTAGCTCAGGTCGCGGCCGCCATAGCGGATGGCGGTCTTGTCGGGCGTCGCCGCCGCATGCCGTCCGATCCACTCCGAAACGTCCATCCGTCTCCTCCGTTATTCCGTGTGCCGCGCTGATCTGGTTTATTTCGCGCCGGTCACTTCGAGTATTACTGCCATCGCCGTGTCGCCGGCCGCGCAGCCGGTGAACAATCCCCAGCCGCCGCCGCGCAGCGCCAGTTCCTCGATCACTTCGATGATTGCGCGCGTGCCCATCGGCGCCTGCGGGTGGCCCCAGACGAGCGAGCAGCCATAATTGTTCATCGACATCAGGTCGGCGCCAGTCTGGCGGGCGAAGAAGATGTCGTTGAGTGCGAAGGGGTTGTGCGTCTTGATCACCGCCATGTCCTTGACGGCCTTGCCGGCTTGCGCGAGCGCCTGTTGCGCCGCCGGCACGGTGGCCTCGGGCATGTGCGCGAGCGCGGCGCGGGCAAGGCCGAAGCCGTGCAGGCGGATGGCGATCTTCGGGTCGGCGGACAGTTCGCGGGCTTTTTCGCGCGTGGTGACGATCAGGGCGGCATTGCCGTCGGCCGGGTGCGTCTGGCAGCCAAAGGTGACCGTGCCGCCGTCCATCACCGGCTTGAGTTTCGCCAGGCCTTCGGCGGTGGACTGGTTGATGCCCTCGTCGCCCGCCAGCGTGACGAGGGTTTTCTTGTAGTTCGGCGCCGGCACGTCGAAGGGCAGGGTCATGAAGCGCTTGAGGAAGGCGGCGTCGTTCGCCAGCGCCTCGCGATACTGCGCTTCACGGCGGAGCACGACCTCGTGCTGCTCGGCGGTGCCGATGCCGTGTTTCTTCGCCACGTTTTCCGCCGTCTGCAGCATGGAGTGGCGACCGAGCGGATCGCAGCCGAAGTTGTCCATGACCCAGTCCTCGGCGCCGCCGGTGCCGCCCGGGCCCTTAGGATTCGGGTAGTAGAGGTGCGGACCGTTGGAGGTGCGGTCGCAGTTGATCACCAGCGCCGTACTGCAGAGACTGACTTCTATTTCCTGCACCGCCGCGAGCAGGGTGCGCACGCCGGTAGCGCAGGCTTGCATCAGCGTCGGGCCGCCGGCCTGGCCGGCGCCGATGAGGCCGGTGAGCCAGGGCAGGCCATAGAAGGAATGTTTCTGCGGCACGGAAAAGCCGAGGGCGCCATAGTCGAACGCCTTTGGATCGATCTTGCGCTTCGCCAGCTCGTGCTTCGCCACGTGGGCGGCGAATTCGATGCTGTGCAGATTAGCGAAGCTGCCCTGCCAGCGGGCGAAGGGCGTGCTCCAGTAGGCGCCGTAGGGAATTTCGGCCTTGTAGCTCATGTCGGATTCCTGTCCTTTATTCGGTTTAGGCTTGGGCCAGCCCGGTGGCGATGATGAAGGCGTGTTTCGCCTCGCCCAGGTGGTCGCGCATGGCGGCGGCTACGGCATCGCCGTCACCGGCGGCCAGTGCCTCGGTGATGCAGCGGAGGCCCTTGATGACGATGCTGCGGATCTTCGGGTCGCCGAGGGTCAGGGCACGGATGCGCAGCATGTGGTCGGCATACTGCTCGATAGCGCGCACCAGGCGGCGGTTCGGCACCAGGTCCTTCCAGGCATTGCGAAAGCGGCTATTGGCTTCACGGAAGGCGTCGGCATCGCCGGCCTTGTAGGCGGCGTTGGCCGCGGCCAATGCTGCGTCGATCGGCGCGCGCACGGTCGGGTCGGTCGTCAGTTCGGCGACACGGCGCAACGCCGCCGGCTCGATGAGGAAGCGCACCTCGTAGATATCCTCGACATCGTTCAGTGTCAGCGAGGGCACGACAAAGCTGCGCCCGTCGGAGGCGAGCAGGCCCTCACTGGCCAGGCGTGTCAGCGCCTCGCGCACGGGCGTGCGGGAGACGCCGAGCTTTTCCGCCAGTTGCACTTCCTGCAGGGGTTGCCCGGTGACGATGGTGCCGTCGCGCAGGTGCGCGCGCAGCGTCTGGTAAACCTGATCGCCCAGGGCAAGGGGACGTTGAAGCGGTTTGAGGGTGGAAACCAAGGGCATACCTCCGCGACGGAATGGAACCCCGGAATCGGGCCTGTACGGTGGATACTGTATACACGCATGCCGGGCGTGTAAAGGCGTAGCAAGGTACCGGTTTCCCGACATGACCGCTTAAATTCGGCAGCCGAGTCGATAGCCTTCGTGGATGGCTGCGTCGAGTCCGCGGGCGATGACCGTGTCGCCGGCGCCGTGCAGTTCGTCGACCATCCACTGGAACTCGTTGAAGAGGTCGTGGTTGGGCTTGCGCGGCCCTGAAACGATGATCGTGTCGGCCGGCAGGAAAGTTTCCTCGCCCTTGGAATTCTTCACTCTTGCGCCGTCGCCGGTGATGGCGATGAGTTGTGAAGATGTCAGCGTGCGGATCTCGAGTTCTTCGATCCAGGCGCTGTGGCGCCACTTGAAGGAAGGTATGACGTCGCCGGCGATGCGTTTTTCTTCTTCCACGATGGCCACGTCGTGGCCCTGCTTCTTGAGCGATTCGGCCAGCGTCAGGCCGATCTTGCCGCCGCCGATCATGACGATACGCTTGCCCGGTTTGACCGTGCCCTTGGCGATATCCAGGGCATCGACCAGCGCTTCATGGCCGTCGATGTGGCGGTAGGCCGCCATGTCGGTACGCGCACCCGCCGCGACGAGGCAGACGTCGTACTGGTGCAGCACGCTACGCATGAACTTGGCGTTGGCCTCGGTGTTGAAACGGATTTCGATGCCCATCTTCTTGATCATGGTCTCGTAGTAGCTGATCACGCTGAAGAGATCGTCGGGCCGGGCCAGGTCGTTGCCGGCGTAGCCGAGCAGGTTGCCGCCAATCTTGTCGCTCTTCTCGAAAATGGTCACGTCGTGGCCGCGCTTCTTGGCGGTGATGGCGGCTTCCAGCCCGGCCGGGCCGGCGCCGATGATCATGATCTTCTTCTTCACCGCCGCCTCGGTGATGGCGTATTCGGGTTCGACCTCGTGGCCCAGCGCAGGATTCATGGTGCAGGTGTAGGGTAGATCACGGAACAGGCGCGAGAGGCAGTTGAGCGAGCCGATGCAGCGGCGCACCTCGTCGAGGCGGTCTTCGGCGGCTTTGTGGATGAGTTCCGGATCGGCCAGCATCGGCCGGCAGACTTCCCAGAAGTCGAACACCCCATCCTTGATGCACTGGTCCGCCATGACCGGGTCGGGCAAGCGGTTGCCGAAGGTGATGAGGGTGTTCGGGAAGAGCTTCTTGGCCTTGGCCGAGAGGTAGTTCCAGTGGCCGGGCGGTACGTCGCGGCCGATGGAAGATTCCGGCGCCTCCTGCCAGCCCACCGTGACGGAGATCATGTCCGCGCCGGTATCCACGGCCTGCTGCATGAGTTCGAAACAGTCGTCCTCGCTGTTGCCGCCCCAGCGGTCCATCAGTTCGGCGCCGTTGAGGCGGATCACCAGCGGATTGTCTGGGGTGGCCTGTTTGATGGCGTCGATCAACTCGCGCATGAAACGGCCGCGGTTCTCGATCGAGCCGCCGTATTCGTCGGTGCGCTGGTTGGTGAAGCGCGAGTTGAAGTTGGCCAGCAGGTAGCCCATGAAGCTGGTGACCTCGGTGCCGTCGAAGCCGGCGCGGATGGAGCGCCTGGCGGCATCGGCATGCTGCTGCACGACGGCCTTGATCTGTTCCTGGGTCAACTCGCGCGGCGGGCGGAAGTGCGGCAGGGTCTGCGGCACCACGGAAGGCTGCACGCAGTAGCCGAGGTCGATGCCGCCGTAGCGGCCGGCATGGAGGATCTGCTGGATGGCAACGGCACCGCCGTCATGGAGGTACTGGGCGATGGTCTCGAATTGCGGCAGGAACTTGTCGTCGAAGATCGCCACCTGGCGGAAATAGGACTTGCCCTCGCCGAGCGGGTCCGGGTAGGCGCCCTGGTTGGTGATGATGCCGCAGCCGGTGGCGGCGATGACGCGCATCCGTGCCAGCTCGCGCGGCGTGATGAAGCCGTCGCGCGTGTTGTAGTTAGAGACGCAGCAGGCGCCGTACTTGACCATGTTCTTGGTCTCGAACTTGCCGATGCGCCCTGGCTGGAAAAGATGCTTGAGCTTGAGTTCGCCGGGTCGGGTCATTGTGCGTCTCCTGTGCTTCGGGCTTCCGTGGATACTGTATACATTGGTGCCGGGCGAGTCAATGCTCCGCCAGGCGGTCAATCAAAAAGAGCCCGCCAGGGCGGGCTCTTTGCAGATCATCAGCCTTTCGGTTTGGCCAGCACCTGCTCGGCAAACTTTTCGTCGAACACCGCGCCCTCTGCAACAAGTTGGCGGTACTTGATGAAGTCGATGACATCCTTGCCGGTAACCTTCTTCGCATCGAAGGCGTTGAAGCCCAGCCAGGCCTCGTGGTTCATGTTGGCCGCCAGCCAGTGGCGGTTCGGCAGCTTGGCCTGATCCCAGAAGAACTTCTTCTTGGCGCGAATGCCCTCGATGGACTTGATCAGGCAGTGCGGAAAGAGGTTGCTGAATTTCCAGATGATGTCGTTCACCGCCTTGTCCAGCAGTTCGAAATCGATGGTGCATTGGCCCATCAGTTCCTTGGCCTTGGCTGCCTGTTCCTTCGACACCGACTCGCCATAGACGATCTCGCCGTCGTCGACGTAGGTGTCGGTGCGCACCAGCGGGTTGCGCACCCATTTGCCATCCTTCTTCAATACCGGCACGACCTTGGTGACGAGGTTTTTGGCCTTCATCTTGTAGGCGCTCCAGGTCTCGCAGGAGACGCAGTTGTACATGGCGTCTTCCATGTTGAGGAACCAGGGCAGGAAGTCGGTCGAGCCGCCGTCCGGCGCCGAGCCATGCTTGGGGCCGGCCTGGCCGTAGATGGCGAGGTCGGAAGAAATCGTCAGGTCGGTGGCCATGCCGATTTCCTGGCCACCGGCGACACGCATGCCGTTCACGCGGCAGATGACCGGTTTCTTGCAGTTGAGGATGCCATCGACCATGGCGTTGAAGAGGTCCATGTACTCGCCGTATTCGTTCGGTCGCTTCGAATAGTAGGCGGAGTATTCGGCGGTATTGCCGCCGGTGCAGAAGGCCTTGTCGCCCACCGCGGTAAACACCACGGTGACGATGCGGCGGTCGCTCGAGGCCTTCTGAAAGCCGGCGATGACACCCTTCACCATCTCGGTGGTGTAGGAGTTGTATTGCGACGGGTTGTTGAGCCAGATCCAGGCCGAAAAGAGGCCGTCAACCTTGGCGCCCTTGTCGTCGACTACCGGGCGCTCCTCGTAGACGACCGTCGGCGCATCCTTGCCAAAGTGCGAGTTGTCGAAGAGCTGATGATCCTTCAGTTCGTTGTCCCTGCGCAGCCATTCCAATGCCATGTTGTTTCTCCTGATGTGTGTGGGTTCAGAAATCGGGGGTGAGGATGACGCGCTTTTTCAGCTTGCCATGGTGAGCTTCATCGAAGACCCGTTCGATCTGGCTCATCGGCCGCGTTTCGACGAAGGGCCCGAGGGCGATGCGGCCGTCAATGCACATGTCGAGTACCAGCGGATAGTATGAAGGCAGGCAGCCCCAGGTGCCGATCAGTTGCGCATCGAAGGCCATCAGCTTCGACAGCATGTAGGAGGTCTCGTCCGTGCCGTAGCCGACGATGACGAGGGTGCCGACGAAGGAGAGCAGGGACAGTGCCAGTTCCTGGCCGGGTTTGGTGCCGGTGACTTCGAAGATTTTCCAGCCGTAGGCGGAGGGCACACCCTTTTCCTTGCAGATGGCCTTGAAGAGTTCCTTCACTTCCTTGGCGCTCTTGCCCTTCGGATTGATGACTGCGTCGGCGCCATAGCCCTTCATGAACTCGAGCTTTTCGTCGTTGATGTCGATGCCGATCACCACCTTGGCACCGAAGCCCTTGGCGGTCTGCGTCATGAAGCTGCCGACACCGCCGGCCGCGCCGATGACGATGACCAGGTCGTCCTGCTTGAGATCAGCGCGGATCGCCGCCTGGTAGGGCGTGGTGACGGCGTCCGCCACCACCGACAGGTGCTCGAGCGGAATACCCTTGCGGTCGTGCACCACGCACAGGTCCTGGGCGGGTACCGGGATGTGGCTGGAATAGCCGCCGTAGATGCCCATCGAGTTGCCCGGCATCTTCTGGCTCAGGCAGCGGTTGCCGCGGCCGGATTTGCAGATTTCACAGGTGTTGCAGGGGAGCACCGCCGGGATGATGACTTCCTTGCCGAGCATGAGCGGGTCGTCGCTGGCGACGACCACGCCGGAGATCTCGTGGCCGAGCGACAGCGGCGGCTTCTGCACGGTGGGCACGCCCATGTAGAAGTAGGACAGGTCGGTGTGGCAGACGCCGCAACCGCGGATCTCGACCAGCGCCTCGCCCGCCTTGAGTTCGGGCGTCGGGATTTCCGTGCGTACGAGCTTGCCCGGCTCGGCCATCTGCCAGGTGTGTATGGTCTTCGGGATCATTGTGTCTCCAGTACGTGCTACGGTTTTATTTGTTCTTCCATACCGGCTTGCGTTTCTCCATGAAGGAGTTCAAACCCTCGACAGCGTCTGCTGTGGCCATCAGATCCTTCAGATAGATCTGCTCGACGGTGAACAGCGCTTCGAAGAAGGGCTTGCCGGCCGCTTCGCGCACGGCCTTCTTGGTGTACATCAGCGCCACGCGCGACAGCCCGAGGAAGCGGTCGAGGAAGGCGCGCGTGTCCTGGGCGAAGCTGGCGCGCGGGAAGACATGGTTGAGCAGGCCGAGGTTGAGGGCTTCCTGTGCGCTGATCAGGCCGCCGCCAAGCAGCAGCTCCATGACCTTGGGCAAGGGCATGACGCGCGGCATGAGGATGGCGGCGATGGGCGGGAAGACCCCAAGCTTGATTTCAGGCTGGCCGATCTTGGTGTCCTCGGTGGCTACTGCCATGTCGCAGGCGATGGCCAGCTCGCAGCCGCCGCCCATGGCCGAGCCGTTGAGCGCCGCCACCGTCGGTAGCGGAAACACCATCAGGCGCTTGAGAATGCCATGGAAGACCTCGATCATCTGCACCACCTTGTCCGGCGTGTGGTCCATGACATCGACGCCGGCGGAAAATACTTTTTCACCGGCGGCGGTGATCATCAGCAGCTTGGCCGATTCTTCCCGCGCGGCCTGGTCGAGCGCGAGATTCAGCTCTTCCATGGTGGCGATGTCCAGCACGTTGTGCGGCGGACGGTTGATGGTGATGGTCGCCAGGCCATCGGCGACCGTGTAGTTCAAGAACTTGAAGTCTGACACGGCATTCCCCTTACGTTATAACGCAACCGCTTTCAACACAGAGATCACAGAGACACAGAGAGCACAGAGAAGATCGGTTATGAATGCCTTTCTCTGTGTCCTCTGTGTCTCTGTGATCTCTGTGTTGAAAGCGGTTCAAAACAAATCATCCATCTCGTCGGCGCCGACGCCCTTGGGCATGGAGCCGTATTGTTCCATGTAGGCCTGCACCAGCTGGTTCTCGCGCTGGCTGAAGAAGGGCGCGAGTTCGACGATGAAATACTTCGCCTCGTCGGACTTGCCGATCATGCCTTGCAGCCCTTCGCGCAGATTTTCCACCCCTTTGATGACGAGTGCCTTCTTGTCGGCGTCGAGCAACTGATAGACGCCGGAATCTTCCGTGACGCCGGCAACATTATCATCGCTCAATTCCAGCCAGGACTCGGGCGGCAGCACCATATCCTCGATCTTCGCTGCCAGGTTGCACTTGAGGCAGCGTAGCGCCTCGGCCTGGGCCGTCTCGGCGGTGAAGCCGAGTTCCACCTCATCCCAGTTGTGGCGCTGCGCGGGGTCGATGAAGACCGGATGGAAGCGCTTGACCTGATTGAACCCCTCGTCACGGCCGATGTGCGGATCGCTGTCCCAGTCGGGCAGCAGTTTCTCCTCGATGTCGCCGTCTCCCCCAAGCTGACTATCGATGGCCGCTGCGGCGATGCGCCCCTGGGCGACGGAGTCGATCAGCGTCGAGGGGCCGAGCACGCAGTCGCCGCCGGCATACACACCCGGCTTGGAGGTCAGCATGGAGTCGGCGCGCACGGTAATACGGCCTTTGTCATTAGTCAGCACGCCGAAGCCCTCATATTTCTTCGGATACTGACCGATGGCGGCGATGATCAGGTCGACGTCCTCGGTGAATTCGCTGCCGGCGATCTCCATCGGACGGCGCCGGCCGGTGGCATCGGGCTCGCCCAGTTCCATCTTCGCGTAGGTGATTTTCAGGCGTGAGCTGCCGGATTCGTTCAGCTCGATCTTCTTCGGTGCCAGCAGGAAGCGCAGGTTGACGCCTTCCTCCTCGCAGCCGAGGACTTCGTCGTCTCGCGCCGGCATTTCCTCGCGCGTGCGGCGATACACCATGTCCACCACTTCGGCGCCGAGGCGGCGCGCGGAACGCGCGTTGTCGGTGGCGACGTTGCCGCCGCCGATGACGGCGACGCGCTTGCCGATGACGATATCGGTGTCCGGTGTGCCGATCAGGCCTAGTGTCGCGGCGCGCAGGAAGGTCGGACTGTCGACCACGTTGGGCAGATTGTCGCCGGGCAGGCCGAGCTTGTCGCCGCCCTGGGCGCCAATGCCGATGAAGACGGCTTCATGCCCCTCGGCGAATAGAGCGTCGACCTTCTCGATGCGCGTGTTGTAGCGGATGTCCACGCCAAGCTTGGTCACTTCGGCGACTTCGCTGTCGATGACGTCAAGTGGCACGCGGTAGGAAGGGATGCCGTAGCGCGCCATGCCGCCGGCGGCGGGCAGGGCATCGAAGACCGTGACGGCATGGCCTTTTTTGGCCAGATAGTAGGCTGCCGTCAGGCCGGCCGGGCCGGCGCCAATGATGGCGGCTTTCTTGCCCGTCGGTGGCAACTGCTTCGAGTACTGGCGCCACAGGCCGGTATCGTTGTCGGCAGCGATGCGTTTCAGGCTGCGGATGGAGATCGGCTCGTCGAGGTGCTTGCGCCGGCAGGCCGACTCGCAGGGCGAGAAGCAGGCGCGGCCGAGGATGCCGGGGAAGGGCAGCTTCTCGCGCACCACGGCCACGGCTTCGGAATACTTGCCTAGCCCGACGAGCTGCACGTAGCGCGGCACGTCGATGCCGGCCGGGCAGGTGTGCTTGCACGGCACTTGCGATTCTTCCTTGTGCGCCACGTCGAGCGTACGGTCCATGAGGGCGCCGGTCGGGCAGACGGTGACACAGGCGGAGCAGAATTTGCAGCCGGACTCGATCAGCGTCGCCGCGATGGTGCCGACCCATTTGCGGCCTTCGGTTTCCTTTACTTCGAGACAGCCGACGCCGCGTACATCGTTGCAGGCCACCAGGCAGCGGCGGCAGTCGATGCAGAGATTGTAATCGCGGTCATAGAAGGGCTCGTTTTTGATGACCGGCAACTGGATCGACTTGTAGGGCGGCGTGGTCGCCGGGATGCCGACGTAGTCGGACACCTTGCGCAATTCGCAATTGCTGAAGATGGAGCAGCAGCGCGTCTCCACCGGATTGCCGAAGGAGCAGGTGGTGCGGCTGCAGCCCTCACGCTGCGGACAGGTGAGGCAGACGTGCGGGTGCGTGCCGAGGGTTTTCGCGATGCGTTCCTTGCGCAGCTTGTCGATGGCCGGCGACTGGGTTGTGACATTCATGTCGGCTTCTACCGCCACCGAACAGGAGGTGCGCATGCCGGAAGTACCGGCGATTTCCACGACACAGAGGTTGCAACCAGAGTCGCCGGCGCCGCGCTGGCAGGAGGGGGGGAGGTCGGGATGGGCGCACAGTGAAGGGATGTAGATGCCCGCGGCGCTGGCCGCGGACAGCAACGAAGCACCCTCAGGCGCTTCAATATTCCTGCCGTCGATGGTGAGCTTCACCAAAGGACCGGCCTCGGTTGCGCTGGGTGAAGATGATGACGTCTTCCACCATATGACAGTTTGCACACTTGCGTTCATACCCGTCTCTCCATAAACCAAACCATCATAGAGATGCAAAATAACGCATATCAATAAATGGAAAGGTACTAGAATGCATTAGCCTGATTTTAGGAGAGGTGCTGCTTCCGTATATTTGATCCACATCAAGACGAAGCATAAAAACCCTAAATAAGAATGTCCATTCTGAAAGATAGTAGAATATTGATCATATTGATTTCAAATAATTTTTTATACTACATGACGTTTGTGGACTCGATGAGTGGGTATGATCCGGCGGTTGTTCGTTAGTGTCCCTGCGTATAAGTAGAATCCAGGATCAAAAGTAGGCTGAGAAGTGTGAGAGTATTCATAAATACTTATTTAATAGTGCAGATTCCCTTTGTTTTACCCATTTTTTCGATTGATATTGCAATTCGTTTGATATAGGTCAAACCTCGCAGCCAGAATGGTTTCTAGAATCCACGCAAATGCTTTATCGTGCATTTATATTGTTATATATGTAATATAATGCATTTTTTAAGGAAAACGGCAGGAAGGGCATAGCTCGACAGGCCAAAACCGGGGGATCGACGATGAGTGGATTATTCAATCAGTTCAAGGAGTGGTACGAGAAGCGGCACGATTATGCCAAGGCCTGGAAGGCGCGCACCGGTGGCCAGGTGGTGGCGACCATGTGCACCTACACGCCGGAAGAAATCCTCATTGCCGCCGGCATGCTGCCGGTGCGCGTGCTGGGCGCCCATGAACCGCAGAATGTCACCGAGCCGTATATCTTCGGCATGTTCTGTCCGTTCTGCCGCGATTCGCTGGCGCAGGGTCTGCTCGGCCGCTACGATTATTGCGAGGGTGTGACGCTGACCCAGTCGTGCATCCAGTATCGCCAGACTTTCAATTCCTGGCGCATGCATGTGCCGACCGTGAAGTGGGACTACTACCTGCCCATGCCCAATGAAGTGCAGTCACGCTTCGCCAAGGCGCAGCACTATGCCGAGGTCAAGAAATTCCGCGAGTACATGGAAGGCGTCATCGGCAAGAAAATCTCCGATGCCGACCTCAAGCGCAGCGTCGAAATCGTCAACGAGAACCGGCGCCTGCTGCGCGAGCTCTTCGAGTACCGCAAGGAGGTCAACCCGCGCGTGACCGGTGTCGATGCCCTGTACGCCTCGATCACCGCCCAGTTCATCGACAAGGAAGAGCACAACAAGGAACTCAAGCGCGTGTTGGCCGAGCTACCCAAGCAGGCGAACAACCGCGAAGAGGGCATCCGCTTCATGACCATCGGCTCGGAGAACGACGACGTCTCTTTCATGGCCATGGTCGAGTCCGTGGGTTCCACCATCGTCATTGACGACCAATGTTCCGGCACCCGCTACTTCTGGAACGAGGCGCGCATTCAGGATGACGTCATCGCCACCGTTGCCGATCGCTACTGCGAGCGTCCGGCCTGCCCGACGAAGGACTATCCGGCGCATACCCGCTTCGACCATGTGCTGAAGCTGGCGCAGGACTACAACGCCAAGGCGGCGGTGTTTCTGCAGCAGAAGTTTTGCGACCCACACGAGGGTGACTATCCGGATCTGAAGCGCCACCTGGAGGCCAACGGTATTCCGACGCTGTTCCTCGAATTCGACATCACCAACCCGCTCGGGCCGTTCCGCATTCGCATCGAGGCCTTCCTCGAGACGCTGGGCGAAGAAGAGCTGTTCTGACCGAACCGAGACTAGAGGAGCAAAACTGATATGGCAAAGTACCCTACCGAACAGCTCAAGTGCTGGAAGAAGGCCAAGGAGCTGCGCGAGCAGTACTACATCAACTTCGCCAAGGCCCACGAGAAGGGCGGCCTGCGCTGGTCCGGTTCCGCCTGGGCCCTGGACGCCATCCCGGCGGGCCTGGGAAATGACGTCTATTCCCTCACCGGCGAGCCTTACGGCGCCACCATTGCGGTGGATAGAAAATTCAACAAGGAATGCCAGGACGCGGCTGAGTCCTACGGCTACGCCCGCGACATGTGCGCCTACATGCGCACCTACTGGGGCTCGATCATCCTCAACAAGTACCCGTTCGGCGGCGAATTCCCCAAGCCGGACTTCAACTTCCAGACGCAGATCTGCTGTTCGCACTCCAAGTGGTACCAGGCTGCGGCCAAGCTGGAAGACAACACGCCGACCTTCTTCATCGACGTCTCGGTCGGCGCCTACCAGGATCTGACGACCGAGCGGCTCGACTTCGTCACCAACCAGGGTCTGGAGGCCTGTGAGTGGCTGGAGAAGACCACCGGCCGCAAGTTCAATGACGAGTTGTTCATCGAAGCGGTAAAGAACGAGATGCGTTCCACCTCGCTGTGGGCCGCCATCTGCGCCGAGAACAAGGCCAAGCCGGCGCCGCTCGACGAGAAAACCATGTATTCGCTCTACGTGCTGGCGACGCTGTCCAAATCGTCGAAGTGGTGCGCCGACTTCTACCAGGAATGTCTGGACGAAGTGAAGGACCGCGTCGCCCGCGGTATCGCCGCCGTACCCAACGAGCGCTGCCGCGTCATGTCTGATACGCAGCCGCCCTGGGGCTTCCTCAAGGTGTTCCGCTATCTCGAGGAATATGGCGCCGTCTCCATAGGCTCGCTGTACACCTTCGGCCTGGAGGGCATCTGGGAAACCAAGCCGGACGGCACCTGGGGGCCACGCACCCTGCCGTGGGAGAAGGGCATCGAGATGAACACCCGCGAAGAGGTCATGCGTCTGTACTGCGACTGGAATCTGTCGAAACCACAATGGCAGCATTTTTACGATCCGCGCATCAAGACCGAGATGATGAAGACCATCATCAAGGAATGGGGTGTTGACGGCGTCATGCTGCACTTGAACCGCGGTTGCGAAGGTCTGTCGATCGGCATCATGGAAAACCGCCTGGGCCTTGCCGCTTCCGGCGTTCCGGTGATGACATTCGAGGGCAACATGGGCGACGAGCGCGAATTCGATCTGGGCCGTACGCAGAGCCGTGTTGACTCGTTCATGGAAACCCTCAACCTGAAGCGCGACACTGCGCACGCCTGATCCTTGGAGGAAATGAAGATGATTACCGCTGGTATCGACATGGGTTCCCGCACCGTCAAGGTGGTGTTCCTGGAGGAACTGAAGGTAGACGGTGCGCCCCAGCTGAAATGGGGTGTCAAGGGCAAACACATTATGTTCCCGGATGAACTGGATGCCGACGAGGCAGCTGACAAGGCCTTCGATGATGCGCTGAAGGAGGCCGGGATCACGCGCGATCAGGTGAAGAATGTGGTGGCGACGGGTGCCGGCCGCAAACAGGTCAAGTTCGCGACCTCTGATGTAACCGAGGTCGGTGCGGGCGCGCGGGGTGCTGTGTTCATGTGCCCGACGGCCAAGACCGTGGTCGATGTCGGCGCTGAAGAAGGGCGTGGCGTCAAGGCCAACGCTGAAGGCAAGGTGGTAGATTTCGCCGGCAACGAGAAATGTGCCGCCGGCGCTGGTGCCTTTGCCGAGTCTATGTCGCGCGCCCTGCAGCTGAGTCTGAAAGAGTTCGGCGAAGCCAGCCTGCGTTCCGACAAGACCATTCCGATGAACGCGCAATGCACGGTGTTCGCCGAGTCCGAGGTGGTATCCCTGATTCACTCCTCGACGCCGAAGGAAGACATCGCCAAGGCCGTGCTGGATGCCGTGGCGAGCCGTGTCTGCGCCATGGTGCGCCGCGTCGGCATCGAGGAGGATGTGATCCTCATCGGCGGCATGGTGCATAACCCCGGCTTCATCCAGTCGCTGAAGGGCGCGCTGGGTGTTGACAAGGTACTTTTGCCGGACATGCCGGAGTACATCAGTGCCCTGGGTGCCGCGTTGATCGCGGCCGAGAACAACGCTTGAGCACCAGCAGCCGATAAACCGTAAAGGAGATCATCATGTCATCTGGAGAGAAAAAGGAATACTGGCGCTGGAAGGAGAGCTGCTGGGTTGACGAAACCAAAGACTGGCGTGCGGCGAAGATCATCACCGCCGGCATCGATGTCGGTTCGGTCAGTTCGCAGGCGGTGGTCTGCGTGGACGGCGAACTGTACGGCTTCAACAGCATGCGCACCGGCAACAACAGCCCGGATTCGGCTACGAATGCCCTGGCCGGCGTGCTGGAGGTTTCCGGCATGAAGCTGGAAGACATCACCTACGTCATCGGCACGGGTTATGGTCGCGTCAATGTGCCTTTCGCGCACAAGGCCATCACCGAGATTGCCTGCCATGCACGCGGCGCCAACTACATGGGCGGCAATACCGTGCGCACGATTCTTGACATGGGTGGCCAGGACTGTAAGGCGATCCATTGCGACGAGAAGGGCAAGGTCACCAACTTCCTTATGAACGACAAGTGCGCCGCCGGCACCGGGCGCGGCATGGAGGTGATTGCCGACCTGATGCAGATTCCGATTGCAGAACTCGGACCGCGTTCCTTTGATGTCGACGAAGAACCGGAAGCCGTATCCTCGACCTGCGTGGTATTCGCCAAGTCGGAAGCGCTGGGCCTGCTCAAATCCGGCTATTCGAAGAACAAGGTGATTGCTGCCTACTGCCAGGCCATGGCCGAGCGCGTCGTGTCGCTGATCGAGCGCATCGGCGTGGAGAACGACTTCTTCATTACCGGCGGTATCGCCAAGAACGTCGGCGTGGTGAAGCGTATCGAGAAACTGCTCGGCACCAAGGCGGTCGACACCAAACTGGATAGCCAGATTGCCGGTGCACTAGGTGCTGCGCTGTTCGGCCACACGCTGATGCTGAAGCAGGGCGCATCCGCAACAAAAGCCGCCTAAAGCAGGTGGCTTGCAAGGTCCCGACGCTCCGGTCCGCAAAGTACCCCTCTCCCACTGAGCGGACCGGAGCTGAGGGATTCAAGATGGTTAGTATCGAAACAAGGCAAGGGAAACCGATATGATTGCAAACTACGGCTACAAGGATGGCTCGGGTGAGTTTTACATCAGCATCGACACCGACAAGTGCACCTCGTGCCCCGTCGAGCATGCCTGTCTGACAGGATGCCCGAAGGGCATGTTCGAGATGATTACCGATGATTACGACGATGAGGTCATAGCAGTGAAACAAGCCTTTCGCCGTTCGCTGGCATTCGACTGCAGCGACTGCAAGCCGGCTGGCGGCTATACCAGCCTCCCGTGCACGACAGCCTGCACGCCCGGGGCGATCAAGCATTCCTGGTAGACGGGACATTTCGTGAAAATTCAGCTGAAACTGGTGAAGGGCGGCAAGGAAGCCGACTTGCTCGCCGAGGGATGGGTCAAGAAAACTACCATCGGTGAGCCGCGACTGAGCGAAATCGCCGAGAACTATCGCCATCTCGGCTATGAGGTGCAGGTCGTCGAGCATGGCGTGGAGGCGTCCGGCGACGGATGCAACACTTGCTTCACCGCAGGCGCGGAGATGGGGCAGGTATACGGGGATGTGTATATTCGCAAGGGGAGCGGTGGCAGGAATTCTGCCGACGACGAGCTGTTTTAATCAATACGGCGCAAGGAGAATACGATGGCAGTGCAGGTTACCGTGCGGATGATCCGCAAGAACGATCTTGATGCAGTGGTGGCGATCGACAAGCTCATCACCAAGCAGGAGCGGCGCGAATACTACCAGCGCAAGCTGGCCATGGCGCTGGACGACGCGCATAACGTCAACGCCTCGCTCGCAGCCGAGGTCGACGGCAAGGTGGTTGGCTTCATGATGGGCGACGTGCTGTTCGGTGAATACGGTATTGCAGATTCTTCCGCAACGGTTGACACGCTGGGCGTGCATCCGGATTTTCAAAAGCACGGCGTCGCCTCCGAGCTGATGGATCAGTTCCTCATGAACATGAAGGCGGCCAACGTGAAGAAGATCTACACGCTGGTGAACTGGAATGATTTCGCGCTCGAGGGCTTCTTCTCACGGCACAAGTTCCTGCCGTCCAAGCGCCTCAGCCTCGAGCTTCAGCTTCCCTGATTCTGACCGGGTGAGGGAACGACAGCGGCGCGCATTCGATTGAGTGCGCGCCGCTTTTTCTGCCATGTGGATCGACTGCCACTGCCATACCAAGCACTCCTACGACAACTGGCTGGAGCCGCTTGACCTGATCCGCCGCGCCAGGGCGATCGGCCTCGATGGGGTGGTGATCACCGAACATCATTCCTACGATGCTTCGGCCCCGGTCGAGACGATCGGGCGCGACGAAGGACTGCTGGTCCTGCGCGGTATGGAGATATCCACCGACCGCGGACATCTCCTCGTCTATGGTATCGAGGACGACTCCTGGAACACCTGGGGGCGGGACACCTGGCTGCCGCTCGACGGCGTGATTGCGCGCATTCTCGACCTGGGCGGCATCTGCGTGCCAGCGCACCCTTACCGTGAATTCGGCGTGTGCAGCCTGCTCGACGGACTGCTTGACTTGCAGGGCATTGCCGCAGTGGAAACGCACAATGGCGGCAACATCGATTCGGACAATGATCTGGCCGTCACTGCAACACGTTACATGACCTTGCCCGCGCTGGGCGGTAGCGACTGCCACAAGGTTGCCGCCGTCGGCCGCTGTGCGACGGAATTTCTGCGGCCGGTGACGGACATGGCGAGCTTCATCGCGGCTGTGCGCGCCGGGGACTGTCGCGGGGACTACTTCAGGGGATTTGTCGCGTAGCCGCCGTATTGCAGCGGCTGACTTTTATCGTCTCAGGCCGCCAGGGCGATATCGACCGGCTCGTTCAGCACCAGCCAGTAAAGGCCGAGTTGGCCGACGGCCTGGATGAATTTTTCGAAGTCCACCGGCTTGCGGATGTAGCTGTTGGCGCCGAGGTTGTAGCCTTCGTAGATATCTTGCTGTTCCTTCGAAGTCGTGAGGATGACCACCGGCAGCAGGCAGGTGCGTTCATCGGCGCGAATGCGTCGCAGTACTTCCAGTCCGTCGATGCGGGGCAACTTCAGGTCGAGCAACACCACGGCGGGCATGACCGACATATCCCGTCCAGCATGATGGCCATTGCCGAAGAGATAGTCGAGCGCTTCCACGCCATCGCGGGCAACAATGACGGGATTGTTGATGCGGTTCTTGTTGAAGGCGCGCAGGGTGAGCGCTTCGTCGTCGGGGTTGTCTTCTACCAGCAGTATCGGTCGGTCAGTCGTCATTTAATTCTTATTCCTGTTACGGCAAAGTGAAATAAAAGCTGCGCCCTGTTCCGGCGCGGCCTTGGCCCAGATGCGGCCCCCGTGACGCTGGATGATGCGCTGCACGATCGCCAGGCCAATGCCGGTGCCTTCGAACTCCTGCGGCTGATGCATGCGCTGAAAAGCACCGAACAACTTTTTAGCCTACTTCATATCGAAGCCGGCACCGCCATCTTCGACAAAATACACCGGTTTGTCATGCTTGTGCAAGACGCGGAAGACAATTTCAGCAGTGAACTTCCATGCGTCGTACAAGCCAATCGGGTATGTAGCACATCATGGCAGATCAGCGTTTGGGATGCTTCCTGGTTTCCGACAGAAAACCGTCTACGGCATTGTTTTCCTGCTATTCCGGCAATTGTTCCTGCTGCAGCAAAAAAACCATGCCTTCGCCGTTGTCCGATTCAAGCCAGATGAAATCCAGGCGCGGAAAGGCGCTTTCTACGATGGCACGGTTCCCGCCCACTTCTACGGCAAGAATGCCGCCCGGCTCGAGATGGTCGCGGGCATTGGAAAGGATGACTTTCACTGCGTCCAGCCCGTCATCGCCGGAGGCCAGTGCCAGCGTCGGCTCATGGCGGTATTCGGCTGGCAGAGCGAGCATGGAGGCTCCCGTGACATAGGGAGGGTTGGAAATGATGAGGTCGTAACGCCGGCCTGCGAGACCAGCAAAGAGGTCCGAACGGATCAGTTCAATGCGCTCGTCCAGTTGATAATCGGCCACATTGCGCGCGGCGACTTCAAGGGCTTCCACCGAGATGTCGACGGCATCGATGCGGGCTTTCGGAAAGGCATGCGCCAGCAGAATAGCCAGGCAGCCCGAGCCAGTGCACAAGTCGAGCGCCGAGCCGACTGCCCCGGCATCGCTGATCCAGGGTGACAGGGGAGCGTCCAGCAACAGTTCGGCGATGTGCGAGCGGGGCACGATCACCCGCTCGTCAACATAAAAGGGGAAATCGCCCAGCCAGGCTTCGCGTGTCAGATAGGCGGCTGGGATGCGCTCCTCGATGCGTCGATTCAGCAGGGCAAAAATGGTTTCGCGCTCGTTTTCCGTCAGGGCGGCATCGAGGAAGGGTTCGATGCGATCGAGCGGAAGGTGCAGGGCGTGCAGCAGGAGATAGGCCGCTTCGTCGTATGCATTCTGTGTGCCGTGGCCGAAGTGCAGTCCCGCCGCGTTGAAGCGGCTGACCGCCCAGCGCAGGAAGTCGCGCAGCGTGACCAGTTCGGGCGGAATCATTTCAGTGCCAGATCAAGTATGCGTTCGTAGATGCGCGACAACTGCTCAATGTCGGCGACGGCGATGCACTCGTCGATCTTGTGGATGGTGGCGTTGAGTGGTCCCAGTTCGATGACTTCGGGGCAGATGTCGGCAATGAAGCGGCCGTCGGAGGTGCCGCCGCTGGTGGATAGTTCGGTTTCGATGCCGGCGACTTCGCGGATGGATTGCGACACCACTCCGACCAGTTTGCCACGCGGCGTGAGGTAGGGCCTGCCCGAGAGGGTCCAGTCGAGCGCGTACTCGATGCCGTGACGGTCGAGGATGGCGTGCACCCGCGCTTTCAATCCATCCGGCGTACTGGCGGTGGAGAAACGGAAGTTGAAGAGGATTTCCGCCGTGCCGGGCACGACATTGTCGGCGCCGGTGCCGGCGTGGAAATTGGACACCTGCCAGGATGTGGGCGGGAAATACTCGTTGCCGTCATCCCATACCGTAGCCGCCAGTTCGGCCAGCGCCGGCGCCACTTCGTGTATCGGATTCCTGACGAGATGGGGATAGGCAATGTGGCCCTGAATGCCTTTGACGATGAGCTTGCCGGCCAATGAACCCCGACGGCCGTTCTTAATGGTGTCGGCCAGGCACTTGGCTGAAGTCGGCTCGCCGACGATGCAGTAATCGAGTGTTTCACCGCGTGCTTTGAGGGTGTCTACCGCACGTACGGTGCCGTCCAGGGCGGGCCCCTCTTCATCGGAAGTCAGCAACAAGGCGATGGCGCCGGCGTGATCGGGCTGGCGTGCGGTAAAGCGCTCCACCGCGGTGACGAAGGCGGCGATGCTGCTCTTCATGTCCGCCGCACCGCGCCCATAGAGAAAACTGTCGCGCACTTCGGGCTTGAAGGGGTCGCCATGCCATTGGTCGAGCGGGCCGGTCGGCACCACGTCGGTATGGCCGGCGAAGCACAGAACCGGTCCCCGACTGCCGCGACGCGCCCACAGATTTGAGACACGTCCGCGATCCATACGCTCCAGTTGGAATCCGAGCGGTGCCAGGTGTCGGGCGACGACATCCATGCAACCGCCGTCTTCGGGCGTGACGGAATGGCGAGCGATCAACTCGCAGGCGAGCTCGAAGGTCGAAGCGGGCATTATCCGGCGGCGTCGTCTACGTTGAGTGTGAATTCAGTGAAGGAGGCGCCGGCATTCGCCTGATCGAAATCCAGCGCTGGAGCGGGCGCACTGGATTTCTTGTCGTTCGGTGAAGGCGCACCCAACTGCGAGTTATTGATGAGCCAGGACAGGTTGGTCGGTGAGTCGGCATTCGCCAGCGCCTCGTCCAGGGTGATGATGTTTTCCTTGTAGAGCCGGAACAGGTCCTGCTCGAAGGTCTGCGAGCCGGGCGCCAGGCTTTGCTCCATGGCCTCCTTGATGCCGTTCATTTCCCCCTTTTCGATCAGTTCCTGGATGTGGCGCGTATTCAGCAGGATCTCTATGGCCGGCAAGCGCGTGCCGTTTGGCGCCTTCACCAGGCGCTGGGAAATGATGCACTTCAGGCTGACCGACAGGTCGAGAAACAGTGCCGGCCGGTTTTCCATGGGATAGAAGTTGAAGATGCGGTTGAGCGCGTGGTAGCTGTTGTTGGCGTGTAGCGTGGCGAGGCACAGGTGGCCCGTCTGGGCGTAGGCGAGCGCCGCCGCCATGGCTTCCTTGTCGCGGATTTCGCCGATGAGGATGCAGTCCGGCGCCTGGCGCATGGCATTCTTCAGGGCGTTTTCCCAAGCCTTGGTATCGAGGCCGATCTCGCGCTGGTTCACCACCGATTTTTTGTGCTTGAACAGATACTCGATCGGGTCCTCCACCGTCAGGATGTGTCCTGAGCGGTTGCTGTTGCGGTGATCGAGCATGGCAGCCAGAGTGGTGGATTTCCCCGAACCGGTCGAGCCGACGACCAGCACCAGCCCGCGCTTCTCCATGATGACTTCTTCCAGAACCTTGGGCAGGCCGAGTTCGTCCAGTTTGGGAATTTCGCCCTGGATGAAGCGCACCACAATGGCGATGGTGCCGCGCTGCCAGAACATGTTCACGCGAAAATTGCCGACGTCGCGGATGCCGAAAGAGAGGTTGATCTCCTTCTCCTCCTCGAAACTGCGGATCTGTTCCGGCTTCAGCATCTCGTAGGCCATTTTCTGAATGGTGGCCGGATCCATGATCTGCTGATTGATGGGGATGGTGCTGCCCTGGATCTTGATGTGAATGGGCGCGCCGGCGGACACGAAGATGTCCGAGGCCTTCTTCTCGGCCATCAGGTGGAAGAGCTTTTCGAAGATCATGGCTTGCCTCCCGTCGGGGGAATCGGATCAGATGCCGCGCAGCAACTCGTTGATGCCGACCTTGGCGCGCGTCTTGGCGTCCACCTGCTTGACGATGACGGCACAGTATAGGCTGTACTTGCCGTCGGCCGACGGCAGGCTGCCGGATACGACGACCGAGCCTGCCGGCACGCGGCCGTAGGCGATCTCGCCCGTCTCGCGGTTGTAGATGCGCGTGCTCTGGCCGATGAACACACCCATGGAGATGACGCAATCGTCCTCGAGGATGACGCCTTCGACCACCTCGGAGCGGGCGCCGACGAAACAGTTGTCGCCGATGATGGTTGGATTGGCCTGCAGCGGTTCCAGCACGCCGCCGATGCCGACGCCGCCGGATAGGTGCACGTTCTTGCCGATCTGCGCGCAGGAACCGACCGTCGCCCAGGTGTCGACCATGGTGCCTTCGTCGACATAGGCGCCGATGTTCACGAAGGCGGGCATCAGCACCACGTTGCGGCCGATGTAGGAGCCGCGGCGCACCACGGCGCCGGGCACGACGCGGAAGCCGCCGCGCGCGAACTGCTCCTGGTCGTACTTCTGGAACTTGGTCGGCACCTTGTCCCAGTAGCGCAGGGCGCCGCCGTCCATGATGCGATTGTCCTCGAGACGGAAGGAGAGGAGGACCGCCTTCTTGATCCACTGGTGCGTGGCCCATTGGCCGTCGATCTTTTCTGCCACGCGCAGCTTGCCTAGGTCGAGCTGGGCGAGGACGAATTCGACCGCCTCGCCCACTTTGGCCGGTGCCTTGCCGGGCTGGATGTCGGCGCGGTCTTCCCAGGCCTGGTCGATGATCTTCTGATAATCCTGCATGGGGGTCCCTTTAAAGTTTCCTGCAAAAAATCTCGATTCGCCGCGCCGCTTCCAGGCATTCCTCGTAGGACGCCACCAGCGCGATGCGCACATGGTTCGCGCCTGGGTTGATGCCACCCGATTCGCGGGCAAGATAGCTGCCGGGCAGTACGGTCACATTATATTCACGCTGCAGGCCGAGGGCGAACTCGGTGTCGGCGATCGGCGTGCGCGCCCACAGGTAGAAGCCGGCGTCTGGGAGCGCCGTCTCGAGGTGCGCGGCCAGGAGCGGGGTCACGGCATCGAATTTCTGTCGATAGAGGCGGCGGTTCTCGCGCACATGCGCCTCGTCGCCCCAGGCCATGGCACTGGCATGCTGCACGGGCGGACTCATGGCGCAGCCCTGATAGGTACGGTAGAGCCAGAAACGCTTCAAGAGGTCGGCATCGCCCGCGACGAAGCCGGAGCGCAGGCCGGGCACATTGCTGCGCTTGGAGAGGCTGGAGAACATGACGATGCCGCGGTAATCGTCGCGGCCGAGCGCGTGCGCCGCCTGCAGCACGCCCAGCGGCGGTGCGGTTTCGTCGAAATAGATCTCCGAGTAGCATTCGTCGCTGGCGATGACGAAGCCGTGCCGGTCGGCCAGCGCGAACAGGTGCTTCCATTCATCCAGGCTGAGCACTTTCCCGGTTGGATTGCCCGGCGAGCAGACATAGACCAGCTGGATGCGCTTCCAGGTCAATGCGGGAATGGCATCGAAATCCGATTTGAAGCCGTTCCCGGACAGTTGATTGAGGAATACCGGCTGCGCGCCGGCGAGGAGGGCAGCGCCTTCGTAGATCTGGTAGAAGGGGTTTGGGCTGAGCACCAGTGCGTCGCCGCGCGTGGGATCGACGACGCACTGGGCAATGGCGAACAGCGCCTCGCGCGAGCCGTTCACCGGCAGGATCTGTTCCTGCGCGTCAGGTGCAGGGATATCGTAGCGGCGGCTGAGCCAGGCGGCGATGGCACCGCGCAGGGCATCACTGCCGGCAGTCGTGGGATAATTCGCCAGGCCCTTGAGATTGTCGGCGAGCGCGTCCTTGATGAAAGCCGGCGTTTCATGCTGCGGTTCGCCGATGGACAGGCGGATCTCGCGCAGTCCGCCGGGCGGCTGGATGCCGTGGAGCAGTTGCCGCAGCTTTTCGAACGGGTAGGGGTGCAGCTTGTCGAGGTTGGGGTTCACTCTGGTGCCAGCCCTGGTTTTTATGCTACTTGTCCGCGGCGTGATTCTGTCTGCCGCTTCTTGTCGGAAACGCGAATTATAAGTGCGCCTGTCATGCCGGCCAAGAAAAACACCGTTGCATTGGTTTCGTTGCTCGCCGGGGCGACGGTATGGGGCCTTGTCTGGTATCCCTACCGTGCGCTGAAAGAAATGGCGGTTTCCGCCGCGCTGGGGGCCACGCTGACCTATTTCGTGGCGTTCCTTCTCGGTTTCCTGCTCTTTCGCCGCCAGCTGGCCGGTTTCCGGCCAAGCTGGATGCTGGCGTCGATTGCGCTGGTCGCCGGCGGTTGCAACCTGGGCTATGTCCTGGCGACCGTGCATGGCGAGGTGATGCAGGTGCTGCTCATGTTCTATCTGGCGCCGCTGTGGACCGTCCTGCTGGCGCGGCTGCTGCTGCAGGAGAAAGTCAGTCGCCACGGTACGGCGGTGATTGCATTGTCGTTGGCCGGCGCGATCGTCATGTTGTGGCGGCCGCAGACGGGCATGCCCCTGCCGAAGGGGGGCGCGGAATGGCTCGGTCTGGTGGCCGGTTTTCTTTTCGCCCTGACCAATGTCCTCATCCGCAAGGCACATGACTTGTCCATCGAGATGAAATCGATGGCGGTTTTTGCAGGCGTGGTCACGGTCGGGCTGTGCGTTCTGCTGTTCGAGCCGGGCCTGGTCGCCATGCCGCCGCCGGCTGGCTGGCTGCTCGTCGGCGTGATTGGGCTGGTACTGCTGGCGACAAATCTTTTCGTCCAGTACGGCTTGACGCATACGCCCGCCAATCAGGCCATCGTCATCTTCCTCTTTGAACTGGTGGTCGCTGCCCTGGCATCGTGGTGGCTGGCAGAGGAGGCCATGAGCCTGCAGGAGTGGGCCGGCGGCGCGATGATCGTTGCTGCTAGCCTGTTCTCCGGGAAACTCGAGGCGCGTGAGCCCCGCCCGGCTTGCTAGAATTCGTCTTCGTCACACAGTGCGTACCTTCGCGTGGCCGTCACCTTTCCCAATAGTCCGTTTTCCCTGCATCAGCCGTTTCTGCCGGCCGGCGATCAACCGGAAGCCATCGAAAAACTGGTCGAAGGTATTCAGGATGGTCTGATGTACCAGACCCTGCTCGGCGTCACCGGTTCGGGCAAGACCTACACCATGGCCAACGTCGTCGCCCGGCTCGGTCGGCCGGCAATGGTGCTGGCACCGAACAAGACGCTGGCGGCGCAGCTCTACTCGGAGTTTCGCGAGTTCTTCCCGGAGAATGCCGTTGAGTATTTCGTTTCCTACTACGATTACTACCAGCCCGAGGCCTACGTTCCCTCACGCGATCTGTTTATCGAGAAGGATTCCTCGATCAACGAGCACATCGAACAGATGCGCTTGTCCGCTACCAAGTCCCTGCTTGAGCGGCGCGATGTCCTGATCGTCGGCACCGTCTCGGCCATCTACGGTATCGGCGATCCGGTCGACTATCACGGCATGATCCTGCACCTGCGGGAGGGGGAGCATATCGGCCAGCGCGACGTCATCAGGCGCCTGGCCGAGATGCAGTATGAAAGAAACGAGGTGGACTTCCATCGCGGCACATTCAGGGTGCGCGGCGATGTGATCGACATCTTTCCTGCCGAGAACGCCGAATATGCCTTGCGCCTGTCATTGTTCGATGACGTAATCGAGTCGTTGCAACTGTTCGATCCGCTGACCGGCCACATGCGGCAGAAGCTGGGGCGCTTCACGGTGTATCCCTCCAGCCACTATGTCACGCCGCGCGAGACCGTGCTTCGAGCCGTCGAAGCCATCAAGCTCGAGTTGCGCGAACGGATCGAGACGTATCAGAAGAACCAGAAACTCGTGGAATGCCAGCGCATCGAGCAGCGCACCCGTTTCGATCTGGAGATGTTGAACGAGCTGGGTTTCTGCAAGGGCATCGAGAATTACTCGCGCCATCTGTCCGGGCGCCGGCCCGGCGAACCGCCGCCGACGCTGATCGACTACCTGCCGCCGGATTCGATCATGTTCATTGACGAGTCGCATGTCACCGTGCCACAGCTGGGCGGCATGTACAAGGGCGACCGCTCGCGCAAGGAAAACCTGGTCGAATACGGTTTCCGCCTGCCTTCCGCCCTCGACAACCGGCCGCTACGCTTCGACGAGTTCGAGAAGCTGATGCCGCAGACAGTCTTCGTTTCTGCGACACCGGCGGACTATGAGCAGACCCACCAGTCCCAGGTGGTGGAGCAGGTGGTGCGGCCGACCGGATTGGTCGATCCCCAGGTGATCGTACGGCCGGCTTCAACCCAGGTGGATGATCTACTTGGCGAGATCAAGCTGCGCACCGCGAACAACGAGCGTGTGCTGGTGACTACCCTGACCAAGCGCCTGTCCGAGGACCTGACCGACTATCTGGGAGAGAACGGCATCCGGGTGCGCTACCTGCATTCGGACATCGAAACCGTGGAGCGCGTGGAAATTATTCGTGACCTGCGCCTGGGTGAATTCGACGTGCTGGTCGGGATCAATCTGTTGCGTGAAGGACTGGATATCCCCGAGGTATCCCTGGTCGCCATCCTCGATGCGGACAAGGAGGGGTTCCTGCGTTCCGAGCGTTCGCTGATACAGACGATGGGCAGGGCGGCACGCCATATCAACGGGACGGCCATCCTCTATGCCGACAGAAGGACGAATTCCATGAGTCGCGCCATCGCCGAAACCGAGCGGCGGCGCGCGAAACAACTGATCTTCAACGAGGCGAACGGCATCACGCCCAAAAGCGTCACGAAGCGCATCAAGGACATCATCGACGGCGTATACGACCATGAGATTGCCAGCGAAGCCCTGGAGGTGGCGCAGGAGCGTGCGCGCTACGAAGCGATGGACGAGAAGTCCCTGGCGCGGGAAATCCGCCGCCTGGAAAAACGCATGCAAGAGTGCGCGCGGAATCTGGAGTTCGAGGAAGCTGCGGTCGCACGCAATGAACTGTTCCGCCTGAAACGGCTTGCGTTCGGCTTTGAGGAACACGATGTGTCCGGTAACAAAGGCCTGAAATGAAGCGCATTCTTTTCGTCTGCATGGGCAATATCTGCCGCTCTCCAACAGCAGAAGGCATTGCACTAAAGCTTATTAAAAACAATGTAATAAATGAGTTAATTAATGTAGATTCTGCAGGAACACACGGGTACCATATAGGTAACCCGCCGGATCCGCGTACCTGTGCTGCGGCCCTGAAGCGGGGCATTGACCTGTCTGCCCTGCGGGCGCGCAAGGTGGTTCCGGAAGACTTTGAGCGATTCGATTTGCTACTGGCAATGGATCATGACAATCTCGCCTTGCTGAAGCGCAGCGCGCGTCCCGAGCACCATGCGAAACTGGGACTGTTCATGAGCTACTCGTCACGCTTCGATACCGACGAAATGCCCGATCCCTATTTTGGCGGTGAGCAGGGATTCGAACTCGTGCTGGACATGGCCGAGGATGCAGCGCTCGGCTTGATCGAGGCGATACGCTGCAAATGAATAAGGCCAGCATGTGCTGGCCTTATTGCCCTTATTGTGCCGCAATACCCGCTATTACTTGTGGGTTTCCACCAGCATCAAGGGCTCGTTGCTGATAATGGCAGCGGGCTTGGGTTTGCGGCCTAGGCGAACTTCCGGTTCAGATGGCGGCGGCACCGAAGACTTGTCCCTGCTGGTTTCCACAAGCACCAGGCCGCTCTCCTGTAAGGAAACGGCGATATCGACCTGCGGCTTGACGGGTGTCGGCATGGAAACAGGGGTGGGCTGCACCATCGGCATCGATACGGGCACGGACTCGGCAATTACTGCTTCCGGCGCCTGGGTTTCCATTACTACAGGAACAGGAGCCAAAGCCGGCTCGGCAGGCGGGCTGGCGACATCCTCTTCTGCAGCTTTGTCTTCAGTAGGCAAGGCGACGGGTGCCGGGGCCGACTCGAGTGCAGGTACTTCCACAGTAACCGGAGCAATAGCCATAGGACCCTGTTCGGCCGCTTGGGGCACAGTCTCCTCGGGCATGGTCTCCTGGGGGATGGCCTGCTCCTCGGTTATGGCAACGGCCTGTACAGCCTCGGTTTCCTGCCCCTCAGGACGGCGCTCGGCGCGATCCTTGCCGCGGCCGCGACGGCCGCGACGGCTCCGGCGTTCTTCCTGCTGCTCCGGAGGCGTATCCGAGGAGGGCGATTCCAATGCTCCTGCGAGAGGTGCGCTTGCTGACGCGCTTGCCTGCGGCGGGCGCTGTTCCTGTTGCCGCGGTTGCCGCGGTTGCCGCGGCTGGCGTGGTTCTGCTCCCTGTTGCTCAGCTGGCTCACCACGCGGGCTGCGCTCTGCCTGGTCAGTACGTTCCTGACGCGGACGGCGTTCGCTGCGCGCTTCCTGCTCCGGACGCTGGGATTGCTGACTGCGCGGTTCCTGACGGCCACGCTCGCTACGACCGCGACCGCGGTCGCTACGGCCTTCACGCGTCTGTTCGCGGCGGGTGGGCGCTTCGACCGGGGTGACGGCTACCGTTTCAGCCTTGCGATTGCCACGGAACCAGCCAAAGATCTTGTCGATGATGCCGGCTTGCCCTGTCGTGCTTGATTGAGTGGTCTGGGGCAGGGGCGCGGCGGCCTTGGGCTCGACAATCGGTGCCGGCTGAGAGGGGGTGATGCCTCTGACGGCAGCTTCCGGACGGCCGGGCCGCACCTCATTCTGCGCCGAAGGGGGCTGATAGGCCTCGGTCGGCGGCGCTTCGACCATCTTGTAACTCGGCACGACTTGGTCTTCCTGATTCAACTGGTCGTGACGCAACCGGACGATCTCGTGGGCCGGTGTTTCGAGGTGGATGTTCGGGATCAGAACGATATTGACCTTGTGGCGCAATTCGATGGTACGGATGTCGTCACGCTTCTCGTTGAGCAGGAAGGTGGCGACATCGACCGGAATCTGCACATGCACGGCTCCGGTGTTCTCCTTCATCGTCTCTTCTTCAAGGATACGCAGGATATGCAGAGCGGCGGATTCGGTGCTGCGGATATGCCCCGTGCCGGTGCAGCGTGGACAGGGAATGTAGGTCATCTCGGCAAGTGCCGGGCGCAGGCGCTGGCGCGACAGCTCAAGCAGGCCGAAGCGCGAGATCTTGCCGGTCTGGACGCGGGCACGGTCGAAGTGCAGCGCATCGCGTAGGCGATTCTCCACCTCGCGCTGGGCACGCGGGTTTTCCATGTCTATGAAGTCGATGACGATGAGGCCGCCCAAATCACGCAAACGCAACTGGCGGGCAATCTCGTCAGCAGCCTCGAGGTTAGTGCGTAGGGCAGTTTCCTCGATGTCGGCGCCCCGGGTGGCACGGCCGGAGTTGACATCTACGGACACCAGCGCCTCAGTGTGATCGACGACGATGGCGCCACCGGAGGGCAGTGTGACCTGCCGGCCGAAGGCGGTTTCGATCTGGTGCTCGATCTGGAAGCGCGAGAACAACGGCACATCATCGTGATAGCGTTTAATGCGTGAGACGGTCGCCGGCATGACATGGCTCATGAACTGCTGCGCCTGCTCGAAAACGTCGTCGGTATCGATGAGGATTTCGCCGATGTCCGGCTGGAAATAGTCGCGGATGGCGCGGATGACCAAGCTGCCTTCCTGGTAGATGAGGAAAGCACCCTTCTGGCTGCCGGCGGCACCGTCGATGGCGCGCCACAGTTGCAGCAGATAGTTAAGATCCCACTGCAGTTCTTCGGCGCCGCGGCCGATGCCGGCGGTGCGGGCGATCAGACTCATGCCCTGGGGCACTTCGAGCTGGTCCATGACATCGCGCAGCTCGTTGCGATCCTCGCCCTCGATGCGGCGCGAGACACCGCCGCCACGCGGGTTGTTCGGCATCAAGACCAGATAGCGCCCCGCCAGCGAGATAAAGGTAGTCAGCGCTGCGCCCTTGTTGCCGCGCTCGTCTTTGTCGACCTGGACGATGAGTTCCTGGCCTTCCTTGAGGGCTTCCTTGATGGTCGCGCGGTTCGGCTCGACACCTTCCTTGAAATAGGCGCGCGAGACTTCCTTGAAGGGGAGAAAGCCGTGCCGTTCGGCACCGTAATCGACAAAGGCCGCTTCGAGGCTGGGCTCGATGCGGGTGATCACGGCCTTGTAGATGTTGCTCTTGCGTTGTTCCTTGGCGGCCGATTCGATGTCGAGATCTATGAGTTTCTGACCATCGACGATCGCGACGCGGAGTTCCTCGGCCTGCGTCGCATTGAACAGCATGCGTTTCATTGTTATGTTCTCCCGCGCGCAAACACGGGGAGACAAACCGCATCCGATTCAGGCGGATTATTTTAGTTTGGCTGGTTTGAAATCATCAAAGGCATCAAGGGCAAACTAATATCGGGTTCGTCTTTTCATCCTGAGGTGATATCAGGACGGGGTGTTTTGTTTGTAGTGGTGCGCGCAATTCAAGTAGTATCGCTGCTTGCGGTGAGCGAATTAACCTTTGAGTGGTGTGCTGGTATGCCGGTATGCTCTAGCCGGTTCAATTCGACTGCATCCTAGGCGCGCCGTCCAAGCCACTTCGGGTCATGGGGCACGCATCCGGAACCCACCGGAACTATTCTTCATGGTGGGTCCCCCAAGGATGGGCAAACCAGCCGACAGTATATTCAAAATGAAGGAGTTAAGCAAAGCGCCCGTTACCCGTCGGCGAATCGGCGAGGAGGCGGAGGGGCAGCGCATTGACAATTACCTGCTACGCGTCAGCAAGGGCGTGCCGAAAAGTCACATCTATCGCATCCTCAGAAGCGGAGAAGTACGGGTCAATAGCAAACGAGTCGGCCCGGAATACCGGCTGCACATGGGTGATGAGGTGCGTATCCCCCCCTTGCAGCTTGACTTAGACCATAAACCAGTCGTGCCGGTCGGCCGGGAGCACCGCATTGCCTATGAGGACGAGGGACTATTGGTGGTCAACAAGCCGTCCGGGATGGCGGTGCATGGTGGCAGCGGGGTGAGTTTTGGGGTCATCGAGCAATTGCGCCGGCAAAGGCCTCAGGCGCGCCTCCTCGAACTAGCCCATCGGCTCGACCGGGAAACCTCTGGGCTGCTGCTGGTCGCCAAGAAACGTACGACGCTGACGGCCTTGCACGAGATGTTCCGCACGGGGCGTATCAAAAAACGCTACCTGGCCCTGGTCAAGGGTCGTTGGCGTGAGCCATTGCGACACGTCAGGTTCGCGCTACTCAAGTATCTGAACGAGGCAGGCGAGCGTCGGGTGAGCGTGTCGGGGGAAGGCAAGGCGGCACACAGCATTGTGCGGTTGCTTGCCCGCTGGGAGAATTTCAGCCTGGTCGGGGTGGCGCTGGAAACCGGAAGAACACACCAGATCCGCGTCCATCTGGCCCACTTGGGCTTCCCGCTTTGCGGTGACGACAAGTACGGCGATTTCGCGCTGAACAAAGTCTTGCAAAAGCAGGGCCTCGACCGCATGTTCCTGCACGCAGCCCAGTTGGAATTCGATCATCCTGCTACTGGGGAGCGATTGGAACTGACGGCGGAACTGCCTGCAGACCTGCAGAATTTCTTAAGCCGGCTTGATGCACACGAGAAACGGGACTATGGGGCGGAATTACCGATTAGTGGTGTTTGACTGGGACGGTACGCTGCTTGATTCAGCCGGAGCGATCGTCGCTTGCATGCAGGCAGCGGCGACCGACCTTGGCCTGCTCCCTCCTGACGAGAAGACCGCAAGACAGGTGATTGGCCTTGGCCTGCACGATGCCTTGTCGCAAGCCATGCCGGGCGTGCCGGCGCGCGAGTACCCGCGAATTGCCGAGCGTTATCGGCATCATTATCTTGCCAAGGATCACGAGCTATCGCTTTTTTTCGGTGCCCGGGAATTGGTGGAGGAACTGTCCGGAAGCGGGTGTTTGCTGGGGGTCGCTACTGGCAAGAGCCGTCTCGGCTTGAATCGCGCTCTGGAAGCCTCCGGTCTCAAGGGCTATTTCCATGCTACGCGTTGTGCCGATGAGTGCAGTTCGAAACCTGCTCCGGACATGCTGTGGGAAATCATGGATGAACTGGATATGGTGTCAGGGCAGACGTTGATGATCGGCGACACGACACATGACTTGCAGATGGCGAAGAATGCCGGCGTTGGTGCACTGGCGGTCGGTTATGGTGCGCACGCCCGAGAAGCGTTGCAGGCGGAACGGCCTCTAGGACTGTTTGACGAGCTTGGGCAGTTGGCGGAATGGCTGAGACGACACGGATGATTTGCCCCAGCAGCTCGCTGGTCAATGGCGGCAAAGGCTTTCGCTTTGAGATCACCACGGAAGCCGGGCCGCAGTCCGCTTTCGTCGTGCGGCATGGTGGTCGGGTGTACGGCTACCTCAACCGCTGTGCACACATCGGCATCGAACTCGACTGGCAACCCGGGGCGTTCTTCGACGAAACCGGGCTATACTTGTTTTGCGCGACGCATGGCGCAACCTACCTGCCCGACAGCGGCAAGTGCATTGCCGGGCCTTGTCGCGGTGCCCGTCTGACGCAACTGGAAGTCTGCGAACTGGATGACGGTATTTACCTGAAATTGAGACCAACACAACATGTCTGACACGCCTGGCAGCAACGATCCCGCCTGGGAGCGGAAGATCATCGAGAAACTGGCACTGGAAACACTCGCGGAGCAGAAGCGCCGCCGACGCTGGGGGATTTTCTTCAAGCTTCTTGGCTTTGCTTATCTGACTTTCCTGATCGTAGCACTGGGAGATTGGGGGGGCGCCGCCGACAAGCTCGGCGATGGCAAGAGGCATACGGCGCTGATCCAATTGAACGGTGTCATCAAGCCGACGGGCGAGGCCAGCGCTGAGAAGATCACCGAGGCATTGCAGGCCGCTTTCAAGGACAAGGGTACGCAGGGTGTGATCCTGCGCATCAACAGCCCCGGTGGCAGTCCCGTCCAGTCCGGCATCATCAACGATGAAATGCGCCGCCTGCGTGCCAAGTATCCTGCTATTCCCCTGTACGCCGTGGTAGAGGACGTCTGTGCATCCGGCGGCTATTACATAGCGGCAGCGGCTGACAGGATCTACGTGGACAAGGCCAGTGTTGTCGGTTCGATCGGTGTGCTGATGGATGGTTTCGGCTTTACCGGAACAATGGACAAGCTGGGGGTCGAGCGGCGCTTGCTGACGGCGGGCCGGAACAAGGGTTTCCTGGACCCCTTCTCACCGCAAGACGACGAACAGAAGCAGCATGCCCAGCTTCTACTCGACGATATCCACAAGCAGTTCATTGATGTCGTGCGCAAGGGCCGCGGCAAACGCCTGAAGGAGACTCCCGAGCTGTTCAGCGGTCTGATGTGGACGGGGGCCAAGAGCATTGAACTCGGCCTTGCCGACGAGCTGGGTAGCGTGGAGTACGTTGCGCGGGAAGTGATCAAGGCTGAAGATATTCTCGACTACACGATGCGGGCTAGCCTGACCGAGCGCTTTGCCAGACAGTTCGGCGCTGACATGGCCGAGGGCATCATGAATGCCCTCGGCAGGGTCGGGCTGAGGTAGTCAGTTCGCCAGTAGCAGGAATACGGTTGGCTTCTTTTCGAAAGACGGGGGCTGGCCTTTGCGCCAGGCAACAATCGGCTTTGTCTCGATGTATTCGCCTGCGGTTGTCAAGCCCGAAGCCAGGCACAGCAGAGTATCGTACCGGCAGGTCTGCAGCAGGGCACCGAACAATGCGGGGTTGCGGTAGGGCGTCTCGATAAACATTTGCGTCCTGTTTTCGCTGTGCGATTCGCGCTCCAGTTCTGCGATGCGTTTGCCACGTTCCGGCTCACGCACCGGCAGATAGCCATGGAAGGCAAAACATTGCCCATTCAGACCGGAAGCCATCAACGCCAGCAACAGACTTGAGGGGCCCACTAGCGGCTTAATACAAATGGCTGCGGCATGAGCCGCACGTACCACCAAGGCACCGGGGTCTGCTACCGCTGGTACTCCCGCCTCTGACATCAGGCCGGCTGACTGCCCCGCGAGCAGGGGCGCGAGCAGTGCGTCGAGGTCGGCCTGTTTCGGTTCGTGCGGCAATACCCTGATGTCGATATCCTGGATCGGATGCTCGATTTCAATCTGCTTGAGTTCGGCTCGCGCGGATTTGGCGTTCTCGACAATGAAATAGCGTAGGCCGCGTGCGATACGCAGCACACCGGGGGGAAATACGGCGTCTGTTCTGCTTACGCCGAGGGAGCTGGGAACAAGGTAAAGCGTGCCTGGCGACATCAGGGTATTTGCAAGCCCTCGGCGCGCAGCATCCCGCAGAGTGCGATCAGTGGCAGACCGATGAGGGCATTGGGATCATCGCCGCGCATGCTGGACAGCATGGCTATGCCCAGCCCCTCGGATTTGGCGCTGCCGGCGCAGTGATAGGGCTGTTCCTTGTCAAGGTATCTCTCGATCTCCTCATCGCTCAATTGCCGGAAAGTCACCTCGGTTGGCACGCCGCAGACTTGGTTGCGGCCGGAGGCGCTGTTATGAAGGCACAAACCGGTATGAAAAGTGACGGTATGGCCGCGCATCGATTGCAATTGCGCGACAGCCCTTTCGTGTATCAATGGTTTGCCAAAGCGTTGATTGCCCATGAATGCGACCTGATCGCTGCCGATGATCAGGGCATCAGGGAAGCGGTTGGCAACGGCTTGGGCCTTGGCGACGGCCAGTCTTTCTGCCGTGGTCGCGGGGCCTTCTCCCGGCAACACGGATTCGTCTGTCTGCGGATCGGCAATTTCGAACGGTATCTGCAGGCGGGACAGCAATTCACGGCGATAGGCGGAAGTAGAGGCAAGAATGAGGCGGGGCATGAGGTTCGTCCAGGTTCCGGATGTTATTCTTTTGACAGGAAAAGTCGTGAAATGATATCATTTCACGCTTATGTGGCAACGGGGCATGGTCATCGACAGCCTTGAGTTTGCTCGACGGCATGGGACCTTGTCCGGCCGTCTTCAACTCAGCAATCTGCCACGGCTTGGTGAAGTGCTTTTTGATTCTTCCCGCAGCCTGAATTTCGTGGTGTCTGGCAAGACTGTGGGAAGAGAAGCCTTCCTGATCCTTAAGCTCGACGGGGCGATGCAACTGACTTGCCAACGTTGTTTGGGTGCACTTGAGTTTGCTTTAAGCGTGGCCAGCCGGGTGATGCTGGTCGAGCCGGGTTTGCCTTGGCCTGCTGACGATCAAGTCGGCGGTCTGGAGGACGAAGCCTGTGACGCGATCGAGGCATCGTGCGAACTGGATCTTGCACCGCTGCTTGAGGAAGAGATTCTGCTGGCTTTGCCGATCTCGCCCAGGCATGCACGTTGCGCACCTCCGGGGGCGGCGGTGGCAGCGAAAGAGGTTTCACCGTTTGCGCAGTTGGCCCAGCTCAAGCGCAACTAGTTTTTTTGATTAAGTTTTTGAGGAGTACAACATGGCTGTTCAACAAAATAAGAAGTCGCCTTCGAAGCGTGGCATGCGCCGCGCGCATGACTTCCTGACCAATCCGCCGTTGGCCGTTGAGCCGACTACCGGTGAAATCCATCTGCGCCACCACATCAGCCAGAGTGGCTATTATCGCGGCAAGAAGATCGTCAAGACCAAGGACGAGTAATCCCTGGGTGGCGGCTAACCTTCGTGGTATGGCCGTCGCCGACCCCCACCCGAACAGATAGCGCGTCGATGGACGTCACCATCGCGATCGACTGCATGGGCGGCGATTTCGGTCCTTCCGTTACGCTGCCGGCAGTTATCCATTTCCTGCTGCACGACGATCGGGCGAACGTAATTCTGGTCGGCCTACCCGCGGAGATAGAGGAGTTTGTGGCAAGGGAAAAGCCGCGCTTCGGGGATAGATTGCACTTCCGCGCGGCTACCGAAGTGGTCGGCATGGATGATCCCATTGCCGCCGCGCTGCGCATCAAGAAAGATTCATCCATGCGGGTGGCGGTCGATCTGGTCAAGGCCGGGAAGGCGCAGGCTGCCGTCTCGGCGGGGAACACTGGGGCACTGATGGCGATTTCCCGTTTTGTCCTCAAGACCTTGCCTGGTATCGATCGGCCGGCCATCGCCAGCATTCTGCCGACCATGAAGGGCTATACCTATGTTCTCGATCTGGGAGCGAACGTAGACTGCGAACCACAGCATCTTCTGCAATTTGGCATCATGGCTGACCTGCTGGTTTCTGCCGTGGAGCACAAGGAGCGTCCCACGGTCGGTTTGCTCAACATCGGCGAAGAGGATATCAAGGGTAACGAAGTGGTGAAACAGGCCGGCGAATTGTTGAAAGAGAGCGGCTTGAATTTTTACGGTAATGTCGAAGGCACTGATATCTACAAGGGCACGACGGATATTGTGGTTTGCGATGGTTTTGTCGGCAATGTCCTGTTGAAAACGTCGGAGGGGCTTGCTCATATGGTGGCTACTTTCCTGCGCGAGGAATTCAGCCGCAACCCATTCAGAAAAGTTGCCGCGCTACTTGCTTTGCCGGCGCTCAACGGCTTCAAGAAGCGCGTTGATCCGCGCCGCTACAACGGAGCGAGCCTGCTCGGATTGCGCGGCATTGTCGTCAAGAGCCACGGTTCGGCCGATCAAATGGCTTTTGCAAAAGCCATTGAGCGAGCCGCGGAAGCGGCACGTAATCGACTAGTCGAACGCATCAGCGAACGCATGATGCGAAATACGCCGCAAATGGTGCAGTAATGCATGCGCGCATAACCGGTACGGGCAGCTACCTGCCGACGCTGGCGCTGAGCAACAACGATCTGGTTGCGCGCGGCGTCGACACGTCGGACGAGTGGATCGTAGAACGAACCGGCATTCGCAGTCGGCACATTGCCGGTGATGGCCAGATGGCAAGCGACTTGGCTGTCGAGGCCAGTCAGAAAGCCATTGCCGCCGCCGGAATATCCGCTGAAAAAATAGATCTCATCATTCTCGCCACGTCCACTCCGGATTTCATCTTTCCAAGCACAGCCTGCCTGCTTCAGTCAAAGCTGGGGGTCAGCGGTGCGGCCGCGTTCGACGTACAGGCAGTCTGCAGCGGTTTTACGTATGCGCTGACCGTGGCGGAAAAATTCATCTATTCTGGCAGCCATCACTGTGCGCTGGTAGTCGGCACGGAGGTGTTCTCGCGTATTCTCGACTGGAACGACCGTGGGACATGCGTGCTCTTCGGAGATGGTGCCGGCGCGGTGATTCTCGAAGCCAGTGACGCCCCGGGTATCCTTGCCAGCGCACTGCACGCCGACGGTTCGCATCATGGCATCCTCGAAGTGCCGGGGAATGTCTGCGGTGGGAAGGTGGTGGGGCAGCCATTCGTGAAAATGGATGGTCCGGCGGTGTTCAAGTTTGCTGTCAAAGTGTTGGCTGAGGTCGCCCGTGAAGTGCTTGATCGGGCCGGCATGGCTGCCGCAGAGATCGATTGGCTGATTCCGCATCAAGCGAATATCCGCATCATCCAGGCAACGGCGAAAAAACTTGGACTACCTATGGAAAAGGTGATCACCACTGTGGACCGTCACGGCAATACTTCGGCGGCCTCCATACCACTGGCTCTGGATGTCGCCGTACGAGATGGGCGTATCAAGCGGGGCGATACGCTGATGCTGGAAGGCGTCGGTGGTGGCTTTACCTGGGGTGCCGTTATTCTCAAATTCTGATCGTTTTAATCCGAAATGAAATTTGCTCTCGTATTCCCCGGACAAGGTTCTCAATCCCTGGGGATGATGGCCGCCTACGGTGACAGTCCGGTTATCCGCAGCACATTTGACGAAGCTTCCCGGGCGCTTGGCCGGGATCTCTGGAATTTGGTGACGGAGGGGCCCGCTGATGCGCTGGGTCAAACCGTGAATACGCAACCGTTGATGCTGACGTCGGGCATCGCAGCGTATCGCCTGTGGCGTGAAAAGGGTGGCAAGGTGCCGGATATGGTCGCCGGCCATAGCTTGGGGGAGTATTCGGCGCTGGTCGTGGCCGGCGTGTTGCGCTTCGAAGATGCGGTGCCGCTGGTCGAATTCCGCGCCAAGGCTATGCAGGAGGCGGTGCCTGCGGGGGAAGGGGCCATGGCTGCCATCCTCGGATTGAATTCGGCGGCTGTGATAAGCGTCTGCAACGAAAGTGCCCAAGGCCAGGTAGTGGAAGCCGTCAATTTCAACACACCTGAGCAGGTTGTCATTGCCGGCCATGCTGCTGCCGTGCAGCGCGCAGCCGAAGCTGCGAAGGCAAGGGGCGCCAAGCGCGCTGTCCTGTTGCCCGTATCGGCACCGTTTCATTGCTCACTGATGAAGCCGGCGGCCGAGCGTCTGAGGCAAAAGCTGGCCTGTTTATCCCTGTCGCCTCCGCAGATCAAGGTGGTCAATAACTCGGATGTGGCCTGTTTGACTGATCCGCTGCTAATCAAGGGGGCCCTGGTACGGCAGGCGGCTTCCCCGGTGCGATGGGTCGAAACCATGCAGGCCATGGCAGCGCTAGGCATTACCCATGTTTATGAGTGCGGCCCAGGGAAGGTGCTGGCTGGCTTGGTCAAGCGCTGTGCCGATGGCTTGGCTGGCGGCGCCATGGCCGATCTGGCGGGCATGGAAGCCGCCCTTGCCGTGATGGATGCGTAGGAGAAAACATGCTTAAAGGTCAAGTCGCGCTCGTGACGGGCGCCTCACGTGGCATCGGGCGTGCCATCGCTCTCGATTTGGGCAGGGAGGGCGCCGTGGTGATTGGCACAGCAACAACTGCGGCGGGTGCCGCGGACATACAGCAGGCGTTGGATGCGGCCAGCATTTCTGGCTGGGGAACTACGCTCAATGTTACCGATGCCGCTGCTTGTGAAATGGTCATGGTTGAGATCGAAAAGAGATACGGGGCTATCTCGGTGCTAGTGAACAACGCGGGCATCACATGCGACAATCTCGCCATGCGCATGAAGGATGTGGAGTGGGGCGCGGTGATCGACACCAACCTCAGCGCTGTTTTTCGCCTCTCGAAGGCTGTCATGCGCGGCATGATGAAGGCGCGCTACGGGCGCATCATCAATATTACCTCCGTGGTGGGGAGTACCGGCAATCCCGGCCAGGCGAACTATGCAGCGGCCAAGGCCGGTGTGGCTGGAATGAGCCGCGCACTGGCACGCGAACTGGGCAGTCGTAATATTACTGTGAATTGCGTAGCGCCTGGCTTCATCGATACCGACATGACCAAGGCTTTGCCGGAGGCACAGCGTGATGCGCTGCTCGGGCAGATTCCCCTCGGGCGACTCGGTCAGGCCGATGAGATTGCCGCGGCGGTAGCGTTCCTCGCCTCACCCCGAGCCGCCTACATTACCGGCTCGACCTTGCATGTCAATGGCGGCATGTACATGAATTGATCACGGGTTCGGTCGGGCTAGCCCTCACTGTTTCTGTTAAAATAGCCCGTTTTTATTCAGGTCATACCCGCTAATAAGGGAAGGAGCGAAAATATGGAGAACATAGAACAACGCGTCAAGAAGATCGTTGCCGAGCAGTTAGGGGTCAACGAATCCGAGATCAAGATTGAGTCGTCGTTTGTAGACGATCTCGGTGCAGATTCTCTCGATACGGTCGAACTGGTGATGGCGCTGGAAGAAGAATTCGAGTGCGAGATTCCTGATGAAGAAGCCGAGAAGATCACCACGGTCCAGCAGGCCATCGACTACATCAACGCCCATCTCAAGAAGTAAACCTATTCAATTCCCCCAGAGCAGGAGTAGAGCGAAGTGACGCGCCGCAGGGTAGTGGTCACCGGATTGGGTATCATTTCGCCCGTCGGCAACACGGTCAAGGAATCCTGGGACAACATCGTTGCTGGCAAGAGTGGTATTGGCCCGATTACACGCTTTGATGCATCGACCTTCAAGTCGCGCATTGCCGGCGAGGTGAAAGGGTTCGACGTAACGACCTATCTTCCCCCCAAGGAAGCGCGCCGCATGGATATTTTCATCCATTACGGGATGGCAGCGGGGGTTCAGGCAATTCAAGATTCGGGCCTGGTGGTGACGCAAGAGAATGCTGCCCGCATCGGCGTCAATATTGGCTCCGGTATCGGCGGCCTGCCGATGATCGAGGATACACACAACGACTTTCTCGGCGGTGGCCCGCGCAAGATATCGCCTTTCTTTATTCCCGGTACCATCATCAACATGATTTCGGGCAATCTTTCGATCATGTTCGGACTGAAGGGGCCGAATCTGGCAGTTGTGACAGCTTGCACGACGGGCTTGCACGCCATTGGCACCGGTTTTCGCATGATCCAGTACGGTGATGCCGATGCAATGGTTTGTGGCGGGGCGGAGTCAACGGTCACTCCGTTGGCTATCGGCGGTTTTGCCTCCGCTCAAGCACTTTCCACGCGCAACGACGACCCAGCCACGGCCAGCCGTCCCTGGGACAAGGGGCGCGACGGATTCGTGCTTGGTGAAGGCGCTGGTGTGCTGGTTCTTGAGGAATACGAGCATGCAAAAAAACGCGATGCCAGGATCTATGCCGAGGTAGTGGGTTTTGGCATGAGCGGGGATGCTTTCCACATGACTGCACCAGACACCGATGGTCCGCGCCGCAGCATGATCAACGCACTTCAGGATGCAGGGCTCAACCCTGATCAGATCCAGTACCTTAACGCGCATGGCACGTCGACCCCGCTGGGTGACAAGAATGAGACGGATGCCATCAAGTTGGCGTTCGGTGATGTGGCCCGCAATCTGGTGGTGAATTCGACCAAATCCATGACGGGCCATTTGCTCGGAGGGGCCGGGGGACTGGAGTCGGCGCTGACAGTGCTGGCAGTGCATCACCAGGTTTCGCCGCCGACCATCAATATCTTCGACCAGGATCCGGAATGCGATCTTGATTATTGTGCCAACACAGCGCGCCAACTCAAGATTGACATTGCCTTGAAGAATAATTTCGGATTCGGCGGTACCAACGGCACCCTGGCTTTCCGCCGGGTCTGATCCAGGGTTTTTTAGCCGGATGCACCTTCCGCATCGGCTCATGCTTCGCGCATCCGCTTATCTGGCATTGGTGCTTGCACTCATGCACCTGGCGGCGCTGGTCAGCCTGATTCCGCTTCCGATTCATCTCTGGTACAAGTTGGCGCTGGCAACCCTCATCGCAATGTCGGTTTGCATTGCGATTCATCGTCATGCGCTACTCCTTGCCGCGACATCGATACGTGAGTTGATCCTGAAGGCAGACGGTACCGTTGAGACGCTGCGCAATGACGGGTCACGAATTGATGCCAGGGTGACCAGGCAGTCGACGGTACTGCCTTACTTGATTGTGATGCTGCTTGAGTTGCCTGGCCAGCGGCGTTTGAATTCGCTGGTGATCCTGTCGGACTCACTGCCAGCCGAGGAAAGACGAGTTTTGCGCACCTGGTTACGCTGGAAGCTTACCTGAATCGATTTCGCAGTACGGTGTTGCGGGCTGTGGCCAGGGTTATCGGATAATCGCGGCTGGCATGTAGGCCACGGCTTTCCCGCCGCCGCTGGGCACAGCGCACGATGAGGTCAGCAGTGAGCACCAAGTTGCGCAATTCGATCAGGTCATTTGTGACGCGAAAATTTGCATAATACTCATCGATCTCCCGTTCCAGCAGGCGGATACGATGACGAGCGCGTTCGAGGCGTTTGCTGGTGCGTACGATACCGACGTAATCCCACATGAAACGGCGCAATTCGTCCCAGTTGTGCGAGATGATGATTTCCTCGTCGGCGTCGGTGACGCGGCTCTCGTCCCATTGCGGTAGGCTGGACCGAGGCCGTCGCTTGGATTGGAGAATGTCCTCCGCGGCTGCAGCGGAAAACACCAGGCATTCAAGGAGTGAATTGCTGGCCAGCCGGTTGGCCCCATGGAGGCCGGTGAAGGCGGTTTCCCCCACCGCATAAAGGCCGGGAAGGTCTGTGCGGGCAGCAAGGCCCGTGACGATGCCGCCACAGGTGTAATGCGCGGCCGGCACGACCGGGATGGGCTGGCGGGTAATGTCGATGCCCAACTCCAGACAGCGGGCATGAATGTTCGGGAAATGGCTGATCAGGAAGTCGGCCGGCTTGTGCGTCATGTCCAGATAGACACAATCGAGGCCGCGTTTCTTCATCTCGAGGTCAATAGCGCGGGCGACGATATCGCGGGGAGCCAGTTCTGCGCGTGGATCATGTTCCGGCATAAAGCGTTCGCCGTCTGGCAGGCGCAATATGCCGCCTTCTCCCCGCATGGCTTCCGTGATGAGGAAGGTCTTCGCGTAGGGGTGGTAAAGGCAGGTAGGATGGAACTGGATGAATTCCATGTTGGCTACCCGGCATCCGGCACGCCAGGCCATGGCAATGCCGTCGCCGGTCGCCGTATCGGGGTTGGTGGTGTAGAGATAGACCTTGCCGGTGCCGCCTGTGGCGAGCACCGTATGCGGTGCAGCGAAAGTCACCACCTGATCCGTCGCTTTGTCGAGGATATAAGCTCCATGGCAGCCGCTGTCAGGAGGGCCGAATTTCGCTCCGGTGATCAGATCAACGGCGATGTGATGCTCGAATACCGAAATGTTCGGATGGGCTTGCAGTTTTTTCGTCAGGGCATCCTGGACCGCCGAGCCTGTGGCATCCGCAACATGGATGACACGGCGATGACTATGCCCGCCCTCGCGGGTCAGGTGAAGGCCGGAGCCTGAGGCATCTCGGGTAAATGGCACGCCCTGGCGGATGAGCCAGTCGATGGCCGCCCTGCCCCGTTCTACGACGAAACGGGTCGTGCCTGGATCGCACAGGCCTGCGCCGGCGATCAGGGTGTCCTTGATGTGAGCCTCGATCGAATCGGTATCGTCCAGTGCCGCAGCGATGCCCCCTTGGGCGCGATTACTGGCGCTGTCTTCAAGCGACCTTTTGGTGACCAGGGCAACATTCATCCGCGATGCCAACTGCAACGCAAGTGACTGACCCGCCAAGCCGCTACCAATGATCAGGACGTCGAAAACCTGCACGAGGGAAATGAATGGGGATGGATCTCGGAACTATACCATTGTGGGATGCGGCCGTGGAAAAGCCCTTTTGCTGGCTGAACTATTTCCAATGGCTGCGGTCTTCAAGGTCACGGCAGTGTGGCACAGAGAGCGTCAGCTATACTTGCGGCTTCCGGCCCGGCTTTTACGGGTCGTATGAACTTCTACAAAAACAGCCGCTCGAATGGGAGAACGTGACGTAGACCAGCAGTTGGTCGTCCGTGCGCAGCACGGCGACCAGAAAGCCTTTGGGCTGCTGGTATCGAAATACCAGCGCAGGCTGATGCGGTTGCTGTCGCGGCTGATCCGGGATCCGGCGGAAGTCGAAGACGTGGCTCAGGAAACTTTCATCAAGGCCTATCGCGCCTTGGGGAGCTTTCGGGGGGATAGCGCCTTCTACACTTGGCTGTATCGCATCGGGATCAATACTGCCAAGAATTATCTGGTGTCGCTGGGCAGACGGACGCCGACACGGACGGATTACGACTCCGAGGAGGCGGAAAATTTCGAAGGCGGCGAATTGTTGCGTGATAACAATACGCCGGAACGCATTCTCCTCTCCAAGCAGATCGGGGAGACGGTGAATTCGGCAATGGAGGCATTGCCCGAGGAGTTGCGCACGGCCATCATGCTGCGCGAGATCGAAGGCATGAGCTACGAGGACATTGCGAAAATGATGGATTGCCCGATCGGCACGGTGCGATCCAGGATATTTCGGGCGCGTGAAGCGGTTGCCGAGAAACTCAAGCCGTTGCTTGATACGGCTCCGGACAAGAGGTGGTAGGGATGAGGTCTGATATTTCTGCTTTACTGGACAACGAGTTGGAACCCACCGAAGCTAGCCGGGTGATGGATGCCCTGCGACGCGACAAGGCATTGCAGGGGGCTTGGAGTTCTTATCACCTGATTGGCGACGTATTGCGCTACTCTCCGGATTGCTCGCTGAATATTGCTGAGCGGGTGATGGCGAGATTGGAGGCGGAGCCGGTGCAGATCGCCCCCTCTGCCCAGAAGAACCGCCCCCCCTTGCGTTTTGCGTTACCCCTTGCCGCAGCAGTCATGGGCATGGCCGCGGTGGGCTGGGTTGCATTGTCCCTGAATACGCCTCCGACGGCTGAACTGGCTTCCATACCGCGTCAAGCCAAGGCCATGGAGATTGCCGCAACCGACAAGGCGCCCTCAGGCACACTCAAGGAATACCTCGTTGCGCACCAGGCGCATTCTTCAGGTGGTGGTATTCAGGGCGTGGCATCTTATGTTCGCACGGTCTCGGATATCCATCAGGGCAATAGGCGATGAGGCGTGCGTTGGTGTTGCTTGCCATAGGCGGAGCGCTTGTCGCACCTGCCTACGGCGACCAGCAGGACGATGCATTGGCGTGGCTGCAAAAAATGGCGGCGGCGGCACAAAGGCTGAACTACACGGGGACCTTTACCTATCAGAGCGGAGACAGTTCCGAAACCTCCCGCATTACCCACTTGGTAGATGCAGCGGGAGAGCACGAGAAGCTCGAAGTGCTCGATGGAAGCCCGCGAGAAGTGCTGCGCAACAACGATGAAGTCAAGTGCTTCCTGCCGGACGACAAGATTGTCATCGTCGAGAAGCGCGGACAGAGCAAGGCTTTCCCCGCACTCTTGCCGACATCCGTCAGCAGCCTGAGTGATTATTACCTGATCCGCAAAGAGGGAGTGTCGCGAGTGGCTGACTTCGATACTCAGCTTATTGTGCTTGAGCCGAAGGATACCCTGCGTTACAGCCATTATCTCTGGGCAGATGTCAATTCGGGTTTGATCCTGAAAGCGCGCATGGTCAGCGAGCGCAATGAAACCATCGAACAATTCGTTTTTACCCAGTTGCAGATCAACGGCGCCATCGATCGGGAAACGCTGAAGCCCAAGTTTAGAAATGATGGCAAGGCTTGGCGGATACACAATGCCCAGGCCTCGCAAAGCCTGAATGCCGGCCACGACTGGCTATTTAAGACTCAACTGCCCGGTTTCAGGAAGGGCGCTGGCATGAGGCGGCAGGCTCCGGGCGGAAGGGGTAGCGAAACAACCCATTTCGTCTTTACCGATGGCCTGGTTTCCATCTCGGTATTCATTGAGCCATTGGGCGACCAGGCAGCCGAGAAATCGACTTATTCCGTTGGTTCAATCAATGTTTACAAGCGCACATCCGGCAAGTTCCTCCTCACGATTCTGGGCGAGGTTCCCATAACGACCTTGATGCAACTTGGCGATGGCATTGAGCCCAGGAAAAAATGATGGATCAGGAAGCGATAGTTGCCCGTGTCGATGGGGATCATGCTTATGTCGAGGTGGGAGGGGTCGGCGCGGGCTGCGGCCGCTGCCATGAGGCGGGCGGTTGTCAGAGTGGCATTCTCGGCCAGCTATTCCGATCCAGGCCACGTCAATACCGCCTCGCCAATCTCATTGATGCCGTTCCCGGTGAGCGTGTCATCGTACGCGTGGCTGATGGTACGACCCTGCGCGCAGTGCTGCTGACATACGCGCTGCCCGTATTGTTCCTGCTTTTTGGCGCCGCCGCTGGACGTGCATTGGGCGACGAGAACGGCAATAATGACTTCATGACGGCTCTGGGAGCGCTGCTTGGTCTGGCTGTCGGCAGCCTGTCAGGGTTATGTTTGCGACGAGTGTCCGTCGGTATGGTGGAGGTCCCCATTCTTGTTCGCCGCAATTCTTCTCACTCCCTCTTGAAGGAAGCCTGTCAATGAGCATTCGATTCTTTCTCGCGATGCTGCTGTCGCTGTTCACACTCCACGCTTCTGCACAGGGCAGGGATTTGCCCGACTTTACCGAACTGGCCGAAAAACACGGGCCGGCGGTTGTCAACGTCAGCACGACGCAAACCATTCGCAGCAACCGCGCCTTCCCGCAATTTCCGGATATCGACGAAGACGATCCGATGTTCGAATTCTTCAAGCGGTTCATCCCGCGCCAGCCCGGCATGCCGAGGGAGTTCCAGAACAAGTCCCTGGGTTCCGGCTTCATCATCAGCCCGGACGGCTACGTCCTGACCAATGCACATGTCGTCGATTCGGCCGATGAAATACTGGTGAAGCTCACGGACAAGCGTGAGTTCAAGGCCAAAGTGATTGGCGCCGACAAGCGGACCGACGTGGCTTTGATCAAGATCGAGGCAAGCGGACTGCCGTCGGTAAAACTGGGTGATCCCGCCAAGCTTCGCGTTGGAGAATGGGTGGTGGCTATCGGCTCGCCCTTCGGCTTCGAAAGTTCCGTGACGGCCGGCATCGTCAGTGCGAAGGGACGCTCGCTGCCCCAAGAAAATTATGTTCCATTCATTCAGACCGATGTTGCGATCAATCCTGGCAACTCTGGCGGCCCACTCTTCAACATGAAAGGCGAAGTGGTGGGCATCAATTCGCAGATTTACAGTCGCACGGGCGGCTACATGGGCCTGGCTTTCGCCATACCGATCGATGTGGCAATGGAAGTGCAAGGCCAGTTGCGTGCCAACGGTCGTGTCAGCCGGGGCCGCATCGGCGTGGTGATCCAGGAAGTGACTAAGGAATTGGCTGATTCCTTCGGAATGGCCAAACCAGCGGGTGCGCTGGTGAACGCCGTCGAGAAGGGTGGTCCGGCCGAGAAGGCCGGCATTGAAGACGGCGACATCATTCTCAAGTTCGATGGCAAGGCGGTCAATGCCTCTGCCGATCTTCCCCGGATTGTCGGCGCCACCCGCCCGGGCAGCAAAGTCCCGCTGCAAGTCTGGCGCAAAGGGGGAGCTAAGGAACTGACGGTGACGGTCGGTGAGATCACCGAGGATAAAATGACCCAGCGTGGGCCAAAGCGCGCAAAGCCGGCAGAGGCCGTTGCCAATCGTCTGGGGCTGGTGTTAAGCGAATTGTCGACGGAGCAGAAGCGTGAGCTGAAACTCACCCAAGGCCTGCTGGTAGAGGATGTTCGTGGTAATAACGGCCGGACGGATTTACGCGCAGGCGACGTCATTCTGGCCGTAGTACACAAGGGATCGAACACCGAAGCCAGGACAGTTGAGCAGTTCAACAAGTTGCTGTCTCAATTCGACAAGTCGGCAACCATTACCCTTCTCGTCAAGCGCGGTGAGCAACAAACCTACATCACCATCAAGGGTAGTGGTGGCGGCAAATAGGGAACGGGCGCGGCTGACCGTCTATAGCCGCGCCTGGTGCCATCTGTGCGATGATCTGTTGCGCGCACTGAGGCCGATCTGCGAGGAGCATGATGCAGAAATCGAAGTGGTCGATATCGATTCCCATCCGCAATTTGAAGAGACACATGGCGAAAGGGTGCCGGTGGTGGTGGGCGGTGAAACCGAGCTTTGCCATTACTTCCTCGATGCCGCCGCAGTCCGTGCTTATTTATTGAATTTCCGGTAAAATTCTGCGCTTTCGTATGCCTCCGAAAGGGTGCCTTGCCGCACCCTTTCTCTATGATGGAGCTAATCCGCAATTTTTCGATCATCGCCCATATCGACCATGGCAAGTCGACGCTGGCCGACCGCATCATCCAGCTTTGCGGAGGCCTGTCCGATCGCGAGATGGAAGAACAGGTGCTCGACTCGATGGACATCGAGCGCGAGCGGGGCATCACCATCAAGGCACAAACCGTTGCCCTGCAATACAAGGCACGTGACGGCCGCACCTACAGCCTCAATCTGATCGACACCCCCGGGCATGTCGATTTCTCGTATGAGGTGTCCCGTTCGCTGTCCGCATGCGAGGGGGCTCTGCTGGTGGTCGATGCCTCCCAGGGGGTCGAGGCGCAGACTGTCGCCAACTGCTACACGGCCATCGAACAGGGCGTCGAGGTCGTGCCGGTGCTCAACAAGATCGACTTGCCGGCTGCGGACCCCGAGCGGGCGCGGGAGGAAATCGAAGATGTCATCGGCATCGATGCCACCGATGCCATACTGGTCAGCGCCAAGACCGGGCTGGGAGTGGAAGACATCATCGAATCGATCATTGTCCGCATTCCGGCACCCAAGGGGGATCCCACGGCGCCCCTGAAGGCGCTCATCATCGATTCATGGTTCGACAA
>JADFDU010000009.1 GCA_018262775.1 Rhodocyclaceae bacterium
CTGAGCGCGGCGGAATCCAGCCGCATGCTCAACGATTGTCGCGAACTGGCGATGAAGCGGCTGTCCGCATCGCTGCGAGGGATGCTGGCGGACGTCGAGGAAGATCTGTTCCAGATGGCCGAGGCCAGCTACGATCGTGAGATGCAGAATCTCTATCTCGAGGTGCGCGGCAAGGCCAAGGCGAAGTGGCCGAAGATCGAGGCCGCCTTCTCGCGCCATTTCATCGATGTCTTCAACCACAAGATGCGCGGCGAGATGGGCAACGCCGTGAAGACCCTCGCCACCTCGACGCAGGAATTGCGCCTGGTCGAGGAGGACGACCTCGCTGAGAGCATCGCCATGCAGGAACTGTCCGTGCGCCTGCGCGAACAGAACGAAGACGAACTCTCGCTGCTCGGTGAACGGGTGGCCATGTTGCTCGGCAAGAATGAGCTGAAGGACGAAGAGAACCCCATCAGCCCGCAGGCCGTCTGCGACGCGCTGAAACATGCCTGCGACGAAATCGAGGGTGGAGTCAAGCTCAAGCTGGTGCTGCTCAAGCAGATCGAACAGCATGTCTCTGCCGCGTTGCATGCCGTCTATGCCGACCTCAACAGTGAGCTGGTGCGCTGGAATGTCCTGCCGAATCTGCGGGCGGCCTATCGCAAGACGGCGACTCCCCCTTCGGCTTCCAGGCCGGCGGAAAAGCAGGCATCAGCCGCGGTGCCGCCGCAGGGCGAAACCGCGGCCGGCGGCGACCTGTTCGCCGCCTTGCAGCAGCTCATGCAGACGCAGTCGGCAGGCATGCCCGGCTTGCCAGGTGCCTCGACATTAGCCGCCGCTCCTGGTGGTGCACTACACGCCGCTGCCGCGTCACAGCCGACCGCCATGCAGGGCGGATTCATCGATGCCTTGACCGAAATGCAGCGCCTTGACACGTTGATGGGTGCGCAGGGCCGCGCCGGCGGCCTGCCCGACCTCGGCCAGGCGCTCGGCACCCTGAACGTCCTGCATCAGGTCAAGGCGAACAGCGCGGCGCAGGGTGTCGGCCAGCTTGATGCGATCACCATCGACATCGTCGCCATGCTCTTCGATTTCATCTTCGACGATACCAAAATTCCCGATGCCATCAAGGCGCTGGTGGGCCGCCTGCAGATCCCCGTGCTCAAGGTGGCGATGCTCGATAAGTCATTCTTTTCGAGCAAGGCGCATCCGGCGCGCAGGCTGCTCGACGGCATTTCGCAGGCCGCGGTCGCCTGGGGCGAGACGGTTGACCAGAGCGATCCGCTCTTCCAGGAAGTCGCCTTCATCGCCGAGCGCATCCAGGACGATTTCGAGCGCGATGTGCAGATCTTCACCGACGCCCTCAACCTGCTGAATGCCTTCATAGCCGAACGCGATGCCATGGCCGAAGGCATCGCGGAGCGATCCGCGGACCTCATGCGCAAGCGCGAGACTGAGGAGATCGCCTGGGTCGTAGCCGGCGAGGCCGTGTCGCGCCGCCTGTCGTCGAGCGTGCCGCAGGGCGTGCGGCGCTTTCTGCTCGACCATTGGCAGCAGGTGTTGAAGGAGCTCTACATTCGCCATGGCGAGGAGCATCACGCCTATCTGAGCGCCTTGGCGATGATGGATGACCTGATCTGGAGCGTGGCGCCGAAGGGGAACAGCGACGAGCGCAAGCAACTGGTGAACACCCTGCCGGGCCTGTTGCGCGCCATGCATGTCGGCCTTGATGTGATCAGTCTGACGCAGGAACAGCGCGGCCATTTTTTCGATGATCTCGTCGCCCTGCATTCTGCAGCGGTGAAGGCCGGTTTGGGCGGGATGGACATGCCTGCACTGGTCGAAGCTGCGCCCGCATCCCTGCCGCCCGTCCCCGAGTACAGCATCAACCCGGAAGGCGAGTTGCTGGTTACGCGCATCACGGAGAACGACGTGCAGATCGACGAAGTGGCGTTGGTCGGCGCGAGCGTCGCCGTGGCGGCGGGGGATATCCATCTGCAGGAGGTGGCAGCGCTCGTCCGAGGCGACTGGGTAGAGTTCAGCCAGGGCGAGGAGTCGCCGACGCGCGCCCGGCTATCCTGGGTCAGTCCGCAACGCGGCCTCTTCCTCTTCACCAATCCGCGTTCGCCGCGGGCAACCTCGATATCGCGGGAGGCGCTGGCCTACCAGTTGAGGACCGGCATGGCGCGGATCGTGACTGACGAGCCCCTTTTCGAGCGCGCCGTGAATGGCATGCTCGGCAGTCTGCAGATCGCCTGAGAGCCTGTGAATAAACCTACTGCGCGACTCCGGAGCTGCTCGCTACGATTTCTTCACAAGCTCTGATCACATGTTCGGATAGACCGGACCTTCGCCCCCCTGGGGCGCGACCCAGGTAATGTTCTGCGTCGGATCCTTGATGTCGCAGGTCTTGCAGTGTACGCAGTTCTGCGCGTTGATCTGCAGGCGTGGGTTGTTGCCGCCGGCGTCGCGCACGATCTCGTACACGCCGGCCGGACAGTAGCGCTGCTCGGGCGCGTCATAGAGGGCGAGGTTGATGGTGATCGGCACGCTCTCGTCCTTCAGGTGCAGGTGGCAGGGCTGGTTTTCCTCGTGGTTGGTGTTGGAGAGAAACACCGAGGAGAGGCGGTCGAAGGTGATGACGCCATCCGGTCTGGGATAGTCGATGGGCTGGCAGTTGGCCGCCAGCTTCAGCTTCGTGTGATCGGCACTCAGCCGCAGCGTCCACGGCGCCTTGCCACGCAACACCTGCTGGTCGATGCCGAACATCAGTGAGCCCAGCCACAGTCCCTTGCTCATCCACGGCTTGAAGTTGCGCGTGCGGTGGAGTTCCTCGTAGAGCCAGGATTCGCGGAACTTGCGCGGATAGTCGGTCAGTTCGTCGCTGCTGCGGCCGGCGGTGAGTGCCTCGGCCAGCGCTTCGGCGACGAGCATGCCGGTTTTCAGCGCGGCGTGCGAGCCCTTGATGCGCGCGGCATTGAGGAAGCCGGCATCGTCGCCGATCAGCGCACCGCCGGGGAAGATCAGCTTCGGCAGTGCCTGCAGGCCGCCGGCGGTGAGTGCGCGTGCGCCGTAGGAAATACGCTTGCCGCCCTCGAGGAAGGGCTTCACCAGCGGGTGCAGTTTGTAGCGCTGGAACTCTTCGAAGGGCGAGAGGAAGGGATTGCTGTAGGCGAGGCCGACCACGTAGCCGATGGCGACGAGATTCTCGTCCAGGTGGTAGACGAAGCCGCCGCCGTAGGTATCCGAGGCCATCGGCCAGCCGCCGGTGTGCATGACCAGGCCCTTGACGTGCTGCTCCGGTCTGATCTCCCATAGTTCCTTGATGCCGATACCGTAGACCTGCGGGTCGGCGCCAGTGCGCAGCTTGAAACGTTCCTCCAGTTGCTTGCCGAGATGGCCGCGGCAGCCCTCGGCGAAAAGGGTGTACTTGCCCAGCAGTTCCATGCCCGGCTGGTAGGCATCGGTGGGCTGGCCGTCGCGGCCGATGCCCATGTCGCCGGTGGCCACGCCCTTTACGGAGCCATCTTCGTTGTAGAGGACCTCGGCACCGGCAAAGCCCGGATAGATTTCCACGCCGAGCGCTTCGGCCTGCTGCGCCAGCCAGCGGCAGACGTTGCCGAGGCTGACGATGTAGTTGCCGTGGTTGCGAAAGCAGCCGGGCAGCAGGGCGTTGGGTACCTTGATTCCGCCCTTCTCGGAGAAGATGATGAAGCGGTCTTCCGTGACCGGCGTGTCGAGCGGGGCGCCCTTTTCCTTCCAGTCGGGGATCAGTTCGTCCAGTGCGCGTGGATCCATGACCGCGCCGGAGAGGATGTGCGCGCCGACCTCGGCGCCTTTTTCGATGACGCAGACGTTGATGTCTGCATTGATCTGCTTGAGGCGTATCGCCGCGGCGAGGCCAGCCGGGCCGCCGCCGACGATGACGACATCGAATTCCATGGATTCGCGTTGCATGCTGATTTCCTTTGCTTCCGTATTCCGGTCTTGTAGCCGGGCATTATAATTCGGTTTCATCCAGCCACTCCTGCCGCAAATGGAACACAAGCGCACGACGATATTCACCACGACCCTGCCCATCCGCTGGGGCGACATGGATGCCATGGGCCACGTCAACAACACCGTCTATTTCCGCTACATGGAACAGACACGCATCGAATGGTTCGAGTCGCTCGGCTACAACACCGGGCAGAATGCCAAGGAAGGGCCGGTCATCGTCAATGCCAGCTGCACCTTCTTCGTGCCCCTGGTGTATCCGGGCAACATTGAAGTGCGCATGTACCTCGGCCACCCGGGGCGCAGCAGCCTGCCGACGCATTACGAGTTGCGTCTGTCCGGCAACGACAAGCTGTATGCTCGCGGCGATGCCAAGGTCGTCTGGATTGACCCCGCCAGCGGCCGCTCGATCGCCCTGCCCGAGAACATGCGAAGACTCGCTGAAGCACCATCGACATGAACAACGACAAACCCCTCTGGCAGCCCTCGAAGCGGCGTGCCGCCGCTGCCAACCTGACCGCCTTCATGCGCGCGGCCACGCAGCGCTGGGGTGATGAATTTGCCGACTATGAGGCACTGCACCGTTGGTCGGTAACGCAGCCGGAGCGGTTCTGGAACACGCTGTGGGATGTTGCCGGCGTGGTGGCCGAAAAGCGCGGCGAACGCGTGCTGTTTGACGCCAAACGCATGCCGGGGGCGAAGTGGTTTCCCGATGCACGCCTGAATTTTGCCGAGAACCTGCTGCGCGGCGACCGTACCGGCACCGCTGACGCGCTGGTTTTCTGGGGCGAGGACAAGGTCAGGGGCCGCGCCAGCCGCGCCGAACTGTACCGCGCCGTGGCGCAGACCGCTGCCGCCCTGCGCGCCCTGGGCGTGAAGGAGGGCGACCGCGTCGCTGCCTACCTGCCCAACCTGCCGGCCAGCGTCGTGGCGATGCTGGCCACGGCATCCGTCGGTGCCATCTTCTCCTCCGCCTCGCCGGACTTCGGCGTGCAGGGCGTGCTTGACCGCTTCGGCCAGATCGAACCCAAGGTGCTGTTCGCCTGCGACGGCTACTGGTACAACGGCAAGCGTATCGACTGCCTCGGCAAGGTGGCCGAGATCGCGGAACGCATGGTTTCGCTCGAACGCGTGGTGATCGTGCCCTACGCCAGCGGCGGCGGCTTCGCCGAAGTGAAGCATGGCGTGGCGCTGGCAGATTTTTTAGCGCCCTTCGCTGCCGAAACGGAGATTCGTTTTGCGCAGTTGCCCTTCGATCACCCACTCTACATCATGTATTCGTCCGGCACCACCGGCGTGCCCAAGTGCATCGTGCACAGCGCCGGTGGGACGCTGCTGCAGCATCTGAAGGAACATCGCTTGCACAGTGACGTGCAGCCGGGCGACCGCCTGTTCTATTTCACCACCTGCGGCTGGATGATGTGGAACTGGCTCATCTCCGGCCTTGCCGCGGGAGCGGCGCTGCTGCTCTATGACGGTTCGCCCTTCGTCCGCCGCGGCAACATCCTCTTTGACTACGCTGAGGCCGAGGGCATGACCCACCTCGGTACCTCGGCCAAGTTCATCGATGCCATCGCCAAGATCAACCTGGCGCCGATGAAGACTCACAATCTGCGCAAGCTGCGCGCCATCTTCTCCACCGGCAGCCCGCTGGTGCCGGAAGCCTTCGATTACGTGTACCGCAACATCAAGCGCGACGTGCAGCTTGCCTCGATCTCCGGCGGCACCGACATCATTTCCTGCTTTGTCCTCGGCAATCCGCTCGGCCCGGTGTGGCGCGGCGAGATCCAGTGCCGCGGCCTCGGCATGGATGTCGTGGTGCTCGACGAGGAGGCCCGTCCCGTGCGCCGTGCCAAGGGCGAACTGGCCTGCGTCAAGCCCTTTCCCTCGATGCCAATCGGTTTCTGGAACGATCCGGATGGGAGCAAGTACCGCGCCGCCTATTTCGAGAAATACCCGAACATCTGGTGTCACGGCGATTTCATCGAGGAAACCGGCCACGGCGGCTTCATCATCTACGGCCGCTCCGACGCCACACTCAATCCCGGCGGCGTGCGCATCGGCACTGCCGAGATCTACCGCCAGGTGGAGAAGCTCGACGAGGTGCTCGAATCCCTCGTCATCGGCCAGGACTGGGAGAAGGACACCCGCATCATCCTCTTCGTCAAACTGCGCGAGGGCCTCAGGCTCGACGATGCGCTGGCCAGGCGCATCAAGGACGTCATCCGCGATAACACCACGCCGCGCCACGTGCCGGCGAAGATCCTCCAGGTGGGCGACATCCCGCGCACCAAGAGCAACAAGATCGTCGAACTGGCCGTGCGCAACATCGTGCATGGCGAGCCGGTGAAGAACGTCGAGGCGTTGGCCAACCCCGAGGCGCTCGACGACTTCCGCGACCGCGCCGAGTTGCAAACATGAACCGACTCCAACGCAAAGAGCGCAAAGACGTTTATAAAGAAAGTATCTCCTTTGCGTTCTTTGCGTCTTTGCGTCCTCTGCGTTAAAAGAGGTTTCACATGCTAATGAACCGTGACCAATCCGCGCTGCTGGTGGTGGACATCCAGGAGCGCCTGCTGCCGCACATCCACGAAGGGCAGGCGGTGCTCGACAACGCCGTCTGGCTGGTCAAGGTCGCGCAGCGCCTGGGTGTGCCAGTGGTGCTCTCCGAACAGTATCCGAAGGGCATCGGCCACACGGTCGCCGTCCTGCGGGGACTGACTTTGGCGGAAAATATCGCCGAGAAGATGCATTTCTCCTGCGTGGCGGCGAAATGCCTCGACGGCCTGCCAGGCAGCGAGCGGCCGCAGGTGGTGGTGGCCGGCACCGAGTCGCATGTCTGCGTGCTGCAGACCGTACTCGACCTGCGTGCGCAGGGGAAGGAGGTCTTTGTCGTCGCCGACGCCGTCGGTTCGCGCACGCCCGCGGACAAGGAACTCGCCCTGGCGCGCATGCGCGACCATGGCGTCCATATCGTTTCGCGCGAAATGGTTGCCTTCGAATGGTTGCGGCAGGCCGGCACCGACGAATTTCGCGCCATCAGCCGCGAATTCCTGCGCTGAGGCGCCGCAGCGCCGTGCTGCGCAGACTGACTTTTCCCAGAATCAGGATCAATTGAAGTAGTAGCGCACGAGCGCTTGCCAGCTGCGCGAATCCGGCATCACGCCGTAGCTGCTGAGCGTGCTGCCGCTGTTGCGCTGCCATTGCAGAGCGTACTCCCAGCGCTCGGCGTGGTAGCGCGCCTCGAGCCAGGTGCGCCGGCTGGCGTCGACGAGGTCGCGGTTGTGCATGAGGGTGAGATCGAGATGGGGGATGAGCGCATCCTGCCACATGGCGCGCAGGAACAGCGCCTGCTGCGTCGGCAGCTCTTGCGCATCGCGCGCCCAGAGCCGGTAGCCGAGGTAGGGCAGTGGCGGGCCGCGGCGCAGAGCAGTCCATTGCGCATCGTTCAGAGCGCTGCCGTTGTAGTGCCATTCCGCCGTGAGCGAGAGTTTGTTCGAGGTGGTGTAGGTGAGGCCGGTGGCGATGCGGTTGCGCCAGCCGTGCGAGCCGTAGGCTGATTGTCCAAGTGCCTGTTCGAGCTGGCCTGGGCCGCGCCCGCCTGACCATTCGACGTGCGCCACGGTCGCGTCGTTCAAGAGACCGGTGAGATTGAGGCCGAAGCGGGTTGGCGCTGCAGCCTCACGAAAGATGAGGATTTGCGGGTTGAAGCCGCCGATTTTCTGGCTGAGGGCGAGCAGGAGACGATCGCGCGGATTGGTCGCGCCCAGGTTGAGATTGAAGCCGTCGCGGTGGGGGCGGCGTTCGAGGTCGGGCGAGACCAGTCCGGTGAGCGATCCACCCGTCCAGAGCCACTGGCTGCGCAGCATGACGCTGCCCTGGCGGTTTTCCTTCATGCTGGCCGGATCGATCGAGACGATCGAGCGCAGCGCACCGGCGCGAAAAAAATCGGTCGGGTTGTAGCCCATCGCCACGCCGTAGCGCGCGTTGATGCGACCGAAGTCGAGCAGCGCATCCGGCGCCGGGCGCCAGCCGAGGTAGGTTTCCTTGACGGTGTTGATGGCTTGATCGCTGCCCGCCTGGGCCGGATCGCTGATATCGAGCCGGTCGGCGAACACCACGCGCCAGTCGCCCGAGAGCGCATGGTCGAAGCGCACATCGAGCGAGAGGCGGCGATCGTGCCGCACCGAGCCGTCCCTGCGCTGCCGTGCCGCGCCCAGGCCCAGTTCGGCGAAGGTGCGCCAGTCGCTGGCCCGGACGACGTCCTCCGGCATGGCATCAGCCAGGCGCAGGGCGTCGGTTTCCTGATCGCTGGCCTGTGCGGCAATAGTCAGTCCCGCCAGGACGGCGATTGCGGCACGCCGCCTCATTCCGGCCGGAAGCGCGGCAGGTAGTCGCGCTGCAGCCAGGTTTCCGGCACCTCGCGCTTGACCCAGTCCGAGTAACGCATGACGGTGACCCAGTCCGGCTCGAGGCCGTCGATGATCACCGTCTCGGTCGGGCGTTCGGCGCCGAAGACCTTCTGGTAGCGGCGGTAGTAGGCGGTCTTCAGGAGCTTGCCGCTTTTGGTGTAGAAGCGCGCCTTGACAGGACGGCTGTTGGACACGTCGATCCACATCTCGATGCGGTGATAGGTGGCGTCCGGCGTGCTGGCGACGATGTTGAGTTTGTAGCAGCGCCGCGGCTTGCGCTCGCCGTCCTGCGTCTCTTCCTCGACGGCCGTCTCGGCCCGGTAGTCCCTGGCGAAATTGACGGTGACGACGTCGCCGTTGGAGGCCTGGCCGAGCAGGCGCTGCTGCGGCGAGAGGCGAATGCTGGCCTGGCTGGCCGGGTCGTAGAACCACATGTCCTTGCCGTTGAAGAGGATCAGCTTGCCGGCGTCGCGCGCCGGCGCCACGTAGCGCACCAGGCTGCGAAACTGGCCGCCCTGGGGATCGGCCTTTGAATATACCGCCAGCGTGCTGCTCTCGGTCTGCTTGCCTTGGCGGTACTCCACCAGGGTGTTGGTGAGGCCGAAGGCATGGTCGGGATTGCGCACGGCGTCGCTGGCGACGAGCAGCTCCTGCGGGCTGGCGGCATGCGCGGACCATGCCGCAAAGAAGGCAACAAGGAAGACAAGCAGTTTTTTCATGGCAAGACCTCAGACGTGGCGCAGGGCATCGACGATTTCCAGCCTGGCTGCGCGGCGTGCCGGCCACCAGGCCGAAATCAGCGTGACGCCGATCATGCCGACAATGCTGCCGACCAGCAAGGGCGTATTCTGCCCGACGCGGACCAGGATCAGGTAGGCGTAGGAATAGCCCGGCGGCGTCCACGTCCAGCCGCTGTGGTTGATGGCGTAGGCAATGGCCAGCGCGCTGGCCAGCCCCGCAGCCGAGCCGATGGCGCCGAGCAGCAGCGCCTCGCACATGAAGAGACGCCGGATGCCGGAGCGGCGCAGCCCGATGGCGCGCAAGGTGCCGATCTCGGTCGTGCGCTCCATCACCGCCGTGCCCATGGTGTTGCCGATGGTGAAGAGCACGATGACGCCGATCAGTACAGCGATGAAGCCGAACATCGAACCCATGAACTGGTCGGTCTGGCCGTACATCGGATTGAGCGTCTGGAAGTCGAGCACTTCGAGCGGCTCGGCGGAAAACTCGCTGCCGAGGAGCGCTTCGAGGCGCGTGCGTGCTGCCGGCATCTGCGCGGTGTGGTGCAACTGGACAGCGATCGCCGTGACGGCAGGCGGGCTGGCACCGTAGATCAGTTTCTGCGCCTGGGAGAGGTGCATCGCCATGTAGAGGTCGTCGATGGCTTTCACGCCCATGTTCTTGGCTTCGATCACCGAGAGGCTGGCCACGTTGGGCGCGCCGCGCGCGGTCGAGGCCAGCATTTCGATGCGGTTGCGCGCGGCGGCGGGCTGCTGCGCGCTTTCCTGCGCCGAGAGGGCGAGCACGTCATCGGGTGCGTTTGTCGTTTCCGCTGCTTTGGCCGCAGCGGGGGCCTGGCTGCAGTCCGGCACGTTCAACACGGCGCACAGCTGTAGCTTGCGCGCCAGGCCACTGCCGATCACCACGGCGTCTTCGTCGGCGCCGGCGAGCGGCAGCGGCCGTGCGTAGCTCACCATGTCGTAGTCGTTCCAGGCCAGCATGCGGTTGCTCTCCTGCGCCACCAGGCCGATGGCCATCACTGAGCGCGAGACGCCGGCGGCGAAGTTGCCGGCGATGCCGCCCAGCCTGAGCGAGGGTGTCACCATCGCCACCAGCGGCGCCAGCGTCGTATCGTTGCGGATCGCTGCGATGATCTTCGGGTAGTCGGCGATGCCGTAAGCGGTCGGGCTGTCGCCGCCGTCGAGAAAATAGCCGCGGCGCTGGATCTGCAGGTGGCCGCTTTGCTGCACGAAGCCGGTCTGCATGCCGTAGAGGATGTTGGCGCGGTAGCCGCCGAAGAGCAGGATGGCGGTGAGGCCGACGATCATCGCCAGTAGCGTGGCGAGCGAGCGGCGGCGGTTGCGCAGGAGATTGCGCAGGGCGAGCGAGAAGAGGGCGCGCGCGTTCATGCCGTCACCTCTGCTTCGCTGTCGACGATCTGCCCGTCGCGGATATGGATAGAGGTGTCGGCCTCGGCCTGCACCTGCGGATCGTGCGAGGAGACGACGACCGAGACGCCGCGCTCGTGCTGCAGCTGGCGCATGAGAGCGATGATGGCAGCCCCCGTTTGGCGGTCGAGATTGGCCGTGGGCTCGTCGGCCAGCACCAGGGCGGGGGAATGCACCAGGGCGCGGGCGATGGCGACGCGCTGGCGCTGGCCGCCGGAGAGTTGTCCTGGCCGGCTGTCGCCACGCCCGGTCAGCCCGACGGCGTCGATCAGCTCGCGCACGCGCCGCCGCCGCTCGGCCGGCGCCACCTTGCCGAGCAGGAGCGGGTACTCGATGTTTTCATAGGCGCTCAACACCGGCAGCAGGTTGAAATTCTGGAAGACGAAGCCGATGTGGCGCGCACGAAAATCCGACAGGGCGTCGTCCTTCATATCCTGCACGGCCTGGCCGGCGATGATGACTTCGCCGCGGTCGGGTCGGTCGATGCAGCCGATCAGATTGAGCAGCGTGGTCTTGCCGCTGCCCGAGGGGCCGCTGATGACGGTGAAGCGGCCCGCCTCGATGTCGAGGCTGACCTCGTTGAGGGCGGCCACTTCCACCGCATCGAGATGATAGACTTTGCTGACATTGCGCAAACTGACCGGCTGCATAAAGACTCCCGTACAAGATGAATCAGGTGGGGAAACTGGTCGGCATCCTAGCCGACGCCAGGAATTCGCTATTGAAGGTTTCCGACACTTTAGACCGATTGCCGCTCCGGCTGCGACCGGTTTTCGACGAAACGGCATAACAAGGGTTTGAAATGTGGAAAGCAGCTGTCCGGCTGCCGTTCGCACTTCCCCGGCCTTGCGCGCCTTGTGGCCTGTCGAGCCCTTGCCGCGTGCAACCGACACCCCGTTTAGCCTGGCCCGTTCGCAGCTGTGGCTGCAGTGCAGTCCGCTGGCCTTGCGTGAGCTGCGCGGCCTCGGCCGCTCCGAGCAGGCCTTCTTCAACGTGCTGACGGCACTCATGGCGGGTGAGGTGAACTGGAGCGAAGTGGCCAGCAACAATGGGTTTACCGACCAATCGCACATGTGTCGGCAGACGCGAAGCGTCACCGGCTTTGCCCCCGAAGAATTGCGCCGACGCATCTCCAGCGAGGAGGGCTTTTGGGCCTATCGGCTGTGGGGCTACAGCGAAGGGCAGGCGGAGGACTGAGCCGGAAAAGTCAGTTTGCGCAAAGCGGCGATGTGGGCAAAGAGGGCGAAGGCGGTGAAAATCCGCTGCCGGCGGCTTTATGCGGCTGGCGATTTCGGCTATCATTCGGCTTTCCTGCAGACGTAATGCAAATGACCAAGTACGTCTTCGTTACAGGTGGTGTCGTGTCCTCTCTGGGCAAGGGCATTGCTGCCGCCTCCCTCGGCGCCATTCTCGAGTCCCGCGGCATCAAGGTTACCCACCTCAAGCTCGATCCGTACATCAATGTTGATCCGGGCACGATGAGCCCGTTTCAGCACGGTGAAGTGTTCGTCACCGAGGATGGCGCCGAAACCGACCTCGACCTTGGCCACTACGAGCGCTTCACGCGGGCCAAGATGGGCAAGCGCAACAACTTCACCACCGGCCAGATCTATGAGTCGGTGATCAAGAAGGAGCGCCGCGGCGACTATCTTGGCCGCACCGTACAGGTGATCCCGCACATCACCGACGAGATCAAGATTTACATCAAGGCCGGTGCCCAGGGCGCCGATGTTGCCATCGTCGAGATCGGCGGCACGGTGGGCGACATCGAGTCGCTGCCCTTCCTTGAGGCCATCCGCCAGATGGGCATCGAGGAGGGCCGCCAGAACACCTGCTTCATGCACCTCACGCTGCTACCCTACATTTCTGCCGCCGGCGAACTGAAGACCAAGCCGACGCAGCACTCCGTCAAGGAACTGCGCGAGATCGGTATCCAGCCGGACATCCTCCTGTGCCGCGCCGACCGTCCCGTTCCTGACGACGAGCGGCGCAAGATCGCCCTGTTCACCAACGTCGCGCCGGAGGCGGTGATCTCGGTGGTGGATTCGGACAGCATCTACAAGATTCCGGCCATGCTGTACGACCAGATGCTCGATCAGATCGTCTGCCACAAGCTCAACATCCTCGCGCGCGCCGCCGACCTCTCGGTGTGGAACAAGCTGATCGACGCGCTGGAGCATCCCGAGCACAGCGTGAACATCGCCTTCGTCGGCAAGTACGTCGACCTCACCGAGTCCTACAAATCGCTGTCGGAGGCGCTGATCCACGCCGGCATCCACACGCGCAGCAAGATCGCCATCCATTACATCGATTCCGAGGCCATCGAGCGTGAGGGCACGGCAGCGCTGGCCGGCATGGACGCGATCCTCGTGCCGGGCGGCTTCGGCAAGCGCGGTGTCGAGGGCAAGATCGCCGCCATCCGCCACGCCCGCGAGAACAAGGTGCCCTACCTCGGCATCTGCCTCGGCATGCAGCTTGCCGTCATCGAATTCGCCCGCGACGTGGCCGGACTCGCCGGCGCGCACAGCACCGAGTTCGATGCCGAGACGCCGCACCCGGTGATCGCCCTCATCACCGAATGGCTCGACCGCGAAGGCCGGGTGGAGACGCGCGGCGCCGACGCCGACCTGGGCGGCACCATGCGCCTGGGCGGCCAGACCTGCGCGCTGGTGGCCGATTCACTCGCGCGCAAGGTGTATGGCACCGACCGGATCGTCGAACGCCACCGTCACCGCTACGAGGTGAACAACGTCTACCTCGACAAGCTGCAACAGGCCGGACTCAAGGTCAGCGGCAGGTCGGAAGACGGTCGCCTGTGCGAGATGGTCGAGATCCCCGATCATCCCTGGTTCATCGGCTGCCAGTTCCACCCTGAGTTCACTTCGACACCGCGTGCCGGGCATCCGCTCTTTACCGCCTTCGTTTGCGCCGCCCTGGCCCATCAGGACAGCGGCCAGAATGCGCCGGCGACGCCGATGCGGCAGGCGGCCTCGTGAAGCGCTGCGGAAAAAATCGGAGCGCCGCATGAAGCTCTGCGGCTTTGAGGCCGGCCTCCAGCACCCGCTGTTCCTGATTGCTGGCCCCTGCGTCATCGAGTCACGTGAACTGGCTATCGACGTTGCTGGCCGGCTGAAGGAAATCTGCGCTGCGCTCGGCATTCCCTTCATCTTCAAGTCCTCTTACGACAAGGCCAACCGCAGCTCGGGCAAGTCCTACCGCGGCCTGGGCAGGGAGAAGGGCCTGGAGATCCTCGCCGACGTGAAGCAGAGCGTTGGCGTGCCGGTGCTGACCGACGTGCATGACATGTCCGAGATCGCCGCCGTCGCCGCCGTGGTCGACGTGCTGCAGACGCCGGCCTTCCTCTGCCGCCAGACGGACTTCATCCAGGCCGTTGCCGCCTCGGGCAAGCCGGCCAACATCAAGAAGGGCCAGTTCCTCGCACCGCACGACATGCAGCATGTCGTCGCCAAGGCGAAGGAAGCGAATGGTGGCGCTGACACCATCATGGTGTGCGAGCGCGGCGCCTCCTTCGGCTACAACAACCTCGTTTCCGACATGCGCAGCCTTGCCATCCTGCGCGAGAGCGGTTGCCCGGTGGTCTACGATGCCACCCACTCGGTGCAGTTGCCGGGCGGTCAGGGCGCCTCTTCCGGCGGCCAGCGCGAGTTCGTGCCGGTGCTGGCGCGCGCGGCGGTGGCTGTCGGCATTGCCGGCCTCTTCATGGAAACCCACCCGAATCCGGATAAGGCGCTTTCCGACGGCCCGAACTCCTGGCCGCTGGCGAAGATGAAGTCGCTGCTGGAAACCCTGCGCGACATCGATGCGCTGGTCAAACAGCGCGGGCTGCTGGAGAATGCACCATGACGAAGGCCTACATCATCGCTCAGGCCACGGTGACCGACCCCGCGCAATATGAGGGCTACAAGGCCCTCGCAGGCGTCGCCGTGGCGCAATACGGCGGCAAGTACATCGTGCGCGGCGGCGCCACGCAGTTGCTCGAGGGCGACTGGGCCCCGCCGCGCCTGGTCATCCTCGAGTTCGAATCCGGGGAACAGGCGAAACGCTTCTACGATTCGCCGGAATACCAGGCAGCGCGTCAGCAGCGCCTGGGCGCGGCACAGATGAACATGCTGGTGGTCGAAGGACTGTAGGTCGGCCCGAACCGATCTGCATATTTATTGATTAGGGAGCAAGCACAATGAGCGCAATCGTTGATGTCGTCGCCCGCGAGATTCTCGACTCGCGCGGCAATCCTACCGTCGAAGCCGATGTCCTGCTCGAATCGGGCATCATGGGCCGTGCCGCCGTGCCCTCGGGCGCGTCCACCGGCTCGCGCGAGGCCATCGAGCTGCGTGACGGCGACGCCGGTCGCTACCTCGGCAAGGGCGTGCTGCAGGCCGTCGAGAATGTGAACACCGAAATCTCGGAAGCCATCATCGGCCTCGACGCCGAGGAGCAGGCCTTCATCGACAAGACGCTTATCGAGCTCGACGGCAGCGACAACAAGTCACGCCTTGGCGCCAACGCCACGTTGGCCGTTTCCATGGCGGTGGCCAAGGCGGCAGCGGAAGAGGCGGGGCTGCCGCTTTACCGCTACTTCGGCGGCATGGGACCGATGCAGATGCCGGTGCCGATGATGAACGTCATCAACGGCGGCGCACACGCCAACAACAGCCTGGATATCCAGGAATGCATGATCATGCCGGTCGGCGCGCAGAGCTTCCGCGAGGCGCTGCGCTGCGGCGCCGAGGTCTTCCACGCACTGAAGAAGCTGCTCGACAAGCGCGGCTTCCCGACCTCGGTCGGCGACGAGGGTGGCTTTGCCCCCAACGTCTCCGGCACCGAGGAGGCGCTCAACCTCATCCTCGAGGCCGTTTCCAACGCCGGCTACGAACCGGGGCAGGACGTGCTGCTGGCGCTCGACTGCGCCGCCTCGGAGTTCTACAAGGACGGCATGTACCAGCTTGCCGGCGAGAAGCTGAGCCTCAACGCCGGCCAGTTTACCGACTACCTTGCCACCCTGGCCGACAAGTTTCCCATCGTCAGCATCGAGGACGGCATGGCGGAGAGCGACTGGGAAGGCTGGAAACTGCTCACCGACAGACTGGGCAGGACGGTGCAGATCGTCGGCGACGACCTCTTCGTCACCAACACAAAGATCCTGCGCGAGGGCATCGCCCAGGGCATCGCCAATTCGATCCTCATCAAGATCAACCAGATCGGCACGCTCACCGAGACCTTCGCCGCCGTCGAACTGGCCAAGCGTTCCGGCTACACCTCGGTTATTTCGCACCGCTCGGGCGAGACCGAGGATTCCACCATCGCCGACATCGCCGTCGGCCTCAACGCCCTGCAGATCAAAACCGGATCGCTCTCGCGCTCCGACCGCATCGCCAAGTACAACCAGCTCTTGCGCATCGAGGAAGACCTCGGCGACACGGCGAGCTACCCCGGCCGCGACGCCTTCTACAACCTGCGCAAATAGTGCAACGAACAGGTCCTGCGACGGATTCCACCACGTCATTCCCGCGTATGCGGGAATCCAGGGTCTTCTTGCCGCATTGGCCTTCCGCCCTTGCGGGAGCGATGGAGGCTTAGCCGATGCGCTGGCCCACACTGGTGCTGCTTGCGCTGATCGCCCTGCTGCAGTACCCGCTGTGGCTCGGCAAGGGCGGCTGGCTCAAGGTGTGGGATGTCGACCGCCAATTGACGGCCCAGCGCGAGGTGAATCAGAACCTCGAGAACCGCAACGCCGCCCTGGATGCCGAAGTGCGCGACCTGAAGAGCGGCTACGAGGCCATCGAGGAGCGCGCCCGCTACGAATTGGGCTACATCAAGCCGGACGAAGTCTTCGTCCAGGTGCCGCAGAAGAATCCCTGAGCCCTCACCTCATGCGCACATGCGCATTCCTGGTTAGTTTCTACCCTTGATGGCGTAGTGCGTGCCGCCCTTGCCGTCCGGGGTGAAGACGATGGGCAGTTCGACGTCACGACCGCAGCCGCGAAAAGTCCAGGTTTCCTCCCAGTGGCCGGCCGGCTTGTTGGCCTCGTTGGCCATGCGCGGTGGGCGGGTGAGGCTGGCGCCGATGAGCTCGGCGGTCTTGCAGTCCTTGCTTCGCTTCGCCAGCTTGAGCAGGGCCGCCGCGGTGGCGCCCTTGAGGGTGTCGGCAAGGAGCAGGGCCGAGGCATTGGTGTCGCCCGGCACATGGGGTCGCAGCTCGGGTTTGTCGCCCGCCCGGGCGATGAAGACGGCGTTGTAGGTCATGCGCTTGCCGCAGCGTTCGAAGACGAAGCGATGCTGCCAGGCGCCGGCGACGGGGTGCGGCTTGCCCTCGGGGAAATCGATGGCCTTGAGCAGGAAGAGGCCGGATGGCTGGATGTTGTAGGGGCCCTTGCAGTCCTCCTGCAGGCCGAGTTTCTTGTCCCACTGGCGGCCGGTTGCATAGAGTTCGGCGATCTGCTCCTTGCCGTAGAGATAGGCCGAGAGCCGCGAGGGCTGCCGGGCTTCGCCAGCGGTGCTGGGTGTCGGTGCCGGCGTGGGTGCCTGTGCCGCGGCCGTCGCGGAGAAAACCGCTAGCAGCCCCAGCAGAAGAAGATATGCAGCTTGGCTTGCCGGCGTCATGGCGCGAGTGTGGCTTACTGGTGCCCGCTTCTGGGTCTGGGGTACTCGGGCAGTCGCTGCAACTCCTGCTTGTAACGCTGCGCCCGCTCGGCGTACTGGGCGCAGCCAAGGCGGATCATGGCCGCCTCCTGATCGCCCAACTGGCGCACCACTTTGCCGGGCGAGCCCAGTACCAGCGAGCGGTCGGGGATGACCTTGCCCTCGGGGATGAGGGCGCCGGCGCCGATGAGGCATTCCTTGCCGATCACGGCGCCGTTGAGGACGATGGCCTGGATGCCGATGAGCGAACCTGCGCCGATGGTGCAGCCGTGCAGCATGGCCTGGTGGCCGACCAGCACGTCCTGTGTCAGGGTGAGCGGAAAGCCGGGGTCGGTGTGCAGCACGGCGCCGTCCTGCACATTGCAGTTTGGGCCGAGGGTGATGAGTTCATTGTCGCCGCGGATGACGGCATTGAACCAGACGCTGGCGCCGTCCTCGAGCAGCACGTTGCCGATCACCGCAGCGGTATCCGCCACCCAGGCTCCGCCGCGCAGTTGCGGCTGGATGTTTGCCAAAGCGTAGAGCGCCATATCGGTGTCCTCCTTAAATCGTTTCGTCGAGCGTGATGTCGACCATCAGGTCGTCGGAGAGCCGTTCCAGTTCGGCCTTCAGCGCGCGCGCATCGAGCCCGCCCTCGGCGAAGAGTTCGGCCTGGGCGTGGAACAGCGTTTCCGCCGACATCGGCGCGCTGGCAGCGTGCGTCTCCAGGCTCTCGACGTTCACGGCGAAGCGCGCCAGCACCTGCGAGACCTCGCGCACGATGCCGATGCGGTCGTGGCCGACCAGCGCGAGTTTCAGTCGCCGTCCTGTGGCGACTGACTTTTGCTGCGAGGCTTCGGCGATCACCTTGAGCGTGGCGAGTTGGCCGAGCGCGGCCCGCAGTGCATCGGCCTGCGTCGCCGGCACGCCCACCTTGACGATGCCGGCGAACTTGCCGGCGAGATGCGACATGGAGGACTCCAGCCAGTTGCCCTGATGGCTGCTGATGGCAGCGGCGAGTTCGCCGACCAGGCCGGGGCGGTCGTCACCGATGACGGTGAGGACGAGGAAAGTGTCAGTGGCCATTTTGTTCCTCCGCAGGGCCGCCCCAAGGAGGAACAGCCAATACATGGAGCGGGCGCAGCCCGCGAACTTGCGTCACCCCCTTCCGTGGGGAGGGGGATGGGGGGAAGGTTCTCATTGTTCCTCTAATTGTTCCTCTAGGGGAGGGCAAGCGCAGAACAGGTTGCGGTCGCCATATACGTCGTCAATGCGGTTCACCGCTGGCCAGAACTTGTTCTCTGCCACCCAGGGCAGCGGAAACACGGCTTCCTGACGGCTGTAGGGGCGCGCCCATTCGGCCTCGGCGATGTCGGCCTGGGTATGCGGCGCGCGCTTGAGCGGGTTGTCCTCGGCCGGCCAGATGCCGCGCTCGACCTTGCGGATTTCCTCGCGGATGGAGATCAGCGCGGCGATGAAGCGGTCCAGTTCGGCCTTCGACTCCGACTCGGTCGGCTCGACCATGATGGTGCCGGCCACCGGGAAGCTCACCGTCGGCGCATGGAAGCCGTAGTCCATCAGACGCTTGGCGATGTCGATTTCCGCAATGCCCGTTGCTGCCTTAATGGCGCGGATGTCGAGGATGCACTCGTGGGCGACGTGGCCCTGCCTGCCGGCGTACAGCACGGGATAGTGCTCCTTCAGCCGCGCCGCGATGTAGTTGGCATTGAGGATGGCGAACTGCGTGGCGCGCGTGAGGCCTTCGGCGCCGAGCAGGGCGATGTACATCCAGGAGATCGGCAGAATGGAGGCCGAGCCCCAGGGCGCGGCCGACACGGCGCCCTGTCCGGCATGCGGTCCTTCGATGGGCTGCACGGCGTGATTCGGCATGAAGGGCGCGAGATGCGCTTTCAGTCCGATCGGCCCCATGCCGGGACCGCCACCACCGTGCGGGATGGCGAAGGTCTTGTGCAGGTTCATGTGGCTGACGTCGGCGCCGATACTGGCGGGCGAGGTGAGGCCGACCTGGGCGTTGAGGTTGGCGCCGTCCATATACACCTGGCCGCCGTGCTGGTGAATGATCGCGCAGATATCCTTCACTGCCTCTTCGAAGACGCCGTGGGTGGACGGGTAGGTGATCATCAGGCAGGAAAGGTTGGCGGCGTGCTGCTGCGCTTTCGCCGTGAGGTCGGCGACGTCGATGTTGCCATTCTCGTCGCAGCCGACCACTACCACCTGCAGGCCGCACATCTGTGCCGTGGCCGGATTGGTGCCGTGGGCCGATTTCGGGATGAGGCAGACGTTGCGGTGGTCTTGGCCCTGCGCCGCCTGGTAGCGGCGGATGGCGACGAGGCCGGTGTACTCGCCCTGTGCACCCGAGTTGGGCTGCATGCAGATGGCGTCGAAACCGGTGATGGCCTTCAGTCCGTCCTCCAGACCGCGGATCATTTCCAGATAGCCGGCCGCCTGCGCGGGCGGGGCGAAGGGATGCATGTCGCCGAATTCCGGCCAGGTGACCGGAATCATCTCGCTGGTGGCGTTGAGCTTCATGGTGCACGAGCCGAGCGAGATCATCGAATGGTCGAGGGCGAGGTCCTTGTTCTGCAGGCGCTTGAGATAGCGCAGTATCTCGTGTTCGGTATGGTGGGTGTTGAACACCGGGTGAGCGAGGATGGCGTCCGCGCGCAGCAGGCTGGCGAGCGGATCGTTTGCTGCCGCCTGCGCATCGAACGTATCGATGTCAACCGGCTTGCCCGTGAGCGCCTTGAGAATGGCGACAACGTCCTCGCGCGTGGTCTTCTCGTCGAGCGAGAGGCCGCGCACGGTGTCCGAGACGCGGTGCAGGTTGAAGCCGGGTACTTCCGCGGTGGTCTCGACATGCAGCGTGTCGAACCAGCGCTGCGTCAGAACCTTCACGCCGGCCGCCTGCAATCCCGTGGCGAGGATGCCGGCGAGGCGGTGGATGCGTGCGGCGATGGTCTTCAGGCCCTGCGGGCCGTGATAGACGGCGTACATGCCGGCAATGTTGGCGAGCAGCACCTGCGAGGTGCAGATGTTGGAGTTGGCCTTCTCGCGGCGGATGTGCTGCTCGCGCGTCTGCAGCGCCATGCGCAGCGCGCGGTGGCCGCGCGCGTCGACGGAGACGCCAATGATGCGCCCCGGCACGGCGCGCTTGTGCTCGTCGCGGGTGGCGAAGAAGGCGGCGTGCGGCCCGCCGAAGCCCATCGGCACGCCGAAGCGCTGCGAGGAACCGAGCGTGATGTCGGCGCCCATGGTTCCAGGCGACTTCAGCAGCACCAGCGCCATCAGGTCGCTGGCGACCGCCGTCACGCAGCCACTGACTTTCAGCTTGGCTATGACCTCGGTGAGATCGACGCACTCGCCGCTGGCGTTCGGGTACTGCAGGAGGGCGCCGAACACATCATGGCTCGCGGCATCCGTGGCCGGGCCGACGACCAGCTCGAAGCCGAAGAAGCCGGCACGCGTCTTCACCACGTCGAGGGTCTGCGGGAAGCAGGCGGCGTCGACGAAGAAGGCGTTGGACTTCGACTTGGAGACGCGCCGCGCCATGGTCATGGCCTCGGCGGCGGCGGTGGCCTCATCGAGCAGCGAGGCGTTGGCCAGTTCCATGCCGGTGAGGTCGATGACCATCTGCTGGTAGTTGAGCAGCGCCTCCAGGCGACCCTGGGCGATCTCCGCCTGATAGGGCGTATAGGCGGTGTACCAGCCGGGATTCTCCAGCAGGTTGCGCAGGATCACCTTGGGCGTCAGGGTATCGTAATAGCCCATGCCGATGAGCGACTTCATGACGGCGTTCTTCGCGGCGATGGCCTTCAGCTTCGCCAGTGCTTCGTGTTCGCGCAGTGGCGCAGGGATCGCCAGCGGCTGCGCGAGGCGGATCGAGGCCGGCAGCGTCTGCCCGATCAGTTCATCCAGGCTGGCGGCACCGACGGCGGCCAGCATGGCAGCCGTCTCGGCTGCATCGGGGCCGATGTGGCGGGCGATGAATTCGTCGTGCTGTTCTAAAGCGGAGAGAGAAAGGTAAGTGTTCATTGTCGGGTAGGTCGGGCTTCAGCCCGACGACGTCAGTTGATTGGCGTCTGCTGTCGGGCTGAAGCCCGACCTACAGTGTGGACTGGTAGGCGGCGGCGTCGAGCAGACCGTCGAGGTCGGCAGCGTTATCCGGCTTGAGCTTGAACAGCCAGGCGGCATAGGCGTCCAGGTTGACCGATTCGGGTGCGTCGGCGGCGGCCTGGTTGACGGCGACGATCTCGCCGCTGACCGGCGCGTAAATGTCGGAGGCGGCCTTCACCGATTCCACCACGGCGCATTCCTCACCGGCCTTCACCTTGCGGCCGACCTGCGGCAATTCGAGGAAGACGATGTCGCCGAGTGCCTCCTGGGCGTGGTCGGAAATGCCGATGGTGACGAGGCCATCGTCGGCAAGGCGCGCCCATTCGTGGGACTGGGCGTATTTCAGGTCGGCGGGGATGTTCATATTCATTCTCCTGTCAAATGCCTTCAATCAAAATTTTGCCGTTGCGCACGAAGGGCGGCTTGACCACTGTCGCCTTCAGGCGCTTGTCGCGAATTTCCACCTCGACCGTGTCGCCGGCGGCGGCGCCCGCCGGCAGGCGCGCCAGCGCGATCGAGCGGCTCAGCGTCGGCGAGAAAGTGCCGCTGGTGATTTCACCTTCGCCCTGCGCGGTATGCACTTTTTGGTGGGCGCGCAGCACACCCTTGTCGATGAGCAGCAGGCCGAGGCTTTGCCGCTCCACTCGCCGTCCTGCGAGGACTGACTTTCCGATGAAGTCGCGCGGCGCGCCGAGGTCAACCGTCCACGCCAGGCCGGCCTCCAGCGGCGAGGTTTCCTCGTCCATGTCCTGGCCGTAGAGGGCCAGGCCGGCTTCGAGGCGCAGGGTGTCGCGTGCGCCGAGGCCGGCGGGCTTGACGCCGGCGCCAAGCAGCGCGTTCCAGGTGGCTTCGGCGCGTTCGGCCGGGATCATCAACTCGAAGCCGTCCTCGCCAGTGTAGCCCGTGCGGGCGATCAGCGCGTCGTCGAACCAGACGGCGTGGAAGGGCTTCAATCCGGCGCTGGCCGCCTCCGCGCCGGGCAGGGCGGCCCAGGTCCTGGCGCGGGCGTTCGGCCCTTGTACGGCGATCATGGCGAGGTCGCGGCGCGCAGTGACGTTGACGCCGATGCCACCGGCGTGCTGCGTGATCCAGGCGAGGTCCTTGTCGGCGGTGCCGGCGTTGACGACGATGCGGTAGAAGTCCGACCGGAAGAAATAGATGATGAGGTCGTCGATGACGCCGCCCTGCGCATTGAGCATGCAGGAATAGAGCGCGCGGCCGGGCACGGTGAGCTTGTCGACGTTATTGGCGACAAGTTTGTGCAGCAGGTCGTGAGCGCCGGCGCCTTCGAGGTCGACGGCGAGCATGTGCGAGACGTCGAACATGCCAGCATCACGGCGCACCTGGTGGTGCTCCTCGACCTGCGAACCGTAATGCAACGGCATGTCCCAGCCGGCGAAGTCGACCAGCTTGCCGCTGAGGCGGAGATGGGTTGCGTAAAGCGGAGTTTGTTTGGCCATAGGTACTTGGGTTACGTTATTCGCGTTCTTTCGCGCAATAAAAAAGGGGCGAAACATTTCGTTTCACCCCTCTGTCCCTTGTACCTGAGAGATTGCCGTCCTCAGTTGCCTGACTTCGACGGCGTGCCCCTTCGGTGGATGGGTGCAGAATCGCCCCATCGCTCTCCAGAATTTTCGTGCTCTCGCGCAGCCCTTTTGCCTGAGCGGTTCCGGGTGTTGCGCCTTCGGCGGCGGCCGTGATGCACATCGATGCACTCGATGTACTGTGGCCGCTCTCTCCCGCGCGAGCGGTGCGACTATAACCTGCAGCCATTTCGCAGGCAAGGCGTGGCCATCGGTTAAAATTCGCGTCTCATGAAATCAAGTACTTCCGAATTCCACACGATCCGCGGCCTGACAAGCCATGTGCGTCTGTGGGGACCCGCGGATGCGCCGAAGCTGTTCCTGCTGCACGGCTGGATGGACTGTTCGGCTTCGTTCCAGTTTCTCGTCGATGCCCTGGCGCGCGAGTGGTGCGTCATCGCCCCCGACTGGCGCGGCTTCGGCCAGTCGGAATGGCTGCACCGCTCCTACTGGTTCCCCGACTACCTTGCCGATCTGGAGTGGCTGCTCGAGTATTACTCGCCCGACGAGGCGGTACGGCTGGTCGGCCACAGCATGGGCGGCAATGTCGTCGGCCTCTACGCCGGCGTGCGCCCGGCGCGGGTGGCGAAACTGGCGATCCTGGAAGGCTTCGGGATGCACCCGACGGATGCAGTGCAAGCGCCGGGCAGATACGTCAATTGGCTGGAGCAGGACAAGGCCGGCGCGACTCTGCGCGACTATGCCGATCTCGACGAGTTCGCAGCACGGCTGATGCGCGACAACCCGCGCCTGACGCGGCAACAGGCCGACTTCCTTGCGGCGAATTTTTCACAGCAACAGGCCGACGGACGCTTCGGCTATGCCGCCGACCCCTGGCATCGCGTCACCAACCCCGTGCTCTATCGCTTCGAGGAGGCCAAGGCCTGCTGGCGGGCGGTGACGGCGCCCGTTTTATGGGTGGTGGCGGCGGACTCGCGCCTGTACAAGGAATTCGCAGGGCGGGCGGAGGACTACCGGGCGCGTCTGGCCAGTTTTTCGGGTTTGCGGGAAGTGGTGATGGAAGATTGCGGCCACATGCTGCATCACGACCAGCCGCAGCGGCTGGCGGTGCTGCTGGAAGAATTCCTCGGGTAAGATCGTGGCATGAAAGCCGATCTCCATTGTCATTCCAGCGTCTCCGACGGCCTGCTGCCGCCGGCAGAGGTCTCGCGCCGCGCCGCCGACAACGGCGTGGAACTGCTGGCGCTGACCGACCACGATGATGTCGCCGGGTTGGCAGAGGCGCGTGCCGCCGCTGAGGCACGCGGACTGCGCTTCATCGATGGCAGCGAGATCTCGGTGTCCTGGCGCGACGACGCCAGTTTCCATATTGTCGGACTCGGCATCGATCCTGCCAACGGTGATTTGTGCGAAGGGCTGAAGTCGATCCGAGCTGGCCGTGACGGCCGTGCCCACCGCATCGGCGCGGAACTGGAAAAGGCTGGCATCCACGGCGCCTACGAAGGCGCGGCGCGCTATGCGGAGAAGGCCTCGATCATCAGTCGTGCACACTTTGCCCGCTTCCTCGTCGAGCGCAAGATCTCCGCCGATGTGAAGAGCGTCTTCGACCATTATCTGGCCAAGGGCAAGCCCGGCTATGTGCCGCACGAGTGGGCGTCAGTCGCAGAGGCGCTGGACTGGATCGCCGGCGCCGGCGGCGTCGCCGTGCTGGCGCATCCGTTGCGCTACCGTGTCAGCCGTGATGCATTGCGCGCCTTCCTCGGCGAATTCAAGGATCGCGGCGGTCAGGGTATCGAGGTGGCCTGTGGCGCACATTCATTCGAGGAGGTGAAGGAATGCGCCCGTCTGGCGCGCCATTTTGGTCTGAAGGCCTCGGTCGCCTCGGATTTCCACGGCCCGGGCGAGAGCTATGCCGACCTCGGCAAGGTGCCGCCGCTGCCGGACGATCTGCTGCCCATCTGGCACGACCTTATTTGAAGCCATGGCCCAGTTCTTTTCCGTCCATCCCGAGCAGCCGCAGCCGCGGCTGATCCGTCAAGCCGTCGAAATAATCCGCGCCGGCGGCGTGGTGGCCTTCCCGACCGACGCAGCGTACTCGCTCGGCTGTCAGGTCGGCGACGCCGAGGCGGTGGCGCGTATCCGCGCCATCCGCAACGTGGACGAGCAACATCTATTCACCCTTATGTGTCGCGACCTCTCCGAGATCGCCACCTATGCACGGGTGGACAACTCGCAGTTCCGCCTGCTCAAGGCGACGACGCCGGGCAGCTACACCTTCATTCTGGAAGGCACCAAGGAGCTGCCGCGGCGCATCCTGCACCCCAAGCGCAAGTCGATCGGCTTGCGCGTGCCATCCCACCCCGTGCCGCTGGCGTTGCTGGTGGAATTGAATGAACCCATGCTGACCTCAACCCTGATGCTGCCCGGCGATGAACTGCCGCTGAGCGATCCGGAAGACATCCGCGATCGCCTGGAGCGGCGCATTGACCTGCTTATCGAGGCCGGTCCCTGCGGGCTTGAAGCGACCACGGTGGTCGATCTCACCGGATCGGCGCCGGCACTCGTGCGCGCTGGTCTCGGTCCACTGGAGCCGCTCGGGCTCGGCTAGTGTCCTGGTGAATGGTGCAATGGGCCGGTCTGCTAGAATGCCCGGCTAATCAATTCATTCTGACATGGGAAATCTGATCCAGACCCTGGCGGTCTACGCCATTCCGGTCCTTCTCGCCATCACCCTGCACGAGGCGGCCCACGGTTATGTGGCGCGACATTACGGCGATCCGACGGCTTATCTGGCCGGTCGCATCAGCCTCAATCCGCTGCGCCATATCGATCCGGTCGGCACGATCCTGGTGCCTGGGGCGATCCTGGTGGCGAGTGCGATGATGGGCGGCAGTGCCATGCTGTTCGGCTGGGCCAAGCCGGTTCCCGTGGATTTTTCGCGGCTGCGCAACCCGAAGCAGGACATGTTGTGGGTTGCGGCGGCGGGGCCCTTTACCAACCTGCTGATGGCCTTTGGCTGGGCGGCTTTGCTCAAGCTCATCAGCCTAACGCCGGACAACCTGTATTCGATACCGATGGCCAAGATGGCGTGGGCCGGCATCCAGGTCAATGCCGTCTTGATGCTGCTCAACCTGCTGCCGATTCCGCCGCTCGACGGCGGGCGCATCGCGGTCAGCCTGCTGCCCCACCGGCTGGCCTGGCAGTTCTCCAGACTGGAACCCTACGGCCTGCCGATCCTGGTGCTGCTGCTATTCACCGATATACTCGGCAAAATTCTCTGGCCGCTGCTGGATGTATTTTTCCGGCTGCTTAATTCGATTTTCTTATTCCAATAAACGAAATGTACGCAGAACGAGTCCTATCCGGCATGCGCCCCACCGGGCGCCTCCACCTCGGCCACTACCATGGCGTCCTGAAAAACTGGGTCAAGCTGCAGAACGAGTATCCCTGCCTGTTCTTCGTTGCCGACTGGCATGCGCTGACCACCACCTATGACGAGCCGGGCACCATCGGCGAGAATGCCTGGGAGATGGTGATCGACTGGCTGGCGGCCGGCGTGGACCCGTCGCAGGCTACCCTGTTCATCCAGTCGCGCGTGCCGGAGCATGCCGAACTGCACCTGCTGTTGTCGATGATGACGCCGCTCGGCTGGCTTGAGCGCGTACCGACCTACAAGGACCAGCAGGAAAAGCTGGAACACAAGGATCTGTCTACCTACGGCTTCCTCGGCTACCCGCTGCTGCAGTCTGCCGACATCCTCATCTATCGTGCCAACCGCGTGCCGGTGGGCGAGGATCAGGTGCCGCACATCGAGTTTTCGCGCGAAATCGCGCGCCGTTTCAACCACCTCTACGGGTGCGAGCCGGACTTCGAGGAAAAGGCGCGCGAGGCGGTGAAGAAACTGGGTGCCAAGCGCGCCAAGCTGTATGAGCAGCTGCGCACGCGCTTCCAGCAGGAAGGCGAGCACCAGGCGCTGGAGCGTGCCCATGCCCTGCTCGATGAAACGCAGAACCTGTCGATGGGTGATCGTGAGCGCCTGTTCGGCTTCCTTGAGGGCAGCAGAAAGATGATCCTCGTCGAGCCGGGCGCGCTGCTGACCGAAGCGGCGAAGATGCCCGGTCTGGATGGACAGAAAATGTCCAAGTCCTACAACAACACCATTTCCTTGCGCGAAAGCGCGGATTCGGTGACGAAGAAGATACGTACCATGCAGACTGACCCGGCGCGCGTGCGCCGCACCGACCCCGGCGACCCGGACAAATGCCCGGTGTGGCAGTTTCACCTGGTGTACTCGGACGAGAGCACCAAGCAGTGGGTGCAGACGGGTTGCCGCAGTGCCGGTATCGGCTGCATCGAGTGCAAGCACCCTGTAATCGACGCCGTGCTGAAGGAGCAGGAGCCGATGCACGAGCGGGCACAGGCCTATATCGACGACCCAACCCTGGTGCGTAGCATCATTGCCGACGGCTGCGAACGGGCGCGCAAGCTCGCTAGCGAAACCATGCGCGACGTGCGCGAGGCCGTGGGTCTGAGCTATGCCTGAATCGCACGCCAGATCGGGCACGGTGCACAACAGGAATCTTGAGGCGAAACTGCTGGCGTCGATCCACGAAATCTTTGCCGAGAAGATTCCTTTTAACAAAGTGCTTGGCCTGGACGTGGTGTCGCTTGCCGGCGAGTGCCCGGTACTGCGTTTTGCCATGCGCCCCGAGCTCGTCGGCAACTTCCTGCGCGGCAACCTGCACGGCGGCGTCATTTCCTCGGTGATTGACGTTTGCGGCGGCTTGACAGCCTTTCTCGGGCTACAGGTCAAGCTGCGGGATGAGTCGATCGAGGAACGCCTGCAGCGCTTTGCGCGCATTGGCACCATCGACATGCGCGTCGACTACCTGCGTCCTGGCCTCGGCCAGTGGTTCGAGGCGAAAGGTTACATACTGCGCACCGGCAGCAAGGTGGCGGTGACACGCATGGAGTTGCACAATGACAGCAACGAACTGATTGCCATCGGCACCGGCGCCTATACAGTTGCATGAGATGGACATGGAACCGATGAATGTCGATACCGCGGCAACGCCACCACCCGAGCCGGCGCATGTCGCCAGGCTCTATGGCGAGTTGTTGCCAGAGATGCCGCGGGATCTCTACATCCCTCCTGATGCGCTGGAGGTCTACCTCGAGTCCTTCGAAGGGCCGCTCGACCTGCTGCTCTACATGATCCGCAAGGCGAACATCAATATCCTCGATATTCCGATGGCGCCGCTGACGGCGCAATATCTGGTCTACGTCGAGGCGATGCGCGCGCGCAACCTGGAACTGGCTGCAGAGTACCTGCTCATGGCGGCAATGCTGCTGGAGATCAAGTCGCGCATGCTGCTGCCGCGGCCGAAGAAGGTCGAGGAAGAGGAGGCGCTCGATCCGCGCGCCGAACTGGTGCGCCGCCTGCTCGAGTATGAGCAGATGAAAGCCGCTGCCGCAAAGATCGATGCGCTGCCGCAGGCGATGCGGGATTACCGCTGGGTGTCGATCTGGATCACCGACGAGGTGGCTGAGCGCCTGCCCGACGTCAACATGCACGACTTGCAGGTGGCCTGGCTGTCGCTCATGAAGCACGCCAGGGTGATGCAGCACCACAAAGTGCGGCGCGAGGAGTTGTCCGTGCGCGAGCATATGAGCATCGTCTTGCGCAAGCTGCAGGGTGGCGCCTACCTCGAACTTGCCGAGTTGTTCGACCTCTCGCTCGGCGTGGCTGGCCTGGTGGTAAATTTCCTCGCCGTGCTGGAATTGACGCGCGAGCGCCTGGTCGACATCACCCAGCGCGAGGTGTTTGCGCCGATCTATGTAAAATTGGCACAATCCGCAACAGGATCGAATGATGTCGACATCCCAACCGTACACGCCTGAAGAATACAAGCGCATCCTGGAAACCGCGCTGCTGGCTGCGTCGGAACCCTTGCCGCTATCCGACCTGAAGAAGCTTTTCGACGATGAGTTCGACGACGATACCTGGCGCGTGCTGCTGAATGATTTGCGTACGGAGTGGGCAGACCGCGGCATCGAACTGGTGCAGCTGGCGAGCGGCTGGCGCTTCCAGACCCGTCCTGAATATCAGGTCTATCTGGAACGGCTGAAGAACGAGAAGCCGCCGCGCTATTCGCGCGCTGTACTGGAGACGCTAGCCATCATCGCCTACCGTCAGCCGGTCACGCGCGGCGATATCGAGGATATCCGTGGTGTTGCAGTGACGCCCAACGTACTCAAGATACTGGAGGGGCGTGGCTGGATAGATACCGTCGGCCATCGTGATACTCCGGGCCGGCCGGCGCTCTATGCCACGACCAAGCGCTTTCTCGACGACCTGCGCCTGAGAAGCCTCGCCGAGTTGCCGCCGCTGACTGAAATCGAGCGGGTGATGGATCTTGCCGATGCAGCGCAAGCGTAGCCCGCTACGCCGGCCTGAGCCGGCCGGAAGAGGCGAGGGATCACAATCTTCACCTCGACCCGCCAGGAAGCCACATTCTGAACGATCTGAAGCCAACGGCAATCGAGTGGCTCCGGCTGGCAGAGCGGGTCAAGACGGACGACGCGGCCAGCCCATACGCCATGTCGTTGAGGCAGAACCGCAGAAACTGCACAAAATGCTGGCCCAGGCCGGACTCGGTTCGCGCCGCGAGCTGGAGGAGTGGATTGTCGCCGGACGGGTGAGCGTCAATGGCAAGCCGGCTCACGTCGGGCAGCGCATCGGCCCGCAGGATCGGGTGCGGGTAAACGGCAAGCCGGTGAACTTGAAGTTCGCGCCACGCACCCCGCGTGTGGTGATCTACCACAAGCAGGAAGGAGAGATCGTCTCGCGTGACGATCCGGAAGGTCGGCCCAGCGTGTTCGACAAGCTGCCGCGCATCGGTGGCGGCCGCTGGGTCAACGTCGGTCGCCTCGACTTCAACACCGAGGGGTTACTAATTTTCACCAGTAGCGGGGATCTGGCGAACCGGCTCATGCATCCGCGCTATGAGATGGAGCGCGAGTATGCGGTGCGCGTCATCGGCGAGTTGCAGCCAGAGCAGGAGCAGGCGTTGCTTGACGGCATTGAACTGGAGGACGGCGAGGCGCACTTCAGCACCCTCATGTCCCGCGGCGGAGAAGGTACCAACCGCTGGTATCACGTCACCCTCAACGAGGGCCGCAATCGCGAGGTGCGGCGCATGTTTGAAGCCATCGGCGTACAGGTGAGCCGCCTCATCCGCGTGCGCTTCGGACCAGTTTCCCTGCCGCCGCGCCTGAAGCGGGGCATGGCGAGCGAACTGGCCGAGGAAGACGTCCGGGCACTGCTCAGGGTTCTGCCGAAAGGGTGAGGCTCGGCAAGCGCAATAGTCTGCAAGTGTTTGATGCTTGCTGGCGTCCTCTGCTATAATCTGCGAGTTTTCTGGTTCCGGGCTTCTGCAAGCAGGCAGTGGGCTTGGGAACGGCTGGTATGGGCGTTTCGCCCATTTTTTATTTGTGCGGCACGCATGGAATTGCAGAAGGTCATCGAGCAGGCAGTAGCTGGCCTGGGCTATGAACTGGTGGATGTCGAGGCCAGTCCGCGCGCCCGGGTCCTGCGCGTCTTCATCGACTGCCCGAAAGGGGTCGCGATCGGAGACTGCACCCGGGTGAGCAACCACCTGACCCGCCTGTTTGCGGTCGAAAACATCGACTACGACCGGCTGGAGGTGTCCTCGCCCGGACTTGACCGGCCGCTAAAGAGGGTGGCCGACTTTGTCCGCTTCAGCGGGCAGGAGGCGCAGATTCGCCTGCGCCTGGCGGTAAATGGCCAGCGCAACTTCACCGGCGTGCTGGCGGGCGTCGAGGACGGCCGGCTACGGCTGGAGTGCGATGGCGTTTCGCATGTATTCGAGTTGGATCAGGTGGACAAGGCCCGCCTGGTGCCGAAGTTCTGATTAGAGGATTGGCTGGAGAAAATTATGAGCAAGGAGATGCTGCTGCTGGTGGATGCCCTGGCGCGCGAGAAGAACGTGGCCAAGGATATCGTCTTTTCGTCCCTGGAATCGGCGCTGGCCTCCGCCACCAAGAAACGCATCAACGAAGAGGCCGACGTGCGCGTTGCCATCGATCAGGAGACGGGCGAGTTCGAATCCTTTCGCCGCTGGCAGGTCGTGCCAGACGAAGCCGTGGAAAATCCCGACGCACAGATTAGCCTGACCGAGGCACAAAAGGAGATGTCCGACATCCAACTCGACGAGTTTATCGAGGAACAGCTCGAACCGATCGAATTCGGCCGTATCGGCGCCCAGGCGGCCAAGCAGGTGATCCTGCAAAAAATCCGTGACGCCGAACGTGAGCAGGTGCTGAGCGACTTCCTCGAACGCGAGGAACATCTGGTTACCGGCACGGTGAAGCGCATTGAGCGCGGCAACGCCATCATCGAGGCCGGCCGCATCGAGGCGATGCTACCGCGCGATCAGATGATTCCCAAGGAAAACCTCCGTGTTGGCGATCGTGTGCGCGCCTATCTGCTGAAGATCGATCGCGTCGCGCGCGGCCCGCAGTTGATTCTCTCGCGCACCGCTTCTGAATTCATTATTAAGCTGTTCGAACTGGAAGTGCCTGAAATGGAAGATGGCCTGCTTGAGATCAAGTCGGCGGCGCGGGATCCGGGCGTACGTGCCAAGATCGCCGTCAAATCCAATGACCCGCGCGTAGACCCGATCGGCACCTGCGTCGGCATGCGCGGCTCACGCGTCACGGCAGTCACCAACGAGTTGGCTGGTGAGCGCGTCGATATCGTGCTCTGGTCGGCCGATCCGGCGCAGTTTGTCGTCGGCGCGCTGGCGCCGGCCGACGTCAGTAGCATTGTGGTCGATGAAGAGAAACACAGCATGGACGTGGTAGTGGACGAAGACAATCTGGCTATCGCCATTGGCCGTTCCGGGCAGAACGTGCGTCTGGCCTCCGAGCTGACCGGCTGGGCCATCAACCTGATGACCGTCGAAGAGTCACAGAAGAAGTCCGAGGAGGAACACGGATCGATCCGCAAACTCTTCATGGAAAGACTGGACGTGGACGAAGAGGTGGCCGATATCCTCATCGAGGAGGGCTTTTCCACTGTCGAGGAGATTGCATACGTGCCTCTCAATGAGATGCTGGAAATCGAAGCCCTCGACGAGGGCACCGTGAACGAACTGCGCAACCGCGCACGCAACGTACTGCTGACCGAGGCAATCGTGGACGAGGAGCAACTGGAAAGCGTCGCTGACGATCTGCTCGGCCTGGAAGGTATGGACAAGCCTTTGGCAGCCAAGCTGGCGCGCGCCAACATTCGTACCCGAGACAATCTGGCCGATCTGGCAGTCGACGAGCTGGTGGAACTGTCCGGCATCGGGGACGAGCGGGCCAAAAATCTGATTACCACGGCGCGTGCGCACTGGTTCGAGTAAGGAGCCGATATGGCACAGACGAGCGTAAGCCAATTCGCGAGCGAGCTGAAAATGCCCGCGACCGCGCTACTTGAACAGCTCGCCAAGGCGGGCGTGGGCAAGAAGGGCGAAACCGAACTGCTCAGTGATGCTGACAAGACGAAACTGCTCGACTATCTGCGCAAGTCGCATGGCGGAGCGGAAAACAAGTCGAAGATCACCCTCACGCGCAAACAGACCACCGAGATCAAGAAAGCCGACTCTACCGGCAAGGCACGCACCATCCAGGTGGAGGTGCGCAAGAAGCGCGTCTTTGTCAAGCGCGACGAATCGCAGGCGGTAGAAGTGGTCACGCCACCACCGGCCGCCGCACCGTCCCCCGTGGTGGATGCCGAACAGACCCGATTGCGCGAACTGGAATCTCAGAAACAGTCCGAGCTGATGGCGCGGCAGGCGGCAGAGATCAAGGAAAAGCAGGAGCGGGAAGCCAAGGCGCGGCAGGAAGCCGAGGAACGCCTAGCGGCCCAGCAGGCAACGGCCGTGACGGAAAAGGCCAAGGCGCAAGATGCGCCGCCGCCGGGTACTGCCGGCACGCTGCACAAGCCGGCCGGCAAGCCCGACAAGAAGGACGAGAAGCAGAAAAAAGCCACGACTGCCTGGAAAGAAGAGGCTGCCAAGAAGCGCGCCATCAAGACACGCGGCGATACGGGCGGCGCCTCCGGCTGGCGCGGTGCCAAGGGTGGCGGCCGCCACCGCCAGCAGCACCACGATGAGCACACCTCGGCGCAGATGCCTGCCGAACCGATCGTGCGCGAGGTGCTGGTGCCGGAAACCATCACTGTCGCCGACCTCGCCCACAAGATGGCGGTCAAGGCGGCCGAGGTCATCAAGACTCTGATGAAGATGGGTTCCATGGTCACCATCAACCAGGTCCTGGATCAGGAAACGGCAATGATCATCGTCGAGGAAATGGGCCATGTCGCTAAGGCGGCCAAGCTGGATGATCCGGATGCGCTGCTTGCCGAAGCACAGGAGGAACACAAGGATGTCGTGCTGGAGCCGCGCCCCCCGGTGGTGACAGTGATGGGTCATGTGGACCACGGTAAGACTTCGCTGCTCGATCATATCCGCAAGACACGGGTTGCCCACGGAGAGGCCGGCGGCATCACGCAGCATATCGGCGCCTATCACGTCGAGACGCCGCGCGGCATGGTTACCTTCCTCGATACGCCGGGCCACGAGGCATTTACGGCCATGCGCGCCCGTGGCGCGAAGGCCACCGACCTCGTGATTCTCGTGGTGGCGGCCGACGACGGCGTCATGCCGCAAACGAAGGAGGCCATCCATCATGCCAGGGCAGCCAATGTGCCGCTGGTGGTGGCTGTGAACAAGATCGATAAACCCGAAGCCAACCTGGAACGGGTCAAGCAGGAACTGGTGGCTGAGAGCATCGTACCGGAAGAGTACGGCGGCGATTCGCCTTTCGTGCAGGTATCTGCAAAAACTGGCCAGGGCATCGACGACCTGCTAGAGCATGTGCTACTACAGGCCGAGGTGCTGGAGCTGAAGGCGCCGAAGGACACTCTGGCCAAGGGGCTCGTCATCGAATCCCGTCTCGACAAGGGCAAGGGGCCGGTGGCCACTGTGCTGGTGCAGTCGGGTACGCTCAAGCGTGGTGACATCGTGCTTGCAGGCGCCGTCTATGGGCGCGTGCGCGCCATGCTCGACGAGAACGGTGAGTTAATCGATGCGGCGGGTCCTTCCATTCCCGTGGAGATTCAGGGCCTGTCGGACGTGCCGATGGCTGGCGACGAGGTGATGGCGCTGGCCGATGAGCGCAAGGCGCGCGAGATCGCGCTGTTCCGCCAGGGCAAGTTCCGCGACGTCAAGCTGGCCCGCCAGCAGGCTGCTAAGCTGGAAACCATACTGGAGCAGATGGGCGAGGGCGAGGTGAAGAGTTTGCCGCTGATCGTCAAGGCCGACGTGCAGGGTTCGCAGGAAGCGCTGGCACAGGCGCTGCTGAAGCTCTCCACCGATGAAGTGAAGGTCAACATCATCCATGCTGCGGTAGGCGGCATCAGTGAGTCCGATGTCAACCTCGCTTCAGCATCGAAGGCCGTCATCATCGGCTTCAATACGCGTGCCGACGCCCAGTCGCGTAAGCAGGCCGAGAACCTCGGCGTGGACATCCGCTACTACAACATTATTTACGATGCCGTGGACGAGGTGAAGTCGGCGATGTCCGGCATGCTCACGCCAGAACGCAAGGAAAGCGCCATCGGTATGGTTGAGATTCGCCAGGTGTTCCGTATTTCCAAGATTGGCGCGGTCGCCGGTTGCTACGTGTTGGATGGCCTGGTACGCCGTGGCTCGCAAGTGCGCCTGTTGCGCGACAACGTGGTGATGTGGACCGGCGATCTGGATTCGCTCAAACGCTTCAAGGACGATGTGCGCGAAGTCAAGGCTGGTTTCGAGTGCGGCCTTTCGCTGAAGAACTACAACGATATCCAGGAGGGAGACCAGCTCGAGGTCTTCGAGATCCAGGAAGTGGCGCGAACGCTTTGATGGCGTCGTGGTGCAATGCCGAAAGAATTCTCCCGCAGCAGCCGTGTTGCCGAACAGATCCAGCGTGAGCTGGCCGAGTTGATCCAGTTGGAACTGAAGGATCCGCGCGTCGGCCTGGTTACCCTCACCGGAGTCGACCTGACGGCGGACTACGCACACGCCAAGGTTTATTACACTACCCTGGCTGAGGCTGGCGCGCGGCAGGGCATCGAAGCCGGCCTGCGCCGCGCCAGCGGGTTCTTGCGCCGCGAATTGGGTCGCCGTGTCCGCATCCATACCCTGCCTGAACTACACTTCATCTATGACGCGTCCGTGGAGCGAGGCGATCGCCTGTCCCGCCTGATTGACGAGGCGGTCCAGTCCGACCACAAAAAGCAGCAGGACTGAAACTATTCAGTCCTGCCATGAAGTCTCCCACCAAGCAGCCGCGCCGTAAAGTAGACGGCATTTTTTTACTCGACAAACCAGCAGGTATCACTTCCAATAATGCGTTGCAGAAAGCGCGACGCCTGTTCCATGCCGCTAAGGCCGGCCATACCGGTACGCTGGATCCGATGGCGACGGGGCTTCTGCCGCTCTGCTTTGGTGAAGCCACCAAGTTCGCCGGGGAGTTGCTCACGGCGGACAAATGCTATGCGGCAACCGTTCAGCTCGGCGTGCGCACCGATACGGCGGATGCCGAGGGCCGTGTGCTGGAAATCCGGCCGGTAGCAGTATCACGCGAACAGGTGGAATCGGCACTGGCCCGCTTCCGCGGCGCTATCCAGCAAGTGCCGCCGATGCATTCCGCGCTCAAGCGCGACGGCAGACCGCTTTACGAATACGCCCGCGAGGGCATCGAGATTGAGCGCATGCCGCGCACCGTGACCATCCATGCACTTGATCTGACTGCGTTCTCCGGAGACAGGGTGGAATTCAACGTGGCTTGCAGCAAGGGCACTTATGTTCGCACTTTGGCGCAGGATATCGGCACTGTGCTGGGCTGTGGCGGTCACCTGAGCGCCCTGCGACGTACCCGCATTGGCGACCTCGGCCTGGAGGCCGCCATCAAACTGGAGGCATTGGAGGCGCTGCAGCCGCAGGATCGCGATGTCATGCTGCTGCCGGCGGACGCCCTGTTGTCGACCCTGCCACGGCTTGACCTGGATGAGGATGCGGCACGACGCTTCAGGCTAGGACAGGCCGTGCGGACAAGGCAGGAATATGAACCGTTTGCCGGCAGGTTGCGGGTCCATGCCGCCGGCGGCGGTTTCCTCGGCCTTGGCCGCGCAGAGGCGGACGGGCGGGTGACACCGCTCCGATTATTGGCGACAGGCTTTGAAAAATAGAGGTTTTTTGTTGCGGGAAGAGGGGTGTGCAGGTATAATCCCCAGCTTCATTCCGAAGTCCGGATGAAGGCAACACCGCATTAAAAAAACCACGAGGTGCAGTGCTCTATCAAACCGGGGCGGCACCTGATTTCAACTGCGTTTGAGAGAATAACCGAAATGGCATTTACCACCGCCGACAAGGCCAAAGTCGTGGCCGACTACCAGCGTGCGCAAGGCGATACCGGCTCGCCCGAAGTGCAGATCGCGCTACTGACCAACCGCATTAACGACCTCACTGGTCATTTCAAGGAACACGTCAAGGATCACCACTCGCGCCGCGGTTTGCTGCGCATGGTAAGCCAGCGCCGCAAGTTGCTCGATTACCTCAAGCGCACGAATGCCGACAGCTATCGCGCGCTGATCGAGCGTCTCGGCCTGCGCAAGTAACGCGGCGAGTCGTACGTGCCCCGCTCCATAGCGGATATGCCGGCGGTGCCCAGGACGGGCGCGCCGGCTTTGTCGTTTCTGGGACGGATGTGTCCGTCCCCTGCTGATTGAAAGGATAGTCCCTTGCTTACTGCTACCAAGAAAAGCTTTGTCTACGGTGCGCACACCGTCACCCTGGAAACTGGCGAGGTCGCGCGTCAGGCGCACGGCGCCGTCATGGTCACCATGGACGAAACCGTGATCCTTGCCACCGTCGTTGCAGCCAAGGAACCCAAGCCGGGCCAGGATTTCTTCCCGCTGACCGTCGATTACATGGAGAAGGTCTACGCCGCGGGCCGCATTCCCGGTGGTTTCTTCAAGCGTGAGGGCCGTCCCTCGGAAAAGGAGATTCTGACCTCACGCCTGATCGATCGTCCCATCCGCCCGCTCTTTCCTGACGGCCTTTACAACGACGTGCAGGTGGTGATCACTGTCCTGTCAAGCAATCCCGAGATCGATCCGGACATTCCGGCGATGATCGGCGTCTCGGCGGCCCTGTCGATTTCCGGCATTCCGTTCGACGGACCGATCGGTGCAGCCCGGGTGGGCTACATCAACGGCCAGTATGTCCTGTGTCCGACGTTCTCCGAACTCAAGGACAGCCAGCTCAACCTGGTGGTCGCCGGTACCGCGGCTGCCGTGCTGATGGTGGAGTCCGAAGCGCAGCAATTGCCCGAAGACGTCATGCTCGGTGCCGTGGTTTTCGGGCACGAGCAGATGCAGGCGGCCATCAACGCCATCAACGAACTGGTGGAAGTCGCCGGCAAGCCCGAGTGGGACTGGCAGCCGCCGGCCAAGGACGAAGCACTCATCGCCAAGGTTGCCGAATTGGCCGAGACCGAATTGCGGGAGGCCTATCGGCAGACGCAGAAGCAGGTCCGCACGCAGAAGATCAACGCATTGCGCAAGAGCGTGATCGAGGCCGTCTCCCAGGCCGCAGCCAGCTCCTTGGGCCCTAACGAGATCAACCACGTCAAGAATACCTTTTTCGACCTGGAAGCGAAGATCGTACGCAACCAGATCCTCGATGGCGAACCGCGCATCGACGGTCGTGATACGCGCACCGTACGCCCGATCTCGATTCGCCAGGGCGTCTTGCCGCGCACCCACGGCTCCTCGTTGTTTACGCGTGGGGAAACACAGGCGCTGGTGGTGGCCACGCTGGGCACCGGCCGCGACGAGCAGATCATCGACGCGCTGCAGGGGGAATCTCGCGACCGCTTCATGCTTCACTACAACATGCCGCCTTTCGCCACCGGCGAAACAGGGCGCGTAGGCTCGCCCAAACGCCGCGAGATCGGCCACGGCCGCCTGGCCAAGCGTGCGCTGCTGGCGGTGCTGCCTTCCGCGGAAGAGTTCAGCTATACCATGCGTGTCGTCTCCGAGATCACCGAGTCGAACGGTTCTAGCTCGATGGCATCCGTCTGCGGCGGCTCGCTGGCGTTGATGGATGCTGGCGTGCCACTGAAGGCGCAGGTTGCCGGCATCGCCATGGGCCTCATTAAGGAAGGCAACCGTTTCGCCGTACTGACCGACATTCTTGGCGACGAGGACCACCTCGGTGACATGGACTTCAAGGTGGCCGGCACCGACAGCGGCATCACCGCCCTGCAGATGGACATCAAGATCCAGGGCATCACCAAGGACATCATGCAGGTCGCCCTGACGCAGGCTAACGAGGCCCGTATGCACATCCTCGGCCTCATGAAGCAGTCGATGAGCGCGCCGAGCGAGATTTCCACCTATGCCCCGCGTCTCATCACCATGAAGATCAATCCGGAAAAGATCCGCGACGTGATCGGCAAGGGCGGCGCGGTGATTCGCGCCCTCACCGAGGAAACCGGCACCGTCATCGACATCAATGACGATGGCACCGTGACCATCGCTTCCGTCAGCGCCGAAGCCGGTGCCTTGGCGAAGAAGCGCATCGAGGACATCACCGCCGAGGTTGAAGTGGGCAAGGTCTACGACGGCACCGTGCTGCGCCTGCTGGATTTTGGCGCCATCGTGCAGATCCTGCCGGGCAAGGACGGCCTGCTGCATATCTCGCAGATCGCCAACGAGCGCGTCAATCAGGTCTCGGACTACCTCAAGGAAGGCCAGGCGGTGCGTGTCAAGGTGCTGGAAGCCGACGAGAAAGGGCGCGTGCGCCTGTCCATGAAGGCTGCAGCCGAAGCCGCGCCTGCGCAGGAATAAATTTCTGCAGGTACAAAAAAGGACGCTTCGGCGTCCTTTTTTTTCATCATTTCCGCAAAAACGGGAATCCGGATGTGTCATGGCTCCCCGTTTTCACGGGGGGGCCACCGCAGGCGGTTACTTCGCGACCTGTTTCTCCCGCAGTTCCTCCAGGGTCTTGCAGTCGATGCACATGGTGGCCGTAGGACGGGCTTCCAGCCGCTTCAGGCCGATCTCTACGCCGCAGGAGTCGCAATAGCCGTACTCGCCGTTCTCGAGGCGTCCCAGGGCCTCGTCGATCTTCTTGATCAACTTGCGCTCGCGGTCGCGGTTACGCAACTCGAGGGCGATGTCGGATTCCTGGCTGGCGCGATCGTTAGGGTCGGCGAAAACGGTCGCCTCGTCCTGCATCGTGTGTACCGTGCGTTCAACGTCCTGCAACAACTCGTCTTTCAGCGTCTCCAGGATGGCGCGGAAGTGCTTGTGCTGCTTGGCGTTCATGTACGCCTCACCCTTCTTGGGGACATAGGGCGGGAACTGTTTGTGGAGGATGTCTTCAGTCATTTCTCGAACCAGGAATTGCCGGAAAGCCGCTTTAATATCAGAAATGCGGAGGGGTCGCAAGCAAAACTTCCGCACGGGCTGATTCGATTGACCTAATAGGGGTGCCCGAGTAGAATTCTGCGTCTTCGGGGTGTAGCGCAGCCCGGTAGCGCGCCTGGTTTGGGACCAGGATGTCGGAGGTTCGAATCCTCTCACCCCGACCAGTATGGCGTGAATCTACGAGCGCCCGTAGCTCAACCGGATAGAGCACCGGCCTTCTAAGCCGGGGGTTGTGAGTTCGAGTCTCGCCGGGCGCGCCAGCATGCAAGTCATGGCGCGTTGGCATGTCCAGTGGTGGACGTAGCTCAGTTGGTAGAGTCCTGGATTGTGATTCCAGTTGTCGCGGGTTCGAGTCCCGTCGTCCACCCCACCTTCTCCCGATACAATGCCCTGCTGTTACCCTGCAGTTATTGCGGCGTATGGCGCATGCCATGAGCCCGCGCCGACGGCATGATGTAACGTTAACGTCAACGTATCTGCCGCCGAAGAAATGAGAAAGCATCGATGAACAAAAAGACCGCCGCCTACGACGAATCCTCCTTTCGCGTGCTGAAGGGACTGGAGCCGGTGCGCGAGCGCCCGGGGATGTACACGCGGACCGACTCGCCGATGCACATCATCCAGGAGGTGATCGACAACGCTGCCGACGAGGCGCTGGCCGGATTCGCCAAGAGCATTCACGTCACGCTGCATGCCGATGGCTCCGTCACCGTGGCCGACGACGGCCGCGGCATTCCGGTCGGCCCGCATCCCGAGGAACAGGTGCCAGTGGTGGTGCTGGCCTTCACGCGCCTGCACGCCGGCGGCAAGTTCGACAAGAAATCCGGCCAGGCCGCGTATGCCTTTTCCGGCGGCCTGCACGGCGTCGGCGTCTCCGTCACCAATGCCTTGTCGACGCGCGTCGAGGTGGAGGTGCGGCGCGACGGCCACGCCCACTTCGTCAGTTTTTCCGAGAACGGCGAGCAGGTGTCCGAACTTCAGCTCGGCGCAGCCTGCGGCCGCCAGACGGGTACGCGGGTGCGCGCCTGGCCGGACGCGAAGTACTTCGAGTCGACCAAATTGCCGCTGGCCGAACTGGAGCGTTTGTTGCGCTCGAAAGCGGTGCTATTGCCCGGGCTCACTGTCACGCTGCAAAGCGAGCAGGGCGGCGGCGCCAAGACCTGGCGCTATCCGCTCGGCCTGCAGGGCTATCTCGAGGAAGCTGGTGCGGGCACCGAAGCCGTGTCCCCGGTGTATACCGGGGAGAAATTCGCTGCCGCCGATGATGAAACCTTCGCCGAGGGCGAAGGCGCGGTGTGGGCACTGGGCTGGTTTGTCGAGCAGGTCTGCGCCGAATCCTACGTAAACCTGATTCCGACGGCGCTCGGCGGCACGCACGAGTCGGGCCTGCGTGCCGGTACGTTCGAGGCGGTGAAATCCTTCATCGAGCACCATGCCCTGCTGCCGCGCGGCGTCAAGTTGCAGCAGGAGGACGTCTGCGGCCGCATGAGCTTCATACTGTCCGCGCGCATCCTCGATCCGCAGTTCCAGGGCCAGGTGAAGGAAAAACTCAACTCGCGCGAGGCTGTCAAACTGGTGTCGACCATGATTCGCGATCCGCTCGAGATCTGGCTCAACAACCACGTGGAGGCCGGTCGCGCCATCGCCCAACTGGCGATCAAGCAGGCCGAGGCACGGCTGCGCACGGCGCAGAAAGTCGAGAAAAGAAAATCCTCCGGCGTCGCTGTCCTGCCCGGCAAACTGTCCGACTGCGAGAGCGAGACCCTCGCCGAGAACGAGATGTTCCTCGTCGAGGGCGATTCGGCGGGCGGCTCGGCGAAAATGGCGCGCAACAAGGAAACCCAAGCCATCCTGCCGCTGCGCGGCAAGGTGCTCAACGCCTTCGAGGTGGATGCCGATCGGTTGTTCGCCAACACGGAAATCCACGACATGGCGGTGGCGCTGGGCGTCGATCCGCACGCCGCCGATGCGCCGGACGGCGTGCTCGACCGCCTGCGCTACGGCAAGGCGATCATCATGTCCGATGCGGATGTCGACGGCGCGCATATCCAGACGCTGCTGCTGACCTTGTTCTACCGCCATTTCCCCAAGCTGATCGAACGCGGTCACGTCTACATCGCCATGCCGCCGCTCTACCGCGTGGATGTCCCGGCGCAGGGCAAGAAGCGGCCTGCCAGGCGGCTCTATGCGCTCGACGAAGGTGAACTGGAGGCGATCCGCGACCGTTTGAGAAAGGAAGGCTTTAACCCGGAAGCCATCGAGATCGGTCGCTTCAAGGGCCTCGGCGAAATGAATCCCGAGCAGTTGCGCGAAACCACCATGGACCCGGCGACGCGCCGCGTGTTGCCGGTTCAATTGCGAGAAGGCTGTGCCGAGGAAACACAGAAGATGTTCACCCTGCTGATGGCCAAGGGCGAAGCCGCCGGCCGCCGCGGCTGGATGGAAGAGAAGGGCAATCTGGTGGAGGCCGACGTCTGATGACGCACGAAACCCCCGACCTGTTCGATGACCTGAAAGTCAGTGCCGGCGGTACGGCGCCCCCTCCGCCGCCTGCTGCCGCCCCGCTGCCCGACGAGGCTCTGCCGCTCGACCTCTATGCAGAGCGCGCCTATCTGACCTACGCCATGAGTGTGGTTACGGGTCGTGCCCTGCCGCATGTGGAAGACGGCCAGAAACCGGTGCAGCGGCGCATTCTCTACGCCATGCACGAGATGGGTCTGCGTGCTGGCGCCAAGCCGGTAAAGAGCGCACGCGTCGTCGGCGACGTCATCGGCAAGTTCCATCCCCACGGCGACCAGAGCGTCTACAATGCCATGGTGCGTGTGGCACAGGACTTCTCGCTGCGCTATCCGCTCATTGATGGCCAGGGCAACTTCGGTTCGCGCGATGGCGATTCCGCCGCGGCCATGCGTTACACCGAGGCGCGGCTGACGCCGATCGCCGAATTGCTGCTCGGCGAACTCGATCGCGGCACTGTCGACTTCGCGCCCAACTACGACGGCGCCTTCAAAGAACCGGTGCTGCTGCCGGCGCGCCTGCCGATGGTGCTGCTCAATGGCGCTTCCGGCATCGCCGTTGGCATGGCCACGGAGATCCCGCCGCACAACCTGCGCGAGGTGGCGCAGGCGGCGGCGCATCTGGTGCGCAACCCGAAAGCCATGCTGTCCGATCTGCTGCAGCATGTGAAGGGTCCGGATTTTCCGGGCGGTGGGCAGATCATCTCCCAGCCGAAGGATATCGCCGAGGCCTACGCCGGCGGGCGCGGCAGCCTGCGCATGCGCGCGCGCTGGCGCATCGAGGAACTGGCGCGCGGCCAGTGGCGCATCGTCGTGCAGGAACTGCCGCATGGCGTCTCTGCGGCGCAGATCGCCGCGGAGATCGAGTCGCTCACCAATCCGCAGCCGCGTCAGGGCCGCAAGGACGTCACGCAGGAGCAGAAGAACCTCAAGCAACTGCTGCTCTCGGTGCTCGACGCGATGCGCGACGAGTCTACCGACAAGGAGCCGGTGCGGTTGATCTTCGAGCCGAAGTCGAAGAACCAGGACGTGCAGGAGATGATGAACATCCTGCTGGCCAATACCAGCCTGGAAACCAACGTCTCGCTCAACTTCACCATGCTCGGCCGCGACGGTCGGCCGCAGCAGAAGAACCTGGTGCAGATCGTCTCGGAGTGGGTGGCCTTCCGCTACGCCACCGTCCAGCGGCGCACGCGGCATCGCCTGGGGGAGGTGGAACGGCGCATCCACATCCTCGACGGGCGCATGATCGCCTTCCTCAGCATCGACAAGGTCATCAAGGTCATCCGCAATTCGGACGAGCCGAAGCAGGACCTGATGGCAAAGTTCAGCCTGAGCGAAGTCCAGGCCGAGGACATCCTCGAGATCCGTCTGCGCCAGTTGGCACGGCTGGAAGGCATCCGCATCGAGAAGGAACTGGCGGATCTGAAGGAGGAGCAGGGCAAACTGAAACTGCTGCTGGCCGAGCGCAAAGAAATGACCAAGCTCCTGCTCAAGGAAATCGAGCAGGACGCGAAGCAGTACGGCGACGAGCGGCGCACTCTCATCGAGGCGGTGGCGCCGGTGGTGCCGGCCGAGATCCAGGTGCAGGACGAGCCGGTGACGGTGATTCTCTCGAAGAATGGCTGGGTGCGTCGCCGCGATGGACACGGCATCGATCCCACCTCGATAACGTACAAGGCGGGCGATTATCCTTTCCTGGTGGCGGAGACGCGCACCATCTGGCCGCTGGTCGTCGTCGACTCGAACGGCCGCGCCTATTCGCTGCGCGTGTCGGACCTGCCCGGCGGGCGCGGCGACGGTGCGCCGATCACCACCATGATCGACATGCAGGCCGGTGCGCGCGTCGCGGCGGCGCTGTCGGATGCGCCGGGAACCCCCTATCTCTTTGCCAACTCCGGCGGCTACGGCTTCATCGCCCGCGTCTCCGACCTGGTCACGCGGCAGAAGGCCGGCAAGGCTTTCATGAGCCTGGAGCAGGACGAGCGCATGCTGCATCCGGCCAAGGCAACGGGCGACACGATTGCCGCCGTGTCGGAAAACGGCCGGCTGCTGCTCTTCGCGATCGGAGAAATGAAAATCCAGTCGGCGGGCCGTGGCGTCCTCGTCATGGGGCTCGACGACAAGGAAGCGCTGGTCGGCGTCGTCGTCAACGATGGCAGCCGCGTGATCGTGGAGGGTGCCGGTCGCGGTGGCAGGACGGTGCCCTGCAAGGTATCCGGCAAGGACATGGAGAAATACCGGCTGCACCGGGCGCGCAAGGGCTGCCTGCTGCCGGTGAAGATGAAGCCGGCGTTTATCCTTTAAGCAGCGGCCACAAAGTCAGTCCCCAGACTACGGCGGCATTGACGAGGGCGAGCATCACGGCGGCGCTGCCGAGGTCCTTGGCGCGCTTGGACAGTTCGTGGCGCTCGGCGGAGACACGGTCGACCACCGCTTCGACGGCGGAATTCAGCAGTTCGACGATGAGGATCAGCAGCAGGCTGCCAACCAGCAGCGCCCGCTCGGTGCCGTTGCTGCCCAGGTAGAGCCCCAGCGGTAGCAGCGGCGCGACGAGCAGCAGTTCCTGGCGGAAGGCCGCTTCGTGACGCCATGCGGCGAGCAGGCCGTCGCGCGAGTAGCGCGTGGCGTTGAGGATGCGCTTGAAGCCGCCGCGACTCTTGTGCGGCGAGGGGATGGCCATGTCTTCTCCCTGATCGTTTCAGGGAGAAGATTCTACCCTCCGGCGATCATCGGGAATACCGTCACGCGATCGCCATTTCTCAGCAGCGCCTGCATTTCCCCAGACAGCACCATTTCACCGTTGACGGCGACATTGAGGTTGCGGTCGTCGAGCGCGACGGCCGCCTCGGGCAGGCGCTTGCGCAGCGCTTCGCGCAGTTCGACCACGTTCGACACTGGCTCGTCTACCACGATGGCGTTTTCCGGCGCGCCCGGCGTTGCGCCGGGCAGTTCCACCCGCAAGGCGAAACCGGTGGTGACCTGCGACAGTTTTTCGTGCCATGCCAACTGCGGCGTGCCCTCGGCGTTAAGCCCTGTCAGGGCGTAGAAGCGCGCCTTCAGCTGCGCGAACTGCTCGCGGTCGATCTTCTCGCCCTTGAACGGACCGAAGGTGTTCGCCTCTTCGAACCAGCGCGGCGGTAGCGTGTCGTCCTTGGCGCGCAGGCCGAGGCGGAAGTTGAGCATGTGTTCAATGCCGGTAACGTTGCGGCCGATCTCGTCCATGTCGGCCGGCGTAAGCGTGGTGCCGGTCAAGGTGTTGACCTGCTCGGCGAAGTCTGCGGCGTCCGGCAGGGTAGGTGAGTTGAACAGCTTGGTGTCGAAGCGGCACATGCCGACCGAGTCGCCGACGGCGAAGGTGTTTTCGCACTTGCGTACGGCGAATTCCTTGCCCTCATAGGAGTTCGGCTTGGCCGAAACAGTGCCGCCGTAGAGCTCGGTCTTGAAGGCGGGATCGTCGTTGACGCGGGCGTTGATCTCCAGCGTGACGCGGTTGCGCAGGTGGTCCATGCCGCGCGTGGCGACCGACAGGCCGAGGGCGAAGGCCTTGAGGATGCGCGCGTCGTGCGGGTCGGACTGGAACAGGCCCTTCACCGACATGCGGTACTGGGCAGCCTCTGGCGGGTAATGGCCCTTTTCGATGGCGCGGGTGGAGTCGGCGATGACGTTGCCGAAGCCTTCTCGCTTGGCCGTCATGAAGAGCAGTTTCTCGATGACGTCGTAATTGCCCCAGGCCAGATCCAGCCCGTCGGTCTCCTTCTGCGTGATAATGCCGCGCTGATACAGTTCCATGGCCCAGGCAAGGGCGCCGCCGGTGCTGGCCGAATCGAGGCCGAGATCGTTGAGGATGTTGTTCAGGCGCAGGACGTGTTCCGGCTCCTTGATGCCGATGTTCGGGCCGAACTTGCCGAGCGTGACGTACTCGGGACCGTCGCCCTTGTCGTAGCGATCGAACTGGCCGTCCCCCTTGATACCGTTGTAGGTCTTCTTGCGCTCGTGCTCGACGTCGGCCTGCGCCTTGTCGTAGCTGGCGTTGCCCCTCAGTCCCTTCAGTGCGTGTGCGCCCCAGCCACCCTTGCCCTCGGGCGTCATGTCGTTGAGGTTGCGGCAATGCACCGGACACTTGAAGCAGCCGTCCATGCCGGGGCGGTAGACGTCGAAGTTGTCGGCGTCGAGCGATTCGCCCCAGGTGGTTTCCTGGTTGTTCTTGGTGCCCATGGCACCCAACACGCGGCTCGGCTTGTAGAGGAAGGGCGTGCCGACCATCTTCAGGGCGTTCTTGATGACGGAGGTGCCGGTGATCTTCTTGCCAATGGCCTTGTTCTGCGTCCTGGCATCGGCGGGCAGCACAATTTCCGGCGGACGGCCATGGACCATGATCGCCTTCAGATTGTGGGCGCCCATCTTGGCGCCGCCGCCGCCCCGCGCCCAGATCGCCTTGATGCCGCCCATGATGCCCGCGCACAGCACCCCGTTCTCGCCGGAACTGGTGATGCGCGCCAGTGCCATGTCCTTGCGTTCCTTGCAATTGAAGTCGCGCTCGACGGCCGCCGCCGTGTCCAGATTGTTCAGGCCGGCATAGGGCGTGGCGTCCTCGAAGGTGACCTCATCCTCGGCGAGGCGCAGCAGCGTCCACTGCGCAGCCTTGCCGAAGAGCACCAGGTGGTCGTAGCCATGGCGCTTGAGGAAGGCGGGAAAGTAATCGCCGCCGTTGGAATCGAGGATGGCATAAGACTCGGGTGATTTGCTGGTGAAATTGCCGCGTGTGGCCGAGGGCATGACGCTGGTCAGCACGCCGGAGCCGAAGATCAGCGGGATCTCCGGGTCGAGGGCGTCCTTTTCTTCCTGCAGGAGGTTGTAGAGCAGCCACATGTTGGCGCCGCGGCCGCCGAGGAAGTGCGTCAGCACCTCGGCCGGCAGGTATTTGCGGCGGGTCTCCTGGCGTTCCAGGTCGACGAACAGGGTGGCACCCTGGGTCGTAAACTGGGGGGTGTCATGGAGCCGGTTGCAGAGCCGGTCGACCAGGGTATGGATGCTCATGGTTGCCTCCTGAGGCGAGTATGCGCCCAAGCTAACACGGGTTATTTCGTATGGATTTGATCCAGGTCAAATATGGTGGATAGCAAACTGTTTGTAACCAAATTATAATTAAGACGTGGGGTAGGGTAAAGTGGCATTCAACACATGGGAGAGTCCCAAGGAGGCAGTCATGTCGGGTGCGGCAGCAGCAGTGGATGTCGGCTTGGAGCGGCGCACGGCGCCGCGGCCGGTGGAGGAGCTCGACAGCGTCGTCATCCGCTTTGTCGGCGATTCCGGCGACGGCATGCAACTGACCGGGAATGAGTTTTCCCGGGCCATTGCCAAGGCCGGGCATGACTTTGCCACCCACCCCGATTACCCCTCCGAGATCCGCGCCCCGACCGGCACGCTGTTCGGCGTCTCCGGCTACCAGATCCAGTTTGCTTCCAGGCAGGTATTTACTTCCGGCGATGCACCGGATGTACTGGTGGCCATGAATCCGGCCGCGCTGAAAACCAACCTGTCGGATGTAAAAAATGGCGGCACGATCATCGCCAACAGCGGTGCTTTCACCGACAACAGCCTTGCCAAGGCCGGCTATGCGGCCAACCCGCTCAAGGACGGCAGCCTCGGCAACTATCGTGTTTACGAAATCGATATTAGCGGCCTGACTGCGCTCGCCCTCAAGGATTCCGGCCTCTCGAAAAAGGATGTCGGTCGCTGCAAGAACTACTACGCCCTGGGCCTGATGCTGAGCCTCTACAGCCGGCCGCTCGACAAGGAAGAGGGGGACGTCCGCAAGAAGTTCGCCAAGAAGCCGCAACTGGCCGAGGCCAATGTGCTGGCACTGCGCGCAGGCTACGCCTATGTCGAGGCCACCGAGATGTTCATCACTAGCTATCGGGTGCGCGCCGCCGATATCCGTGCCGGTACCTACCGCAGCCTGACCGGCAATCATGCGACCGCACTCGGCTTCGTCGCCGCCTCGGAGCTGTCCGGGGTACCGCTGTTCCTCGGTTCCTACCCGATCACGCCCGCCACCGACATCCTGCATGAGTTGGCGGCGCTGAAGCATTTCAACGTCACCACCTTCCAGGCAGAGGACGAGATCGCCGGCATCTGCTCGGCTATCGGCGCATCCTACGGCGGCGTGCTCGGCATGACCACCACCTCCGGCCCCGGCATGGCGCTGAAGACCGAGGCACTCGGCCTGGCCGTGATGCTGGAACTGCCGCTGGTGATCGTGAACGTGCAGCGCGGTGGCCCGTCGACCGGCCTGCCGACGAAGATCGAGCAGTCAGACCTGCTGCAGGCGATCTATGGCCGCAACGGCGAATGCCCGCTCCCGGTCATCGCCGCAAATTCTCCCTCTGATTGTTTTGATTGTGCCATGGAGGCCTTCCGCATTGCGGTGAAGTATATGACACCGGTGATCCTCCTCACTGATGGCGGCATCGGCAATGCTGCCGAGCCGTGGCGGATTCCCGATCCGGCCTCGCTGCCCAAGTTGGAGGTGAAGTTCCGCACCGATCCGGAGGGCTATCAGGCCTATGCGCGCGATGCCAACCTGGCGCGCTCCTGGGTGCGCCCGGGCACACCCGGGCTGGAGCACCGCGTCGGCGGCCTGGAAAAAGACTTTCTCACCGGCAATATCTCGCAAGATCCGCTTAACCACCAACGCATGGTCGATGTGCGTGCCGCCAAGGTGGCCGGCATCGCGCGGGATATCCCGCCGACCCGGGTGGAAGGGCCGGCGCAGGGCGACCTGCTTATCGTTGGCTGGGGCAGCACCTACGGCTCCATCGTGCAGGCGCGCGAACAGGCCGTGGCGGAAGGCCATGCCGTTGCCCATGTTCACCTGCGCCACCTCAACCCGTTCCCATCGGACCTCGGCGACATCCTCAAGCGTTACAAGACGGTGCTGGTGCCGGAGATGAATCTCGGCCAGCTCTCGCGCCTGCTGCGGGAGCGCTACCTGATCGATGTCGTGCAACTCAACAAGGTGCAGGGCAAGCCGTTCAAGGTGTCCGAGATCTACGACCGCATCATCGAATTGTGCAATGGGGTGCCGAAAGGGGTATCGAAAGGGGTGTCGAAATGAACGCAGCCGCGGCACTGACCAAAAAGGATTTCGAAACGGACCAGGACGTGCGCTGGTGCCCCGGTTGCGGCGACTACGCCGTGCTGGCGCAGGTGCAAAAGCTGATGCCCACGCTCGGCATTCCGCGCGAGAACTTCGCCTTTATCTCCGGCATCGGTTGCTCCAGCCGCTTTCCGTACTACATGGAAACCTACGGCATGCACAGCATCCACGGTCGCGCACCGGCCATCGCTAGCGGCCTCAAGCTGGCGCGGCCCGAGCTGTCGGTGTGGGTGGTGACCGGCGACGGCGATGCTCTGGCCATTGGCGGCAACCATTTCATCCATGCCATGCGGCGCAACATCGGCCTGAAGATCCTCCTCCTCAACAACCGCATCTACGGTCTCACCAAGGGCCAGTATTCGCCGACCTCCCTGTTGGGAATGAAGACCAAGAGCACGCCGCAGGGCAGCATCGACCGACCCTTCAGCCCGGTCGCCGTGGCGCTGGGTGCCGGCGCCACTTTTGTCGCGCGCACGGTAGATAGCGACCTCGCCCACATGGCCGGCGTGCTCAAGCGTGCCGCCGAGCATCAGGGTACGGCCTTCGTCGAGATCTATCAGAACTGCATCGTCTTCAATGACGGCGCCTACGATGCCATTACCGACAAGTCGATGCGCGACGACACGCGTCTGATGCTCGAGCATGGCAAGCCGCTGCTATACGGCAAGGAGCGCAACAAGGGCATCCGCTTGCGCGGAATGGAGCCGGAGGCCGTCACCCTCGGCGAGAATGGTGTGACGGAATCCGACCTCCTCGTGCACGACGAAGCCGCTGAACACGGTGGCCTGGCCTTCCTCCTCTCACAGTTCGACGTGCCGACACTACCCGTGCCGCTCGGGGTTTTCCGCGAAGTTGGCGCGCCGTCCTACGAAGAGATGAACAACGGACTGCAGGCGGATGCGCGCGAACGCAGGGGGCAGGGCGACCTGGCCTCGCTCTTCAATAGTGGCGACACCTGGACAATTGTTTGAATGGAAGGAGCAGCACAGCATGGCCCTCATGATTACCGACGAGTGTATCAACTGCGACGTGTGCGAACCGGAGTGCCCGAACAACGCCATTTCGCAGGGCGAAGAGGTTTATGTCATCGATGCGACGAAATGCACCGAGTGCGTCGGCCACTACGACGAATCGCAGTGCGTTGCCGTCTGTCCGGTCGACTGCATTGTCATCGATCCGCACTGTACCGAGAGCAAGGAACAGTTGCACGACAAGTTCCTCAAGCTGACGGCCATGCCCGCCTGAGCGTTTCCGGCATGCAATAATCGCCCGCTCCATACCGAGCGAGGTGCAACATGCTGGTTCCTGCTTCCGTTTCGGATTACCGCCTGCTGGCACAGCGGCGCCTGCCGCGTGCCTTCTTCGACTACATCGACGGTGGCGCCTATGGTGAACTCACCCTCAGGGCCAACCAGGCCGACCTCGACGCGCTCAAGCTGCACCAGCGCGTCCTGCGCGGCGCCTCGGCCATCGACACGACGACGACCGTACTCGGCCAGAAACTGGCGCAACCGGTGATCCTCGCGCCGGTAGGTCTGGCCGGCCTCTACGCCCGCCGCGGTGAGGTGCAGGCAGCGCGCGCGGCGTGTGCCGCCGGCGTGCCGTTCTGCCTCAGCACAGTATCCATTTGCTCCATAGAGGAAGTCAGTGCCGGTAGTACGGCGCCGTTCTGGTTTCAGCTGTATGTCATTCGCGATCGCGGCTATGCCAAGGAACTCCTGGCGCGCGCGCAGGCGGCTGGCTGCACCACGCTGGTGTTTACTGTTGACCTGCCGGTGTTCGCCACGCGCTACCGCGACGTGCGCAACGGCATGACCGGCGGTACGTCTCCACTCGGCAGGATCGTCAAGCTGTGGGAAATCGTACGCCATGCAGGCTGGCTCCTCGACGTGCCCATCAGCGGCAAACCGCTCACCTTCGGCAACCTCGCCCAGGCCGTGCCCTCGGCACGCAGCCTTGAAGCCATGAAGGGCTGGGTCGATGCCCAGTTCGACCCGGGCGTCACCTGGAACGACCTCGGTTGGGTGCGCGAACACTGGCACGGGCCGATCGTCATCAAGGGCGTGCTCGACACCGATGACGCGTGCGCCGCGGCCGACGTCGGTGCCAACGCGGTGGTCGTTTCCAACCACGGCGGCCGCCAGCTCGACGGCGCGCCATCTGCTATCTCCGTGCTGCCGCGCATAGCAGAGGCCGTCGGCGACAAGCTGGAAGTCCTCATGGACGGCGGCATCCGCAGTGGCCAGGACGTTGCCAAAGCGCTCGCCCTGGGGGCACGGGCCGTCATGCTCGGCCGCGCGTGGGCCTATGCCCTGGCGGCACGCGGCGAGGCCGGTGTGGCGGAGGTCCTGGCGATCCTCAAGCGCGAGCTGGAAGTGACGATGAGCCTGCTCGGCGTGGAGCGCATAGACAGCATCGGCGCGGAGGTGATCGATCGCTAGCGGAGAACTTGATTGGGATCAACTGATACAACACTAATCATTAAATTCATTAATCCGTATCTGTTATAGTGCTCAGGCAGCGTGTGGCAACCCGCATACGAAAACGGCCGCGCGTCATGTCGCGATTCACCAAGGGGGGCAGTGCAGTGCAGAATCCGCAGATTACCAACATCGCGAATCTGTTCGCGCAGGCAGCATCGGCAGAGCGCGGCAAACTGAGCGATGTCGAGTTGCAGTCCTTGCTTGCGGATCTGCAGATTGGCTTTGCAGACTGGGCCGTGCCGGCTGGCGCAGCGGACATTCGCATCAGCCTGAACAGCACACGCGAGTTCGGCATGGTCATCAGTGCCGGACTGGGTGGCCTGGAGGCCGAGCTGGACGAGGGCAATTTCCGCCGCGACCGCGCCTCCGTGTATGCAGCCGCCGAGTTGACCGATGCCGAGGATTTTCTCGGCCTCTTCAGGCGTACCCTGGCCTACCAGAAGCTCGCCGCCGTTGCCCGGCGCGACGGCGCGCCCTCGCCGGATGCGCCACTCAAGGCCAGCTTCACGCGCCTGCTGGAACTGGCGAAAGCGTTCGCGCCAGGCAAGACTGACGTGCCCTGCGTGCTGCGTTCCCTGGAACTGAATCCGGCGCAGGTCGGCGAGGGTGTGACGGTGCGCGCTGCGCAGTGCGAAATCGGTGCCGCCGCGCCTGCCAGGCTGCCGCGCCCGATTCACAAGATCGACAAGCTGATCCACCCGAAATCCATCGGCATCATCGGCGTTTCGGGTAGTGGCATGAACTTCGGCCGCATCATCCTGCGCAACCTGATGGGCAGCGGTTATCCCAAGGAACAGTTGCTGATCCTCAAGCCGGGCGAAACCGAGATCGACGGCGTGAAGTGCGTCGAGGGCCTCAAGGCGCTGGACAAAAAACTGGACATGCTCATCGTCGCCGTCGCTGCAAGTGCTGTTTACGACCTGGTCGACGAGATCATCGCCAGCGATGCCGTCGAAGCCGTCATGCTGATCCCCGGCAGCCTCGGCGAGACGAAGAAAAGCCGCGAACCGGCGGCGGCATTGGCACAACGCATCAACGCCGCCCACGGCAACGCGGGCGGCGGGCCGATCTTCCTCGGCGCAAACTGCCTCGGAGTGGTGTCGCATCCCGGCACCTACGATTCATGGTTCATTCCGCTTGAGCGCCTGCCCAAGCCGCAGAAGAAGCCGGTGCGCAACTCCGTCATGCTGAGCCAGAGCGGCGCCTTCATGATCACCCGGCTGTCGCAGAATCCCTGGCTTGACCCGGCCTACATGCTGGCGCTGGGCAACCAGACCGACCTCACGCACGGCGACATGCTCAGCTATTTCGCCGAGCTGCCGGGCATCGAGACCCTCGGCATCTACATCGAGGGCTTCAAGGATCTCGACGGTCTGCAGTTTGCCAAGGCGGTGCGCAAGGCCGTGCTCAACGGCAAGCAGATCGTCGTGTACAAGTCCGGCCGGACGGCGCCGGGGCAGGGCGGTGTCATGGGTCACACCGCCTCCATTGCCGGCGGCCTGACCCTGTTCGAATCCGTCGTGCGCCATGCCGGCGCCATCGTTGCCGAGGATTTCAACACTTTCGACGACCTCTTCTACATGGCCGGCAACCTGCAGCACAAGAAGATCGGCGGCGGGCGTCTCGGCGCCATCAGCGGCGCCGGCTTCGAGGCGGTCGGCATGGCCGACAACATCGAGTCGGACACCTTCGCCATGACCATGGGCGAGATCGGCGCGGACACCGTCAAGGCCGTGGAGGACATCCTTGTCGCCAAGAAGCTCGAGCAGTTGGTCGAGGTGCGCAACCCGATCGACATCAATCCCGGCGCCGATGACGAGGCCCACCTGCAGATTACCGAGGCCTTCCTGCACGACCCGAATATCGACGTGGTGGTCGTCGGCCTCGATCCGACGGCGCCGTCGGTGCGCGCGCTGGTGGAGAGCAAGCTGCGCCCCGGCCACGACATCAACGACCCGAAGAGCACGGTGCACCTGATGCCGCCGATGATCGAGCGCAACGACAAGCCGATCATCGGCATCGTCGACGGCGGCACACTCTATGACACGATGGCCGCCCGGCTGATGGACCAGGGCGCCTGCATCTTTCGCAACTGCGCGCGCGGCACGAAGGCGCTGGTGAGTTATGTGGAAGCGCGGTTGTACGCCGATTCACTGAAAAGCCGCCGTCCCGGCGGGACTGACTTTTAGCTCCGCCGCCGGGCCGCCCCAAGGCGGGGCAAGCCAACGACACGGAGCGAAGCGAACTGCCGTCACCCCCTTCCTCGGGAAGGGGGGCGGGGGGAAAGCCAATTTAATTACGAGGAGATAACATGAGCGACACGCTTAAACCCGGCCTTACCGCCACCTGCCGCATCGACGTAGACACTGCCCGCACCATCGGCTTCATGGGCGAGGAGCTGCGCGTGTATTCCACGCCGAGCCTGCTCTATGACGTCGAAGTGGTCTGCCGTGAGCTGATCCTGCCGCATATCGGCGAAGGCAAGGACTCGGTCGGCACGCGTGTCGAGCTCGACCATGTCGGCGCCACGTTGCTTGGCATGTGGGTGGAGATCACCGTCACGCTGGCGGAGGTCAACGGTCCGGCCGTTACCTTCGAGTTCACCGCGCGTGATGCCGTTGAAGAAGTGGGCCGTGGCAAACACAGCCGCTTCATCGTCGGCCTGGAGAAGACTGCGCAACGGCTCAAAGCCAAGCAGGCGAAGGCCGCAGGCGCCTGAGGGCCGGTGCCGTTCCCGCGCCAGCGGGAACGGCAGGCATTCAGCAGATTTCCAGGGCAGATCGGCCGTCTTCCGCCGTGCCTCACGGCACCCGATAAGCAATCTCTGCAGGGTTGACGCATGTCAAACGGAGGCGGTTGCAATCCCGCTAAAAATGATACAGAATTAGCTCAATTGAATTCAGTTTGTGAATCATCAAACGGATAGCCTGGGCTGGTCGGCCAAGGAGGAGTCATGAAGGGCATTGAAAACGGCATGCGGGCCGGAATGCGTATCGTGAATATCGCGATCACTGATCAGGCGGCACGCTCATGACAACGGCCAAGGCAGTCAAGAAAGTCCCGCAGTACTGCTACCAGTGCGTGGCAGGGCCTGATTTGTACACCGTCAAGGTCGAGGATGGCGTCGCCACCGAGATCGAACCCAATTTTTCCGCCTGTGAAGTGCATCCTGGCGCCGGCAAGTGCTGCGTCAAGGCCTTCGGCATCATCCAGAAGACCTACAGCCCCAATCGCTTGCTGCAGCCGATGAAGCGCAGCAACCCGAAAAAGGGGCGCGAGGAAGATCCCGGTTTCGTGCCAGTTTCCTGGGACGAAGCCTTCGACATCATCGGCGCGAAAATGCAGGAGATCCGCGCCAAGGGCCTCGTCAACGAGCATGGCTACCCGCGCGCCGCCGCCAGCTTCGGCGGCGGCGGCATTCCCACCTACTACATGGGCACTTTTCCGGCGTTTCTTGCGGCCTGGGGACCGGTGGACTTCAGCTTCGGCAGCGGCCAGGGCGTGAGCTGCACGCACTCCGAACATCTTTACGGCGAACTTTGGCATCGTGCCTTCACCGTCTGCCCCGATACCCCCAACTGCAACTACGTGCTCTCCTTCGGCGGCAACATCGAGGCTTCCGGCGGTGTGGTCGGTGCCTGGCGCCACGGCGAAGCGCGCGAGCGGGGCATGAAGCGCATCCAGTTCGAGCCGCATCTCTCGGTGACCGGCGCCGCTTCTGCGGAGTGGGTGCCGATCAGGCCGAAGACAGACGCCGCCTTCCTCTTCAGCATGGTGCATGTCCTGTTGCATGAAATGCCGCGCGAGTCGCTCGACATCCCTTTTATCAAGCACCATACCGGCTCGCCCTATCTGATCGGGCCCAACGGCTTTTACCTGCGTGACCCGACGACGAAGAAACCGCTGCTGTGGGATCTGAAGCGCAACGCGGCCGTCCCCTTCGACACAGTCGACACCGACCCGGCGCTGGACGGCTCATTTACCCTCGATGCCATCGAAGTCGGCGCCGACGAACAGACATGGACCCATAACGGCTTCACGGCCGAGACGGCCTTCGGCAAACTGATTGCCCGCGTGCAGCCCTATACGCCCGAGTGGGCAGAGAAGACCTGCGACATCCGCGAAGGCACGGTGCGCCGCATCGCCGCCGAATACGTCGAATTCGCCCAGGTTGGCGCGACAATGGAGGTGGACGGCGAAACACTCCCCTTTCGACCGGTATCCATCCAGTTCGGGCGCACGGTCAACAACGGCTGGGGCGCCTACGAATGCTGCTATGCGCGCACCCTGCTGGCCTGCCTCATCGGCGGCCTGGAAGTGCCGGGCGGCACTCTTGGTACCACGGTGCGCCTGAACCGGCCGGCGACGACGCGGCAGGCAAGCGTCAAAATCAATGAAGACGGCTTCATGTACTACCCGATGAACCCGACCGATAAGGCGAACTGGAAAGCCAAGCCGGCGGTGCGCAATGCGCACGACACGATGGTGCCTCTGTCGGCGAATTCGCCCTGGAGCACGGCGCTCGGCCCGACCCATTTCTCCTGGATGTTTATGAAGGAATCGCCGGAGAACTGGCCGAAGGTGACCGCGCCGGACATCTGGTTCTGCTATCGCACCAATCCCTCGATTTCCTTCTGGGACACCAAGGAACTTTCCAAGCGCATCGCCGAGTTCCCCTTCATCGTGGCCTTTGCCTACAACCACGACGAAACCAATCACATGGCGGACGTGCTGCTGCCCGAGTGCACCGACATCGAGAGCACGCAGCTGATCCGCATCGGCGGTAGCAAGTTCATCGAGCAGTTCTGGGACCACGAGGGCTTTGCCCTGCGCCAGCCGGCCGTCAAGCCCGCCGGCGACACGCGCGACTTCACCGACATCGCCACTGAACTGGCGGTGCGTGCCGGCCTGCTGGAAAAATATAACGAAGCCCTCAACCGCGGCTCTGCCTGCGTGCGCCTGAAGGCCGAGGACTACGACTTCTCCCTCGACACCTCGAAGCGCCATGATGCGCAGACAATCTGGGAGCACACCTGCCGCGCCGCCAGTGCCGAGCTGACCGGGGGCCAAGCCAGCGACGGACTGGATTGGTTCAAGGAGAACGGCCTGCGCACGCGCCCGATCTCGCGTCTCTCCTGGTATCTGTTCCGCGAGCTGAAAATGAAGGGCATCCGCTTCGAGATGCCGTACCAGGAGCGCCTCTATCGTGTCGGCGTCGAACTGGGCAATCGCCTGCACGAGCAGGGTATCTCCTGGTGGGACGTGCAGCTCGAGGAGTACGGCGGCCTGCCGAAGGTGCTGGATTTCCCCGGCATCTGGGAAAAGGAGACCGTGCGTCAGGCCGGTGCCGACGCTCTGCAGCAATTCCCCTACTGGCTCATCACCTCGCGCAGCATGCAGTACGCCTGGGGCAGTAATGTCGGCGTGCAACTGATGGAAGAGATGTCCGACAGTGTGCGCGGCCACAATGGCGTGCTCATGAACACCCAGGTTGCGCTGGGGATGGGCATCCAGGAAGGCGACATGGTCGAGGTGAGCTCCTACGTCGGCACGACGCGCGGACCTGCCGTGCTGTCGCAGGGCATTCGCACCGACACCCTGCTGATGATGGGCCAGTTCGACCACTGGGTCACGCCCTACGCCAAGGACCTGCACAAACCGAGCATGAACAGCCTGATCCCGATGTCGATGGCGCTCACCGACTCCACCGGCTCATCGGCCGACATCGTGCGCGTTGGTGTACGCAAGCTGGAAGGAATGCACTGATGACGCGCTATATCATGACCGCAGACCTGCGCCGTTGCATCGGCTGCCAGACCTGCACCGCCGCCTGCCGCCACGCCAACGCCACGCCGCCCGGCGTGCAGTGGCGCAAGGTGCTCGACATCGAAAGCGGCGAATTTCCCGACGTACGCCGCAGCTTCGTGCCGGTCGGCTGCATGCATTGCGCAGATCCCCCGTGCATGCACGTCTGCCCGTCCACCGCAACCTACCAGCGCGATGACGGCATCGTCGGCATCAACTACGACCTGTGCATCGGCTGCGGCTACTGTGCCGTCGCCTGCCCCTACCAGGCGCGCTACATCGTGCACAAGGCCGAGTACGCCTACAGCGAGCGCGCGGGTGCAAACGAAGAAGCGCGCTTCGACCCGGCGCGCATGTCGGTGGCGATGAAGTGCAATTTCTGCCAGGACCGCATCGATGCAGCCAAGGAGACGGGCCTGACGCCGGGCGTCGATCCCGAGGCGACACCGGCCTGCGTCAATTCCTGCATCGCCGGCGTGCTCGCCTTCGGCGACCGTGAGGATCCGAACAGCAACGTCTCGCAGCTGCTGGCCGAGAACCAGTTCTTCAGAATGCACGAGGAACTCGGAACCGACCCCGGCTTCTACTACATCTTCGATAAAAAATGAAAAACGCTTTCAACGCAAAGGGCGCAAAGGCGCAAAGATCGCAAAGCAATGCCTCATTACATGATTCCTTTGCGCCCTTTGCGCCTTTGCGTTCTTCGCGTTGAAGGAGTTTGGGGTTCTTATGAAAACGAAAGTAACACCTGGCCGCATCACCCCGTGGCACCAGACCAACTGGGACTGGCGCGCGGCGTGCAACTTCATCGGTGGTGGCACCGGCACCGGGCTGCTGTTCTTTGCCACGCTGGCGGCGGGTTCGGCAGACGCCTACCGCATCATGGCTCTGGTGGCGCTGGCCTTCGTTGGCGGTGGCCTCACCTGCGTCTGGCTGGAGATCGGCCGGCCGCTGCGCGCCATCAACGTCTTCTTCCACCCGCAAACGTCCTGGATGACGCGCGAAGGCATCGTCGCCGTGCCGTTGTTCCTCTGCGCCCTGGCCGGCGTCTGGTTCGGTGGAGGTGTCTTGATCGGCATGGCAGCGCTGCTGGGCGTGGTCTTCCTCTACTGCCAGGGGCGCATCCTGCAGGCGGCCAAAGGTATTCCCGCCTGGCGCGAGCCGAAAATCGTGTCGCTCATTCTTGCCACCGGTTTTGTTGAAGGCGCGGGTCTGGCTACGGTACTGGCCGCCTTTCTGCCTGGCGACTCGCCGCGCTGGCTAGCCAGCGTGCTGCTCGGTGCGCTGATCCTGCGCCGCATTGCCTGGACCCTCTATTTCAAGGCGATCGAGAAGAATGGCCTGCCGAAGATGGCAATGAAAATAATGCGGCCCTTCGGCGCCAAGTTCGAGATGATCGGCCAACTGGCGCCAGAGATCCTTATCGTCGCCGTCATCTTCTACGGCGGCGTGCTACCGGGGCTGACTGTTGCGGCGGGGGTCGTTGCCCTGGTAACGGGCTGGTGGCTGAAGTTCACCATTGTTGCGCGCGCGGCCTACAATCAAGGATACGCATTGCCCGTCCTGCCCGTACGCGGACAGGGCGAAGTCAAGCCGGGCATCAAGCCAGGCTGGACCAAATAGAGCCGGTTCGACCGGTCCCGATTTTCCCCCAGAGAGATTCTCCAGAAGGAGAATGGGGATGTACGAAATCAGAATTCATGGCCGCGGCGGCCAGGGCGCGGTGCTTGCGGGCGGCATCCTGGCAAAGGCCATGGTGCACGAAGGCAACTTCGTCGTCGCCGTGCCATCCTTCGGCTTCGAGCGGCGCGGCGCGCCGGTGGCGAGCTTCCTGCGCATGGACTCGCGCGAGATTCGCCAGATGACCAACATCTACCGGCCCGACTGCGTGCTGTGCATTGACCCCACGGTCGGTCGGGCGATTAACGTCTTCGAAGGCATGCGGGACAACGGCACCTGGCTGCAGACGACATCCAAGCCGCTTGCCGAACTGCAAGTGCCCGACCAGGTCACCACCGTCGGTCTGTGCGACGCCGTCACCCATGCGCTGGAGATCTTCAAGCGCCCCATCACCAATACCCTGATGCTCGGCGCCTTCGCCAAAACCACCGGCCTGGTGTCGCTCGATTCCCTGCGCGCGGCGCTCGAGGATTCGGACTTCCGCGATGCCGGCCTCAAGCAGAACCTGCTGGCCCTCGAGCGCGGCTACAACGAGACGGTGGTGCACAAGATCGAAAAGAGGGTAGCAGCATGAGCAGGAAGCAGGGGCCCCGCGCAGCGGGGATGCGACCGGCCGCGAATGCTGCTATGAGCCGACAGCTTGGCGGTTGTTCATTTAACGCGGGTTCGGAGACGAACGCATGAAAAAAACATCCAAGTCCATGTTCGACACGACCGGCCTTCCGGACGACCTGTGTCCCATCGCCGTCAAGATGAACCCGATGATGCCGGGCGACTGGCGCAGCATGAAGCCGGTGGTTGACCGTGGCAAATGCGTCAAGTGCGCCGTCTGCTGGCTCTACTGCCCGGTGCAGTGCGTGGTGGAGAAGGCCACCTGGTTCGACTTCGATCTCGCCACCTGCAAGGGCTGCGGCATCTGCGCCAAGGAATGCCCGCAGCGGGCGATCAGCATGGTGGAGGAGGCGGCATGACAACCTATCCCCCGACCCCTTTCCCGAGGAAAGGGGTGACGTCGGTTCAGCCGCGCGGTGCGCGGCTTCCGGTTGTTGGCTCGTTGCCTCCTCGAGGCGGCCCAGCGGAGGCAGCATGAGCGCGGTATTGAAACCCAAATCGAAAGCCATCGTCTGCGACGGCAATGAAGCCGCTGCCTGGGCGGTGACGCTGGCGCGCGTGGACATGGTGGCGGTGTACCCGATCACGCCGCAGTCCTCGCTGGTCGAGTATCTCGCCAAGTTCGTTGCCGACGGCAAGCTGAATGCGGAGATCATCGATGTCGAGGGCGAGCACTCGGTGCTCTCCGTGCTGCACGGTGGCACGCTGGCGGGCGCACGCACCTACACCGGCACCTGTGGCCCCGGCCTCGCCTTCATGTTCGAGCCGTACCTGCGCACGCCCGGCCTGCGCATGCCGATGGTGATGTCCATCGTCACGCGCGACACCCTCACGCCGCAGAGCGTCTGGGGCGGCCACCAGGACGCCATGAGCGTGCGCGAGGTCGGCTGGATCCAGATGTACTGCGAAACCGTGCAGGAGGTGCTCGACACCACCATCATGGGCTACAAGGTCGCCGAGCACCGCGACGTCATGCTGCCGGTCAATGTCTGCCACGACGGCAACTACCTCTCCTACGGCGCCACGCGCGTCGAACTGCCTTCGCAGGAAGAGGTGGATGCCTTCCTGCCGCCGCCCGCCACCAACTGGCATGCCGCCCTCGATCCCGACCGGCCGATGGCCGTCGATCCGCTCACCGGCGGCGCCGGCGGGCCGGGGCCGTCGATGTTCGTGCGCTACCGCAAGGGGCAGTGTTCGGGCATGCAGCACGCGCTGGCCGCCATCGAAGCCGCGCACGAGGACTGGGCGCGCATCGTCGGCCGCCGCCATGCGCCGCTGGTGGAAAGCTATCGCATGGAGGACGCCGAGACCGCGCTGGTCACCCTCGGCTCCATGACCGGCGCCGGCAAGGACGCGGTCGATGAAGCACGCGACCGCGGCGAGCGCGTCGGCCTCGTCAAGATGAAGACCTACCGCCCCTTCCCGGTGCAGGCCATCGCCAAGGCGCTGTCCGGCGTCAAGGCCGTTGGCGTGGTCGACCGCTCGGTCAGCTTCGGCTGGAACTGCGGCCCGCTCTACCAGGACGTCATCGGTGCGCTGCAGTTCGCGACGAAGCGGCCGGCCGCCATGAGCTTCATCGGCGGCCTCGCCGGCGCCGACATCACCACCGACCACTTCGGCCGCGTCATCGAGCGTACGCAGGCGCTGGCGAAGGACGGCCAGGTCGGCGAAACGGTCTGGCTGAACGAGAAGGACTGACCATGCAAGAGACCCAATACCTCATCGTCGGCGCCAGCCATGCCGCGCTCTCCGCCCTGCAGGCCATCCGTATGCAGGACGCCGAGGGCAGCGTCACCGTGGTGACGCGCGACGACGCCCTGCCGTACTCGCCCACCGTGCTGCCCTATGTGGTGTCCGGCCGCTCCGCGCCGGAGCGCGTGGCGTTGAAGGACGGCGCGTGGTTCGAGAAAAACAAGGTCGGCTTCATCCGCGGCGCCGCCGTGACGGCCGTGGACGCGACTGCCAAGCGCGCCAAGCTGTCCAGCGGCGAGGAGATCGCCTACGGCAAGCTGCTGCTCGCCACCGGTGCCGCGCCGCTGCTGCCGCCGATCCCCGGCCTGAAAGACGTCAAGTTTCATGTCCTGCGCACGCTCGACGACGCTGTTGGTTTGCATGCGGCCCTGCCGCAGACGAAGCAGGCGGTGGTGCTCGGCGCCGGGCTGGTCGGCATGCATGCCGCCGAGAACCTCGCCAAGGCCGGTGCCCAGGTCACGGTCGTCGAGATGCAGCCGCGCGTGCTCGCCGGCTATTTCGATGCCGAGGCATCCGCCATCATCGAAGCCGCCTTCGCCGCCAAGGGCGTCAAGCTCATGCTCGGCGCGAAAGTCAGCCGCTGCAACACGGCGGGCAAGACCGTCCGCGTCACGACCGACGGTGGCGCGACGCTCGACGCCGACCTGCTGCTGGTCGCGGCCGGCGTGGCGCCGGTGACCGACTACCTTGCCGGCTCCGGCGTGGACATCGATCGCGGCATCCTCGTCGACGACAGCATGCGCACCAGCGTGGACGGCATCTGGGCCGCCGGCGACGTCGCCCAGGCGAAAGGCTTCTACGACGGCGCGAAGACGCTCAACGGCATCCTTCCCGAAGCCGTCGAGCAGGGCAAGATCGCCGGCATGGCCATGGCCGGTGACCCGACGGTCAAGCCCTATCCAGGCGGCGTGCCGCTCAACACCTACACCTTCTTCGGCCAGCAGGCAGTCTCCGTCGGTAGCCAGAACGAGGGCGAGGTGGTGCGCAAGGAAGCCGACGCCAAGCGCTACCTGAAGATCGTCATGCAAGGCAACTGCCTCACCGGCATCTTCGGCATTAACGTGGCCTTCGACCCGGGCGTGATGTGGGAGATCATCCTGCGCCGCATCGACCTCGGTTCCGTGCGCGAAGCTTTCATCGCTGACCCACAGAAGACTGCACGCGGCATCATGTCGCGCACCTGGAGGTAATCATGGGCGCATTCAATACGATCTCCTTCCTGCCCGAGCACTGCGACGGCTGCAATGCCTGCATGACGGCCTGCGCCACGGCCAAGACCGGTGCGCCGGACGTTATCAACTCGCGCATCCAGATCGTCGCTGACGGTGGTTCGTTCGAACTGGCGATGTGCCGCCAGTGCGGCGACCCGAAGTGCGTCGCCAACTGCCCGGCGGCGGCGCTGGCCAAGAACGACGCCGACGGCGTCATCGACTGGGACGGCACGAAGTGCGTGAACTGTCTGCTGTGCACCGTCGGCTGCGCCTACGGTGGCATCGTGCACAACGTCGCGGCCGGCCATGTCGTCAAGTGCGACACCTGCGGCGGCGACCCGATCTGCGTGAAAGCCTGCGACCGCGGCGCGCTGAAGTATCTCACCACGGCGAACATCTACAACGAGGTCGGCGACCTCGAAGACCTCTTCGTGCCGGGCCTCGCCGGCTGCCAGGGCTGCAACACCGAACTCATCATGCGCCACACCATGCGCCGCATCGGGCCCGACACCGTGCTCGCCACGCCGCCCGGTTGCATCCCCGGCATGGGCTCGGTCGGCTACAACGGACTCACCGGCACCAAGGTGCCCGTCTTCCACCCGCTGCTCACCAACACCGCTTCCATGCTCACCGGCGTCAAGCGCCACTACAAGCGCCAGGGCCGCGAGGTGAATGCCGTGGCGCTGGCCGGCGACGGCGGCGCCTCCGACGTCGGCTTCCAGTCGCTCTCCGGCGCCGCCGAGCGCGGCGAGCAGATCCTCTTCATCTGCGTGGACAACGAGGGCTACATGAACACCGGCATGCAGCGCTCCAGTTGCACGCCCTTCGGCGCGTGGACCTCCACCACGCCGGTCGGCGAGCGCGGCACCGGCAAGACGCAGGACGCCAAGAACATGCCGCTGCTGATGGTGATGCACAACTGCGAGTACGTCGCCACGGCTTCCACCGCCTTCATGGAAGACCTCTACGACAAGCTGGACAAGGCCATCGCTGCCTCCAAGCGCGGCTTCGCCTACCTGCACATCTACTCGCCGTGCACCACCGGCTGGCGCTTCCCCTCGCAGGAGAACATCGAGGTGGCGCGCAAGGCCGTCGAGGCGAACTTCGTCATGCTGTGGGAGTCGAATCCGCGCGATGGCCTGCAACTGACGCGCGGTGTCGAGCAGCCGCTCTCCATCGCCGAATACCTCAAGGCCCTGGGCAAGTACCGCCACCTTTCGGAGGAACAAGTCGGCCACATCCAGGCGACGGTGGAAAAGAACGTCAGCTTCATCAAGGGCCTCGCTGAGGGCCGCCATCCGTCCATGGCGCAGGTCATGGCGGGTCAGGCATAATCAGGGTGTCGTCCTCGCGGAAGCGGGGACCCAGGGTCTTCCGGTTGTCCTGGATTCCCGCTTGCGCGGGAATGACGAGATTGCAGTGTGCATAACATGAGCGGTACCGGTACGCCGGCCCGCCGACAGAGAGACCTATGGAACGATCCTTCAAGGCGGAAGTCGCGAAGCTGCGGCTTGGCGCCGGCCAAACCTTCACCGGCGAGGGCATCCTCGCCGTCACCAAGGCGCTGCTGCAGTCCGGCGTCTCCTACGTCGGCGGCTATCAGGGCGCGCCGGTGTCGCACCTCATGGACGTGCTCGCCGATGCGCGCGAGCTGCTCGATGAATTGGGCGTGCATTTCGAGGCCTGCGGCAACGAGGCCGGCGCCGCCGCCATGCTCGGTGCCTCCATCAACTACCCGCTGCGCGGCGCTGCCACCTGGAAATCGGTGGTCGGCACCAACGTCGCCTCGGACGCGCTCTCCAACCTGTCGTCGGCGGGCGTCGTTGGCGGCGCACTGATCGTCATCGGCGAGGACTACGGCGAAGGCGCTTCCATCATCCAGGAGCGCAGCCATTCCTTCGCGCAGAAGTCGCAGATATGGTTGCTCGACCCGCGGCCCAACCTGCCCTCCATCGTGGACATGGTGGAGAAGGGCTTCGAATTGTCGGAGGCCAGCAACACGCCGGTCATGCTTGAGCTGCGCATCCGCGCCTGCCACGTGCATGGCAGCTTCGAGACGAAGGACAACGTCGCACCGAAGTATTCGCGCCGCAACCCGATCCAGAAGCCGGTCTTCAGTCTCGACCGCATTCCGCTGCCGCCCGCCAACTACACGCAGGAGAAGCACAAGATCGACGTGCGCCTGCCCGAGGCGATCAAGTTCATCCAGCGCGAACAGCTTAATGAATTCTTCGCCGGCGACCTGCGCCAGATCGGCATCATCCTGCAGGGCGGCATGTACAACACCACAATCCGTGCGCTGCAGCAGTTCGGCCTCGCCGACCCTTATGGCGAATCACGCATCCCGCTCTACGTGCTCAACGTCACCTACCCGCTCATTCCGGAGGAGATCACGCGCTTCTGTTCCGGCAAGCGCGCCGTGCTGGTGGTGGAGGAGGGCCAGCCCGCGCACATCGAGGAGGCCATCAACTCCATCCTGCGCCGCGCCGACATCAACGATCCTCACGTCATCGGCAAGGACGTGCTGCCGGTAGCCGGTGAATACACCGGCGAGGTGCTGCTCAACGGCCTCGCCGCCTTCCTGGAACTGACTTTGCCGGACGGCGTCGACCTCAAGGCCGTCGCGGCGGTGCGCGATAGCGTGGCGCAGGCGAAGACGCGCGCTGCCGAGCTGCTTACCGTACCGGTGCCAACGCGTCCGCCCGGCTTCTGCATCGGCTGCCCGGAGCGGCCGGTGTTCACCGCGCTCAAGCTCGTCGAGAAGGAACTGGGCGGCATTCACATCAGTTCCGACATCGGCTGCCACACTTTCTCCACGCTGCAGCCTTTCAACCTCGGCAACACCGTGCTCGGCTATGGCCTGTCGCTGGCGGCGGCTTCCGCCATGGGGCCGAACTTCGGCAAGCGCGTGATCACCGTCATGGGCGACGGCGGCTTCTGGCACCAGGGGCTGACCACCGGTGTCGCCAACGCAGTCTTTCGTAACGACGACGGCGTGCTGATCATCATGGAAAATGGCTACACCTCGGCCACCGGCACGCAGAACATCCCATCCTCGCCCGACCTCCCCGTGCGGGAAGGCAGCCCCATCTCCATCGAGTCCACGCTGCGTGGCCTCGGCGTGAAATGGCTGGAGCGTGTGTACACCTACGAGGTAAGCGACGTCGCCGATGTCCTGCGCCGTGCCATGAGCACCGAGGCGAAGGGTCTCAAGGTGATCATCGCCGACGGTGAATGCATGCTCGAGCGCACGCGTCGCGAGCGACCGGTGAAGGCGAAGCAGCTGGCCGCCGGCGAGCGCGTCGTGCGCACGCGCTTTGGCATTGACGACGACGTGTGCACTGGCGACCGTGCCTGTATTCGCCTTTCCGGCTGTCCCTCGCTCACCATCAAGGACAGCCCCGATCCGCTCAGGACCGAGCCGGTGACGACCATCAACAGCGGCTGCGTCGGCTGCGGCCTGTGCGGCGAGGCGGCCCACGCCGCCGCGCTGTGCCCGTCCTTCCACCGCATCGAGGTGATCCAGAACCCGAGCGGCTGGGACCGCTTCATGCATGGCCTCAGGCAAGGCGTGATCAATGTGTTCGGAGGTGCGAAGTGACTCGCACCTATACCATCCTGGTTGCCGCCCTCGGCGGCGAAGGCGGCGGTGTGCTCGCCGACTGGCTCATCGAGGCTGCCCAGCACGAAGGCTTTCCGGCGCAGAAGACTTCCATCCCTGGCGTCTCGCAGCGCACCGGCGCCACTACCTACTATGTCGAGATGTATCCCGAAAAAGGCGCGCGGCCGCCGGTGATGGCGCTGATCCCCAGCCCGGGCGCCATCGACCTGATGGCTGCCTCCGAGCTGGTCGAAGCCGGTCGCGCCATGCAGAATGCCTTCATCACCCCCGAGCGCACCACGCTGGTGGCGTCCACCCACCGCATCTACGCCACATCCGAAAAGATGCTGCCGACCGACGGCCGCTACGACGTGCAGAAAATTCTCGAGGCCGCACCGCAGGTGGCGCAGAAGGCTGTGCTCTTCGACATGTCGCGCCTGGCGCAAGAGGCCGGCACGGTGATCAACGCCGTGCTCTTCGGCGCCATGGCCGGCAGCGGCGCGCTGCCGCTCTCGCGCGAAGCCTGCGAAGCCGCCATCCGCGGCGCAGGCAAGGGCGCGGACGCTAGCCTGCGCGGGTTTGCTTCGGGGTATGCGCAAGCGGCTTCCACCCCCTTGGGAAAAGGGGGTGGCGAGCGCAGCGAGCCGGGGGATTTGACGGCCGCTGAGAAATCCCCCCCAACCCCCCTTTTGCAAAGGGGGGAGACGGCCCCCCATTCCCCCCTTTATCAAAGGGGGGCGGAGGGGGGATTTTTGCAAAGGGAGGAGCAATCCGACCGCGTCCGCCGTGAATTCCCTGCACCGCTGCACGAACTGCTCGACGAAGCCGTCGCGCGTCTCGCCGACTACCAGGACGCCGCCTACGCTGCGAGCTACCTCGACCGCATCCGCGGCGTGTTCGCCGTCGACCGCGAAGCGGGCGGCGAGGCCGGTGGCTGGAGGCTCACGCAGGAAGCGGCGCGCCTGCTCGCCCTGTGGATGAGCTACGAGGACACCATCCGCGTCGCCGACCTGAAGACCCGCGCCAGTCGCTTCGCGCGCGTGCGCAAGGAGGCGGCTGCCAAGGAAGGGCAGATCGTCGTCGTCACCGACTACCTCAAGCCCAGCGCCAACGAGTTCGCCGACATCCTGCCGCCGTCATGGGCGGCGCGCCTGCGCAGGAACGCCGGCACGGGCCGTGCCGTCAAACTGCGCACCAGCGACATCAGCGGCTTTCTCGCCATGCGCCTGATGTCGGCCATGAAACCACTGCGGCGCAGGAGTTCGAGATTCATCGAGGAGCAGGCGCTGATCGAGCGCTGGCTTGGCGCCATCAAGCGCCTCGGTTTTGCCGCGCTCGATGCCGACCTGTCGCTGGAGATCGTCCTCTGCGCCAAACTCGTGCGCGGTTACGGCGAGACCTGGCGCAAGAGCCGCGCGGCCTTCGTCAATATCCTCGACACGCTGGTGGAAAACGAGCAGGCGGTGGCGCGCGGCGCCGATGCACTCAAGATCGCCATCCGCAAGGCGCGCGAGGCCTCGCTGACCTACGAAGAGGTCAAGCCTTCCGCAGCCACAGCCAAGGGCAAGCCCGTCATCTGGATGAAGCAGGGTTAGGGTGTCACCCTGGATTAGCGCACGCCGAGCGCGGCGAGCTGCGGCTTGATCTTCGCCGCTAGCTTGGCGTAGCCGGCGGCGTTGGGGTGGATCTCGTTTACCCAATCCGCGTCGTCGCCGGTCGAGCCGGGCGCGGCCGGTGTCAGCGTACCGCAGGTGTCCACCACGTAAATGCCCGCCGCCGGATCGTGAAAGGCGCGGATGCAGTCGAGCATGTCCGAGGCGATTTCCCTGATGATGTCGAAATGCAGCGCTGCCGGCGCATTCACCTTCTGCAGTGCCGGCAGCAGCCACGGCCCCGCCGCCGGCTTGCCGAAGGCCTTGGCCGGCGACGGTCGCGGCATCGGGTAGTCGTAGGTGTGCAGCAGCACCGGCGTCGTCTTGTTCATCGAGATCGGTTTCAGGCGCCAGGAAAGGATCTGCCGGTAGTTCAGCGTGACGTAATCCTTCAGCGCATCCAGTTGCGCGACATCGATGTAGCTTGCCGGGTCGTTCGGGTCGGCGCTGCCCGCAGGCTTCAGAATGTGGCCTTGTTCCAGTGCATTGAACAGGTCGTTGCCGCCGCCGGAGAGCAGCACCGCCTGGAAGCGCTGCGCGGAGAACTCATGCATGAAGCCCGCACTGATCGCCATCTTCTCCATGTCGCCGCTGGTGTGACCCGAGTAGGCATAGCACAGCGTGGCGGTGCTGCGGTTGAAGGTCAGCGCATTGAGGATGCTCGGCGAGATGTCGAAGCCCATGTAGGCCCAGGCGAACCACGAATCGCCCTCTGCCAGCAGCAGCTGCGTGTAGTTGTTGAAATGCCCCGGCAGTTGTGCGGGTTGCAGCTCGGGCCAGAAGATCGCGTTGGCTTGGGGCATGGCTATCGATGCTCCTGCGGTAAGGACTTGTCATCCCCGCGCAAGCGGGGATCCAGCATTGTTGCATGGGAGACCCTGGATTCCCGCATGCGCGGGAATGACATCAGGGCATATGCATTGATCAGGCGCCGTGGTCATTTCACCTGTTTTGAGTGTGCCCTGAAGAATTCCCAGATGACGTCCGTCGCATTCATCGACGCGCTGGGCAGGTCGCCCCGGGCGTTGCCCCTTTGTCCGCCCGGCCAGGCATGGCCGTTGTCCTTGAGCAGGTAGAGCTCGACCGCCCGGCCGGCCGGACAGGCGTAGCGCCAGCGCAGCACTGCGCCGCGTTCTTCCCTGACGGGATGCTGCGCGCATCCGTTCGCGCCAGCCCAGAAAGTGCCCTGGTCCAGGGCCGGCCTGGTCGGCGTGCTGTCCCAGGCGGAATTGAAGCGCCCGCCCGGCGGCCCGCCCTCGTGCGGAACCGACGCATCGAGCATGCCATTCACCATGAGCGCCGCCACCGCATGCGCCGGCCGCTTCTCATCGCCGAACACCGTCGCGACCACGGGCGCGATCGCCGCGATCTTGCCGGAGAGTTCGCGGCCCAGCCGGTGCGCCATCATGCCGCCATTCGACATCCCCGTCACATAAACGCGCCGGGGGTCGATCGGGTAGTCCCGGATCAGCTTGTCGACCAGCGCGCCCACGAAGCCCACGTCGTCCGCGCCCTGTTCCATGGCATAGCCGCAACAGTGGCCGGCATTCCACGTCAGGAGTTTGTCCCGGAATCGGCCGCTTCCCTCGGGATAGGCGACGATGAAGCCTTCCTTGCGCGCCTTGTCGGTAAACCCCGTCATGCGCTCGGCGTGTTCCGCGTTCCCGCCGCCGCCATGCAGCACCAGCACCAGCGGCACCTGCCCGCTGCGCAGAGCCGATTCGTCCGGCAGGCGGAGCACGTAGCTGCGCCTGATTCCGTCGTGGGCCAGTGACTGCCGTTGCACGGATGCGCTTCTGGCCTGTTCCACCGCCAAAGCAGCGGGGCCAAAGACGGATAGCCATCCGACGACACCCAGGGCGAAAAACAGGTTGCGGATGTTCTGTTTTCTCATGGTGATAGTAAAGCCACCTGCAAAAGTCAGTCGCTGCGATACGGCGGATTAGACCGCATGTTCTCGGAGTTCACCCCAGTAGCCCGGGATTGAGACGCCACAGGGCGAAATTGAGCGCTGAAGCAAACGTCACCCATGCGATATATGGCAAGAGCAGCGCCCCCGCTACTGTACTGATGCGCCAGAACAAGACCGTCGTTGCGAGGATGAGGGCCCACAGCAGAAGAACCTCTCCGAACGCCAAGCCGCCCAGATGCCACACGAAGAACAGCCAGCTCCACAGGGCATTGGCGGCGAGCTGGGCGATGAACACTACAAGGGCGCTCCAAGCTCCCGCGAAGCCGCGCGCCCGCCAAACCAACCACGCAGCGATGCCCATGAGCGCGTACAGGGCCGACCACACCGGACCAAACACCCAACCCGGCGGCGCCCAGGTGGGGCGGACAAGCTCACGGTAGAACTCGCCTGCGCTTGCAGATGCGAACCCGCCGACCGCAGCTGCGGCAAACGCCGCCAACAGCCAACCGAGCAAGCCCAGCGCTTGTCGAGCCTTTGACAGGAGTAGCGGACGGCTCACGTGCGGCCTAACGTGGAGGTCACCGGTGCTGCGCGGCTTTATCGCGCAGCATCCGGTGGACCGTAGGGTTATGTTTCCGCATTGATGTCATACATGGTTTTTAAGCGGCGTCTGTTTAGTGGGCTATCAAATGCCAACCTACGCATCGCCGTCGTGACATTTACATAAATATTGGTGTATTTCTTCGTGTCTTCTGGGTTGCCACCTTGAAGGTTCCCGAAAAATAGCAGCCCGCCTCGCAACTTAGTTGGCAGGTCCGTTGGATCGCTCTTGATCCATTCATAAAACTCGTCGCTTGAGATGGAAACAAGAAAATCAATATCCTCAGGATTCCACCCCTGATTCACTGCAATCTTCATCGCAACTTGATCAATATCCAGACTACTTCTTTCTGCCTGCACTTCCTTAATTCGGTCTAGTAATGGCTTGTAGCTGATTCGTCTGGTAATGGAAAAGTCGTGCCTGTCCATAGAAGCGAGCGCGGCCGAATGCAAGGCAATATAGCGGTCAATGTAGGGCGTAACGTCTTCACCGAACTCAGCTAGCATGTCCAGCGCTGCTGAGAATTCACCGACCCTTATCTTGTCCACGTGCCGATCTAGAACGCTCTTTAATAAACTGATGATTTCCGACTGGTTCTCGGCGAAGGTGTCGGTATATTTGTTCCAGACTTGGCTCAATTCATTGTGCGCTCGCTGAACGTCAACCTTCTGGGCCAGTTCAGCTATCTCCACACGAACTTCCTCAGCATTTGTATAGCCTCGCTCAAGGAAGTGAATGATGGCCTTCCCCCGATTTCCCGGACACATTCGTTAGCATAATGTGTTCAGGAGGAACTGATGGGAACGAGAAGGCGAT
>JADFDU010000010.1 GCA_018262775.1 Rhodocyclaceae bacterium
GGCCGACGATGACGGCGATGCCTTCGATGCGGGTCGCCAGATCGGCCAGCGTATGGGCGCAGGCGCGGTAAAAATCCGGCCGCAACAGCAGGTCCTCGGGCGGATAGCCGCACAGCGCCAGCTCGGGCGTCACCAGCAGCTGGGCGCCGGCCGCGCGCGCGCGCGTGGCGAACTCGGCGATCTTCCTGGCATTGCCTGGCAGATCGCCGACCGTGCTGTTGATCTGGGCGAGGGCTACACGGAGGGTCTTCATTGCGCAAGTATGCCGCAGGTTGCAGCCTGGCTCAGAACATCGGCTTGGTGGCCGCCGCCTCGTAGCGGGCGATGCCGTCGAAGATTTCCTTCTTGCCTTCCTCCGGCCCGACCCAGCCCATCACCTTGACCCACTTGCCGGCTTCCAGGTCCTTGTAATGCTCGAAGAAGTGCGAGAGCTGCGACAGCACCATCTCCGGCAGGTCGCGCGGCGACTGGATAGCACGATACAGGCTGCACAGCTTGTCCACCGGCACAGCCAGCAGCTTGGAATCACCGCCCGCCTCGTCCTCCATTTTCAGCAGGCCCACCGGCCGGCAGCGCACCACCACGCCGGTGAGCAGCGGCACGGGCGAGAGCACCAGCACGTCGACCGGGTCGCCGTCGTCGGAAATGGTGTGCGGGATGTAGCCGTAATTGCAGGGGTAGTGCATAGCCGTCGACATGAAACGGTCGACGAACATGGCGCCCGTCTGCTTATCCACTTCGTACTTGATCGGATCGGCATTCATCGGGATTTCGATGATGACGTTGAAGTCGTTGGGGATGTCGCGCCCCGAAGTCACGCGATCAAGGTTCATGTTCTGCTCTCCGCTCTCTGCTCTAAAACTCCAATTATGACCGAAGGAAATCCCTGCGGGATACAGGCCGCTACGTCTTTTTTTTGCGCTGCAGCACGGGCTCGCGGACAAATTGATCTGAGCGCTTGACAACCCGCACCGGCTTAAACAATAATGCGAATCGTTCTTATTAGCTTTCTTTAATTAACCACGATTTCAAGGGGAAATCATGATCCGTCCGCAGCGCCTCGCCGCCACCCTCCTGTTCAGCTCAGGGCTGATCTTGTCCGCCGCCGCCCAGGCGCTCGAATACCCGATCGGCTCGCCGCACAATCTCGCCGGCATGGAGATCGCCGCAGTCTACCTGCAGCCGGTCGAGATGGAACCGGAAGGCCACATGGGCAAGGCATCGGAAACGGATATCCATCTCGAAGCCGACATCCACGCAACGGCCAATAATCCCAACGGCTTTCCCGAAGGCTTCTGGATGCCTTACCTGCTCGTCAAATATGAACTGACCAAGCTGCCCTCGGGCGAAGTCATCAAGGGCGACATGATGCCGATGGTCGCCAGCGACGGCCCCCACTATGGCGACAACGTCAAGCTCAAGGGTCCCGGCAAGTACAAGGTGAAGTTCACCATCCTCCCGCCCAACGCCAAGGACAATCCGGGCGGCAACCATTTCGGCCGCCACACCGATCGCGCCACCGGCGTGCGCCCCTGGTTCAAGGCGTTCGAAACCGAATGGGAATTCACCTACGCCGGCACCGGCAAGAAGGGCGGGTACTGAGATGATGAGCCCCCACGCTTGCTTTGCTGCGCTGCCCCCCGAGGGGGCGCAGGCCTTCCTTGGGGCGGCCCTGCGGAAGGCCTGGCACTTGAAGCCCATTGCACTGGTGGCGGCGCTCGTCGCCGGCCCGGCCGGCGCCAGCGACGACATGCAGACCCTGATCGCCGAAGTCAGGCGACTGGCCGACCGCGTCGAGACGCTGGAGAAGAACAACAAAGAACTGGAGCAATCGCTCGCCACGGAGCGCCTGAGCGAGAAGGATCCGGAACTCGCCACCCGCCTCAAGGCGGTGGAGTTCCAGACGCTGTCCATGCAGAAGCAGGCGCGTCAGATAGAAGCGCTGGAAGGCATCAGCGTCGGCGCCAGCCTCACTGGCGTAGCGCAGCGCGTCAATCGCGAGGGCACCGCCGGCGGCGCCTCGCGCCAGTCGCGCGCCAATTACCGCGGCGACATCTCGGTCACCCTGCCCGGCGGCAGCATGGGTGACATCGAGGGCAGCATCTTCACGCACGTTCGCTTCGGTCAGGGCGATGGCCTCGGCCTGAGGCCGACCTACACCAGCACCGCCAACACCACCGCCTTCCAGGTCAGTGGCGTCAGTGATGCCGATTCCTCCTTCGCCATCCTCGCCCAGGCCTGGTACCAACTCAAGGTGCCGCTGCCGCGCGGAGGTGTTCCGGCGCAATCGAAGGAGCACGTGCACCTCACCTTTGGCAAGATTGACTCCTTCGTCTTCTTCGACCAAAACATCGCGGCGGACGACGAATCGAGGAAATTCCTCAATAACGCCTTCGTGCACAACCCGCTGCTGGATTCCGGCGGCGACACCGGCGCCGACCGCTACGGTTTTGCCCCCGGCGCTATCGTGCAATACGTCAACGAGCACAACAAGGCCGGGGCCTGGGGCCTGTCCCTCGGCGCCTTCGGCGCCGGTCCCGGCGCCAACTTCTCCGGCTCGCTCGGCAAGCCCTACGTCATCGCCCAGGCCGACACCACCTGGCGCTTCAATCAACTGCCGGGCAACTATCGCGCCTACGTGTGGACCAACGGTCAGGGCGCAGGCTATGACGGCATCACCCGTCGTCATTCCGGCTTCGGCATGTCGATCGACCAGAAAGTCAGTGACTGGACGACGGCGTTTGTCCGTTACGGCCACCATTCATCCGGCCGCGTGCGCTTCGACCGGGCGCTCACCGTCGGCGCAGAAATCGCCGGCAACGCCTGGGGACGCGGCGCCGATTCGCTCGGCGCAGCCTTCGGCCTGCTGCGCACGAGTTCCGCCTATCACCGCGACTCGCCCACGCTCGATCTCGACGGCGACGGTCTCCTCGATCCGCGCGCCTCCGGCAACGAACGCATCGCCGAGCTTTACTACCGCCTCCGCGTTAACGAACACCTGGAACTGTCGCCAGACTTCCAGTTGATCCAGCGTCCCGGCGGCGACGGCGGCGCGCCGAGCATCAAGGTCGCCGGCGTGCGTGCCAAGGTCAGTTTTTGACCGGAGATCCCAGCCATGCTGCGAAACATCATTCTCATCGTTACGCTAGGGATACTCGCCGGCGGAGTCCATGCCAGCGAACTCCTGACCTTTCCTGTCGTCATCCGCGATGGCCGCATCGAGCCGGCACGGCTTGAAGTGCCTGCAGGCAGGAAGATCAAGCTGACCATCAGGAACGAAGGACCCGGCCCGTGCGAATTCGAAAATCTCGATCTGCGGGTGGAAAAAGTGCTGGCACCCGGCGCCAGTTCCTTCGTCGTCATCCACTCGCTGCGGCCCGGCAGTTACAAGTTCTTCGACGAATTCCATCCGCACACGTCGGAAATGATTCTGATTGCGAAATGACATGCTGAACGCACTCATCGTCGTCTGGCGGGAAAGCCTCGAAGCCATGCTGGTGATCGGCGTGCTGCTCGCCTGGATCGCGCGCCAGCCCGAGCCGGCACGGCTCAGGCGTGGTCTGTGGCTGGGTGTAGGCGGCGGTTGCGCGCTGGCCGTGGCGCTGGGTTTCGCCACCTTCGCCGCGCAAAGCCAGTTGCAGGGCGAAGCGCTGGAAATTTTCCAGCTATGCATGGTGCTCTTCGCCGCCGGCCTGATCGTGCAAATGGTGATCTGGATGCATCACCACGGCCGCAGCATGAAACGGGAACTGGAGGACCGCGCCGGCCGCACCGCCGGCGCCCTCGGCATCGGTGCCATCACTGCACTGGCGGTGGCGCGCGAAGGCGCGGAGACGGTGGTCTTCCTCTATGGCCTGGGCATGGAAACCGGCGGCGCACAACTGCCAGTCATGCTTGGTGCCGTATTGGCCGGCCTGGCCGGCGCGGCGCTGACCGCCTGGCTGGTGGCGCGCGGCGCGCGTTTTCTCAGCTACCGCACGCTATTCCGCGTCAGCGAGGTGCTGCTGCTGCTCATCGCCAGCGCGCTGCTCGCCAGCGGCATCGACCGCATGATCGGCATGGACTGGCTGCCGCCCCTGCTCGATCCGGTCTGGGATACCTCCGCATTGCTCGATGATGTGCGCGGCGGCGGCCGCCTGCTGGCCGACTTCCTCGGCTACCGTGCACGCCCCACCGCCACCCTGCTCATCGCCTACGCCGCCTTCTGGACATTCACCCTCTGGCGCATGGGCCGCACACCTGCCGTGGCGATTACCTCACCTGCCGCTTCACCCACCACCTCATCCACCACCGCACCTTCGCGCTGAAAACATGGCACACACGCACGCCCTGACTTTCGTACCGCGGACACGCCGTAGCCTGCTTGCCAGGCTCGGCGACTGGATGGCGCGCAACCGCCGCCTGCTGCTCGGCGCGCAGTGGGTAATCGTCGTGGCGTATTCCGTGTTGCTGGTGGTCCCGGTGATCCTGCCCGTACCGCCGCAGGGGGCAACGATCCTGAGCAACCTGACGCTGTTCGCGCAATTCGCCTTCTGGGGCATCTGGTGGCCTTTCGTCATCCTCTCCATCATGTTCATGGGCCGCTTCTGGTGCGGCGTGCTCTGCCCGGAGGGGGCGCTGACGGAGTTCGCCAGCCGCCACGGTCGCGGCGGGAGCATCCCGCGCTGGCTGCGCTGGGGCGGCTGGCCCTTCCTCGCCTTCGTCCTCACCACGCTCTACGGGCAGATGATCAGCGTGTACGACTACCCGCAGGCGGCGCTGCTCATCCTCGGTGGCTCGACGGTCGGCGCTGTCGCCATCGGCTGGATGTACGGCCGCGGCAAGCGCGTCTGGTGCCGCTTTTTGTGCCCGGTCTCTGGCGTCTTCGCCCTCCTTGCGCGCATCGCGCCGGTGCACTTTCGCGTCGACCGCGCTGCCTGGGACGACGAGCCCGTACGCACGGCCGCGGTCGACTGCGCGCCGCTGCTTGACGTCAAGCACATGACGAGCGCCTCGCAATGCCACGCCTGCGGCCGCTGCAGCGGCCACAACGATGCCGTCGAATTGGCGGTGCGCTCGCCCAACGCAGAAATCCTCACCGCGGGTCTGAGTAATACAGCACCCCATACCACCGAAGCCCTGCTGCTGGTTTTCGGCATGCTCGGCGTGGCCATCGGCGCCTTCCAGTGGAGCGCCAGTCCGTGGTTCGTCGCCGCACAGCAGGGCGCGGCAGAATGGCTGGTCGAGCACGATCTGCTCTGGCCGCTGGAGAGCGGTGCGCCGTGGTGGCTGCTCACCCACCACCCCGAAGCCAACGACGCGTTTACCTGGCTCGACGGTGCAATGATCCTCACCTACATCGGCAGCGTGGCGCTGGCGCTCGGCGGCACCGTATTGCTGGGACTGACTTTCGCCGCGCGCATCGCCCGCATCGACTGGCGCGCACTGTCCCTGTCACTGATTCCGCTTGCCGGCATCGGCCTCTTCCTCGGCCTATCGATGATGACCGCCAACCACCTGCGCGCCGAAGGCGTACCGCTCGGCTGGCTGCCCATGACGCGCGCGTTGCTGCTGTCGACGGCTGTCATCTGGTCGGGCTGGCTCGGCACGCGCCTGCTCTTCGCCCATGCGCCCAACCGGCTGCGCGCAGGTCTGTCCCTGACCCTGTTTGCCGTGCCACTGGTCGCCGTTGCGGCAGCGTGGGTATTGGTGTTCTACGTATGGTGAAAATGACTTCTCCGCTGCACCACGACAAACCCACTACGGCAAGCCTGGATACGCCGCAGTCGCGCGAACACGCCATCACCAGCACGGAACTGCTGCGCGGCAGGAATGAGGTCCTGATCATCCATCGCGGCGAGCACTACCGCTTGCGACGGACCAGCACCGGCAAGTTGATTCTGACCAAATGAACAGGCAAGCATATTTTTTGAGGGCTAAACTATGTATGTCTGCGTCTGCAACGCAGTAACCGATTCGCAGGTTATGCGCGCCGCACAAGCCGGTGTGCGCTCCCTGCGCGGCCTGCAGGCCCATCTGGGTGTCGGCCTCGAGTGCGGCCGCTGCGCCAGCTACGCCCGCAACCTGTTGCTTGGCACAGACGACGCAACCACCCGGAGGCTGCAATGCAACAAGGATTGTGGCCACTGCTCCAACTCAAAGGAGAAAAGAAATGAAAGGCGACAAGAAAACGCTGCAATTCCTCAATAAGGCCCTGACCAACGAGCTGACGGCGGTCAACCAGTACTTCCTGCATGCGCGCATGTACAAGAACTGGGGGCTCAACAAGCTCGGCAAGAAGGAATACGAGGAATCCATCGAGGAGATGCGCCATGCCGACAAGCTGATCGAGCGCATCCTCTTTCTCGAAGGCCTGCCGAACATGCAGATGCTCGCCAAGCTGATGATCGGCGAAAACGTGCCCGAAGTCCTCGGCGGCGACCTCAAGCTCGAGCACGCGGCGCGCGCCACCATGCTGGAGGCCATCGCCCATTGCGAAACCTGCGGCGACTATGTCTCGCGCGAGATCTTCGAGGACATCCTCGAGGACACCGAGGGGCACATCGATTTCCTCGAAACACAGATCGACCTCATCGGCCAGGTCGGCCTGCAGAACTACCTGCAGTCGCAGATGGGGGAATTGTCGTAACGCAGTAAGCGCGCCGGCCCCGCCGGCATTTTCAGCCAGCCAGTCCGCACGCGCGGGCGAGCCAGCCAGATTGAACATGGATGACTCGACGAGCATGCGGACATGGCCACGGACACCTTTGATCACGCCGTCCCGCCGGGACTGACTTTTAGTTCCGGCATAACGCCCGCTTCGCGGGCATTAGCCTTCACTGAAACGCTTGCGCGTTTTCCGGCGGCCGGGGTTGGCGTGCCCTCGCGCCCGCCCCGCCTGTCGCGGAGCGGGCTGGCCTTCGTGCTGGCCGTGCACGCCCTCGTCTTCTGGCTGCTGCTGCAAACGAAGCTGATCACGCTGCCGGAGCAGCTTGCGGTACTCAACATCAGCCTGATTCAACCGGCCGAGGAAACCAAACCCCGGCCCGACGTCACGCCGCCCCAGCCCCAGCCGCCCGCGTTGGTTAGGCCGCGGCCCGCCCCGCAGCAACCGCCCGTTCAGATCGCTGCACCGGAAACCTCGCCTGCGCCGTCGCCGGTCGTCGTGCCGGCGGCACCGGCGCCGCCGGTCGCCGCGCGGCCGGTGCCCGTGCAGGCCACCCAGCCGCGCTTCGACGCCGACTACCTGGACAATCCCAAGCCGCCTTATCCCCCGCTCGCCCGGCGCATGGGCGAACAGGGCCGCGTCGTACTGCGCGTCCATGTCGGCCCGGATGGCGCCGCCAGCGAGGTGCTGCTGCACGCCTCCAGCGGCTCCCCGCGCCTCGACGAGTCGGCCCTGCAGACCGTGCGCCGCTGGAAGTTCGTGCCCGCCCGGCGCGGCGCCGAGCCGGTGGCGGCGTGGGTACTGGTCCCCATCGCATTCACCCTGAAGGAGTAGTCATGGAACACGGCCTGGGCTTCGCCCACTTCCTCGCCAGCACCGACGGCATTGCCCGCCTCGTCCTCGGGCTGATGCTCATCATGTCCGTCGGCACCTGGTACCTGATCGTCGTCAAGGGTGTCCAGTCCTTCCTCTCGCAGAAGCGCAGCCTCGATTTCCTCGATGCCTTCTGGCGTGCGCCGAACCTCGACGCCGTGGCCCGCCGCCTGCGCGAGAGCGGCGTCAACGACCCCTTCTCGCACCTCGTCCACCACGGCTTCACCGCCATCGAGCAGCACCGCGCCGGGCGCGACGGCAGCCGCGGCCTGATCGACGCCGGCACGCCGGACGAATTCCTCACCCGCGCGCTGAAGCGCGCCATCGGCCAGGACAAGTCGCGCCTCGAATACGGCCAGACGTTTTTGGCAACCGTCGCCTCCAGCGCGCCCTTCGTCGGTCTCTTCGGCACCGTCTGGGGCATCTACCACGCGCTGATGGCGATCGGCATGAGCGGCCAAGGCACGCTCGACAAGGTCGCCGGCCCGGTCGGCGAAGCGCTGATCATGACCGCCATCGGCCTCGCCGTGGCGATTCCCGCCGCCGTCGCCTACAACGCCTTCGCCCGCGCCAACCGCAACACCCTGGCCGAGTTGGACTCCTTCGCCCACGACGTGTTCACCTTCCTCGCCACGGGCCTCAAGACGACGCCCCAGGGAAGCGACGTCGCCGCCACCTCGGAACGCATCCTTGCCCGCGTCGCCGCGCGCGGCGCCGCCTGAGGAAAGCACCATGGCCTTCGGTTCCCTCTCCGACAGCGATGCCGGCGGCGATCTCGCCGAGATCAACATGATTCCGCTCATCGACGTGATGCTCGTGCTGCTGGTGATCTTCATCGTCACCGCGCCGCTCCTCACCCACGCCGTCAAGGTCGACCTGCCCAAGGCGAGCTCGTCGCCCAACCTGACCCAGCCCGACAACGTGCAGCTCGCCATCGATGCCGAAAGCCGGGTGTACTGGAACGGTGAGACGGTCGATGCCGCCGCGTTGGCGGAGCGCATCAAGGCCGCCGCCGCACGAGTGCCGCAGCCCGAGCTGCACCTGCGCGCCGAACGCACCACACCCTACGAAAAGGTCGCCGAGGTCCTGTCGGCCGCCGCGCGCGAGGGTCTCACCAAAATCGGCTTCGTCACGGAGCCTGCTGTCAAATCCGCCCAATGATTTCAACAGGAGAAGGTAATGCATAAAAGCCACAACTCTCTGACGCTGCTCGCCGCCCTCGTTCCCCTCGCCCTGCCGGCCGCTGCAAACGAGCAAACGCTCACCACGGTTTCCGTCACCGCCAAGGGCTACGCCGCAGAGGACCTGGAAACCCCGGTTTCCACGACCTCGCTCGACCGCGACGAGCTGCTCCGGCGCAACGCGCAGAACCCCGGCGAGGCCCTGCGCGGCGAGCCCGGCCTGGCGGTAGCGAGCGATGGCGCCCAGGGGCAAAATCCCGTTATCCGCGGCCTGAAGAAGGAAAGCGTGGTGCTGCTGGTCGACGGCATGCGCCTCAACTCCGCCCAGCCAGCGGGCGCCGTCGCCTCCTTTATGTCGCTCGGCCTCGCCGACCGCATCGAGGTCGTCAAGGGCCCTGCCTCGGTGCTCTATGGCACCGGTGCGCTTGGCGGCGCCATCAACGTGCTGCTGCCGCAGGCGCGCTTCGAGCCCGGCGCAAAATTCTTCGCCGCGGCAAGCTACGATTCGGCCAGTCGCGGCGTACGCGGCACCGGCGTCCTCAACGCCTCCGGCGGCGACCATGCACTGATGCTCGGCGCATCGCTCGCTCGCATCGATGATTACAAGGCGCCGGACGGTCGCGTCGACCGCACCGGCTACGACTCCGACAGCTTCATCGGCCAGTATCGCTTCCGCATCGACAACGCACAGCAGCTGCGCCTCTCGTTGCAGCGGCACGAAGACGAGGACGTCTGGTATCCCGGTTCGACCAAGCCGCACCCGAGCCCGCTCGTCGGCAGTACCACGGTGCATTCGCCCAAGCAGGCGCGCACCCTGGCCGAGATCGGCTACAGCCGCAAGGGCTCCGGCGAATCGCCGCTCAACCTCGACGTCCGCGCGTACCGCCAGGAAATGGAGCGCCGCATCTACGCCTGGTCGAACCGCCGCAACCAGGACCTCTCGCAAACCCACGTGTTCTTCGCCACCGACGGCCTCGACGCCAAGGTCGACTGGCTGGTGCATCCGCAGCACCTGCTGTCCTTTGGCGCCAACTACTGGCAGATGGGTGCTTCACCTGAGCGTTTCCTCTTCAATCCGCCGGCGTTCACACCCGTGCGCCGCGACCCCTTCGATGACGGCCAAATCAGCGCCTTCGGCGTCTACGTCCAGGACGACATGCGCTTCGGCAAGCTGAACGTACTCGCCGCGCTGCGCCACGATACGGTTAAGGGCGAAGCCGCCGCGATGGCCAATCCGGCCAACCCGGCGCTGAAGGTCACCAATAACCTGGATCGCCGCGACAGTGCCTTCTCCGGCAGCCTCGGCGCCATCTACGAGGCCGCCCCGCTCCTGCGGCCTTACGCCAACCTCTCGCGCGGCTTCCGCGCCGGCGAGATGCGCGAGCGCTACGAATCCTCGCCACGCGGCGATGGCTACTACTACGCCGGCAACCCGCAGATCAAGCCGGAAATCTCGACCCAGCTTGAAGTCGGCCTGAAAGGCCAAGGGGAACGTACCGGCTACCAGGTGGCACTCTGGCGCAACCGCATCACCGATTACATGTCCGGCCTCGACATCTCCGGCACGCCGCGCGCCATCGCCATCTGCGGCGCGGCCAACGCCGCCGCCTGCAAGGAAACGGTGAACATCAGCCAGGTCACCCTCCACGGCTTCGAGGCGCAGGGCAAATGGCAGGCCTGGCGCGGCCACTGGTTGAAGGCCGGATTTTCCATAGTGCGCGGCACCAACGATGCGCTCGACGAACCGCTGTTCCAGATGCCGGCTGACGAACTCACCCTGGGCTGGGAGGGCACCGTCGCCACGAACTGGACCATGGATGCCACCGGCCGCTTCGTGCGCCAACAGGACCGCGTCGCCACTGTCTTCTCGCGCGGCACCGAGAATAAGACAGGCGGTTTCGCCACCGCCGACATCGGTGCCACCTGGCGCTATGCGAAAAGTCAGTCGCTGCGCATCGCCGCGAAGAACCTTTTCGACCGCGAGTACCATGAGCATCTGACCGAAGGCATATCCGGGCAGGAAATCCACATGCCTGGCCGCAGCCTGGTCGTAACCTGGAAAGGGGACTTCTGATGCGTGGGCTGCGCCGCCTCCTCGGCGGCTGCCTGCTGGCGGCCGCACTCCTGCCGCCATGCGCGCACGCCGCCGGCGAGCGCCTGCAAAAGCTCGTGCTCTCCGGCCCCTTCGCCGCCGTTTCCTTTCCGCTCATCCACATCGCCGAGAGCGGTGGGTTGAAGGACGTCGCCGAGCGCGTCGAGTTCGTGCCCTGGAAGGATCCCGACCAGTTGCGCGTGCTGGCCGTCGACAACAAGTCGAACGCCGATTTTATCGCCATGCCCACCAACGTCGCCGCCAACCTCTACAACCGGGGCGTGCGCCTTCGGCTCCTCAACGTCTCCACCTGGGGTGTGTTGTGGCTGGTGTCGCGCGACGGCGGCCTGAAGACGCTGGCCGACTTCAAGGGCAAGGAGGTGGTGATGCCCTTCCGCGCCGACATGCCGGACATCGTCTTCCAACTGCTCGCCGAAAAGGCCGGACTGGACGCCAAGCGCGACTTCCGGCTGCGCTACGTCGCCACGCCCTTCGACGCCATGCAACTGCTGATCATGCGCCGCGCCGATCACGCCTTGCTGGCCGAACCGGGCGTATCGATGGCGCTGCGCAAGACGAAGTCGTTTCCGGTCAGTCTCATCGCGCCCGAGCTTCATCGCAGCGTCGACCTGCAGCGGGAATGGGGCCGACTGTTCGCTCGTCCGGCACGCATCCCGCAGGCAGGTATCGTCGCCATGGGCAAGGCGCTGGACAACCCGGCGCTGATCGAGCGCTTCCAGAAAGCCTACGCCGCTTCGCTCAAGTGGTGCGAGGAACAACCTGAGGCCTGCGGCGCCATGGTGGCGAAGCGCATCGACATGCTGACGCCGGAAGCCGTCGCCGACTCGGTGCGCGTCGACAACACGGCCTTTGTCCCGGCACGTGAGGCGAAACCAGAACTCGAATTCTTCTTCGGCCAGTTGCATGCCCGTCAGCCGGCGCTGATCGGCGGCAAGCTGCCGCCTGACGATTTTTATTACATGGCACGATGACGCTATTCAGAGCCTGGTTGGCCGGACTACCAGCCTATCTCTGGAGCGGCTGGGGCGCCATCGCCAGCCTGTTCCTGCTACTGGCCGCCTGGGAGGGCGCGAGCAGTCACTACGGTGCACTGATCCTGCCCGATCCCGCGAGCACCTTCGCCACGCTTGCCCGTCTCATCGATTCCGGCGCGGCCTGGCCGGAGCTGGTCGTCACCGCGCGGCGCGCGCTGGCGGGTCTGGCCCTGGCGGTCGCCTCCGGCAGCCTGCTCGGGCTGGCCGCTGGCGTCTCGATGACGGCCTCGATGATGTCGCGCCCGCTGGTCACCGTGCTGCTCGGCACGCCGCCGATCGCCTGGCTGGTGCTGGCGATGCTGTGGTTTGGCGCCGGCGACGGCACACCGGTGTTCACCGTCTTCATCGCCTGTTTTCCAATCGTGTTCGTCGGCGCCCTGCAGGGTGCGCGCACGCTCGACGGTCATCTGAAGGAGATGGCGACGGTTTTCCGCCTGCCGCTCCCAATGAAGCTTGTCGACCTCTACCTGCCGCACGTGGTGTCCTACCTTTTCCCGGCTTCGATCACGGCGCTCGGCACCTCGTGGAAGGTCGTCATCATGGCTGAGTTGCTCTCCTCCAGCGACGGCGTCGGCGCCGCGCTGGCGGTGAGCCGCTCGCACCTCGACACCGCCGCCACGCTGGCCTGGATCGGCGCCGTCGTCGGCCTGCTGCTGGCGGTGGAATACCTGCTGCTGGAACCGATCAAGCGCGAGGTGGAGCGTTGGCGCGAGGTGGACCATGAACACGCCTGAGTTGAAAATGCGTGGCGTCGGTCATGCCTACGCACTGAAATCGGTGCTCGAGGATATCCATCTCGACCTGCCGGCCGGCAGGGTGGTTGCCCTCGTCGGCCCTTCCGGCTGCGGCAAGACGACGCTGCTGCACCTCGCCGCCGGCCTGCTCGCCCTGCGCACTGGCGCCATCGAGAACGGCTTCCGCAAACCGGCCGTAATGTTCCAGCAGCCACGCCTGCTGCCGTGGAAGACGGCGCGCGACAACATCGCGCTGGGCCTCAAGGCGGCCGGCCTGCCGCGGGCGGAATGCATCAGCCGCGCGCAGACGATGGGGCACACCGTCGGGCTGGACGCACAGGCGCTCGACCAGTTTCCCTACGCCCTCTCCGGCGGCATGCAGAGTCGCACCGCGCTGGCGCGCGCCCTCGTGCTGGAACCCGATCTGCTGCTGATGGATGAGCCTTTCTCCGCGCTCGACATCGGCCTCAAGGCGCAGCTGCACCGCCTGCTGCTTGACCACCAGGCACAGCGCGGCCTCGCCGTCCTGATGATCACCCATGACCTGATGGAGGCCGTGCGCCTGGCCGACAGTGTACTGGTGATGGCCAGCGACCCCGGCCGCATCGCCCACCGTATCGAACTCACCGCGCCAGCGCTCGCCCGCGATGATGCCTTCGTCCACCGCACCACCGCCGAACTGCTGCAGGCACCAACGGTACGCACTTGTTTCGGACTGGAGGTGCTACCACCGGATGCCACTGTCGCCTGCGACGGCGCCGCCACGGTGGTCAGCATCGGATTGGCGCAGCCGCGCGCCAAAAAGGGTTTCTCGTGCTGAACGCCACCCTGCATCGTCTCTGCTCGCCCGCTACGGCCGCTCACCCGCTCTGGCTCTGTGGCTTTCGGCCGTTCTTCCTTTTCGCCGCACTCGGCGCACCGATCTTCATCGGCCTGTGGATCGCATTTCTCGCCTTTGGAATGCCACTGCCGGCGGTCGCCGGCGGACCCTTCGTCTGGCACGCCCACGAACTCATCTTCGGCGTGGGCCTGGCTGCCGTCACCGGCTTCGCCCTCACCGCCATCCCCGAATTCACCGCCACCGCCGCCTTCGGCCGCACTGCCGTGCGGCGCCTCGCCGGCCTGTGGCTCGCCGCACGCCTCGCCTTTTGGTCGAGCGGGCTACTCGGCCTGCCTGCGCTCGCCGCCGCGGCCGCAGCCCATCTCGGACTGCTCGGCGGGCTGGCCATGCTACTCGCGCCGCGCCTGTGGCAAGACCCGGAGCGGCGTCACCTGTCATTCCTGTGGGCTCTCGCTGCACTGGCCACCTGCGTCGCCGGTTTCTATGCTGACGCACTCCTCGGCAAGCATCCGGCACGCTGGCTGTACGCCGCCCTCGGCGTGCTGATGATGCTGATCGTGGTCGCCATGAGCCGCATTTCCATGCGCATCGTGAACGCCGCCATCGAGGAGTGCGCCGGCGATTCGGCGGCGGCGGTCAAATACCGCGCACGGCCACCCCGGCGCAACCTGGCGATCTTCTGCATCGGTCTATACACCCTGGCGGAACTCTTCTTCCCCGGTGCACGCATCGGCGGCTGGCTGGCGCTCGCCGCCGCTGCCGCCCTGCTCAACCTGCTCAACGACTGGCACGTCGGCCGCGCCCTCTTCCGGCGTTGGCCGTTCATGCTCTATGGCGTGTACGTCCTCATGGCCGCCGGCTACGCCCTGATGGGCCTGTCGCTCGTGCTCGATGGCGGCTTCTTCAGTGCTGGTCGGCACTTCCTTGGGGTCGGCGCCATGGGCCTCGCCATTTATACCGTGCTGTGCATCGCCGGCCGCATGCATTGCGGCCTGCCGCTCGACGAGCGCCTCTGGGTGCCGGCGGGCGCCTGGCTGATCGTCATCGGCGCGATACTGCGCGCCGCGACCGCGCTGCCCGGCGCCCCGGCTGCAGCGCTGCTCGGCCTGGCCGGCCTCACCTGGGGCGCGGCCTTCGCCCTCTACGCCCTGCGCATGGTGCCGCTGTTCCTTGCGCCGCGCATCGACGGCGGCAACGGCTGCGAAGGCATCCTCATCCACTGATTTTTATCCGCCCAGAATTTCTTTTTGCCCGATCGCTTGATTTCCTAATGAGAATCGTTATCATTACTTGAATATATAAACAATCGCCGTACTACGGTGACAGACTTTGCCTCAGCCAGCCACCCGGACACACGCAGCGTCGTCCGCGGTAGCCAGCCAGAAACCCTGTTTTTTGGAGACTGCCATATGACACGTTCGCCCACCCGTCCTCCGTCCCCCGCCGCTAGACATCCGGCGCGCGCCTCCCTCATGCATTTCCTCAGGTATGGCTGGCCGCTACTGTTGATCGTCTTCTCGGGGGTCGTAGCAGCCACTGTCGTGCTGGACCAGACCGTGTTTGCCCACTGATTAGGGGGCCCCTGATGGAAACGAATGATCTGCATGACGAACCGGCACCTGCGCGCATGGTCGCCGGCGCGCTGGCCCATCTGGCCCGCCACATGACCACCGGCTGCCCGCGTGCCGCGGAACTGGCGGCGCTACTGCTCGACCGCGTCGCCAGCGACGCCGAAGCCGACCCGTACCTGCGCGAGCACGCACGCGAACTGGTCGACATCCTCGAGTGCGAACGGCCGGCCCGCAGCGTGCGTTCCTCGCGCTTTGCGGATATGGTGGAGCAACTCGCCCACGGATGGCCAGCATGACGCCACCCTTCCCGCGCAAGAGCCCGATCGCTGGGGGGCTTGCCCAGGCCAGCCGGTCGTCACTGCCAATGGTTTCGGAAGCGGCGACGGCCACGAAAGCAACGACGGCTGCGCCGAAACCAGCCCGCCGCGCGCGGCTGTGGGAACTGCGCGAAAAATTTCACTGCCCGGTGATCGGTACCTGCCTGCCGATGGACGAACTGGCGTGGCTCGCGCGCCGGCATGCGTTCAACGGCGACCTGCGCGACGAGTTCACTTTGCACGTCGAGGCCGTCGGCTGGGTCAGCAGCCGCAACCCGGTCTCCGAGGAACTACAACGACTCCTCGAGCGCAAGTACGCCGGCCATGTCGCCCGCTTCGAGCGCACCGCGGTCGACGCCGAGGTCCTCACCTTGTGGAAGACCCACTTCGAGCACGGCGAGGTCGCCGGGCCGATGTGGGCGGCGCTCACGCACCGCGCGGCCAGCGACGAGACGCGGCACGCCGTCTATGCTGACGTGCACATGCTCTCCCACCAGGTCGGCGCGGGCTTGGCCGCCGATGCACGGCGGCTGACTTTCATGGAGCGACAGAACAACGAGCTCGCCTCGATGCTGGAACGCGAGCGCTGCGAGCGCATCGCAGCAGAAGCCGAATTGCACCGTCGTCTCGCCGCGCAGGGGGCGGAGCGCGCCACCTGCGCGGCCGCGCGCGCCGAGGCCGCAGTGCTACGCGAACGACTGGCGGTCTTCGAGTCCGGCACGGCCATGGTCGACATGGGCCGCCGGCTGATGAGCCTGACGGCGAGCAACACCCAACTCCTCGCTGCGGCGGACCGCAGTCGAACACTGGAAAACGCACTGAAGGAAGCGGAGGACACGGCAATGGCACACGCGCGCAAACGCGAACAACTCGCCGCCGAGCGTGATGCGCTGGAGCAACTGCTGCTCGCCGGTGAAACGGAGGCCGCGGACTGTGACGGGCGCTGCAACGATTGCGAGAACAAGGTCGCCAACCGCTGCGTACTATGTGTCGGCGGTCGCACCGCGCTGCTGGCGCAGTACCGCGCACTGGCCGGCCGGCTCGGCATCCGCCTTGTTCACCACGACGGCGGCCTGGAAGAATCGCTCTCGCGCCTGCCCGATCTCATCAATGGCGCCGACGCCGTACTCTGCCCGACCGACTGCGTCAGCCACGCTGCCTACTACAAGCTCAAGCAGCACTGCAAGCGCACCGGTAAGCCCTGTCTGCTCTTCAAAGGTGCTGGCGTTTCCGGCTTCGCCGTCGCCCTGGCACGACTCGCGGCAGGCCAGGCCAGCATCGCCGGAACCGAACCCATGCAGCACTAGCCGTTACCCAATTGCAGCAGCCAGTGAGTGTGGTATCAGAAGGTCCTAATCGTGGGCAATGGTTTTGTCGGTGAAAAGATAATCCTTCAATTCCTTCGAGAAGGCCGGGTCTTTGCGCCGTATCCATTCCAGGACCATGGCCGCATGCTCCTTTTCTTCATCGCGGTTGTGCTTGAGGACGGCCTTCAATTCCGCGTCCTTGCAGGCATCAGCCCGTTGGTTATACCAATCGACCGCCTCCAATTCTTCCATGAGCGAGACAATGGCCCGATGCATGTCCCGGGTTTCATCCGACAGTTCCGCAATGGGTTCGTGATATCCGACACTCGACATGATTTTTTCCTCATTGATGGTGAAAATTGACTGGGATGCCTGGCGCTCCAACTGGCTTCAGTTGAGACCCTGAGGGCGCATACGCCCTCAGGGTCGACTCTAACCGATTGTCAGTTGAAATTTAACCTAGACGGGAACATCGCTCAACGCAATGCCCAGCGCAGCGGCGACGCCCTTGCCGTAGGCCGGGTCAGCCTTCATGCAGTTGGCGATGTGGCGGATCTTGATTTCCTTCGGCGCATCGCCCATGCCACGGGCGGTGTTCTCGAACAGCACCTGCTGCTGCGCCGGCGTCATCAGGCGGAACAGCGCAGCGGGTTGCGAGTAGTAGTCCGTGTCCTCGCGCTGGTTCCAGTGGTCGGCCGCGCCGTCGAGCGCCAGCGGCGGCTCGCGGAAGTCGGGTTGTTCCTGCCATTCGCCGTAGCCGTTCGGCTCGTAGCCCAGCGTGCTGCCATGGTTGCCGTCGACGCGCATGGCGCCGTCGCGGTGATAGCTATGCACCGGGCAGCGCGCCGCGTTCACCGGGATCAGGTGATGATTGACGCCGAGGCGGTAGCGCTGCGCGTCGCCGTAAGAGAACAGCCGACCCTGCAGCATCTTGTCGGGCGAGAAGCCGATGCCCGGCACGACGTTGCCGGGGTTGAACGCGGCCTGCTCGACCTCGGCGAAGTAGTTCTCCGGGTTGCGGTTGAGTTCGAAGACGCCGACCTCGATCAGCGGGTAGTCCTTGTGCGGCCACACCTTGGTGAGGTCGAAGGGGTGGTAGGGCACCTTGGCCGCATCCGCTTCCGGCATCACCTGCACGGCGAGCTGCCACTTCGGGAATTCCTTGCGCTCGATGGCTTCATAGAGGTCGCGCTGGTGCGTTTCGCGGCACTTGCCGACAGCGGCTTCCGCTTCGGCGTCGGTCATGTTCTTGATGCCCTGCAGCGTCCTGAAGTGGAACTTGACCCAGAAGCGCTCGTTCTTCGCGTTGATCAAGCTGAAGGTATGGCTGCCAAAGCCGTGCATGTGGCGGTAGCTGGCGGGAATGCCGCGATCCGACATGACGACGGTGATCTGGTGCAGCGCCTCGGGCAACAGCGTCCAGTAGTCCCAGTTGTTCTTCGCGCTGCGCAGGTTGGTGTGCGGATCGCGTTTGACGGCGTGGTTGAGGTCCGGAAACTTGAGCGGGTCACGCAGGAAGAATACCGGCGTGTTGTTGCCGACCATGTCCCAGTTGCCTTCCTCGGTATAGAACTTGACGGCGAAGCCGCGGATGTCGCGCTCGGCGTCCGCCGCGCCGCGCTCGCCGGCGACGGTGGAGAAGCGCGCGAACACGTCGGTCTTCTTGCCGATCTGGGAGAAGAGCTTGGCCCGCGTGTATTTGGTGATGTCATGGGTGACGGTGAAGGTGCCGTGGGCGCCCGAACCCTTGGCGTGCATGCGCCGCTCGGGAATCACCTCGCGGTCGAAGTGGGCGAGCTTCTCCAGGAACCAGACGTCCTGCAGCAATTGCGGGCCGCGCGGGCCGGCGGTCATGACGTTCTGGTTGTCGACGACCGGACAACCGGCGTTGGTGGTGAGTTTCTTTTTCATGATGATCTCCTTGCGTACTGGATGAGAGGGGCATGCCTGCTACAGTCTCAGCCTACGTGTAGCACCCGATAGCTGCAATTGAATAATTGCTATGGAGGCAATGCCTATTGCCTATCGCCGCTGGTGAAACGGCACCCGCTGACCTTCCCGACGTGGAGAGCGCCGTTTCGACAGGGAAGCGGCGTGGCGGCGGGCACGGCCCGGGGCTATTCCCTCGCCGTGATGCGTTGCAGGTCTTCCTGGGTGATATCGCCGGTTTTCTTGAGGATCCAGGCCTCCTCCCCAATCCATTTCTTGAAAAGCGCGAGATTCTCCTTGCGCTCCTCCTTGCGGCCGAGGTGCCGGTACATGTTGCCCGGCTGGCCGTCGCGGCCGCCGTCGTCCAGCCGCAGCATGAGCAAGCCGGCCTCGGGCCCTTTGACGAAGAAAAGCAGGCTCTCGTAGCTGTCCATGCGCGGGCCTTTGTCGTCCAGTTCGTACTGCCGCGGGTTTTTCATGAAGTTGGCGTAGTCGGGCGCACTGGCGCCGTGGCAGCGCTCGCACTGCTCCTCCCAGACGGGGCGGATGTGCTTGCGATAGGTGGTCTCGTTGGCAAGTGCCGGCCAGGTTGCGGCCAGAAGCAGCATGACTGAAAGCAGCTTGTGCATGTTTGCCCTCATGTTCGAATGGGAATGGCGAATTCTAGGACAAGAATCCGGAGCGCAAGATCAATTCAATTTAACGCGGTATTGAGCATCGTCATGGAGGTAACCCGGCTATAAGTCCGGCACTCTGCAGCGCACTGTCGCGGTTTGCTTGCAAACAGGCATACGCATTGGCCTTGAATACTCGACAGATATACCCTGTCTCCGGAAAAGGCAGAAATCACAGGAACATGGGAGCAGAATCAGGGCCACTCATTGAACGGTGGACTATTCCTGCAAACGAAGCCACCCGCACTGTCTCGTTTCATAAAGGAGCGCACATGAATAAGAATGCGAAGCGGACGAATGCTGCAAGCCCACTCACAACCGGCGAACTCGCACGCATGCACGCCTACTGGCGCGCCGCCAACTATCTGTCGGTCGGGCAGATCTACCTGCTCGACAATCCGCTGCTGGCCGAGCCGCTGCGCATCGAGCACGTCAAGCCCCGCTTGCTCGGCCACTGGGGCACGACACCGGGGCTGAATTTCATCTACCTGCACCTGAACCGGCTGATCAAGGCGCACGATCTGGACATGATCTTCGTCGCCGGCCCGGGCCACGGCGGCCCGGCGCTGGTCGCCAACGCCTGGCTCGAAGGCACCTACAGCGAGTTCTACCCCAGTGTGCCGGAGAACGCTGCCGGCATGCAGCGCCTGTTCAAGCAGTTCTCCTATCCGGGCGGCATCGGCAGCCATGCCACGCCGGAAACGCCCGGCTCCATCCATGAAGGCGGCGAGCTGGGCTACGCGCTGTCGCACGCCTTCGGCGCGGCTTTTGACAATCCGGAGCTGATCGTCGCCTGCGTCGTCGGCGACGGCGAGGCGGAGACCGGCCCGCTGGCCACCGCCTGGCATTCGAACAAGTTCCTCAATCCGGCAAGCGACGGCGCCGTGCTGCCGATCCTGCATCTGAACGGCTACAAGATCGCCAACCCGACCATTCTCGCGCGCATTCCGCACGAGGAACTGCATAGCCTGCTCGTCGGCTACGGCTACGCGCCGCGATTCGTCGAAGGCGAGGAACCCGAGGCGATGCACCAGGCCATGGCCGCAGCGCTCGACGATGCCGTGGCGAAGATCGCCGCCATCCGCAAGACGGCGCGCGCAGGCGGCGAGCCGGTCCGTCCACGCTGGCCGATGATCGTTCTGCGTTCGCCCAAGGGGTGGACCGGGCCCAAAACCGTCGATGGCCATCGTTCTGAAGGCTCGTGGCGTTCGCACCAGGTGCCCTTCGCCGACATGGCAAGCAACCCTGCTCACCTGCGCCTGCTCGAAGACTGGCTGAAGAGCTACCGGCCCGAAGAACTGTTCGAGGCCGACGGCAGCCCGGTCGCGGCAGTGCGCGAGCTTGCCCCTGCCGGTCCGCGGCGCATGAGCGCCAATCCGCATGCCAACGGCGGCCTGCTGATGCGCGATCTCGCACTGCCGGATTTCCGCGACTATGCCCTGCCTGTATCTGCGCCGGGCACGAGCACGGGCGAAGCGACGCGTGTCATGGGCGTTTTCCTGCGCGACGTGATGAAGCTGAATGCTGCTGCACGCAATTTCCGCGTCGTCGGGCCGGACGAGACGGCATCGAACCGCCTCGGCGCCCTCTTCGAGGTGACGGAGCGCGCCTGGATGGCCGAGCGGACCGACGAAGACGACCACCTCGGCGCCGAAGGCCGCGTCATGGAAATTCTCTCGGAGCACACCTGCCAGGGCTGGCTGGAAGGCTACCTCCTCACCGGCCGCCACGGCCTGTTCTCCTGCTACGAGGCCTTCATCCACATCGTCGACTCGATGTTCAACCAGCACGCAAAGTGGCTCAAGGTGAGCAATGAAATCCCCTGGCGCCGCGCCATCGCCTCACTCAACATCTTGCTGACTTCCCATGTCTGGCGCCAGGACCACAACGGCTTCTCGCACCAGGATCCCGGCTTCATCGACCATGTCGTGAACAAGAAGGCGGACATCATCCGCGTCTATCTCGCGCCGGACGCCAACACCCTGCTGTGCGTGACCGACAAGTGCCTGCGTTCGCGTGACCTCATCAACGTCATCGTCGCCGGCAAGCAGCCGCAGCTGCAGTGGCTCGACATGGACGCGGCGGTCAAGCACAGCTCGGCCGGCATCGGCATCTGGGAGTGGGCCAGCAACGACCACGACGGCGAGCCGGACATCGTCATGGCCGCGGCGGGCGACGTGCCGACGCTGGAGACGCTCGCCGCCATCGACCTGCTGCGCCGCCACCTGCCGGAACTGAAGGTACGCTTCATCAATGTGGTGGACCTCATGACACTGCAGCCCAGGGAGGAGCATCCGCACGGCCTCTCGGACCGCGACTTCGATGGCCTGTTCACCACCGACAAGCCGATCCTGTTCGCATATCACGGCTATCCCTGGCTGATCCACCGGCTGACCTATCGGCGCACCAACCACGGCAACCTGCACGTGCGCGGCTACAAGGAGGAAGGCACGACGACCACACCCTTCGACATGGCGGTACTCAACGACATCGACCGCTTCCATCTCGCCGCCGACGTGGTCGATCGCGTCCCCAAACTGGGCTATCGTGCGGCATCCTTCAAGCAGCACCTGCGTGACCGTCTGATCGAGCACCGCCACTACATCGCCGAGCACGGCCAGGACATGCCCGATATCCGCGACTGGACATGGCCGCATTGACGGCGAAGCCGTTGCTCTGATTGCGCGCACCGGGCCAGAGCGTGTGGCATGGCAGATCAGGGCGTTTGGGGCATCGCGCCCGACATGAGACAATACGGGTCGAGACAACAGATGCCGCCTCGCGGCGGCACCGGTTCAGGACACAGATGACAGACACGGCTTACTGCTATCACTGCGGCACCCATCACCTCAAGAAAGAGATGCGCCAGATCTCCACCAAGGCCGGCAAGCGCTGGCGTTGCGTGAAGAGCATCGAGGCAACCAAGCGCAGCCGCGACGAGCGCGACGCCTTCGGCCGCCGCGTCTCCGCCAACAACAAGGTTGACGCCCAGAGCAAGGCGAAGCAGATCCTCAACAACAATCGATGAGTGCCGCGCAGCGGCGAACAGACGTCACCCTCCTTCCTCGGGAAGGAGGTGGGGGGATGGTAGCCCAGTGAGCGATTTACCCGTGTTCGATCTGATCGGCCTCGCCATCCTTGCGGGCGGCGGCTGGCTCTGGCTCGACAGCCTCAGGGCACGCGACATCGGTATTGCCGCCGCACGCAGCGCCTGCGCGGCCGAAGACCTGCAACTGCTCGACGACACCGTCTCGATCGGCAGCCTCAAGCCGGCACGCAACGCGGACGGTCGGCTCCTGCTGCGGCGGATGTATACCTTCGAATACAGCGACACCGGCGACAATCGGCGCAACGGCAGCGTGGTGCTGCTCGGCCGGCAGGTGGTGCTGCTCAATGTCGGCCTGCGGCCGGCACCCTTACCCGTCTATCGCACGCTGCATTGATCCGCCGGCCGCTTCGGGCCGCAGCGCGATCGATAGCCTTCAGTGTTCCTTGCCGTCGATGCGCGGCCGGAAAAGCATCGGCATGACGCGCCAGGCGAGCACGGCAAAGGTGGCAAACCAGCAGGCCGAGGCAAGCTGCACCCACAACAGATAGCTGTCGGGGGCAAGCTGCGGCACCACCACGCGCAACAGCAGCCCCACAATCATGATCCACAGCACGCCGCGATCGACGACATCGAATGCCACCTTGCGCCCGGTGTGTCCCCGCGAGATGCGCAGGATCATGGCCGGGATGATCAATCCCATAACGCCGAAGGTGAACAGGTGGGTGGACACGCTGCCCACCCAGACGACCTGCGCCGTCTGCTCCAATGCCACCACCAGCAGCTGGCCGATGATGGCGAGATAGCCGAGGTACATGATGCCGATGTCGAGGCGCGTGAACGCCAGCGCCGGCTTCCAGTAGGCGAAGCGGACGGCGAGCAGCAGCGCCAGCAGCGCCGCCAGGCTGGCCGTCGCCGGAGGCGGCAGGAAGCCGGCGAAGGCCATCGCCAGCGCCAGCATCTTGATCGTATCGTCGAGCAGCGTATGGCGCAGGACGGTCGCCTTGAACACGTTCTTCATGAAATCGGTCAGCGTGCGCTCGAGCATGATGAGGAAGGCGAGGCGGAACAGGCCGAGCGTCATGATCTGGCCGGCCTGGGCGTAGGGTTCGTCCAGCAGGAGGAACTTGGCGAGCGGGAACAGCGGCAGCAGGAGCAGGAAGAAAATGTTGTCGCGGCGATAGCCGTCCGTTTCGCGGTGGCGCAGCAGCGTCGCCAGCAGCATCGCCACGACAGTGACGAGAAAGAGCTGGTTCGACAGCACGAACAGCGGCCGCGGCCAGGCGGCGCCGAACCCCATGCCGAGTCGCTCAAAGCACCAGGCGGCGACGAGAAAGACCAGCCAGCCGCCGTGGTAGCCGCGGATCTTCAGCCAGTTCTTGCTGGCGGTGAGGAGAAAGCCGCCGAGCATGGCCCAGCCGAAGCCGAAGAACATTTCATGGGCATGCCACTGAGTGCCCGTGAAGGCTGCCGCCGGCGCCTCGACGATGCCGGAGAACATCAGCGCCCACAGCACCGGCAGGGACAGCCCGGAGAGGCAGGCAAGCGCGAAGAAGGGGCGGAAGCCAACGAGCCAGAGGGGGTAGTTCATTGAATCCTCGAATCAGTCCGCAGAAACGTCAATGTCCTCGTCATTCCCGTGCAAACGGGAATCCAGTGGGGAATCCAGTACGCTGTTCAGCGCCATCAGTACGACCATGGGTTCCCGCTTGCGCGGGGACGGCAGGTTTACGCCGTCTCGAAGCCGGCATCGACGATGACGCGCTTCATGTCCTCGATGCTGACGCGGCCGGCTTCATATTCGACGCGCGCCTGCTTGTCCTCCAGCGAGACGTCCGCCTTCGCCACGCCGGGCAAGGCGCTGAGCACGTTGGTCACGCTCTTGACGCAACCGCCGCAGGACATGCCCTCGACGTTAATGGTGATGGTTTCCATGTTCGTTCCTTTCGCAGCTAATTTCCCCCTCTCCCCGCACGCGGAGCGAGGAGTTCAACAGGATTTCCCCGGCTTGCAGCCCTTCAGCACCCACAGCGACATGACGCCCGCCGTCACGTCTGCACGCGACTTGCGTGCCAGCGACAGCGGCGTGCGTCCGCCTACCGATTTGGCGTCGATGTCCGCGCCCGCCTCGAGCAGCAGCCGCGCATTCTCGGATTTGTCGGCATAGGCGGCCATGTGCAGCGGCGTGAGGTCGTCCTTGTCGCGCGCCATCACGTCGGCGCCGGCCGCCAGCAGCGTCTTCAGCGGGCCGATGTCCGAATTCGTCGCTGCCAGATGCAGCGGTGTGGCGCCGAGCTGGTTGCGCGCATCGCGCATGGCCGGGCTGGCCTTGAGGATCTTGCCGACTTCGGCGGCGGTGCCAAGCCGCGCCGCATCGAAGATTGGCGGTTCGTTGGCGCCGAGCGTTGTTTGCGCCCATGCCTGCGAACCCGCAGCGAAAGTCAGTACCATAGAAGCAAGGGCTGGCACTAGCCCCCACAATACGGCGAATATGAAGCGGCGCAAGATCATCATTTACCTCGAAGCGGCTTCCAGCGCCTAAGCAGCAGCGAATTGCTCACCACGGAGACGGAACTCATCGCCATCGCCGCGCCGGCGATCACCGGATTGAGCATGCCGAAGGCGGCAAGCGGAATGCCGAGCACATTGTAGATGAAGGCGAAGAACAGGTTCTGGCGGATCTTCGCCAAGGTGGCGCGCGACAGGTCGATGGCGTCGGCCACCGACAGCAGGTCGCTCTTCATCAGCGTCACGTCGGCCGCCTCCAGCGCCACGTCCGAGCCGCCGCCGATGGCGAAGGAGACGTCCGCCGCCGCCAGGGCGGGCGCGTCGTTGATGCCGTCGCCGACCATGCCGACAAGCCGCCCGCCGGCTCTCAATTTGTCCACCGCAGCCGCCTTGTCCTGCGGCAGCACCTCCGCCTCGTAGTGTGCGATGCCGGCTTCGCGCGCGATAGCCGCGGCGGTCGCCGCATTGTCGCCGGTAAGCATGACCACCTCGATGCCCTGGGCCTGCAGTCGCACAACCGCCGCGCGCGAGGTCGGCCGCAACTGGTCGGCGACGCCGAGCAGGCCGAGCAAAGTCAGTCCCTGCGCCACGCCGACGACACTCTTGCCGGCACCGGCCAGGGGTGCGAGCAAGGCTGCAGGAACCGCGACGCCCTGCTCGGCAAGAAAGCCTGGCGAGCCGAGCGCATAGTCGCTGCCCTCCAGCGTCGCCAGCAGGCCCTTGCCCGGCACGGCGCGCAGGCCGGCCGGCTGCGACAGTGCAACATGCATCTGCTTCGCATGCGTCACGATGGCCTCGGCGAGCGGGTGGCTGGCGCCCTGCTCCAGGCTCGCTGCCGCGTGCAGCAGTTGCTCGGAGCTCATGCCGTCCGCCGGCACCACATCCGTCACCACCGGCTTGCCCTGCGTCAGCGTGCCAGTCTTGTCCACCACCAGCACTTCGACCTTCTGCGCCAGTTCCAGCGCCTCGGCATTCTTCACGAGGATGCCGGCCGTAGCGCCGCGACCGGTGCCGACCATGATCGCCGTCGGCGTCGCCAGGCCGAGCGCGCAGGGGCAGGCGATCACCAGCACGGCGACGGCGTTCACCAGCGCATTGGTGAAATCGCCGCTGAAGAACCACCAGGCGGCAAAGGCGACGAGGGCGATGGTCGTCACCACCGGCACGAAGATCGCCGAGATGCGATCGGCCAAGCGCTGCACCGGCGCCTTCGAACCCTGCGCCTGCTCGACCATGCGGATGATGCCGGCGAGCAGCGTATGGCTGCCGACGCCGGTAGCGCGGCAGTTGAGCAGGCCGTCGCCGTTCACCGTTGCGGCATACACCTTGCCGCCGACGGATTTGGCGACGGGCAGGCTCTCGCCTGTGAGCATGGCCTCGTTCACGCTGGAAGCACCCTCGACGACTTCGCCGTCGACCGGCATGCTCTCGCCCGGACGCACGATGAAGATGTCACCGGGATTGAGGCTGTCGACCGCCACCTCGACGAGCACGCCGTCACGCAGTACGCGCGCCGTCTGCGGCTGCAGGCGGACCAGCGCCTCGATCGCCGCCGAGGTCTTGGCCTTGGCACGCGCCTCGAGCAGCTTGCCCATCAGCACCAGGGTGATGACCGCCGCCGAGGCTTCGAAATAGACGTGCTGGTGATGCAGGCCGGCCGCCGTCACCACCGTGCTGAAGGCCCAGGCCATGCTGGTGCCGAGTGCCACCAGCACGTCCATGTTGCCTGAGCCGCCGCGCAAGGCGTGATACGCGCCAACATAGAAGCGCCAGCCGATCCAGAACTGCACCGGCGTGGCCAGCGCAAACTGCAGCCAGCGCGGCAGCATGTCCTCGTGGCTGCCGGAAAACATGGCGCCCATCTGCGCCACCAGCGGCAGCGTGAGCACCACGGAAATCCAGAAGCGCTTCAATTCGGCGTTGTAGGCGGCAGCCTTGCGCGCCTTCTCGGCAGCGCGGCTGTTGGAGGTCGATTCGCGCGCCTCGTAGCCGGTGCGGCGCACCGCGGCGATCAGGCTGGCCGCATCGGCCTGGCCCGGCCGGAAGCGGATGCTGGCCTTCTCGCTGGCGAAATTCACATTGGCTTCGACGCCGGGCAGTTTGTTCAGCACCGCCTCGATGCGCGTCGCGCAGGCAGCGCAGGTCATGCCGGAGATCGCCAGGTCGAGCGACTGCGGCGGCACCTTGAAGCCGGCCTTCTCGATGGTCTCGACGAGTTGCAGCGTGCCCACGGCGCCGGCGCCAGCGTCAAATTCGACGTGGGCGCGCTCGCTGGCGAAGTTCACCGCCGCCGACACGCCGGGCAGTTTGTTCAACTGCTTCTCGATGCGCGCGGCACAGGCAGCACAGGTCATGCCCTCGATGGGCAGGTCGACCGCATTAGGTAGAGTTGTCGCTTCGTTCATGCCAATTGAGATCGCTCGTTTACGGAACAGTTCATACTGCGCAGACGATGCCCTGCCACAGGCGGCCGCCGAGCGTCGTCGCGTTGAGCAATCCCCACACGCCGAAGCCCATCACCAGCAGTCCGGAGCCCAGCCGCAGGGCGCGCGCCTGCGCCAGGTCGCGGAACCGCTTCAGCAACAGGCCGGCCAGCAGCAGATTCGGCAGTGTGCCCAGACCGAAGGCCAGCATCAACCCCGCGCCACGCAGGGAATTGCCCGTCAGCAAAGCGGTGGTCAGCACCGAATAGACCATGCCGCAGGGCAGGAAACCCCACAGCATGCCCAGCGGCAGTGCGCGGCCGATGCTCGTCACCGGCAGGAAACGCCGCGCCAGCGGCTGGATGCGCGACCACAGCTTCTGTCCGCCGCGCTCGAGGAAAGTCAGTGCCCGCGTGACGCCGAGGAGGTAAAGGCCGAGCGCCACCAGCATCAGGTTGGCGAGCACATACAGCGCCAGTTGCACCGGCAGGATCTCGTTGAACAGCAGTCCGGCACCACCGACGGCGCCCAGCACCGCGCCGGCCAGGGTATAGCTGGAAATGCGGCCGAAATTGTAGGCGAGGTGGATCGGCCACTGACGCACGCCGCCCGCAGTATTGGCCGTCAGCGCACCGACGATGCCGCCGCACATGCCGACGCAGTGCGTGCCGCCGAGCAGGCCGACGAGGAAGACAGCGATAAAGCCGGAATCAGGCATGGAGGGGCTTAGGGGACGAAGAAGGTGAAGTATAGACCGGGAGGGGATCCACGCCCCCGGCCCGCCCGCACCGCGAAAAAGCAGCGTTTGCGCCGGGCCGCCCTAAGCAAACGCGGCACGCGCCGAAGGCGCAATCCCCACCGCAACCCGGCGGACGCACCCCCAAATAAACGAGCGTAGCGAGCACTAAAGACCCCCCCCGCGAGGGGGCGAAGGGGGGAGGGTTGGTTAAATCACCTTGGAGTAACGCGCCCGCGCACGATCGGCGCGCAGGTAGCGGTCGAACACCATGGCGATGGCGCGCACCAGCATGCGCCCGCGCGGCTGCACGCTGATCCATTTTCCGTTGAGCTTGAGCAGGCCGCCCTGCTCCATTTCGCGCAGGTCGGCGATCTCGTCGGCGAAATAGCGCTTGAAGTCGATCAGGTGGGCCACTTCCAGCGCTTCGATGGAGACCTCAAAATGGCACATCAGCGCCTGGATGATAGAGCGACGCAGCAGGTCGTCCGGCGTCAGTTCGATGCCGCGGTAGACCGGCAGCGTGTTGTTGTCGAGGCGATCGTAATACTCGTCGAGCGTCTTCACGTTCTGGCAGTAGCTCGGCCCGACCATGCTGATGGACGAGATGCCGAAGGACATCATGTCGCACTCGGCATGCGTCGAGTAGCCCTGGAAGTTGCGGTGCAGCCGGCCCTGGCGCTGCGCCACGGCGAGTTCGTCGTCCGGCTTGGCGAAGTGATCCATGCCGATATACACGTAGCCGGCGTCGGTCAGGCGGCGGATGGCCAGCTGGAGGATCTGCAGCTTGGCGTCGGCCGTCGGCAGTTCCGCATCGGCGATGCGCCGCTGCGGCTTGAACAGGCTCGGCAGGTGCGCGTAGTTGTAGATCGACAGGCGGTCGGGCGAGAGGCGAATGACCTCTTCGAGCGTGCGGTTGAAGCTGATGACGTTCTGCTTGGGCAGGCCGTAGATGAGGTCGACGGAAATCGACTTGAAGCCGTTGGCGCGCGCCGCCTTGAGCACGGTCTCCGTCTCTTCGATGGTCTGCACGCGGTTCACGGCTTCCTGCACCGACCGATCGAAGTCCTGCACGCCCAGGCTCATGCGATTGAAGCCCAGCTCGCTCAGCACGGCGACCGTCGCCTCGTCGACCTTGCGCGGATCAACTTCGATGGAATACTCGCCGTTGGGCAGGAGGCGGAAATGCTCGCGCGTCGACCGCATTAGCTGCCGCATTTCGTCATGCGAGAGGAAGGTCGGCGTGCCGCCACCCCAGTGCAGTTGCACCACGTCGTGGCTGCCCTCGAGGTGGCCGGCCTGCAGGGCCATCTCCTTGTCGAGGTATTTCAGGTACTTGGCAGAGCGTCCGTGATCCTTGGTGATGATCTTGTTGCAGGCACAGTAATAGCAGATGGTGTTGCAGAAGGGGATGTGCACGTATAATGAAAGTGGCCTGCTGATGCCCCCGACCGTGCGCTTGCCCAGCCACAGCCGGTAGGCATCGGCATCGAAGGCCTCGACGAAGCGGTCAGCCGTCGGGTACGAGGTGTAACGGGGTCCGTTCACGTCGAACCGGCGGATGAGTTGCGGGTCGAATATCAAATCCTGATAAGTCGCGTTCATGTAGTGCGGCAACAGTGCTGCGGGACGATGGAGAAAGATGCCGCATCAACCTGTTTATCGTATTGACATGGATCAAAGCGACCAACCAACAGAGAGAGAAAGCGAGCTGGAATTGCCCAACAAATCCGCCGTTCCCATCAGTCTGGTCACCATCAAGGCGGCCTGCTCCCAGTGCAGCCTGCATGAGTTGTGCCTCTCCGAGGGCCTGAGCAAGGAAGAACTGGCCAAGCTCGATATCCTCGTCGGCGCCCGCCGCAAGCTCAAGCGCCAGCAGAGCCTGTATCGCGTCGGCGACACCTTCGAGGCCCTGTATGCGGTCCGCACCGGCTTCTTCAAGACGGACATCCTGCTCGAGGACGGCCGCGACCAGGTCACCGGCTTCCAGATGGCGGGCGAGATCCTCGGCATGGACGGCATCGGCGGCGGCGCGCATTCCTGCAATGCCGTCGCCCTCGAGGACAGCGAGGTCTGCGTCATTCCGTTTTCGCAGCTGGAGCAGCTCTCGCGCGAGATCCAGACCCTGCAGCACAACTTCCACAAGGTAATGAGCCGCGAGCTGGTGCGCGATCAGGGCCTGATGATGTTGCTCGGTACCATGCGCGCCGAGGAACGCCTGGCGGCGTTCCTGCTCAACATGTCGCAGCGCTTCACCGCGCGCGGCTACTCCGCGGCGGAATTCCACCTGCGCATGACGCGCGAAGAGATCGGCAGCTACCTCGGGCTGAAGCTGGAGACTGTGAGCCGCGCCTTCTCGCGCTTCCAGGAGGAAGGACTGATTGCCGTGCAGCAGAAACACATCCGCATTCTCGACGGCGAGGGCCTGAAGCGGCTGCTCAACCACCAGCCCAGATAAGGCTTCAGGCGCATCCCAGGAGTACTTCATCGGGCTGGGTTTCCCAGCCCTCAGGCGCACCCCAAGAGTACTTCTTCGGGCTGGGTTTCCCAGCCCTCAGGCGAAAAATCCGGCGGGGTTTTTCGTCAGTGCCACGGAAACGATGTAGGCGAAGCAGGCCAGCGCCGCCAGCCAGAAGCCTGCGCGCACCGCCTTGCTGCGGCCGCGCCGCAGGGCGAACAGGCCGAAGCCGATGTAGCCCAGCAGGCCCAGCACCTTCGCCGTCACCCAGCTGTTCACGAAGGGATATTGCTGCAGCACGACGCACAGGCCGATGGCAGCAGCCAGCAGCAGCGTGTCGTTCACATGTGGCACCACCCGTACCCAGAGCCGGCCGAGCAGCGGCGAATCCGTCAACATCCAGACCCCGCGCAAAAAGAAACCGGTGATCGAAATCACCACGCAGGTGACGTGGAGATGCTTGAGCAGCAGATAGGTCGTCATGATCTGGAAATGTTATCCCGCCTGGCCGTCGGGACGGGCCTTCACGTAGAGCGGCGCAAACTTGGCATACCAGGCGCCGAACACCGCCAGCCAGCCGAGCGCGGCAAGGAAGGAGAGGTTCGCCGCGCCGGACAGCTGGACGAACTCCGCTACGAGGCGCACCACCGCCACGCCCTGCATGCCCCAGAAAATCAGCCAGGTGGCCGTGTCGGCGTTCAAGGCCCGGCCGGAATGTCCGAGGCTCACGCGCGTCACCATGCCGATCACGGCGGAGGCAAAGAAGCCGAGCGTCAGCGCGTGTAGCGGCGCCAGACCTAGGGACCCCATGGAGCCCGCGTTGAAGAACAGCAGCAGGCTGTGCACCGCATACAGGCCGAGGCCGACGCCGAGCCAGGCAAAGGCAACATGCAGCACGGCCAGCAGGCGTAAGGCCAGGCTTCGCGGCAATTGCCAGGCAACGGAAAGCCCCACTGCCATCAGCGCCGCGGGGAGATCGACGAGCCAGGTCCATTGCGGCAGGTCGGCCAATGCCAGCACGCCGTGGGCGGCATAGCAGGCCAGCAGCGCGTGCAGGATCCACAGGGGCCGCACGACACGGTAGTTCGCCAGCACGGCGCTGGAGAAGAAGGGCAGCATGCGGTGGCACAGGGCCGTGAACACCGGTAGCAGGAAGAACCACACGCCGCCCTTCACCACGCCCTCCGCCAGCCACGCCGGCCCGCCAGCGGCAAAGCCGATGAACGCCGCGAGCAGGACGGCGCCGAAAGTCAGCCCCCCCACCACGGCGAGGATGTGGGTCCGCCCGTTGTTCGGCGTGCGTACCATGCGCCACAGCGCTGGTAGGCCGGCGCACCAGCCTGCCAGCACCAGCCCCAGCGCGGGCAGCAGCAGCGACGGCAGCCACAGCGCAGCATAGAAGCCCAGCCAGCCGGTACCCATCAGGACGAAGGCGCTGAGGTAGACCTTCTCCCCCACCGACGCCGCAGCCTGCCAGCGCGGCCCCGCCGTCATGATGAAACCGAAGATGAAGAAGGGAAAGAAACCGCAAGTCATCAGCAGCGCATGAATCCACGGCGCAGGCAGCGGCCAGGACGGCGCCGCAGACAACTGTCCGAAACGAGCCGCCAGGTCGACCGCCCACCAGAGCATGGTGAGCACGCCCTGCGTCGCCCCGGCCATAAACATGACGCGGTGGGGCGCATGAAAGAAAGCCGGCAAACAGGAGAGGCTCACTTTAGGCCGTCTCCATTCGCCCGGCATGGGAATTCCATGTTATGTTTCCTGCGCCGCGCGCCCGCCAGGGCCGGTAAAGGCCGCTCAATGCAAAACGACAAGCTCGACATCGCTCAAATACTCCGCAGAATTACCCTGTTCCAGGAACTCAGCCAGGAACAGATCGACCAACTCGCCTCGCAAACACGGGAAAAGCGGCTGCAAAAGGGCGAGATGCTGTTTCAAAAAGGCGATTCCCCGCGGGGGTTCTACGCCATCGTTTATGGCCAGATGAAACTCGCCTTCCCCTCCGCCACCGGCAACGAGAAGGTGGTCGAGATCCTCGGGCCGCAGCAGAGTTTCGGCGAGGCCGTGATGTTCATGGATCGCCCCTACCCCGTCTTCGCCGAATCGCTCGCCGACACCCTGTTGCTGCACATCGCCCGCCAGGCCGTGTTCGACATGCTCGAAACGGATGCCTCCTTTGCCCGCCGCATGCTTGCCGGACTCGCGCTGCGCCTGCACAGCCTGATACGCGACGTGGAATCCTATTCACTGCGCTCCAGCACGCAGCGCGTCATCGGTTTCCTGCTGCAGCGAATCAACCACAACGATGACGAGTCGGGCGACATCCAGATCGACCTGCCCACCAGCAAGCAGGTCATCGCCTCGCGCCTCAATCTCACGCCGGAAACCCTCTCCCGCATTTTCCACGATCTGGCCGGCGCCAAGCTGATCTCCGTGCATGGCAAGCACGTCACGGTGCACGGCGCGAAGCGGCTGCGCGAATACGAGCCCTGATCGGGGCGCTGACGGGCCGCGCGCCGGAGAAAGTCCCCTTGCACCCTTGGGGGTGCCCCAAGCCGGCCGCAGTGCGCCAGTGTGTACTTGGAGCGCAGTGAACCACCGTCACCCCCTTCCTTGGGAAGGAGGCTGGGGGGAAGGTGCTTGCTCGGCGGCCAGTCGTGCCGCAAGCTCGCTGCTGAAGCGGGCGTAGTTGCGCGTCGCCACGACCAGGTTCCACTCCAGCCAGACGCACGAAGCGATCAGCGCCACGCCGCCGGGATAAACCAGCCAGGGCAGCGGCACCGCCGCCAGCAGCAGGATCAGCGCCGCCAGGTGCAGCCTGAACTGCATCATCATGCGCGGCTCCGAGATCATCTGCCGCATGTTCGGCACCACCAGGCCGGGCTTGCCGATCTTTTGCAGGTGCATCCAGTTGAGGAAGGGCATGATCTTGTAGAGCATGCCGCTGATAACCGGCATGAACACGCCCACCATGAGCAGCACGCCGAGCAGGAAGGGCACGCCAGCATAATCTTCCACGCCCGGATTGAGCTGCTGCAGCACGACGGCGAAGGTTGCCACGACGAGGACGGCCATCGCCAGCCGCCAGAACAGCAGCGTCGGCTCGGTCACCTTGCGCCGTCTTTGCCCCTGCAGGCGCAGCGTCACCACGGCAAAGACCATGGTGAGCAGTGCGGCCGCGCACCCCAGCGCGACCTGCAGGCCGGCAGGCCGCTGTAGCGGCAGCCAGGTGAGCGACCAGGCCGCCAGCAGACAGAACAAAGTCAGCGAAAAACTGCGCGCCAGCCAGGCTGGATAGGGCGGTGTCAGCTGAAACATCGGCACCACCAGATAGGCCACGCTGGCCACCAGCAGCATGCTCCAGCCGCCCAGCCCCCAGGCCGCATGCACATGGGTGATTTCGATGAGCGGCAGCGCCAGCTGCCAGCCGAACGCGCTTGCCAGCGTCGCGCCGAGGGCGATGGTCACAATCAGGCCGAACACGGCGATGCGCAGGGAACTGATGGTCGGCCCCTGCGCTGGCGTGCGGAACAGCGCAATGAGCACGATCAGCGCGAAGGCCCCGAGGGAAATCGTCATGAAGGGCACGGCGATGCGGAACAGCAGCGCCGTGCCGCTGAGGAATCCGGCCACCAGCAGCAGCGTGCCGATGGTCAGGCCGGCATGCGTCAGATGCGTGACGCGGCGCGGCTGCCAGATGTTGGCCCCCGCCGCCACGGGCAACATCTGCAGCAGCGCGCCGCACATCGCCTGCAGCATGAAGCCGACAGCGAGCAGATGCGTCAGCGCCAGCGCCACCGGCGTCCAGCGCGAGGCGAATGCCGCCGGTCCCTGCCACAGCAGGAGCAGGCCCGCCGCCATGCCGAACAGCGGCGCCGTAAGGAAGAAGCGGAAGGGCACCGAGATGGGCGGTGCCTGTTCGAAGGACAGGCCAGGTTGCATCACTGCACCCTCAGGCCTTCCGGATATGGATTTCTACGGTGCCGTCGGGGCGGGATTGCGCGCGGTGCGTGTAGCCGTTCTGCCTGAGGATGCCGTACAGGGGCTGCGGTTCGACGTAGAGCAGCAGCAGCAGCTCCTCGCCGTCCGGCAGCGTATCCAGGGCGGCGAGCGTCAGCTCCATCGGCTCCGGCGGCATCAGCCCCCTGCCGTCGATCACCCTGTCCTCGCTCATGTCCGATCCATCAGACGTTCAGACCTGCGGCGATGCGGGACTGGAGGTCGCCGTCCTGGCCGAGGGCCTGGTCGCACATCGGATAGAGGATGTTCTCCTCCTTCATGTTGTGCTGCTGCATCATGATGAGCAGGGTTCCCGCCGTGCCGCCGAAGTCGTCGGCATTCTTCTGCAGCAGGGCCTCGTCCATCTGCTGCAGCAGGGCGCGCATCTGCACGTGCTCGGAGCGCATGACCTGCGTCGGGCCATCGACCATGCCGGAGCGCTCCTCGAAGGCCGGGAAGAGCACATCTTCCTCGACGCTGAAGTGCGCCAGCATCTCGTTGCGAAACTTGTCGTAAATTGCTGCGCAGGCCGTCCAGTCGCCTTTGTGGGCGGCTTCTTCCGCTCCGGCGAAGTCCTCGTCGCACAGCTTGTGATGGTGTTGCAGGGCGCTGGTGATGCCGCTCATTCGTCTGCCTCCTGAAGGCTTGCGTGAGAAGGGATTGTCCCCGTTCGACAGGGCGCCAGGCCTTGACGGTTGTCAAGAATGAGGCAGGGATAAGCCCTCTTGATATGAGGGGTGCAGCGCAGAGGAAGCAATGCGCTATAAAAGTCAGTCGCCGCAGGACGGCGGTCTGGCGAACTTTTCAGGTCTCCAGCACATAGGTGCCGGGCGCGTCGGCGAGCTGCGGGTATTTCTTCGTTGCCGCGGGATAGGCATCGACAAGTTCGCCCGCCTGCGGCTTGAGCCACGCCATCCAGTCCTCCCACCAGCTGCCGGGTTTTTCGTCGACGCGTTCCAGCCATTGTTCGACGCGGTCGCGGCGGTGGGCAGCGCCGGCGCGATAGCTGCGCTTGGGTGGTGTCACCGGCGGATTGACGATGCCGAGGATGTGACCGGAGGAGGACCGTACGAAGCGTTTCTCCGCCGGCACGAAGTTGCAGATGCGGAAGCATTGGCGCCAGGGCGCGATGTGGTCGTCCTCGGCGGAGACGGCATACAGCGGCTGGCGGATGTGGCCGAGGTCGATGGACTGGCCGCCAACGCTGAGCGCATCGCCCTTGATAAGGTTGTTGTGCAGGTACAGCTCGCGCAGGTACCACGCGTGCATGGCGTAGGGCATGCGCGTGGTATCCATGTTCCAGTAGAGCACGTCGAAGGACGGCGGCGCCTCGCCGTAGAGGTAACCGTGTACGACGTACTGCCAGATCAGGCTGTTCGAACGCAACAGGCGAAAGGCCGAGGCCATTTCCTTGCCGTCGAGAAAACCCTTGCTCTGCATGGCCTGGGTCAGCCAGCGCACACTGCCCTCGTCGATGAAGACCTCGATGTCGCCCGGCTTGTGGAAGTCCACCAGGGTCGTCAGCAGCGTCCAGTGGGCCACTGGCACCTTCTCCGGCTCGCCGTATTTGCGGTTGGCCCAGGCCATCCAGGTCGACAGCGCCGTGCCGCCGATGCAGTAGCCGACGGCATGCACCTGTTTCACGCCGGTGAAGCCGCGCGCCGCCTCGATGGCCTCGCCGACGCCCTCGACGATGTAGTCCTCGAAGGTCACATCGCGCATCTCTGGCGTCGGGTTCTTCCAGCTGGTGATGAAGACCGAAAAGCCCTGCCCGAGCAGGTATTTGATCAGGCTCTTCTTCGGGTTCAGGTCGAGGATGTAGTACTTGTTGATCCACGGCGTGACGATGACGACGGGCATGGCATGCACCTGCGGCGTCACCGGCGCGTAGTGGATCACTTCCAGCAGGCGGTTGCGGAACACCACCGCACCGGGTGTCGTCGCCAGGTTCTTGCCAACGGTGAAATCTTCCGGCCGCGTCATGCGCACCGTACCCGCGCGCAGGTCCTCAAGAAAAATATGCATGCCGCGCACCAGGCTCTCGCCATTGGTCTCGGCAGCCTTGGCCATGGCGACCGGGTTGGTGAGGAGGAAGTTCGTCGGCGCCATGGCGTTGAGCCACTTGCGCCACCAGAAGGCGGCACGACGGCGCTCCTTGCCGGAGAGGGCCGGCGTGTCGTAGAGCGCGTCCTGCACGTTACGGGTGAGCAGGAGATACCACTCCTTGACGATATCCCAGGTGGCCGAATCCTTCCATGCCGGGTCGGCAAAGCGCGTGTCGTCGGCGTGCGGCAGGATCGGATCCTCGCCCGGCAAGCCAAGCGCGCGATTCCAGGCATGCCAGGTGAAGGCCATGAGGTCGCCGGAGAGCTTGGCGCCGAGTTCGGCCAGCTCCAGCGGGTGCGTCATCCAGGCCACCTGTGCATGGCCCAGCGGCGCCGCGATGCCGAGGGGGTCGATGCCGGCCTCGGTCATGTCGTGCAGGTTCTTCAGCGTCGCGATGGGACTGGCGACGATCGGGGCGTTATGGCTTTCTTTCTGTCTGGGCATTGACGTTCCCTCAATCCAGTTGAACCGTTTGTCCTGACTGCGGCACACCGACATTCTTCCAGTGCAGGCGCTTTTCTACCTCGGCGGCAAAGATGTGCGCGGTCTCCTTCTCGCCATGCACGATGAACGTCTGCCGCGGCGGCTGGCGGAAATGCCCCAGCCAGCCGAGCAGCCCTGCCTGGTCGGCATGCGCCGACAGGCCGCCGATGGTGTGAATGGCGGCGCGCACTGGCACACTTTTGCCGAACAGCGTGAGGGATTTCGCGCCCTCGACCAGGCGGCGTCCCTGCGTGCCGGCGGCCTGGAAGCCGGTGATGACGACTGCGCATTCGCGCCGGCCGAGATTATGCAGCAGATGGTACTTGATGCGCCCGGCATCGCACATGCCGCTGGCGGAAATGATCACCAGGCCGCCGCGCACCTGATTCAACGCAATCGACTCCTCGACGTCCTGCACGAAACGCACGTTTATGGCCTCAGGGTGGGCGCGTTGCCACGCGATGAGTTCGCGCGTGTGCTCGTCGAGCAGGTCGGTGTGCCGCAGCGTAATTTCGGTCGCCGCCATCGACATCGGCGAGTCGACCACCACCTGCAGGTTCTTCAGCCGGCCGCGCTGTGCCAGGTCGGTCAAAACAAATATCACCTCCTGCGTGCGGCCGACGGAGAAGGCCGGCATGATGACATTGCCGCGCTTGCCGTGAAGGGTGCGCTCAATAGCGCCGACCAGTTCGTCCTCAGTCGCCTCGAACGGCTTGTGCAGCCGGTTGCCATAGGTCGATTCGACAAAGAGCACGTCCGCCGCCTCGATCGTTTGCGGATCACGCAACACAGGACGATCGGGCATGCCAAGGTCGCCGGAAAACACCAGCTTGTGCGTGCGCCCCGCTTGCTCGACCCAGACCTCGGCGATGGCCGAGCCGAGGATATGGCCGGCGTCGCGCAGGCACACCTTGATGGCGGCATGCGGCTGGAAAGACTGGTCGTACTCCGCACGGCGGACCTGCTTCAGGCAAGCTTGCGCCTGGGCCACACTGTAGAGCGGCGGACGGGGCTGCCTGCGGCCGCGCTTGCCATGCGAACGTTTGGCCTCCCATTCGGCTTCCTTCTCCTGGATGTGGGCCGAATCGAGCAGCATCACGCCGAGCAGGTCCGCCGTCGCCGCGGTGGCATGCACCGGCCCGCGAAAGCCCAGCGCGACGGCACGCGGCAGCAGGCCGGAATGGTCGAGGTGGGCGTGGGTGATGAGAATGAAATCCAGGTTGCGCAGATCGAAGGAGAGCGCCTCCAGGTTCTTGCGCCAGGCATCGCGTCCGCCCTGGAACAGGCCACAGTCGACAAGGAAGCGCACCTCATCGGTCTCGACCAGGTAGCAGGAGCCGGTCACCTCACCGGCGGCGCCATGAAATGTGATGCGCATGTTTCATTTTGAGCCGGTATCGGCGGTATCATGCTTGATCTGCATCAATCGCTATTGGGTTGCGCTTTCTATCTATAATGAATCCATCGCACAGGAGATCAGCATGTTCAAGCATATTCTCGTTCCCACCGACGGCTCTGAACTGTCCGCCGATACGGTAAAAAAAGCCGTAGTATTTGCCCGCGAAACCGGGGCGAAGATCACCTTCTTCTATTCCAAGCCGGATTACCCCGTAGCCTTCTACGGCGAAGGTGCTCTGATCGATCCGACCACACCGGAGAAGTTCGCCGCTATGGCGGACAAGCAGGCCGCGGATATCCTTGCCGTTGCGCAGAAACTGGCCGATGCTGCCGGCGTACCCTGCGACGGCACCTCGGCCACCAGCGATGCGCCCTACGAGGCCATCATCAACGCGGCGACATCCGGTGGTTGCGACCTGATCTTCATGGCCTCGCACGGACGGCGCGGCCTGTCCGGCCTGTTGCTCGGCTCGGAAACGCAGAAGGTGCTGACCCACTCCAAGATTCCCGTCCTGGTTTATCGATAGGAACAACATGCTGAATACCGCGCTCACCATCATCCTCGACGAACACCGCTCCATGGCAGCCATCACGCACGGACTGCGTTTCCTCGTGCGTGAAATGCGCGAGAAGGGTACTGAGCCGGACAGCAAGCTGCTGTGGGCGATGCTCTACTACATCGAGACCTTTCCGCAGAAGCTGCATCACCCGAAGGAGGAGGCTTATCTGTTCCGCCGTCTGAAGATGCGTACGCACGAGGCGGACAAGGCGATCACTGAAATCGAGGCGCAGCACCGCGCCGGCGTCGCACATGTCAAGGCGTTGGAAATGGCACTGGGGCGCTACGAGGCCGGTGCACCCGGCGGCCGCGAGGCCTTCATGACAACGGCAGAAACCTTCGCCGACGAGCTTGCGATGCACATGGCCATGGAAGAGAATGTCATCATTCCCATCGCCAAACAGCACCTTCAGCCGGAGGATTGGATCGAGATCGCACAGGCCTTCAGCGAGAACGGCGATCCTCGCTTCGGCACCGAACCGGACCAGGAATTCCGTTCTCTGTTCTCGCGCATCGTCAATCTTGCGCCGCCGCCGATCGGCGTCGGCCCCTCGCGCACTACGACCTGAACGCCTGCCTGAGCACCTGCCTGAGCGCACCGCGCGCGCCATGCGTACCATGCCGGCCACGGGCCGGATGAGCGCAGGCCCTATTCTTCATCGGCCTTGGGGCAATCCCTGGGCCGTTCGCGGTGCGGCAGGGGGCAACGGTTGATTTCGCGCGCGGAGCGCTGGATGAAACAGGTAAAGGTACTGGACGCCGCGCACACCGCCCAGAAGGCGAAGAAACCGAGGGAGTAGGTCGCGATCCGCGAAAGGTTCGCCGGCTCGCCAAACAGATACAGCTCCTGCGGATCGATCAAGGTGAAGAACACCGCCTCGGCAATGCCCGCCACCACAAAGGACGGCCACAGTATCCAGATCAATTTCTGCATGTCGCCTCCGCCAAGCCGCCCTGACCGAAGGAAGTGCAAGGCCCCGTGGGACAAGGCGGCGACAAGTCAGTAGCAGGAAACCGCGTCAGCGGCCGAATATCCATTGCCCCCTTCCTTGGGAAGGGGGTCAGGGGAATGGCTGTCATCTCTCTCTCCGTTTCCTGTCGCAATATTATTGTCGTTATCTTTTTCCGGCCGCCACGAGCAGCGCTTCAGGCGCCTGCGGCAACTGCACGCTGCCTGCCAGCCGCCAGTTGCCTGCCTCATCCTCAACCATCACGTACCAGCGGCCCGGGCCCAATGCCGGCATCGGCCCCGCATACAAGCCCTTTTCTCCCGTCAGGATAAGGTTCTGGTCTTTCCCGCCGCGGGTCGGATGGGCCAGCGTGACTTTCACCTGCGCAGGCAAGGCGGCATCGACATGCGAGGTCAGGCGCACTTCAATGCGGCCGGCAGCCAGCCGCAGGCGCGCTTCCAACTGCATCCTGGCAGCGGCGTCATTGCGCGCCAGCACCTGATTGACCGCCAAACCCTGTTTGTAATAGTCGTCGGCCACCAGTCCATCGTCGGTGGTCGCGGCGATCCAGGCGGTGACGATACCGGCCACCACCACTAGACCCGGCCCGGCCATGAGGAGCCACGGCCAACGGTGGCGGTACCAGGGTTCGGCATTCTCCCTGAACGCGTTCATGGCAGGAGGAAACTCGCCTTCTCGCGCACGAAAACCTCATCATGGTTGAGGGCGTGAATCTCGAAGTAAATGCGATTGGAGCCGCGCTTGCCGGCGTCCGCTTCGGCACGCACACGCACGGAAACAGCCTGGGTGGCGGCTGCCGGAACCTCGACAATGGGGTCGGTGTCGATTTGCAGTCCTTTCATGCCGGTGACAGCCAGGGCAAAGCGGCGCGGTTCCTCAGCCAGGTTCATGATCTGCAGGCGGTAGACATTCTCGACCAGGCCGCCCTCGACCTCGCGGGCCAGCGTGGCGCGGTCGCGGATGACGTCCACCTTGAGCGGCTGGCGCAAAGTCAGTCCCACCGCGGCGGCGATGACGACGGCGGAGAGGATGGCGCCGTAGAGCAGCGTCCGCGGCCGCAGGATATGGGCGAGGATCTGCCTGCGGCCCCAGCGCTCGGCCAGCGCATGCTCGGTGGAATAGCGGATCAGCCCGCGCGGATAGTCCATCTTGTCCATTACCTGGTCGCAGGCATCGATGCAGGCCGAGCAGCCGATGCATTCGTATTGCAGGCCGTCGCGGATGTCGATGCCGGTCGGGCAGACCTGCACGCAAATGCCGCAATCGACGCAGTCGCCCTTGCCCGCCGCCTTGTAGTCGGCCTTCTTCGAACGCGCCCCGCGCGGCTCGCCGCGTTGGGCGTCGTAGGTGACGGTGAGGGTGTCGGGGTCGAACATGACGCCCTGGAAACGGGCGTAAGGGCACATGTACTTGCACACCTGTTCGCGCATGAAGCCGGCGTTGCCCCAGGTGGCAAAGCCGTAGAAGAAGATCCAGAAGGCCTCCCACGGCCCGAGCTGCCAACTCATCACCGAGCTCGCCAGGGTCTTGATCGGCGTGAAATAGCCGACAAAGGTGAAACCGGTCCACATAGCAATCACCACCCAGGCCGCATGTTTGGCCGTCTTGCGGACGAATTTGCGTGTGCTCATCGGCGCGGCATCGAATTTCATGCGCGCGGCACGATCGCCCTCAATGAGCTTCTCCACCCACATGAAGATCTCGGTGTAGACGGTCTGCGGACAGGCGTAGCCGCAGAACAGCCGCCCGGCGACGGCGGTAAACAGGAATAGTGCCAGCGCGGAGAGAATCAGCAGGACAGCGAGGTAGAAAACGTCCTGCGGCCAGAACACCAGGCCGAAGACGTAGAACTTGCGCTCGGCCAGGTCGAAGAGCACGGCCTGGCGGCCATTCCATTCCAGCCAGCACAAGCCGTAGTAGATGGCCTGCGTGATCCACACCAGCGCCCAGCGCCATGTGGCGAAGACGCCGGTCACGCTACGGGCGTAGATTTTCTTCTGCGCCTCGTAGAGGGACGATTCCTTGATCGGAATGACTTTTGCTGCAGCCTTCTCCGGCTTGGGTGCGGTCTGCGCCATGAATCCGCTCGATGTTGGGAAGAAAAATGCCCCGGAAATCTTGCTTCCGGGGCGTTGCGAGGTCGTTGCGAAGCCGTTGTTGGACAGCCTTACTTCTGTGCGGTTCCACCCTGCGACAGGCCGTAAACATAGGCCGCGAGCAGATGGATCTTGGCTTCACCGAGGAAATCCTTGTGGGCGGGCATCTTGTTGGAGCGGCCCTTGCCGATGGTTTCGATAAGCACGCTCTCCGGAGAACCATAGAGCCAGATCGAATCGGTCAGGTTGGGCGCACCCACCGCGGTCATGCCCTTGGCGTCGGGGCCGTGGCAGCCGGCACAGCCCACCGTATTGAACGCCTCCTTGCCGCGCGTGGCGCGGGCGCTGTCATAGGCCAGCTTGTCGGGCGAAAGCGAACGCACATAGTTGGCCAGATCCTTCACCGTTTCCGCGCCGAGATGGGCATGCGGCGGCATGACGCCCTGGCGACCTTCCATGATGCTTTGCTTGATCTGCTCGGGTTCACCACCATAAAGCCAGTCGTTGTCGGTCAGATTGGGAAAGCCCTTGCCGCCGCGCGCATCCGAACCATGACACTGCGCACAGTAGGTCAGGAACAGCCGTTCGCCCATTTTCCTTGCCTCCGGATCGGCGGCCACTGCCTTGATGTCCTGCTGCGCGAACTTGGCGAAGATCGGTGCGTACTTCGCCTCGGCCTGCTGCATCTCGTCTTCGTACTCACCTTTCGAAGTCCAGCCAAAGGCGCCCTTGTAGGTGCCCAGGCCGGGATACGCGGCCAGGTAGCTCAGGGCGAAGACGACAGTGATGTAGAACAGCCAGCTCCACCAGCGCGGCAGCGGATTGTTGTACTCCTCGAGGTCTCCGTCCCAGACATGGCCCATGGTCTTCACCTGATCCGCCGAAGCGGCGGTTGCCTTGGCCTTGCTTTGCACCCAGAGGAATACGCCACAGCCAACGACACTGACCAGGGTGATGAGCGTCACGTAGACGCTCCAGAAACCATTGACGAAATCGCTCATGATGCTTTCCCTTCGGGTCCTTTAACTTGCGCAGCCGGCACGGCGCGCCCCTCCCTCGCCCCGGGAGAAAGGTTGGGGGAGAGGGTCTCGTCTTCATTGAAAGGCAGATTGGCGGCTTCATCGAAAGCCGCGCGACGCCGCCCGCTATAAGCCCAAAGCACGATGCCGATGAATGTTGCGAAGGCCAGCACCGTGACAATCGAACGCAGGTCGTTGATGTCCATGGCTTACCTCGTCTGCTTGAGGGCAGTGCCCAGGCCCTGGAGATAGGCGATCAGGGCGTCCATCTCGGTCTTGCCCTCGAGTTGCTTTTTGGCCCCGGCGATTTCCTCATCCGAATAGGGCACGCCAACCAGGCGCAGGGCGCGCATCTTGGCTTCGATGTCGTCGTCCCTGAGCGGGCGCTCGAGGAAGGCATAGGGCGGCATGTTCGATTCGGGCACCACGTCGCGCGGATTGATGAGGTGCACGCGATGCCACTCGTCGGAGTAGCGCTCGCCGACGCGCTGCAGATCCGGGCCGGTACGCTTGGAGCCCCACTGGAAGGGATGGTCATAGACGAATTCGCCGGCCACCGAGTAATGGCCATAGCGCTCGGTCTCGGCGCGGAAGGGGCGGATCATCTGCGAGTGACAGTTGTAGCAGCCTTCACGGATGTAGATGTCGCGCCCGCTCAGCCGCAGCGGATCATAGGGCTTGAGGCCCGCCACCGGCTGGGTGGTAGATCTCTGGAAGAACAACGGAACGATCTCGACCAGACCGCCGACGCTGACGACGGCTATCGTCAGGCCGATCATCCAGGCGATGTTGCGTTCGATGAAGTCGTGCGTGAGTTTCATGATTGCTTTTCTCCCATCTCAGGCGTGCTGGCCGGCAGGCGCCAGTACCGGCGCGTCGTAGGGCTTCTGCCCGGCGACGGTCTTCCACACGTTCCACGCCATCAGCAGCATGCCGACGAGGAACATGAGGCCGCCCAGGAAGCGGATGGTCCAGAACGGGTAGGTGGACTTGACGCTCTCGACGAAGGCGTAGGTGAGCGTGCCGTCGGGATTGGTCGCGCGCCACATGAGGCCCTGCATGACGCCGGCGATCCACATCGAGGAGATGTAGAGGACGACGCCGATGGTGGCAACCCAGAAATGTACCGTCATCAGTTTCACGCTGTGCATTTGTTCGCGGCCGAACAGTCGCGGGATCAGGTAGTAGATCGAACCGATGGAGATGAAGGCCACCCAGCCGAGCGCGCCGCTATGCACGTGGCCGATCGTCCAGTCGGTATAGTGCGACAGGGCGTTCACCGTCTTGATGGACATCATCGGCCCCTCGAAGGTGCTCATGCCGTAGAACGACAGGCTGGTGATGAGGAACTTGAGGATCGGATCGTCGCGCAGCTTGTGCCAGGCGCCCGACATGGTCATGATGCCGTTGATCATGCCGCCCCAGGAGGGTGCCAGCAGGATCAGGGAGAAAACCATGCCGACCGACTGGGTCCAGTCGGGCAGCGCCGTGTAGTGCAGGTGGTGCGGGCCGGCCCACATGTAGGTGAAGATCAGCGCCCAGAAGTGCACCACCGAGAGGCGGTAGGAATACACCGGGCGGCCAGCCTGCTTGGGTACGAAGTAGTACATCATGCCGAGGAAGCCTGCCGTGAGGATGAAGCCCACGGCATTATGGCCGTACCACCACTGCACCATGGCGTCCTGCACCCCGGCGTAGCAGGAGTAGGACTTGGTCAGGGTCACGGGGATCGCGCAGCTGTTGACCAGATGCAGGAGCGCCACGGTGAGAATGTAGCCGCCGTAGAACCAGTTGGCGACGTAGATGTGCGGCACCTTGCGCTTCACGATGGTGCCGAAGAAGACCACGGCATAGGACACCCATACCAGGGTGATGAGAATGTCGATCGGCCACTCGAGTTCGGCGTACTCCTTGCTGGAGGTGATGCCCAGCGGCAGCGTCACGGCTGCCAGCACGATGACGAGTTGCCAGCCCCAGAAGGTAAACGCCGCCAGTCCCGGCGCGAACAGCGGCGTATGACTGGTGCGCTGCACCACGTAATAGCTGGTGGCAAACAGCGCACAGCCGCCGAAAGCGAAGATCACGGCATTGGTGTGCAACGGCCGCAGGCGACCATAGCTCAGCCACTCGTGCACATTGAGATCCGGCCACACCAACTGCGCGGCGATGATGACGCCGACCAGCATGCCGACGATGCCCCAGACCACCGTCATCACGGCGAACTGGCGCACCACCTTGTAGTTGTATGTCGCTTGGTTGTCCATAAACGGAAGGCCTCACTTAGGGAATGCAGGATTGTAACCGGGTGCGCTGGATACCCGCGCTGGATACCCGCATGGGCGGCAAAGATACCCTTAAATAATCGCTTTCTAATTGATTCACATCAAAAGTAATACCTAGTATTACATGACAATTATCAATGTATTTATGAGGGTATAAAAAAAGGGTGCGCAATGCGCACCCCAACCCCAACAGAGAGACAAGACTCCGGGCCCGTTGCCGGACCCAAAACCTTGGGCGAAGTATGGATAAATGCGTTTCTAAAAAAATTGATGTGGGTCAAATTGGAATCGATTCCGTATTACTTTGGTAACTGTGGGCCACTCGTTTTCCCATCTCCGGGATCTGCGGGCTTGCCATCCGCTTCCTTGCCCGGTTCCTCCTGTCCCAATTCCGGCCTGGGTCGGTCGTCGTCCATGAGCACCCGGTAACCCGGTCCTTCCAGGTCGTCGAATTGTCCGTTGTTGACCGACCACCAGAACACCGCGCCGATGAGAAAGACCAGCACGACGGAAAGCGGAATCAGCAGGTAGAGGATTTCCATCAGTTTTTCCCGCCGCGCTGCAATCGCAGGGCATTGGTCACCACCAGCAGGGAACTGCCCGACATGCCGATGCCGGCCATCCAGGGGGTAATCCAGCCCAGCATCGCCAGCGGGATGGCGACAAGATTATAGGCAAACGCCCAGGCGAGATTCTGCCGCACGATGCGCCGGGTGCGGCGCGCCAGCATCACCGCCTCGGCCAGGCGGCTGAGGTTTTCACCCAGGAGAACGATGTCGGCCTGGTTGCGTGCCAGTTCCGTGCCGCTACCCATGGCCACCGACACCTGGGCCTGTGCCAGTACGGGCGCATCGTTGACCCCATCCCCCACCATCGCCACCACCGCGCCGCGCCCCTGCAAAGCGGCGATGAAGTCATGCTTGTCCTGCGGCGTCATGCCGCCGTGGGCGTCCGGGATCGACAGCGCAACTGCCACCGGGGCCACCGCTTCCACCGAATCTCCTGAGAGCAGGGTGATGTGGCAGCCAAGGCTGCGCAAGCGACTCACCAGTCCGCACGCCTCTTCGCGCAATTGATCGGATAGCCGGAATACGGCGAGCCAGCCCGTTTCATCTGCGAGCGCCACGCACGTGTCGCCCGTCGCGTAGAGGGCCTGAGCCTCGGCCGGCAGCGGCTGATCGTGCAATTCTGCGGCGAACTCGGCCCGCCCCAGGCGCAGCCTGCGACCATTGAGCACCCCCTCGACACCCTGGCCGGTCGTACTGCTCAATGCCTGGGGTGATCGCAGGGACGCGTCGTCCGGCGCGGCTTCGCGCAACGCCGCGCCGATGGCGTGCTCGGAGCCCTGCTCCAGCGCAGCGGCCAAGCCTATCACCACCTCGGCCGCCTCGGCCATCATGCCGGCGAGCGGCAGCGTCTGCCGCAGCCGCAAGCGGCCCCAGGTCAGCGTGCCCGTCTTGTCGAAAACGAAATGGTCGGCGCGGGCCAGCGTCTCGATGGCATGGCCGCGCGCAACGAGAAGCCCCAGGCGCGAGAAGGCGCCGGTGGCCACCGCCAGCGCCGCCGGCGTGGCGAGCGAGAGCGCACAAGGACAACTCACCACCAGCACCGAGACGAAGACCCACAGGGCGCGCGAGGCGTCGATCTGGCTCCAGACGATGCCGGTGGCCAGCGCCAGCAGCAGCAGCGCCGCGACGAACCAGGCGGCAACGCGATCCGCCAGTTGCACGATGCGCGGCTTTTCGGTGATGGCCCGTTCCATCAGGCGCACGATCGAGGCGAGCTGCGTCGCTTCGCCGACCTTTTCCACTTGCTGCACCAGCGGACTGCGGATGTTTACCGTGCCGCCGGTCAGTTCGTCGCCCGGCGTCTTGGCGATGGCGCGGCTCTCGCCGGTCAGCAGGGATTCGTCCACCTCGCTCTCGCCCTGCAGCACGCTGCCATCGGCAGGAATCGTCTGCCCCGGCGCCACCAGTAGCCGGTCGCCCACTTGCAGTGCCGAGACGACGACACGCTCCGTCTGCAGCAGGGGGAATGCCGTCAGCCGCTCGGCGAAGGCCGGCAAGGCGCGACCGACGCGTTCGATCGAGCGTACCGAGCGGTGACGCGCCAGCATCTCCAGGTAGCGGCCGCCCAGCAGCAGGAAAACGAACATCGTGACGGAGTCGAAATACACCTCCCCCGCACCGCTGAGTGTCGCCCACAGGCTGGCGAGGAAAGCCGCACCGACACCCAGGGCCACCGGCACGTCCATGCCGACCCGCTTCAGGCGCAGGTCGCGCCAGGCATTACGGAAGAAAGGTGCGGCGGAATACAGCACGACCGGCAGCGTCAGGGCCAGGCTGGCCCAGCGCAAGAGGCTTTCGATGTCGGCGCTCAGGGTGCCTTCGTCGGCGATATACGCCGGCAAGGCGTACATCATCACCTGCATCATGCCGAAGCCGGCAACGAAGAGGCGCCACAGCGCCGCACGCCGCTCGCGATTGGCGATCTCCTCCGCTCGCAGCGCATCGTAGGGATAGGCGTGGTAGCCGATGGCCGCCACGGCGGCGAGAATGCCGGAAAGCCTGATGCGCCGCTCGTCCCAGCGCACCCGCGCACGGCGCGTGGCGTAATTGATCTCCACTGCCGTGACGCCGGCCTGGCGTGTCAGATGCTGCTCATTGAGCCAGACGCAGGCGGCGCAGGTGATGCCTTCGAGGATCAGTGAAGCTTCGCGTTCATGTTCGGAGAACGGCCGCACGAAGTTCTTTTGCACGTCCGGGTTGTCGAACAAAGTCAGTTCCCCCAGCACGGCGGGCAGCGCCTCGCGCGGGCTTTCCGGCAGGGCATCGCGGTGCCGGTAGTAATCGTCCAGACCGTTGTCGACGATGGCCTGCGCCACCGCCTGGCAGCCGGCACAGCACATTGCGCGCGGCCTGCCGTCAATGTTTACGCTGAAAGTCAGTCCCTGTGGGACGGCGAGGCCGCAGTGATAGCAGGATGGGTCGGCTTGGGACATGAGGTGGTCATCCCCGCGGAAGCGGGAATCCAGTATGCCCTCAGGACTGGATCCCCGCTTCCGCGGGGATGACGGTGCCGAACAGAATCATTTCGGCTGCTGATCGGATTCGCCGAACAAAATCACTTCGGCTGCATGCGGATCGCGCCATCGAGGCGGATCACCTCGCCGTTGAGCATCTCGTTCTGGATGATGTGCAGCGCCAGCGCGGCATACTCGGCCGGCTTGCCCAGGCGCGGCGGGAACGGCACCATCTTGCCCAGCGCATCCTGCACTTCCTGCGGCATGCCGAGCAGCATTGGCGTCTCGAAGATGCCCGGGGCAATGGTCATGACGCGGATGCCGGAACGCGACAGGTCGCGCGCGATCGGCAGCGTCATGCCGACCACGCCGCCCTTGGAGGCGGCATAGGCCGCCTGGCCGATCTGGCCGTCGTAGGCCGCCACCGAAGCGGTGCTGACGATCACGCCGCGTTCGCCCGCCGCATTCGGCTGTCCTTTGCTCATGGCCTCCGCCGCCAGGCGGATCATGTTGAAGGTGCCGATGAGGTTGATGTTGATGACGCGGGCAAACGTGGCCAGCTGGTGCGGGCCTTCCTTGCCGAGGGTTTTCTCGCCGATGGCGATGCCGGCGCAGTTGACCAGGCCGTTCAGTCCGCCGAAAGCACTCACGGCAAGGTCCACCGCCGCCTTCGCGCTGACTTCCGACGACACATCGCATTCGGCAAAGCGCACGCCAGCGCCCAGTTCCTGCGCCAGCGCCTCGCCGGCCGCCTTGTTCAGATCGGCAATCACCACCTTGCCGCCCTGCCCCACCAATGCCCGCACCGTACCCGCGCCCAGACCCGACGCGCCGCCGGTGACGATGAATACGCTGTCCTTGATCTGCATGAATGTTCCCTCCGCTAAAGAAAATGGCTTGCCCATCACAGTGTATTGGCAAGCCATTGAATTTCATGGTGCTGTTGGCCGGAATCGAACTGGCGACCTACTGATTACGAATCAGTTGCTCTACCAACTGAGCTACAACAGCATGGGGGACGGATTATAAACGAGCCTCGGGACCCGGGCAAACGCGTGTTGCAATGGGTAATATTCACGCCTGCCGGCCGTTTGTCCGGCCCAAATGGCGTTTTATCGGTTCACGCTGGCGTTCGTTTTCCAGCCTGCCTAACATGCAATTGTCAAAAGGAGCGCCCTATGCCCAAGCAACGTGGTTTTACCCTGATCGAGCTCATGATCGTGGTGGCGATCATCGGCATTCTCGCAACCATAGCTCTGCCCTCGTATCAGGACTACCTGCGTCGAGGCCGTATTGCCGAAGGGCTATCCGCCCTGTCCGAGACCAAGGTAAAAATGGAACAATGGTTCCAGGATCACCGCACCTATGCTACCGGCGGCATCGGCACCTATCCTTGCGGAGCAGGCTTGCCGGCCCTCAAATCCTTCACCCTGTCCTGCCCGACAGCCGATGCAAACAACCTGACGATCACGGCAACAGGGAAAAGCGAAGCGAACCTGAGCGGATTCAGTTACTCCATCAACCAGGCCGGCGTACGCAGTTCGGCCACACCGTGGGGCAGCAGCACGAGTTGCTGGGTGGATAAAAAAGGCGCGTGCTGACCGCGTATTCATGTCATGAGATCTCGCAACGAATCCGGCTTTACGCTGATCGAACTCATGATCACGATCACGATCTTTGCGGTATTGCTGCTGCTGGGCCTGCCTTCCTTCTCGGAATGGACGACCAATCTTAGAATTCGCACGGTCAGCGAATCGGTCATGACGGGACTGAAGACCGCGCGCACCGAAGCCGTGCGGCAAAACACCATCGTGACATTCGTTATCGGCGCGGCGGATCCCACCTGGCAGGTCAGACGCACCGACACGCTCGAAGTGCTGGCCCAGTCGGATTTCGGCACGACCCCGGTTATAACAACACTGATCCCCTCGGACACGTTTGGCGTGACCTTCAACACGCTGGGAATCGCCGTGAACAACCCGGATGGCTCCCCGCCCCTGACGCAAATTGACCTGACCGTCCCCGAAACTTTACTGGCGACCGCCAATGCACGTAATCTCAGGATACTCATCAGCGGCGGACTGATGAAAATGTGCGATCCCAACGCTATTGGAGATGCCCGGGCATGCTGACCCAGCGCCAAACCGGTTTTTCGATGATCGAGGTGCTCGTCGCAATCCTCATCTTCGCCTTCGGCATCCTCGGCATGGTTGGGCTGCAGGCAGCCTCGATCCGTTATCAGACCGATGCGAAATCGCGCATAGACGCCTCGGTTATTGCCCAGGATGCAGTTGCCAGGATCTGGGTCGACCGTGTCAATCTGACAGGGCACCTGACTACCGGAACATCCCTCTCCTCGCTGCCCGGCGGCACCCTGGTCATCGAGAAAATCGATGTCGATGCCGATCCGAAAACCAATCGGCTGCGCATTACCGTGAGTTGGACGCCGCCAGGCGACGACACGCACAGTCATGTCCTGATAGCGGACGTAAATGAGAACTGATCGAGAACTAATCGAGAACTGATGGCGATGAACGATCCAGCAAAATCTGAGCAAGGCTTCAGTCTTGTCGAATTGATGGTGGCCCTGGCCATCGGTCTGGTGGTCATCCTGGCGGTGACGCAGATCTTCGTCGGCTCCGAAGGCCAGCGGCGCACCACCGGCGCCGGCGTCGACGCGCAGACTGCGGCGGCCATCGGCCTCTATTCGATAGAGCGCGATGTCGGTTCCGCCGGCTATGCCATCAATTCCAGCTTGATTCGCAGCTGCGGCACGTTCTACAGCTACTACGACAGCGACGGAAACGGTGCTGCCATAGGCGCCCCGGTTCCTGATATGAGCGCTTACCCTGTAAAGATCGTGGATGGCGGCGCCGGCGCTTCGGACCGCATCGTCGTGACCTCGGGCAGCACCGCTTCCAGCGGCATGCCGACACAGCTTGCGGACAACATGGCGCAGCCCCAGGACGACATCGAGGTCAACAACATATCCGGCTGCGTGCCGAACGGTTACGCCATTCTTTCTGACGGTGCCAAATGCACCTTCATGCGGATCACCGCCATCGACAGCCTCGCCTTCAAGCTCAAGCATGAATACAAGAACACCAACGAACCAACCTACAACCCGCCCGTCGCCTACATGACCGACAACGGCTGGCCGAAGTACTCGATCGGAAATGCCGCCCTCTGCCTCAGCAATGGCCTGGTGCAGCGTGCCTATAGCGTTAACGTTGCGGACAGCAGGCTGGTGCTTTCCGCCGGTGGCGTAGACAGCGACATCACCCCGGATATTGTGTCCTTGCAGGCTCAGTATGGCATTAGCGCTACTGGCACCAGCGACCAGGTAGTGAACTGGGTAAACGCCACCGGATCCTGGGCCACTCCGACTGCAGCCGATCGGGAGCGGATCAAGGCGGTGCGCATCGGCATCGTGGCGCGCTCCACGCTGCCCGAACGCGAGAAGGTCAGTGAGGCATGCACGACGACGGGCGGCGTCGTCAACATAGGCCCCTGCCTCTGGGACGACACGTCGGCCGATCCTGCCCCGGCCGTCGACCTCAGCGCGGACGCTGACTGGGAGTATTACCGCTACAAAACCTACTCGACCATCGTCGTGCCGCGCAACCTGATGTGGACGCCGCCGCTATGAAAAATCACCTTGCCCAGCGCGGCGCAACGCTCATCTTCGTGCTGATCCTGCTCGTGGTCATGCTGATCGGCGGCATTGCACTGGTGCGCTCGGTCGATACGGGTCTTATGATTGCGGGCAATCTGGCCTTCAAGCGAACCACGACGCACGCGACGGATTTCGGCATCGAGCAGGCGCGCACCTGGCTCCAGGGCGTGACGTCCGCCACGCTTGAAAACGACAATCCGGCTCTGGGCTACTATGCCACCCGGCAAGTCATCGTCACCGATTTTGCCGGGGTCCGCCCGGACACCCAGACAGACGATATCGACTGGGACGGCGACAGGCCTTCCGCACCAGCCAAGGTACGCTCGATCGGCGAGGATTCCGCCGGCAATGCGATCTCCTATGTCATCCACCGCATGTGCGATGCAAATGGGGCGCCCGGCACGACCAGCAATCCCTGCGAGTCATTTACCCCCACTTCGTCCAGCAGCAGCAGCACGCGGGGACCCGCCTATGGGTCCGGCGCCCTGAAAGGGCAGAGAGCCTATCTCTATCGCATCACCGTCCGCGCTGTCGGGCCGCGCAACACGCGTAGCATCGTCCAAAGCGTCATCATCCTGTAATTGAGGGGCATGGCAATGACTCCAATGAAAAAAACCCTGTCGATCCTGTTGGCCACGTGGCTGGGCGCAAGTTGCCTGGCTCCTGCGCAGGCCGCGACCGATCTTGCCGACATACCGCTGGCCGAATCCTCTGCCGAGAGCGTGCCGCCGAACATCTATTACATCCTGGACGATTCCGGCTCCATGGGCTGGGATTACATGCCGGATTACGTCGACGATAGCAAGATGTGTCCCAATGCCGACAACAGCGGGGGGGCGGATAGCTGCATTGTTGGAGACCCCCCCTTTTCGCTCAATGCCGTCAATGGCGTCTATTACAACCCGGCCACGCGCTACCGCCCGCCCAAGTGGGCGGATGGAACCGAATGGAACAACGCATCGACGACTGCTCCCAGAAACAACCCCTTCAAATCGGTCGACAACGTCTACAAGACGGGTTCCTACGACAATTCGACCCAGGACCTGGCAAGCTACCAGAATACTGCGTGGTGCACGGGCCAGTGGGACACGCCCACGGGCGATCCAGGCACCGACAGCAATTGTGTCTACTATCCGCTGAATACCGCCATCCCGGACTATCCGCGCTATCCGTATGGTGCCTACACTGCCTACAAGTACCGCAGAATCTACTACGGCCCGCCGGTTTATTACACACTGTCCGGCACCGTGCAATGGTGCACGAATTCGTTGCTTGCTTCCTGCCTGACACGGCGCGACAGCGGCCACACCTATCCCAAGTTCACCGGCACCACCGAAGTAACGGGGGTAGCGGCCTCGCGCAGTTTCCATGTCGTCAAGGCGGGTGGCACCAGCGGCCTCAAAACGAAAACCATTACCTTCGACGGCACGACCATCGCCTCCATCACCGTCAATTACGCGGCGAATAACAAAACCAACCGCATCGACCTGGCGCAACAAGTCCTCAACGCCATCAATGGCGTCGCTGGATGGACGGCAACCCTGCTGCAGAACGACACGAGTGTCAGCGAGACCGGCACGTCGGCAAACGACTGCAAAGACTCTACCCGGGCTGTTCGCTGCGCGCAGATCCTGGTCACCGCGCCCGGTGGCCCCGCGTCACCGATCAACGCCAACTACAACAAAAAGCTCATCCTCGGAGAAGGCAACAACATCGATTTCAATAACAACAACGCCTATCTGACCGGCGGCATCAACTATCAGGCCGCCGCAGGTGGCGCAACGCTCACGCGCTTCCATATCAAGTCCGGGGAAACCTACAGCAAGTATCCGGGCCGCAGCGATTGCGCCGGCGCCTCCTGCACCTATGCAGAGGAACTGCAGAACTTCGCCAACTGGTATTCCTTTTATCGCATCCGCATGCTGATGATGAAGACCGCCAGCTCGCGTGCCTTTGCCATTCTTGATGACCACTATCGCGTGGGCTACTCGACGATCTGGGATCAGGGGGTAACCGACAACAGTAATTTCCTGGGCATAAAATCGTTCGACTCAAGCCATAAACTGAGCTGGTACACCCGGCTCTTTAATGCAAACCCTAGCGGCAACACCCCTTTGCTCGGTGCCCTCTCAAAAGCGGGTCGCTATTACGCCGGCGTGCTGGGAGGAGACGATCCCATCATCCATAGCTGCCAGCAGAATTTCACGATTCTTTCAACTGATGGTTATTGGAACTATCAGTCGGCCAGCTATGGTCCATACGACATAAATGGGGCGTCCGTGGGCGATCAGGACGGCGCCGCCTCAGTCCCCGCACCTTCTAGGGACGCGCTCGCCAAGGCCGACACGCTGGCGGACGTCGCCTACTATTACTATCATACTGACCTGCGCACATCCGGCCCTCTGTCCAAGAATGATGTGCCCCGCTCAGGCACCAACAACAACACCGACGATGTCGCCACCCACCAGCACATGACCACCTTCTCGGTCGGACTGGGCGTTGACGGCACGCTGCGTTACGTCTCGGATTACAAGACCAATATCTCGACCAGCAACGACTACTACAACATTCTGCAAGGCACGGCGCAATGGCCGGATCCTATCGATAAAGAGGATGAAGACAGGGTCGACGATCTGTGGCACGCCGCCGTCAACGGCCGCGGCACTTACTTCAGCGCCCGCGACCCGGACAGCCTGGTGGCTGGCCTGCAGAAGGCACTCTCCAGCATCAGTCAGTCACTCGGTGCCGGCGCGGCGGCCGCCACCTCGAACCTGGAGCCGGTCGCAGGCGACAACTTCATCTATGTCGGCAGCTACCGCACCCAGATGTGGGACGGCGATCTGGCCGGCCATCTCATCGACATCTCGAGCGGTGCAGTCGACCCGACAGCGTCCTGGCAAGCAGGTCCCTTGCTGAATGCCCGCATCGCCTCCACGGGAGACACCGACACCCGCACCATCTACAGCTACGATGCCGGCGCGACGAACAAACTCGAGGCTTTCACCTGGGCGAATCTGGACACCACACAGAAGAGCTATTTCGACAACACCCTCTTGAGCCAGTATGCTGATTGGGATGCCGCGACCCAGGCGGTGGCCAGCGGTGAAATGCTGCTCAAGTACGTTCGCGGCCACAACCGCAACGAGGACCAGGATCGGCCGGGTGATTATGGCGACGACGGCCCCTACTATCGACTCTACCGGGATCGTGAAAACGTCCTGGGCGATCTGGTGCATTCCCAGCCGGTCTATGTGCAAAAGCCCCCTTTCGATTACGGTGACGCCAACTATGCGGCATTCAAGAGCGCCCAGGCCTCGAGGTCGGGGGCTGTGTATGTGGCATCGAATGACGGCATGCTGCACGCTTTCAACTCGCAAACCGGCGCGGAATTGTGGGCATACGTGCCATCGCAGGTCATGCCCAATCTCTACAAACTTGCCGGTGCGAGTTTCGCCAACAACCACCAGTTCTACGTCGACGCTTCACCTCTGGCATCTGATGTGTACATAGGCGGCGTGTGGAAAACGATCCTGGTGGGTGGATTCGGCAAGGGCGGGCGCGGCTACTATGCGATGGACATTACCGATCCGTCCGCCCCCAAGGCCCTGTGGAATTTTACCGAAACCGATATGGGCTACAGTTTCGGCAACCCGATCATCACCAAGCTGGAAGGTAGCGGCCAATGGGTTGTGGTGCTCCCCTCAGGCTACAACAACATCAGTTCTGGCGACGGCGAAGGCCACGTATGGGTGCTCGACGCCGGTACCGGAGCAGTGATACGCAAGATCGACACGAACTCGGGCAGCACCGGTTCTCCCGCGGGCCTGGCGCATCTCTCGAACTGGGTGCAAAACGGCAGCGTCGACAACAGCACTCAGTATGTCTATGGGGGGGATCTGGACGGCAAGGTCTGGAAGTTCGACATCGTCACCGGCACCACAACCCTGGTGGCCGACTTCGGTTCCAGCCAGCCTATTACCGCTGCGATCGAACTGGGGCTGGTCGACGCACATCGCGTACTCTTTTTCGGCACCGGCCGCTATCTGGGCCAGACCGACACCGGAAATACCGACGATCAGGCGATATACGCCATCAAGGATCAACTGGATGATTCCAGCCAGCCGAAAAACAATCTGGTCCAGCAGCAATTGAGCGATCTTGATGGTTCGACACGCACGACCACGACCCTCGAAGTCGACTGGGCCACCAAGGATGGCTGGTACATCGACTTGCCGGATGAAGGGGAGCGCGTCACCCTTCCGGCAGTTCTGCAAGTAGGTACGCTGATCGCAGTCAGCAACGTACCTACGGCGACGGCCTGCTCACCTGGCGGCTATAGCTGGGTCTACAACCTGGATCCGCGCTCCGGCAGCTTCATTGTCAGCGGTTCGAACGTCCTGGCCGGGACAAAATATCAGAACATCACGGTCGGTTTCAATGTGGTCAGGCTATCCGACGGCCGGGTGATCATCTATCGCACCGGTCACAAGAATCCGGTGCCGGAGCCCATTGATGCGGTCATCCAGTTGGGTAGTGCGGGTGGTGTTCGCATTAACTGGCGCGAGATCGTTGAATGAGATCACCATTCGCGGGGGCGCTGTTGGCCTCCGCGCTCATTCATGCGGGGGTGGTACTGTCCCCGGCTCCCTGGGTCGGATCGCGTAAGCTCGCAGAAGGCAAAGCGACACAACTCACTGTGAGGCTTACAGCACTACCAAGTATCAAGGTTGCCGAAACACAAACCACGACGGGGAGGGTGCTTGAGGCCCTCTCCGCCGAAAGCACCAAGCAAGAAATAGTATCGGCTTTTGGTCCAGACCCCGTGTTCTACAAAAGTTCAGAGGTCGACAAAACAGCGTGGCCCGCTGGCGGCATCCCCCAACTTGCCATGCTCGTCACGGATCCCAACCAGCAGTGGCGATTGCGTGCGCGGCTTTATATTGATGAAACGGGGAAAGTCACCAAGGTGGATTGGGTTGGCGTGCAGGATGCGACCAATGACCTGGCGGTTGCTGTGGTCGCAACCTTAAAAACGATATCTTTTACACCCGCTGTGAAGGACGGGAAAAACGTTCGGAGTCAAAAACTGATGGATCTCACGATTGGCGGCGATCAATAATTTCAGGTGCCGGCAAGACTATTTTCATCACTCCATTTTCTGCAGCTCACGCGGCAGGGAAAAAACGACGTTCTCCAAGCCTCCTTCAAGTTGAAGCACATTCCCGGCTCCAAGCGCTGCCAATCTTTCAATCACTTGCTTGACCAGCACTTCGGGCGCAGAGGCGCCCGCCGTAACGCCGACGTGCTGCTTGCCGGACAGCCACTCCGCCCGGATTTCATCGGCACCATCGACTAAATACGCATCGACGCCGCGATTCTTCGCTACCTCGCGCAGACGATTTGAATTCGAGCTGTTCGGCGAGCCCACGACGATGACGAGATCGCAGCGGCCGGCCAGCTGCTTGACGGCGTCCTGGCGGTTCTGCGTGGCATAGCAGATGTCGTCGCGCCTGGGCCCGGTGATGTTCGGGAAGCGCGCCTCCAGTGCCTGCACAATGTTCCGCGCATCGTCCACGGAGAGCGTGGTCTGCGTCACATAGGCAAGCCGGTTCGCGTCCTTGACCTGCAGTTGCGCGACATCCTCGACATTTTCCACCAGGTGCATGCCGCCGGCCGCCTGCCCCATGGTGCCCTCGACCTCGGGATGGCCGCGGTGGCCGATCATGACGATCTCGCGGCCCGCCTCGCGCACGCGGGCTACCTCGCTATGCACTTTCGTCACCAGCGGACAGGTGGCATCGAAGACGCGCAGCCCACGCCGATCGGCTTCGGCGCGCACCGCCTTCGACACGCCGTGCGCGCTGAAGATCAGCGTGGCGCCGTCCGGCACTTCGTCGAGTTCCTCGACGAACACGGCGCCCTTGGCGCGCAAGTCCTCGACGACGAACTTGTTGTGCACCACCTCGTGGCGCACGTAGATCGGCGCGCCGAAAAGCACCAGCGCCCGCTCGACGATCTCGATGGCGCGTTCGACGCCAGCACAAAAACCGCGCGGATTGGCAAGCAGTATGTCCATGTTGTTGCTCCGTCATGCCCGCGGAAGCGGGCATCCATGTCATTCCGATGGGCTGGATTCCCGCGTTCGCGGGAATGACAACCCTACAGTATCCCTATCACGTCCACCTCGAAGCGGATGGCCTTGCCGGCAAGCGGGTGATTGAAGTCGATGAGCGCATCTGTCTCCGTCAGTTCCCGCACCAGACCGGTATAGGCCGTGCCGTTTGGCGCCTTGAATTCGATGAGCGCCATCTCCTGAAGTTCCCCGGCCTGAGGCAGTTCGCTGCGAACGAAACGCTGCATCAGTTGCGGATTGTGCGGCCCGAACGCCTGCTCCGCCTCGAGCAGGAACACCGTGCGCTCGCCCACCGGCAGATCGATCAGGCAGCGTTCGAGCACCGGTGCCAGTTCCCCGCTGCCGAGTTGCAGCGTGGCCGGCTTGCCGTCGAAGGTGCTGACCAGTTCGTTGTCGTCCGCCAGGGCCAGGCGGTAATGCAAGGTGAGCAGGCTGTCGGCCCGCACGGTTTCGCTCATTTTTTCTCGCTACTGGAAAAAAACAATTGCTGCAGGATGAGCAGCACCACGCCTGCGGATATGGCCGAATCGGCGACATTGAAGGCCGGCCAGTGCCAGCCGGCCGCATGCACGTCGAGGAAATCCACCACTGCGCCGAAGCGAATGCGGTCGATGACATTGCCCAGCGCCCCGCCGAGGATCAGCGCAGCCGCCAGCGGCAACATTCGCTCGGAAGCATGCTGCCGGATCAGCAAAGTCAGCCACCCCGAGACGGCGAGGGCCAGGACGACGAAGAACCAGCGTTGCCAACCGCTGGCGTCGGAAAGAAAGCTGAAGGCCGCGCCGGCGTTGTACACGAACACCAGGTTGAAGAACGCTGTCAGCTCGATGCTCTGGCCGAGCCTGAGTGCGGAGACGACCCAGAATTTCGTCAACTGATCGAGGAGGATGATCAGTCCGGAAAGTCCCAGCCAAAAAAGAAATCTACGCATTACCCTACTCGTCATACCCGCGTCCCACAGGGATTTCCTTCGGGCAAAAGCGGGAATCCACCTGCAGCCGGAAAACCATGGATACCCGCTTTTGCCCGAAGGAAATCCCTGTGGGACGCGGGAATGACCGGTCATTACGCATGACTGCGTAGCTCGCCGGCACCATGCAGGTTGGCATTGCAGCGTCCGCAAATCTCGGGGTGTGCGGCATTGACACCGATATCTTCGCGCCAGTGCCAGCAGCGCGGGCACTTTGCATGCGGACTGGGCGCAGCAGCCACACCCTCCTCCGCGTCGCTATCGACCTTCGTCAGTGTGACCTTCGAACAGATCAGCACCAGGCGCAAATCGTTCCCGAGCGAGGCCAGCAGATCATACTTCGTTCCGGCGGCGCGGATGTCTACCTCCGCCTGCAGGGACGAACCGATCTTGCCGGCGACACGCAGGTCTTCCAGTACCTTCGACACCTCGGCGCGCACCTCGCGGATCTGCTGCCACCGTGTCACGAGGACTGACTCTTGCGCCAGTTCCGGCAGCGCATGCCAGGTGGCCAGCATCACGCTGTCTTCGGGATCCTTCGTCAGAATCTGCCAGATCTCCTCGGCGGTGAAAGAGAGCACCGGCGCCATCAGCCTGATGAAGGTTTGCAGGACGTGCCACAAGGCGCTCTGCGCGGCGCGGCGCGGCTTCGAGTCGGTACCCGTCGTGTACAGGCGGTCCTTGAGGATGTCGAGATAGAAAGCGCCCAGTTCCTCCGAGCAGAAGCCCTGCAACGCCTGCACGACGCGATGGAATTCATAGCGGCCGTAGTCGGCCGTCACCTGCTCCTGCAGGCGGCGCGCCAGCGCCAGGGCATAACGATCGATCTCCAGCCATTCCGCCACCGGCAGCATGTCTTTCGCCGCATCGAAATCGGCGGTGTTGGCGAGCAGGAAGCGTAGCGTGTTGCGGATGCGGCGATAGGATTCGACCACGCGCTTGAGGATCTCGTCCGAGATCGACAGTTCGCCGGAATAGTCCGTTGCCGCCACCCACAGGCGCAGCACCTCCGCCCCCAGCGTGCCGGACACTTTCTGCGGCGCGATGACGTTGCCCTTGGACTTCGACATCTTGTGGCCCTGACCATCGACGGCAAAGCCGTGCGTGAGCAGATTGTCGTAGGGTGCGCGGCCGTCCAGCGCGCAGGCGGTGAGCAGCGAGGAATGGAACCAGCCACGGTGCTGGTCGGAGCCTTCGAGGTAGAGATCGGCCGGCCATTTGCTTTCGCCGGCATGACTGCCGCGCAGGACTGTCCGATGCGTCGTGCCGGAGTCGAACCAGACGTCCAGCGTGTCGTGCATCTTGTCGTAGTGCGCCGCCCCATGTACACCTTCACCGAGCAGTTCGGCCGCATCGAGCTTGAACCAGGCGTCGATGCCTTCCTGCTCGACGCGCAGCGCCACCTGTTCCAGCAGTTCCGGCGTGCGCGGATGCAGTTCGCCCGTCTCCTTGTGCAGGAAGAAAGGAATCGGCACGCCCCAGTTGCGCTGGCGCGAGACGCACCAGTCGGGACGATTGGCGATCATGGCGTGCAGGCGCGCCTGGCCCCAGTCGGGATAGAACTGCGTCGCCTCGACGGCGGCCAGGGCCGTGTCGCGCAGCGTGCCGCCTGCGACAGGCTTTCGATCCATACCGACGAACCACTGCGAAGTGGCCCTGTAGATGATCGGCGTCTTGTGGCGCCAGCAATGCATGTAGCTGTGCATGATCTTGCCCGAGGCGAACAGACAGCCGACTTCGCGCAGCTTCTCGATGATCGCCGCGTTGGCCTTCCACACGTTGAGGCCGCCGAAGTACGCCAGGCCCTCGGCGAAGCGGCCGTCACCCTGCACCGGCGTGAGGATTTCTTCGTTGCGCATGCCATGGCGTTTGCAGGACTCGAAGTCTTCCAGGCCATAGGCCGGTGCGCTGTGCACGACGCCGGTGCCGGTGTCCAGCGTGACGTAATCGCCCAGATACACCGGCGCTTCGCGGTCGTAGAAGGGATGGCGGAATTTCACCAGCGCCAGCGCCGCGCCCTGGCAGGCGCCGAGCACGTTGCCCTCGATAGCGTAGCGCGCCAGCGCCTGGCCGCGCAATTCGGCTGCCAGCAGCAGCAGGCCGCGCGCTGTCTGCACCAGTTCGTAGGTGAACTCCGGATGCAGGTTGAGCGCCTGGTTGCCGGGAATCGTCCACGGCGTCGTCGTCCAGATCACCGCGTAGCAGGGGCCGTCGGGCAATGCCTCCAGGCCGAAGGCATGCGCCACGCGGGCGCGCTCGGCGACATCGAGCGGGAAGGCCACGTCGATGGCCGGCGACTCCTTGTCCTGATACTCGACCTCGGCTTCGGCCAGCGCCGAGCCGCAGTCGAAGCACCAATTGACCGGTTTCAGGCCCTTGAAGAGGAACCCGCGCTCGTAAATCTCGCCGAGCGCACGAATCTCATCGGCCTCGTTACGGAAGGCCATCGTCAGATAGGGATCGTCCCAGTCGCCCAATACGCCGAGGCGGATGAAATCCTGCTTCTGCCGCTCCACCTGCTCGGCGGCGAAGGCGCGGCATAGCGCGCGCGCCTTGTCTGCCGGCAGGTGCTTGCCGTGCAGCTTTTCGATCTGGTGCTCGATGGGCAGGCCGTGGCAGTCCCAGCCCGGCACGTAGGGCGCATCGAAGCCGGCCAGCGTTTTCGAGCGAACGATGATGTCCTTGAGGATCTTGTTGACGGCATGGCCGATGTGGATGTCGCCGTTGGCGTAGGGCGGGCCATCGTGCAGCACGAAGCGCGGCCTGCCGGCAGAAGCCTGGCGGATCTTCTGGTACAGCTTGCGGCTTTGCCAGTCCGCAACCCACTGCGGTTCGCGTTTGGCCAGATCCCCCTTCATCGGGAAAGGGGTGTCCGGCAGGTTCAGAGTTTTTCGGTAATCCGCCATTTTTATTCCGTCATTTGTACACGCAGCGCTGCGTGGTGTGCCTTTGCAGCGGAAACATCGCGCGCGATCTGCGCCGTCAGCGTCTCAAGGGAAGCAAACTTCGCCTCGTCGCGCAGCTTGTGCAGGAAATTCACCCGCAGGTGGGCGCGGTAGAGGTCGCCCGTGTAATTGAAAATATAAACCTCCAGTGTCGGCACGCCGGTGGCACTCACCGTCGGCCTGACGCCGAGGCTCGCCACGCCTTCCAGGGGGTGATCCGCTATGCCGTCCACCGTCACGACGAAGATGCCCGAAAGGGGCGCGCGCAATCGCTTGAGCTGGATGTTGGCGGTGGCATAGCCAAGCTTGCGGCCGAGCTTCTCGCCGTGGATGACGCGTCCGGAGATGCAGTAGGGCCGGCCCAGCAGGCGCTCGGCGTGCTCCAGGTCACCGGCATCGAGCGCCTCGCGCACCGCCGAGCTGGAAACACGCTCGCCCTCGTGCACCAGAGTCTCCATCGCTTCGACGCCGAAGCCGTGCATGATCCCGGCCCGCTGCAGGGTGGCAAAGTCGCCAGCGCGTCCCTTGCCGAAGCGGAAATCGTCGCCGATCATGAGATGACGCACGCCGAGACCGTGCACGATGCGCTCGACGAATGCCTCCGCCGTCAGCGCCGCAAAGCGCGCATTGAAGGCGCACACATAGGCCTGGTCGACGCCGCACTCGGCGAGCAGTTGCAGCTTCTCGCGCAGGCTGGCCAGCCGTGCCGGCGCCGATTGCGGCGCGAAGAATTCCCTCGGGTTGGGCTCGAAGGTCATCACCGCCGACGGCAGGCCGGCCTGCTTCGCCAGGGCAGTCAGCTTCGCCAGCAGGGCGCGATGACCGCGATGCACGCCATCGAAGTTGCCGATGGTGAGCACCGTTGAATGTGAAGCGCGGGCGGGGATGCCTCGAAAGACCTGCACGATGATAAGAGTGGTAAAGGGGTTGCCGGGAAACGGCGAATTATACAGCCGGTGCCGAGCCGTCCCAAACCGGCGGCAGCGCCGGTTGCAGCGTAAACCATGGAGCGAAGCGAACCGCCGTCACCCTCTTCCCCGGGGAAGGGGATGGGGGGATGGCCGTCACCTTCAGTCGAGACGAACGAGCTTCGACTTGGCCAGGGGCGGATTCTTCGCCAGATAACCCTTGATGCCGCGCAGGATGGCCTCGGCCATTTTCTCCTGATAGGCGTCGTCATTGAGCCGCCGCTCCTCATCCGGATTGCTGATGAAGGCTGTCTCGATGAGGATCGAGGGAATGTCGGGCGCCTTCAGCACGGCGAAGCCGGCCTGTTCGACATGTTCCTTGTGCAGGGTATTGACCCCGCCCAGTTCGCCCAGGACGGCGCGACCGAGCTTGAGGCTGTCGTTGAGGGTGGCCGTCTGCGACAGGTCGAGCAGGGTGCGCGCCAGATGCGGGTCCTTGACGTCGAGATTGACGCCGCCGATCAGGTCGGCCGAGTTTTCGCGCTGCGCCAGCCAGCGCGCGGCGGAACTGGAAGCACCGTTCTCCGAGAGCACGAACACGGAAGAACCGCGCGCCGTGGGCTTGATGAAGGCATCGGCATGCACGGAAACGAAGAGGTCGGCCTGCACGCGGCGCGCCTTTTGCACGCGCTGACGCAGCGGGATGAAGAAATCGCCGTCGCGCGTGAGCATCGAGCGCATGTTCGGCTCCGCGTCGATCTTCTCCTTGAGCCGTCGCGCCACCTGCAGCGTGACGTCCTTCTCGTGGCTGCCGCCGCGGCCGATGGCGCCCGGGTCCTCGCCGCCATGGCCCGGATCGAGGACGATGGTCACCATGCGCATGATCTCGGGCTCGCCGGTCTCCCGCTGGGGTGTCTTCTGATGTGTCTTCGGGGGTGTAGATGGGGACGCCGATGCCGTATCGAGTTTTTCCAGCAAAGCCAGCAGCGGGTCATCCGCCACCGTCGGATACAGGTCCATCACCAGGCGATAACCGTACTCGCCAACCGGCTTCAGGGCGAAAACCTGCGGCTGGATCTCCGTCTTCAGCTCAATGACCAGGCGCACCACGCCCGGCTTGTGGCGTCCGGCGCGGATCAGTTTGATATAGGGGTCCGTCGCCGAAATCTTGTCGGGCAGGTTCTGCAGGATGCTGTTGAACTCGATGCCTTCCAGATCGACGACCAGCCGATCGGGATCTTTAAGGATCATCTGCGAGAAGCCGATGGCTTGCTGGCACTCCAGCGTCACCCGCGTGTAGTCGCGTGCCGGCCAGACCCGCACAGCGAGGACGCTGGTAGCAGCCTGCCCCAGCGGGCTGACCAGCAGGGTCAGCGTTGCCCCGGCAAACTTCAGGAAGTCGCGGCGGTGGAGTCCGTGGAGTCTAATAAGCGCGCGCGGAGTTTGCTCAGGCATGCGCGCCCCGCCTCGGTGAAGGATGCGAAGTTGACCTCGCGTCCGTTGTCGGTAATGTCGTTGTCAGTAATGGCCAGCGAAATCCGCAGATCGGCGGGCACAAGGTAGCCGCCAGCCTTGTCCGGCCATTCGACGAGGCAGACTGCCCCGCCCTGAAAGTATTCGTCCAAGCCTGCATCCAAATATTCTTCCGGCTGGCTGAATCGATAAAAATCAAAGTGATGCAAGTTTAATCTAGAAATAGCATAAAGTTCAACCAAAGTATAGGTCGGGCTTTTCACATTACCCTCAAAACCCAGGCCGCGCAGCACCCCGCGCACCAGCGTCGTCTTGCCGCTGCCCAGCTCGCCTTCGAGGTAAACCACCAGCCCGGGCGCCAATGCATGGGCCAAACGGGCGCCCAGCGCCAGCGTCGCCGCCTCATCCGGCAGACTCAGGGTCAAGTTATGATCCTCACTATGCAAAACACTCGCTCCATCGACGGGGTTGAACTCGCCGCGCGCATCAGACATTGGGGGCGGGAGCTGGGATTTGACGCCATCGGCTTTGCCGACACGGGGCTCGACGCCGCGGAAGCCGAACTGGCGGCATGGCTTGACGCCGGTTTCCACGGCGAAATGGATTATATGGCAAGCCATGGCAGCAAACGCTCGCGTCCGGCGGAACTGGTGCCGGGCACCGTGCGCATCATCACGGCGCGCATGAACTACCTGCCGCAGGCGCTGCCGATGGATAAGGTGCTGGCCGACGGCGCATTGGCTGCCATTTCCCGCTATGCCCTCGGTCGCGACTACCACAAGCTGCTGCGTGCGCGGCTGCAAAAGCTGGCCGAGCGCATCGCCGCAGAGATCGGCCCCTTCGGCTACCGCGTGTTCACCGATTCCGCCCCGGTATTGGAAGTGGCGCTGGCGGAAAAAAGCGGGCTGGGCTGGCGCGGCAAGCACACGCTGCTGCTGACGCGCGAGGCCGGTTCCTGCTTCTTCCTCGGCGAGATTTATACCGACCTGCCGCTACCGACCGATGCCCCGAAGGCAGACCACTGCGGCACCTGCCGCGCCTGTCTGGACATCTGCCCGACGCAGGCCATCGTCGCACCCTACACGGTGGATGCGCGGCGCTGCATTTCCTATCTCACCATCGAGCTGAAAGGCGCCATCCCTGCGGAATTACGGCCGCTCATCGGCAACCGCGTCTACGGCTGCGACGACTGCCAACTGGCCTGCCCGTGGAACCGCTACGCGCAGCGATCCGCAGAGGCGGATTTTGCCGTGCGCAACGGCCTCGATACGGCCACGCTGGTCGATCTGTTCGCCTGGACGGAAGCGGAATTCAAGGCGCGCCTGGCCGGCAGCGCCATTCACCGCATCGGCTTCGAACGCTGGCTGCGCAATCTCGCCGTGGCGCTGGGCAACGCACCATCATCCCCGGCCATCATCGCCGCGCTGGAAGCACGCGCCGATCATGCCTCGGCACTGGTGCGCGAGCACGTCGCCTGGGCGCTGATGCGTCACGCTGTCCGCTGAACCGGCAGCGGCGAATGCGTTCACGCCCAGAATGCGTCAGCTTCCGCTCGCGATCGGCCGCGCCGGATCGGCGCACCACTCGCTCCAGGAACCCGGGTAGAGCCGCGAGCCGGGCAGGCCCGCCACTTCCATCGCCAGCAGGTTGTGGCAGGCGGTCACGCCCGAACCGCAGGAATGGACGATCTCGGTTGCGTCCCGCCCGTCCATCAACTGCCGGTATTCGGCCTGCAGCACTTCGGCAGGCTTGAAGCGCCCCGACGGCTCAAGGTTGTCCTTGAAGAAACGGTTCACCGCGCCGGGGATATGCCCTCCCACGGGGTCGAGCGTCTCGTTCTCGCCGCGAAAACGCTGTGCATTGCGCGCATCGAGCAGACGCACGCCGTCCTGCGGAGACTGACTTTCCACGAAGCGGACATCGACGGCCATTTCCTCACGCAGCCGCGGCTTGAAGATGGCATGAGAGTACTGCGATTCCGCATCGGTCAGGCCGTGGCCAGCAGCCTCCCAGGCATTCAATCCGCCGTCGAGGACTGCCACCGCCTCGTGTCCCAGCCAGCGCAGCATCCACCACAGGCGCACGGCGTAGGTACCGGCCACATCGTCGTAGGCCACCACTTGCGTATCGCTGCCGACGCCCCACTCGCCCAGCTTGGCGGCGAAGCGCGCCGGATCCGGCAGGGGATGACGACCATTGCGTCCAGTCAATGGCCCGGACAGATCCCGCTCCAGGTGGGCGTAGAGCGCGCCCGGGATATGCGCCTCGCGGTAAGCGAGTTCGCCGGCATGCAGGTGCACGAGGTCGAAGGAGCAGTCGAACACGCGCCAATGCGTATCGTGCAGATGCTGCGCCAGATCGGTGGCACCGATCAGGGTGGTAAAGCGCTTCATGCCTGCCCGGGCGCCAGCCAGGCGCGCGCCTCCTGCTCGTCGGCGAACACGCGCAGGTCGGCATCGACGAAGATCTGCGACAGCCATGCGCTCCAGGCCACCCACTGCGAATCCGTGAGCACGGCGATCCTGCCGAAATCGTTGCTGTGGGCACGCGAGAACTTGATCTCCTCCCAGGCCACGTCAAGCGTGAAGTCGGCCATCTGGCGCAGATCGAAGAGGAGATTCACCGCGCCCTCGAAGCGCACCTTGTAATTGACCAGTTCTTCAAACTCGCGGTAGTCGGCCAGGGCGAATTCCCCGTAGACGCTGACGGTGACCAGGTTGTCCTTGTGGTCGGTGACGATCATGTTGCCTCCCATTGGTTTTCGCTTGCCACTATAGCAATCCTGCCCGGCTGGCGCACGCATGCCGGCCCGTTCCGCAGGCGATCGGCCGCGCGGGTGCCGATCGCGGTGAAGCACGACGTGCCCGGAGAGGGGCAATACGCTATGATTATGGTTTGCCTTTCAGCAATCTCCCAATCTCCCATGAGCCAAGCTGCAAAAGACAAACCGGACAAGCCGCCCGAATCCTTCGAGGCCGCGCTGGCCGAACTGGAATCCATCGTGCAGGGCATGGAAACCGGCAAGCTCAGCCTGGAAGATTCGCTCACGGCCTATCAGCGTGGTGCGGTGCTGCTCAAACATTGCCAGGGCGCACTGACTGCCGCCGAGCAGAAGATCCAGGTTCTGGAAGCGGGCCAGCTGCAGGATTTGCCGCGTACCGAAAGCTGACCGTTTCAAAAATGGATTTCCAGAGCTGGATGACTGCCGTGCAGCAGCGCACCGAGCATGCGCTCGAAAGCCTGCTGCCGGCGGCCGACATCGCCCCGCAGCGCCTGCACCAGGCCATGCGTTACGCCACGCTGGGGGGCGGCAAGCGCATCCGCCCGCTGCTGTGCCACGCCGCGGGCGCACTTGCCGGCGCCGACCCCGCGCGCCTCGACATCGCCGCTTGCGCCGTTGAAATGATCCATGCCTATTCGCTGGCGCATGACGACCTGCCCTGCATGGACAACGATGTCCTGCGCCGTGGCAAGCCCACGTGCCATGTCGAGTACGACGAGGCCACGGCGATGCTGGTCGGCGACGCCCTGCAGGCGCAGGCCTTTCTGCTGCTCTCCGACCCCATGCTGTCAGACGATCCGCGCCGCCAGCTCGGCATGCTGCGCCTCCTGGCGCAGGCCGCCGGCTCGCGCGGCATGGCCGGCGGACAGATGATCGACATCGAGGGCACCGGCCAGCAACTGACGCGCGCCGAGCTGGAGTTCATGCACGTACACAAGACCGGGGCGCTGATTCGCGCCGCGATCCTGCTTGGCGCCCAGTGCGGCACGCCGATGCCCGAAGCAGAGGTGGCACGCCTCGACCATTTCGCCAAGCGCGTCGGCCTGCTGTTCCAGGTGATCGACGACATCCTGGATGCCGAAGCCAGCACGGCAACCCTGGGAAAGACTGCCGGCAAGGACGCCGCGCAGGGCAAGGTCACCTACGTCAGCGCGATGGGTCTGGCTGAAGCGCGCGACATGGCGGACTCACTGCGCAGCGAAGCGCGGCAGGCTATCGAGGCTTTCGGCGAACGCGGCCGTCGCCTGCATGAACTGGCCCACTACATCGTCACACGCAAGTTCTGATGACTGCCTACCCGCTCCTCGACACGATTGGCAGCCCTGCCGAGCTGCGCCTGCTGGAGCGCAAGCAATTGCCGCAACTGGCGCAGGAGCTGCGCGAATTCCTCATCGAGTCCGTATCGAAGACGGGTGGCCATCTTTCCTCGAATCTCGGCAC
>JADFDU010000011.1 GCA_018262775.1 Rhodocyclaceae bacterium
CGTTTGTGAGCGAACTTGTCGGAGCGCTCGAGGAACTGCGTAGTCATTCTAACACCACCCCTGGCCGGCGAGGCGCCTGCCAGCCAGCCGGCGGGACGCCGGCGAGGAAGGGGGTACGGGAGGGGGGATACGAACTGCTGGCCAAGTTGGCGCGGCGGGAGGTTGAGGTGGATGGGGAGGTGGTGCCATGAAGCGACTAAATGCAGCTGGCGCCCTTGCACATATGGCCGAGGGCGAGGGGAGCAAGACCGAGTTGGAGGCCGCCAGAGTGCGGGCGGCGCGGCTCATGCAGCAACTCGCCGCGCTGCTGCCGCTTGTCGCCGCGCAGGCGCGAGTCCCGGCTGCAGTGGAGGGTTGGGTTGATTCTTGGGCGCGGCAGATCCAGCTCCACCAGTTGAGCGACGAGGACCTGGCCGCTGGTGTGGCGGCGATTGGTGGATTACCGGCAGATCAACCGTTCTCATTTTCTTGGTTCCTCGCCGCAGTGAAGGCGGCGCGGCCACCGCTTCCGAGGCTCACTCCTCCTCCAGTCCGGCTTGAGGACCTAGCCGGCTGGACGCCGGAGGCGCAGTCGCGCGGGCAAGAACTGATCGATGCGATGCGGGCGAGAAGGAAGGAGGGGCAACATGAAGCTGGCTGATCTGTCACCAGAGGTCGCCCTGGCGGCCGTCGAGGCGGCAGCGTCATCGACCTGTGCGCGCTGCACCGACTATCGGCAGGCCTGTGAAGAGTGCCAGATCGTCCTGCACGAACGGCCTTCAACCGCGGGGAAGCGTCGGCGGATCCGGCAGGCGCGAAAGCTTGCGCATTTGCGACGTGTTTCCGACGTGCAGTGATAACAACGTGAGCTAGTCGGGTTTCACTGCAACGCTTTTCCGACTTGTTTCCGACGTGCGCCGCCGCACTCTGAAATGAGTGTGCATTTGCGACTTGTTTCCGACGCTTTTCCAACTTGTAGCGTCACGAGTCCTTTTTCCCTTCACCTCGATCCGGCGCCGCCAGGTGCCGGATCCTCGCCTTTTCGTATCCGCCGGCAGACCTGCTCGATCGTTCGGGGTTGAACTGCCAGTGCAACCCCTCTCCTGTATTCCTGGCTTCTCACCAGCACCAATATCCACTCGAAAAATAGTTGGGACATGCGGGACGTTTGGGCCGTGATGAAGGAAATCCACTCATAGAGTAAGCCCATGAATTGGGCAAGGAGCAAGCTAGGCAATCGACGGCTCCGCCGACGATTGCAGCTTGCCCCGGGCCCTTCGGGATCGGGGAAGCAGCCGCCCTTCGGTTGCTGGTGGTGGAGTTGATCTGCAGATGGAGAAAAGGGAAATCAAACTGACGATCCGGCTCACGTCGGGTGAGCACGAGAAGCTGCGCGATCTCGCGCATGCGGCCCGCCTTCAGCTGGCGGAGTTCGTCCGCTCAGCTGCGCTGGGGAGAGAGATAACGGCGGCTCCGCCGTCTGCCCCTGAGGTGAACCGCGAGGCCTATTCTGAGCTCGCGCGGCTTGCCAGCAACCTGAATCAAATCTCCCACAATCTGCACCTCGGCCTGCACTCTCAAGGCAGAGACGCCGAACTCTTCGACTTACTGACCCGGATATCAATGAGCACACGCGCGCTGCGCGCTGCGCTCATTGGGGAAGATCGGTGATCGCAAAGATCATGAAAGGCGGCGGCTTCCGTGGGGCGGCAGACTATCTGATGCGTGCCGGCCGTGATGAGCCGGCCGGCATCATTATCGCTGGCAACATGGTTTCCCGGGACAGCCGCAGCATCGCTGCCGAGTTCAAGGTCTCCCGTCAGCTTCGCCCCGACGTGAACAAACCAGTCTGGCACGCCAGCTTGGCGCTGCCCCCTGGCCAATCTCTGAACGACCAGGAGTGGGAGAAAGCAGCTCAGGTATTTATGCAGGAGATGGGGCTCGACCCTGCTGCCCACCAGTGGACGGCGATCCGTCACGATGACCGCGACCATCAGCACATCCACATCCTGGCCAGTCGAATTCGCGTCGTCGACGGCAGGCTAGCCAGGGAGCGTCGCGGCGACTACAAGCTGTCCCACGCTGCAGCGCGTAAAGCCGCCGCAGCCGTCGGCCTCAAGCCTGTAGATCCCGCTCCCTCTCACCAGCGCCGCACGTCACTGCGGCGTGGCGAGATCGCCCACGCCGAGCGCGTCGCGGGGAGCCCTCACAAGCACCCGAAGTTGCAGATTGCAGCCCGGCTCGATGCTGCCCTGGCCCATGCCAGCAGTCTTGAGCAATTTCAGTCGATTGCTGCCGACCATGGTGTCGACGTCAAATTCTCAAGCAACGCGGGCGGGATCTACGGCGTTTCGTACCGCCTTGCCGATCCGGCTGAGCGCGAAGGATTTGCGGTTGAGTGGGTAAAGGGGAGCCAGGTCGGGAAGGCCTACACCATTTCAAGCATTACCCGCCGCCTGACCGGCGAGCGCGATACGCCGACCAGCCGTCGCGGACCTCGCGTGCGCCAGGACATCCTGCAGAAGCTCGACCGCGAGCAACAGGCAGGGAAAGAAATCGTCAGGTGGACCAACGGCTACGTCGCCGCAGTGGCAAGCGACTCGGAGATCCGCTGGCGCACCGGCAGCGCCGCCGAGGCGGCCGTCTGTGCCGCCCTAGCCAGGGAAAAAGGCTGGGCGGAAATGATCCTGGCCGACCGCGGAAGTGACGAGAAAAACCGTGCAGCGGTCGAGGCGTATATCCGCCAGGGAATCTCAGTGCAACTTGCCGGCCAGCGTTACCCGGCGCCGGCATCAGCTGTTACCAAGCAGGAGTTTTCGCATGGGCATGATGGAAGAGATCCGCGAGAGAGCAAAGGCAGAAGCGGAACTGCTGCCCCCATCCCTGGCGCTGTTGAAGTCGACGGAGGCTCAAGTCAACGATCTCCACAAGAAGATCAACGACCTGACTCAACAACTCGACCAGCTGCACCACTGTTACCAATCTCAACAGGCGCAGCTGGACAAGCTGCTGAGGATGGTGAACGCAATCGGCCTGATGCTGAAAAAGCAGCAACAGGCGCAACCCACGAAGGAGAAGACATGGAAGATATTTTAGATTTCCTCGATGAATCGCCGGCCATCCAGGCTCGCGATGCCGCAGCCCTCGAAGAGCTTGCAGCCGCCAAGCCTGGCGACCACAACTTGCAGCTGCTCGCCGGCGAGTTGGAGGCTGAGGAGAAGAAAACCGGTGGCGCCGAAGGCGCCGGCAGCGCGTCGGCGCCTCGCGCCCCGGCTCCCTCGGCCCCGCCAGCCATCGCAAGTGCCGGGTCCGGCGTTCGGGAAGAAGACGAAGATCGGGCAGTGCTCGAGGAAATCGAGGCCCAGCTGCAGGACATCTACCAGGAGTCCGACTGGCAGGCCTACTGGCAGCAGCTTCCCCGACGTGAGTACCGGATCCAGCGCGACGAGGCCATGCCCTATGCCGCCGCGCGCGCCCTGGCGCTCGGCCACCGCCGAGAGGCTGTTGCCAGGGTCGCTGGGGAAAAGGCCACGGCTCGGGCAGAGAAGCATGTCGCGAATCCGGCGAAACGCGCTGCCACCCAGCAGAAGGCAGCCGGCGCCAAGGTGCGCGTCGACCAGAGCCGGCAGGCCGAGGACAAGCGGCTGGCTGAAAAGGCGAAGGACTGGGCGAATCAGAAACCCAAATCGAAGGAGGGCTGGAAGAAATGATTGCAATCTTGAACCGCCTGAAAGGGCTTATGCAGGGGGCCACCAACGAAGACAAAGCCTTTGTTGAGGCTGTTGCACCTAAGTTCTTTCAGGACCCGGCATTTCGGGCGGCGTATGTCGAATGCTGGCGCGACAGCTGGCGAGAGGTGCTGGCAAGTGAAGAAGCAGCTCTGCGTCAGGGAGGCGTGGACATCTCCGCTCTGGAGGCGGATTTGCTTATCGCCGCTGAGAAACGACTTGGGAGCATTTTGCCATGATCAAAAAATCCATTGTTTTTGCCTTTGTGTTGGCCACCACTCCCACCCTGGCCCAGCAGGACGACTGCGACATTGGCGCCCGCATGCGGCAGGCCGCGACCGAGGCGGCCGACCGCGAACGCCAGGCGCTTGAGCTGATCGCCACGCGCCAGAAGCAGATGGCTACCCAAGCGGCGACGAGCTGCATCGACAAGTATTTAGGGCTCAACCTGAGCAGCATGTTGGGCTTCACCAGCTTGGACTTCGGCGGCATCGTTCAGGGGATCATCAGCGGTGCTGCCAACGCCGCCTGCAGGGTGCTGGACAACCAGGTGGCTCAAGCTACCCAACCCTTCAACCAATCGATGGTTCTACCTGGTGGCGTTGGCCGCATCGATACGCGGCTCTTCGGCACGTCAGGAAATGTCTCAGTAAGCGCCGGCGTCCCCGGGGTGGTGCCACAGGTTCCCATCGCCACGGCTTCTTCATCGACCACCACTGCCGGCCAGAACCAGCCGGGCCTGCTCGATCGCGCCGGCAACGCGCTCAGCAACCTCTTCAAATAGCAGGAGCGACGAAATGAAACGAATTTTTCTCTCCCTAGCCGCTGCCTTGACGTTCATCGCTACCCCGGTTCATGCCGGCTGCTGCGCGCAGCCGGATGTTGTGGCGGCCGTCTGGGGCGCTGCCCAGTGGACAGCCACCCAGATCAATCTCTACATCTCCAAGCTCGCCGGCGTGGTCGAAGGCACCGGCAAGATGATCATCCAGAACCAGGCCGAAAGCACGAAGGCGATCAATCAGCAGGCCGCCGAGCGCGCCAAGAACATGGAGCTCTACCGCCTCGGCCAGCAGTACCAGCTGCCCCCAGATCCTTGCACAGCCGGCGCCATCGCAACCCACGGCGAAGCGATGCACCGTGCCCAGGGCGCGATCTCCTCCAGCTTTCAGCCCGGCGGCAGCCGCAGCCGACTGCAGAACTTGCGTGCGGCTGATGCCTACATCAACTCGCCGATTGATGCAGGTCCGGAGGCCCGTGCTGCGGCGCTGGTAGGGGCGCATAGCCGCCATTTCTGCGACGTGGAAGAAGTCAAGAAATACGGCGGTACCCGCGTATGCCAGGCGGCCGGCGAGCTACCTGGCGCCGACATCAAGGCCGAAACGCTCCTCGCCGGCGCCAAGGCCCGCCCCGGCGATCCCGATAGCTACACCTTCACCCAGAAGCAGATCGAGGCCGCGCAAACCCTCATCGCGAATGCAAGTGATCCGTTGCCGGTCCGCGGGCTCAACAAAGCGGAGGCGAACACCAGAGCGGGCGTGGAGTATTACTCGCTGGCGTTGGCAGGCCAGGCAAAAATGAGCTTCTCGCAGCAGGCCATGCGCGACGCCCTCGCGCGGCGCGTGCCGGTCCCCGAGGGCAAGGCTCTGGTCGCCGCAATTACCCGCGGCAACCCATCCGCCGCAGCCTATTACGCACGTCTGCCGCACCTGAAAACCGAAGGCATCAGCCAGCTGGATCTGCAGGACGCCGAGGTCGCCCGCCGCTACCGCAACCCGCAATGGCTGGTCGACATGAGCGCTGCCAGCCCGGCCGCCGTCGCCAGAGAGCAGGCCTTCATGATGGCGCTCTTGCTGGATTTCCAGCAGAAGCAGCAGCTCAGCAATGAACGGCAGGAGATCCTGCTCGGCCAAATCGCCGCAGCGCTCACCAGGATGGACATGGGGCCGAAGCTCGAGGCCGCGTATCGGCAAGTTCGTGCCAACCCTCAATAAAGGCAAATCTATATGTCATGGCTAAAGATCACTGACCGAGTGCTGGACGGGTGCGCACTTATCCTTCTCCTTACGACCCTCTTAGGCATGAGGATTGAGGATCCAGGTTTGTACCTGGTTATTTACTTTATAAATTTGATTTGTTTGGGAATCCTTCTAATCGGGCGGCTCCTTACCAAGAAGAAGGATCGTTCAACAAGCGTTGGCGTCAAGGAAGAGCGATGAAACTGAAAACACCTCGCATCACCCCCTTCAACCGCGACGAGTGGCGCCGTCTCGTCGGACATGACGAACCCGGCATCGGCGTGATCGAGAGCGCCCGCCGCTGGTGTGCTGGCCTGCTGCTGATCATTGGCCTGCACATGTTTGCCTTTCTCCTGCTGTCCCTCATTCCCAACTAACTGGAGTCGATCATGGGCATTGGCAAGAAAATTCTCTCTGTCGCCGGCTTCCTCAACCCCATTCGCTCATTCCGGGGAGCGGCAGCGAGCACCCTGCGCGCGCCGCGCGAGGGGCTGGAGATCATCAAGGACCTGGCCAGCCGACTACCGCAGGCAGGCGAACCGGCAGCGCTGCCGTTCAACTATGACCCCTACGAGCGCTTCCGCCAGAAGTGCGCATCGTACGGTCTCACCAAGGCGCGCCTCGCGGATATGGAGAAGGCGTTGCTGAGATCGAAGCGCGTCATGCAGGTGGCGCTTGTGTTCACCATCTCAGTGGCCATCGGATTCCTGATTGCCGCCGAGGACGGAATGCGGGTCTTTCAAGGGCTGATGCTGCTGCCGTTCGCGGTCTACTCCTTCGCGAAGATCCTGCAGCTGTCTGTCCGCCTGCGCCAGGTGCGCGCGCGGGCGCTATACACATGGCCTCAGTTCTGCGCGCTGTTCCCCACCAAGGCCGCCCTGGTGGGCTATCTCCTCGACCCGGAGTTCTAACCATGGCCGACACCCTCAACGCCTCCTCGCTGCTCGGCGCCGTCGCCGATAGCGCCGCGCTGCTCGACAGCATCTTCAAGCAGCCCGGCATCTCCGAGCTCTTGGAGATCGTTAACGGTGTATTGCTGGCGATCGGGACTGTCTGGCTCACCTACAACTTTCTCGCGGCAGCAATGCAATCGGCTTGGGACGGTGAGTTTTTGGGCAAGCGCTTTCATTCGGTCTGGGCGCCGATCCGTCTCACCATCGGCTTCGCGGCACTTTTGCCCATATTCGACAGCTGGGGCGGTGCGCAAGTAATCATGTATCAGGTGGCCAAGATGGGGGCCGGCGCTGCCAACATCGCCGTCGCTGGTGCCGCGCCTAAGCTGGCGAAAAACGAGATCATCGCGACGGGCTTTGATCGAACCGGCATGGCCACGCAGCTTTTTAATACTCTGCTGTGCCGCGCCCGCGTCGGCATCCTGGCGCAGCAGTCCGGCGAGCTCGAGTCCGCCGGCGGTGGCGGTGGAACCAACTGGACTGAGTACTACGGAATCGACCGATGCGGCGGCCAGCCGGTGGTGCCGGCCGGCGATCTGCAGGCCGCGCATACCTCGGCGACCCAAGCCATGATCTCCAACCTTACTCCCCTGGCCGGCCGCGTTGCCGCCGGCCAGGAAGGCCGAGGGCCAATCGTGCCGGCGGAGGAAGTCCGCGCGACCATCATCAAGGCAGCAGAAGCCTACGAGGCCTCGATCTCTGAAGCTGCCCGCAGCCTGGCGAGCTCGAAGGTCAGTGCGCTGAATTCCGAGCAGGCCAAGGGGTCCTGGCTCAGCTTCGGATTCCAATCCGTCAAATCCGCCAAGGCACAGAGCGACCTCAACAGCTCAGCGGGGGCTGGTGCGCAGCTCACCGCCAACACCAACACCAGCAGCGCCGGCCAGGAAGCCGCCAGCTATTCTGGATCCATCATGGAGAGCGAAGGACTGACGGGCGCGCAGGCGGCAGGGTCCGGCTCAGGCAGTGGGGCCGGCAGTGGAGAAAGCATCTGGGCAATGCTCAAAAAGGTGAAGGACAACCCGTCGCTGCTGCTTAAAATCCTCTTCGGCAATGCCAAGGCCGCGGCGCTCACCGCCGGCGGCGGGTTGGTGCAATCCCTCGCCGCCTTCGGCGCCTCGCTCATCGGCATGGGTATCGCGGGCATCACCGTGATTCTCATCGCGCTCACGGCTCTCGCTTTCACCAGCGTGCTCGGGGCAGGCGCGATGCCACTTGCGCTCTACGTCTCCGGATTGGCCATGTCGATCATCGTGCCGATGATCTTGATGGGCATCACCCTCAGCGTCTATGTGCCCATGATCCCAGCTTTGTTCTGGACGCTGGGGGTGGTGGCCTGGCTGCTGGTGGTCGCCGAGTGCATTCTTCTGGCGCCCGTCTGGGCGCTCGCGCACCTCGAGGCCGAGGGCGAGGGCATGGGGCAGCGAACCGAAAAAGGCTACGCGATGCTGCTCGATCTGCTGCTGCGCCCGCTGGCGCTGGTATTCGGGTTTGCCATCGCGACGGCGGTCCTTAACGCGGCCTGGTCGCTCTTTACTGCGGGAGTGGGCGGAGTGCTCGACGTGGCCGACACATGGTCATTCATCAAGTTTTTTATGTGGATGGGCATGGTGTTCGTCGTTGTCACCATCGCCGTTCAGTTGATCGGCACGGTCTACCGCAAAGCGCTCGACCTGCCTGACCAGATCGTGACCTGGATCGGCAGCAGCGTCGCCTCCTACATGGGCGACCACGCCACCAAGGACCCGAACGACAGCCTGCGCGGCGCCGGCCGTGGGGGCGGCCGGCCGCCGTCGAAGGGCAGCCAGGGCGGAGGCGATACCCCCGCACCAGCACCTGCAGCACCGTCGCCTGCGGCGCCGAGCGGTGGCGGAAAGTAGCGGCTTTAACAAAATCGTTAAAGCCATGCGCCACCTCTTTCCCTCGACCCGCGCGGCCCAGGCCGCGCCCCCGCGAATGACGCCCGGGACCGTATATGCGGCTGGCTGCGCCACACACACCGCGCTGCGCGCGGATCTCCGCCGCAGCGGATCCGAAGGGCAATCGCTCCCGCCCCGCGCGGGTCGAGGGAAGCACTGCGTCAGCGCTCAAGGGGAACTGCTGCGCAGATCCCCGCCGCCGGGCTCCCCAGCGATGTGCACGCCGCGGCATGCACTCCTGAATCGAGTTGAACAGTGTCTCGCAAAATCTTCACTTGCGCGGCGCGTGTCCAATTTTGTATGATGTTGTTATGGCATTGCGCGCGAGGTGGCCAACCTCGCATAGCCAAGTGGGGCCGACGCCTGCTTGGTGAGTCAGCGGTCGGACAAGGGGCTCCCGTCCTCTAATTCGCTCAGCTGCGGGGAAGTTGGTTGAGCGCTTAGGCCGTTTCCAGTCAGCAGGGCAAAGGCATGACTGCTGTCATCAGACCTTGTCACCTTCATGGTGATCGAGGTCTTGGAGACGGCCATGCCTCACCGCGATTCAGTTGCACCCTCTACCGATGCCTTCTCTGGCATCGACCCCCTCGACACTCTCGATGCCGCCGGCCTCTCGCCGATCATCAAGCGCAAGGCGTCGACCATCAAGGCCGATGTTTCCCGCCGGCCTCACACCTTGCCCCCTTTTATTCGGCTGGGCTCACGGACCCTCTGGCTCAAGACTGAGGTTGCCAACTGGCTGAGGAAGAAGCAGCAGGAGGCGGTTGCACCTGGTAAAGCTGGTGGTGCTGGGGAGTAGCAGGAAATGCGTCTACCCCAGAACAATCATCTTGGGGCCCGGCTTCGCCGGACGGGCTTTTCGGGCTTCGCCCCGAGCCGCTGCGCGTCTCGGCCATTCGGCTTCAATCCTCCCCTCGCTTTGCTCGGCTGCCCTCTGCGCGCTCCGCTTGCCATCGTGCGCGCTGCGCGCGAGAGAAAAAGCAACGTGCGCCTGTTCCGGAAAATCCGGTGGCAAAAAACCGCCACCGAATTTTTCGGCCCCGGGCAGCGGCGGGGCTTCAAGTCGTCACCCCCGTGTTTTGGCGGCGCGGCTCAAGCAAGCCGTCGCGCCAGCCTGCAGGGGGCGCTTCGCGCCCGCTTCGCGCGCCCCTTCGCCCGGTCCCTTCGGGCTGCGGCCTCGGCTGCGCCCTTTGTCTGTCACGCCGTCTTGCAACGCCGCGAAACCCCGCCAAAACCCGGGGGATTCCTCCTTTCCGCGAAAGCCCCGCCGCCCCCCGGGGGGGCGGTTGTGGTGAAGCAGAAGCAAAGTGAAGTGAGGCAGGGCGCCAGCTACGCAGGGCGCCTAAAGGCAAAGGACGAACTTCAAGGAGATGAAATGTACGGACACCCGCAGGCAGTAGAAACCATGGCTGAGATCTTCGGCGAGGCGATCTCGACTTACACCAGGGCGCAGGCCATCGAGGACGGCGTACTGGTCGATGTGACGGAGACCGCTAGAGAAGTGGGCTTCCGTTTTCCGGTGGCGATGACTCGTGCCGCATGGGAGGACTGCGTGACCTGGAGCGAAGCCGACAACAAGCGCCAGACCTATCAGGACGAGGCGGGACGGCTTTGGGACGTGCTGTGGATGGCAAGTGTTGCAGCGAGACGCAATAGCGGTTCTGAAGTGCGGTTTCAGCTGTACCGCGTGCCGCGTGGCGGCCGTGGCGTGCGGCCTCGGCTTGTGACACTGCAGATGCTGTGCGGCCCTGGCGATGAAGGCGAACCGGTAATCACCATCGGACTGCCGGGCGAGGATTGATTTCCACGGCGCGCGTTAACACTTTGCAGAACTAATTTTTTAACCACCGAAGGAATGAAGATGAAAATCGAAATCAAAAAAGTGACTCTGGCCGACTTCATTGATGCAGCCAAGTCGCGCGAGTACAGCGACGGTAGAGATGACCTGGCAAGTGCAACCGTGTCGGTTGACCTTGCTATCGACGGGCAGGATATCAACGACGTGCCGGTGTATATCGGCGGAAACCATGCCTACGGCGGCTGTTCGCCGAGCGAGGCGAAGTTGGTTGTTTGGCTCGATGACTTGGACGGCGAGGCCCCGCACCTGGGGCTGAAAGCGGCGCTGGACGAGATCGATGAGGACAAGGGTGACGTCGAGGATGCGCTGGCGGCAGACCCCAGGATCATCGAGATCAAGGAGAGGGTCTGGCAGAAGTGGGAGAAGGTCTAATTCGGAGATCCATCACCCCGGCAGGGCCGGGGGATTTTCAAGGAGAGCAGAAATGGAAGCGATCACAGCAAGCAAAACCGAACAGAAGCAAACCCCGGCCTGGCTGCTGGAGTTGTTTGGCGGCGAGCCTGAGCCGCATCAAAAGATCGAAGTGGCCGGCGTCGAGTGGTGGTACTGGCATCGCTGCGCGCGGCCGGAGATCAATTGCCACATCGAAGAGGGTGGCGGACGGTTGCGCATGATCGAGTGCTGCCAGGACGACAAGGGCGTTTTCATATGGAAATATTCGCTGCTGGTCGCTGAGGGGCAGTACGTCCGTGCACATGGTGAAGCAGAAACTCTGCTGCAGGCCGCGGAGGAGGCGCTGGCCTACATCCCCGAAGAACTGGAATTCGGCGGAATGGTTTGGTTCCGCGAACAGCGCGAGACGGAGGGGTGGCAAGGTTGTGTGGACGGTGAGTGCGCTATCGTCATAGCCGATCGCGGGCACTTTTACTGGCGCCGGGAGTGTGTTCAGGCTAAAGATCTGCTGACGCTCTGCGGGAGCCTCTGGGGGGCGCTGTCCGGAGAGACCGCGAGCCGAGAGGACGCCATGCAGGCCGCCATCGATGCTCCTAACAAGCTGCGGGAGCTGGTCTCGAAGTTCGTCCTCGGCAAGCCGGTCGAGGAGGCCTACGCGCGCGGAGTGGCGGACGGCCGCGAGGAGATGCGGACCGCCATCAAGTCGACGATCAATTGTATTCGTTTGCTACCCGCTGGGATGGTGAAGGCGAAGGAGGCGGCGTGATCGCCGGCATCGCCATCGACTTCCAGGCTCGCCTGGCCTGCCCGGCAATCAACAGGCCTGTTGCAAACGACGACATCGTTTTTTTCTCGGCTGAGCGACTGGTGCGGATGAATAGCCGCGAGTTCATGACCCTGGCCCGGCGGCGCCGGCAGGCGCCCCAGGATCTGCTCCGCGAGATCCTGAAGGCCGCTGTAACAGCAGCACAGCGAGTGCTGGACCAGGAGGGCAGCAGTGAGGAGGTAAGAGGGAAAGTTCTTCGCCTGCTCCGCCAAGGTGAGGTCTTGCCTGGCCGGGGCGGCGCGCTGCATTTTGAAGTGCTGGTTTAAACCCGAGGAGAAAAAATGCAAACCGAAATGGAAATTCAACACCCGCTCCAGCGGCCGAACGTGCCAGCGGAGTTCCTGGCCGAGCTCGACCGGATCGATCCGCTGATCTGCTCCCGTGAGCGGCTGGTGGATCTGTACCGCCAGGCGCCGGATGCGGAGGTCCGCGCCTTCATCGTTGGGATCATGGACACGAGGACCATGGTCGCCATCATTGCTGAAAAGGAGTTTTGAAATGCCGCTGACACCCAAAAAAGCTCGACAGTTGGTTACAACGATCCCCCTTGCGGTGAGCTTTTTCACGATGATGTTTTCCGGGCTGGCCGGCCTCGACACGATCATGTTCACCATGCTGGCCATCTTCATCCTCTCCATCATTACTACAACCTTGTGGGTGCTGGGACGAGCTGGCGGGCGGGTGGTGAGCTGGTGGAAAAGCGAGGAATGATCATGGCCGACGAACCGGAACCAGAAATCCCCCGGCCCCTGGCCACGCCCGCCTCGATGGGCTACCAGGCGCCTGCCGCGCCGGCGTGCCGGCAGGCGGACATGACCGACGAAGAGATCGAGGCGGCGTTTGCCGCCCTCTGGCGAAAACTGGAGAGATGCGAATGAACAAGGACAACGATTTTCTGCGGCTGTGCAAATTGTTCGGCCTGTCGCCCTATCACTGGCGCTGGGAATTGCATGTCGAAGATGGGGTGATTCTGACCAACTTCGAGGAGGATCCGCTCAAGGAGAGTTTCCGCATCGGTGGCCCGTTTCAGCCTTCCATCGCGTGCACGCGCCTGGCGGCGATGATCTCCCTTGCAGCAGGCAAACATGCCGACGCGCTGCGCTGGTCGCATGCAGCCGGCACGCGCGTAGATCTCCTGCAGGCCGAGGTCCAGCGCATCCTCGCCGGCCGCGCGCCGGCGCGCAGGCCTCCGGGGATCCGAGAGATGAAGGTGGTCGATCCCGAGGAGCAAAAGAAATCGGAGGCCGCGTTGGCCAGAGCACGCGCCGCGCGCGCCGAGAAGACGGTGTTGCACTGAACAAGGGGGAGAATCTATGGCAGACGTTACTGGGTTGAAGCACCGTGTGTCCTCGACAATTCGCTGGATGACGATCCTTCAGGAAGGTCTTAGCGGAAATCCTCAAACCCTCGGCCTCGCAGCTGGAGATGCCTTCCAGAAATGCCTCGAAAAGTACGGCATCCGGCTGCTCACGATGACGAAGGCTGCAGGCGAAGGGCTCGAGCTTCGCCGAGGGGCGCGGCCAGTGGCACGCCGATACTACGGCGCTCCAATCAGCGACTGGGCGGATTTGTACGTGCTGGAGCAATTCCGGCCCGTGTCCTCTGTGAAGAGATCCCGCAGAGTTTTCCGTCAGCCGTCTTCAAGAGAACCAGCATCACCCGCATGACGAATTACGTAAATATCTTGATGCCTGCTCTACGACGATTGAAGCGGAGTCAATATCGCAATTCGCTTCAAGCACTTAGGCAAACTTGATAGGCGATCAAGTTTGCCTGCCCTATAGCTCACCCATTAGGGTTGCCATAGGGGGGGCATTGGGGAGGGGATAGACCCCCCTACCGCATTCGAAGACCAATTGAGAGAGGAGTCACCATGTTGCCGGAAGGAGCCAAGGAAGCCGCGCAAGCGGCGCTCGAAGCCGCCAGCGCCTGGACCTGCAGCCGCTGCCAGTCCTCGAGGTCGAAGCAGCCGGATTGCTCGACCTGCACGACGGTGCTTTTTCACCGTCCTTACACGTCGAAAACGAGTCGGAAAAGCGCGTACCACGAAAATCAGTTCTGAGCGGCAGTCGCAGGAATATCTCTCTGCGACGCAACGTTTTTTGATTTGGCGACTGTTAGAGGCTCGTTCGCAAGACTAAAGCACCTCCGCAAGTTCTCGCATAAATTTTTCCCCCAAGGCGACCATTTTCTTCTCGTCTATCACGGGAATTGCCGTGGGGCGCTTTCTTGCAATGGCCACTAAAAACTGTTTCCATGCGAGGCAGGCAGCTTCAACAGGTGAGCATGATTTCATATCGTCGCTGTTGCGACACATTACCACGCATTCATCGTAATACCTGGTGCGTTCCTGAATTGTCTGGAGAAGAAAGCGTCCCCCCATACCCGTTGTCTTCATGAGTTTTGTAAACACTACGCCCACTAAGCTGCGTGAATGTTGAGCACCATCTACGGCGGCCGTCTGCGCCTGGGTAGTCCAGGCATCAATCACTTTTCGCTTCAGTTCTTCTTTGTACGCGGTGCTGCGATGCTTGGATTGCCTAAGAGCCAAATCAAAAAGGTAAAGCCCGAGGGCATCGATTTCTACACTTGCTTCAGCTAGGTTGTTTTGCAATATGGTATCAGCTGCACGGTAGCAAAATTGGCCGTGCATCATAATGAGAGCAGGAGTTTTCTCTCGGATTTGAATACGTTCGATCTCTGTCAATGTCGGAGCCATACTAGCTTTCTCCCCCTTATGGTTGGTATCCTAAATGAATCATAGATGATTCTAGTGGGAGGGGGGTATGACAATTCAGTATAAGTTAAGGGTAGGCAAAAAAATTCAAGGCGTCATGAGCACACTACAGAATGCACAAACCGTTGGATTGCCGCATGGGGAGTTGGGAGAACAAGTGCTAGTTACAAGTTTTGGAGATGGAGTCCCGTGCCGATTTTGGTATTTCGATTCAGAAATTGACTCTTGGGTTAACGGGTGCCCTGAGTGGGCATAGTTCAAGGTAGCTTGGTTTGCTAGCTTTTCAGGAGGAGGCTATGCCAGATATAAGTTTAATTGGTCGAATGGATGACGACTCAACTGACGAGAGAGCAAGATGCGAGGTAATTTCTACAGTTTCCATACCCTTTGAGGGTGGGGCTGTTGGTGAAGTAATTGCTACTCGCCTAGCAAGCTGCGAAAGCGAGGATCGAGGTGGATGCGTCTTAAAAATTGAAATTAATAATTTAGCATCCTCATTTCTCCCTTTCGCAAAAAACATCGACCGTGGAGTAGAGATCCACGTGGCTGGTGATATCGAAGCAAAAGCTTTTCTTGCAGCGCTTCGTGCTGCTCTAGCCAGCGATATCTGAACCGAGCAACTTAACCAAGCTTCTTAGCAAGGTTCCGCGCCCTCAGGTGCGTGTAGTCCTTGAGCATCTGCAGCGTCTTGTGGCCTGTGACGGCCGCAGCCTCTACGCGATCCAGGCCGAGCTCAAACAGCCGTGAGGTCGCTTCATGGCGCAGATCGTGGAAACGGAGGCCTTCGATCTCCGCGCGCCGGCAGGCGTTGATCCAGCCGCTGTGCAACGAGGCTTGTGAGATCGGGAAAACCGGCCCCTTGATTTTCTTTACATCACCCCCTTGAAGCGGGCGCAAGAGGGCAACCGCACGGGAGGAAAGCGGCACAACCCGATCCTCGCCGTTTTTCGTGTCGTGGATCTCGACCGTTTGGCCGGCCAGGTCCACGTGCTCCCAGCGCAGCTTTAGAAGCTCGCCCTGGCGCATGGCAGTCTCGACTGCCAGCAGCACCATCGGCTTGATGTAAGGATTCCTGCAGCCTTCCAGGGCCGCCAGCAGCTTCTCCTCCTCGCCTTCTTCCAGCCGCCGTTTCCGCGGCCGGCCGGGGGAGGGGAGTTCCATTTCCTTGATGGGGTTCCGGAGGCCTTCGATCCGCCACCGCTTGGTTGCGATCGAGTACAGGTGCGAGAGGAGGGCGGTATAACGACGCAGGGTCGCCTCAGAGGCCGGCCGCTGCCGCCTCTCCTTGCCGTCTTTCCCCACGGTTACGTGGGGCTGCGCTAGGTCATCGAGCAGGGTCTCGATATCGTCAGCGCGAAGGGTTGAGAGCGGGCGCTCGGCAATCGGATTCCGCAGGATCCGGCCGATGCGGGACAGCTCGGGCTGATGGCTCTTCTTCCTGACCGTCACCGAGTCCCGGTAACGCTCCAAGGCTTGAGCCAGGGTTGTTTCTCGTGCCTCGGTCAGATCCTGGACGTGGCCATCCTCGAGCTTGAGCTCCTGCCGCTTCGCCCAAGCCTTCGCTTCCTTTTCAGTGTCGAAAGTCCTGCACATCGCCGGCAGGCCTTTCCGCCGGATCCGCACCAAGAAGCTGTAAGGCCCACGCTTAAGAATGGTTGCCACAATCCCCCGCTTTTTTTGTCACAAATTGGCACAGTAATTATGCGCCATATCGCGGAATACAAGCAAGGACGCGGCTTTCAGAGATTTACATAGATGGTCTTAAAATCCCTCGACCGGAAACGGTCATGCCGGTTCGATTCCGGCTCCGGGCACCAGCAACCCCTCCGAAACAGTCCGATAAAGTCAATAAAATTAAGCTGTAGCTGGTAGTTACGGCCTTTGATAGTCCAATCCCGTTCAATTTAATTTGTTGCAATCCGGGGGCATTTGGGGGCAGAATTGGGGGCATAGCACTTTGCGCGGAAGGAAATGCCCCCATGCCGCTGACGGATCAACAGGTACGAAATGCCAAGCCAGGCATTACCCCCCTCGGGAAGGTAACAGCCAAATCCTACAAGATGGGAGATTCGGGGGGCTTGTACTTGGAAGTTGCCCCCAACGGGGGCAAGTGGTGGCGCTGGAAGTACCGGTTTGGCGGCAAAGAAAAACGGCTCTCCCTGGGGGTTTATGATGACGTCGGCCTCAAGGACGCACGCAATAAGCGCGATGAGGCGCGCAAGCTGCTCGCGAGCGGAATAGATCCCGGAGAACATCGCAAAGTTACCAAGGCAGCAAGGCGCGAGCTGTCAGAGAATAGTTTCGAAGCCGTCGCACGCAGCTGGTTCGCGCAGATGTCACCCACGCTTGCCGCCAGCACCAGGGGGAAAACCCTGCGATTTCTGGAAGTCGATGTTTTCCCCTGGATTGGTTCCCGCCCCGTTGCCGAGCTATCCGCCCCCGATCTCCTAGGCGTGATACGCCGCATCAAGGGGCGAGGGGCCTTCGACATTGCTAGGCGTGTGCACAATCTGATCGGACGCGTTTGCCGGTATGCCGTGGGGCACGGCTTGGCCACGCGGGACCCCTCCCGTGACATTGAGCTAAAAGACGTTCTCCCCCCTGCAGACGTGAAACACCATGCTTCTGTGAAAGACCCCAAGTCGTCTGGCGAATTGTTGCGCGCGCTCGATAGTTTCACTGGTGCATTCACGACCCGCTGCGCCCTTCGCTTTGCCCCCCTGGTGTTTGTACGCCCTGGCGAATTGCGTCACGCCGAGTGGGGAGAGATCGATTTCGACAGGCGTGAATGGCGCATCCCCGGCTCGAAAATGAAGATGGGAGAGCAGCACATTGTTCCGCTCTCCGAGCAGGCTATTGCAGTGCTGCGCGACATTCAGCCGCTTACAGGCGAAGGGCGCTATGTGTTCCCGAGCGAGCGAGGGGGAGGGCGGCCAATGAGTGAGAACACAATCAACGCCGCGTTGCGCCGCCTGGGCTATACGACTGACGAAATGACAGGGCACGGCTTCCGCAGCATGGCTTCGACCTTGCTGCATGAGCTGGGCTGGCCGCATGCCGTGATCGAGCGCCAGCTGGCCCACGGGGAACGCAACAAGGTTTCCGCCGCCTATAACCACGCCGAGCATCTGCCTGAGCGGCGCAAGATGATGCAGGCCTGGGCGGGCTACCTGGACGGCCTGAGAACTGGCGCTGCAGTGATCCCGCTTCACGGTACTGCGGCATGATGATTTACCCGTGCCGGTGCGGGGATCACCGGTAAAAAGCGAGGGCGCATCGTGCGCTAACACAATGCACCCTCTAAGCACGAAGCAACCTGTATAGGAGGTACGCCCCATGCCTGTTTCACATTCTACAACCCGCCCCCGCCACGAGGATGCGCAGATCCGCCGCGCCCTCAGCATTCTTGAAAAAAGGATGCGGCAACCAGGCAAGGCGCTAAGTTCGCCCCGAGCGGTTCGTGATTACCTGGTGCTGCGCCTCGCCGAAATGGAGCGCGAGGCCTTTGCCTGTCTCTACCTTGACGCGCAGAATCGGCTAATCGAATGTGCCGTGCTATTCCTTGGAACCCTGTGCCAGACGAGTGTGCATCCGCGCGAGGTGGTAAAGATGGCCCTGGCCTACAATGCCGCCGGCGTCATCCTGGCGCACAATCACCCATCAGGCTGCGCCGATCCGAGCTGTACTGACGAGGCGCTTACCAAATCGCTCAAGCACGCCCTAGCCCTGGTGGACGTCAAATTGCTCGATCACTTCATCGTTGCCGGTTTGGCGGAGCCGCTGTCATTTGTAGAGCGGGGGTTGTTGTAATCGGAGTTGACCGAATTGCCGTGCCTAGCCCGACGGGGCGAAAACCGGGACACCCTTACCCCGGCTGGCGCGGCACCCTGATTCGAAGGGCGCACCTAAGGGGGTGCCATGAATATTTCCAAGTCTGATCTAAGCAAGAAGTATGAAGCGCTCCTCGATGTCGGTTACCAGGAGCATGCAATTGATGTATTGCGTGAGTGGGTCGCCTGCCCAGATAGCGCATACGAGGAGAGCTGGGCAGGAACCGTTAAAAGCCTGTTGATCGATCCGCTTTGGTGGTGGATTGGTGAGCAGCGCGTGCCGAGGGCAGGGCAGCGGATCGATGTAGCGGCCGCCATGGCGCTGGCCGAATATGCCGCAGAAGATATTGCCTACGGGTTCCGGCATCGGCAACAGCTTTACCCTGAACACATTTCAAAATTAGACGCTCTATGGAAAGAGTACCAGCGTCAAGTAGGCTGGGGGACTATCGCGGAGACCAATATTCGCAGTGACTGTGACAGCAAACGGCAGTCAAAGAGGGCGAGCAATTTACGAAAGCCCGACGTGACAAAAGAAGCCCTGGAAGAATTCCGCGAATCGTATATCAAGAAGCAGAAGACCTCTGTGTGGGGCTGGCAGTCAGCGGCAAGCCGTAAATTTAATGTATCGACGAAGACAATTAGAGACAGGATGAAAAAATAGGGAAGTAGCCGCGGGTAGTTCCCATGCTTCTTAGCTAGGCGCGAGATTTATTCAAAACGATTCGACAAAATACGACTTAATGGCTTTACGCATCAAGCCAGCTAAGGAGGTTTAAAAATGTCGAATCAGTTGAACGAATCACAATTGCGCATTCTGCGCATACATCACTTAACCAGAAAAGTCGGCCTTGGCCGTTCCGCGATCTATGATCGCCTGGACCCCGATTCCCCCCGTCACGATCCGTCATTCCCCAAACCCATCAACTTGGGCGGCCGGGCTATCGGTTTTGTGGAAGCGGAGGTGGACGCCTGGCTGGCTTCCCAAATCAACAAAAGTCGGCAGCACGCCTGATGACCTCGTTCGTGCGACAAGTCGCCGCCGAGGCGCATGCGGCCGGCTATTGTCTCGACTGCGCGATCTGCGGCAAGCCCTTCACGGCGGCACGGCGGCCGAAGGCCTGCGGCGCCTATGGCGAGCAGCTGCGGTATCCCGACCAGGCCGTTATCTATCTTCTGTGCCGGCGCTGCGCCCGCCTTCCCCGTAAGGAAAAAGTATCCGCCTTGTCGCGCTTCGGCGAAAACTCGCTGCAGCGCGCGTACCTGGCGCACGCTACGCCGGAGGGGCACGCATGATGATCGACGTTGGCCAGGCGCACCGCTTCCTCGATCTAATTGCCGATGGCGAGTCGGTAACGTTTCAGACCTTCAGCGATGCTGATAAGTCGAAAAAGCTGGCACGCATATTTCACGGCGACCTCGATCAGCATGGTGCCGAACTGTCGCGACTGAATGAGGCCGGCGCCGGGGTTTTCTTCATGGTCAATTTTGGCGACGGCAAGGGGCGCACAGCGCGCAACGTGACCGGCATCCGTGCCGTGTTCGTTGATCTTGATGGCGCACCTCTCGGCCCGGTTCTTTCTGCAGGCCTGGAGGCTCATGCAGTAGTGGAATCCAGCCCCGGCCGGTTTCACGCCTACTGGCTGACGGCAGACTGCCCGCCTGAGCGGTTCGAGCCGCTGCAGCGCGCTTTGGCGCGGCGCTTCAATGGCGACACCACGGTGCACGATCTGCCGCGTGTCATGCGCCTCCCTGGCTTCGTGCATCGCAAGGGTGCGCCGTTCGTAACGCGCATCCTCTCGCTGGCAGCGCTGCAACCTTATCCAGCGCAGACCATCGTCGACGCCCTGGGTCTTGACGAAGCCGGCGCGGCGAAAGAGCGCAGCGCGCCCCATACGCAGACCGCTGGCGCGATCATCGCGGGCGGGCGGAACAATGCCCTGGCACGCATGGCGGGAACCATGCAGCGCAAAGGGATGGCCCTGGCATCGATCGAGGCGGCGCTGCTTGCCGAGAATGCCGCGAAGTGTTCGCCGCCCCTGACTGATGATGAGGTTCGCACCATCGCGCGCAGCGTGAGCCGTTACCCGGCATCGTCGCCAGTTTCAACCGCACCACTACCGGCCGACGAGGCGGAGAACTACGAATGGCCGGACCCGCTATTACCTGGTGCGAAGCGAACGCCGGAGATTCCGGCGAACATCCTGCCCGGCATATTTGGCGAACACGCGGCAGCCGTTGCCGAGAGCACGCAGACGCCGGCCGCCATCGCCACCATGTTCACCCTGTCGATCCTAGCCACCATCCTGCAGGGGCGCTATGAGGTTGCGCCCTTCGGCGACGACTACCGCGAGCCGTTGCCGATCTGGACGGGTGTTTGCTATCCAGTTGGTGGGCGCAAGACGGCCGTATACAACGCAGGAGTGGCGCCTCTGGTGCGGTGGGCCAAGCTGGCAGGTGACAGGGCAAGGCCGGAGATTCATCGGCGCTATGCGGCGCGCGAGGTGGCTACCAAGCGCATTGAGAAACTGAAAAACGACGCGGCGCGCGCCGATGACGCGAATCTGCGCACACGTCTGCAGGACGAAATCCGGCGCGAAATGGATGGCATGCCGGACGAGCTGAAGCCGCCGCGCATCTTCACCACCAACGCGACGCCGGAGCGAACCGAGATGATGCTCGCGGAACAGGGCGGCAAGTTCGGCATTCTCAGCGACGAGTCCGACACCTTCCTGAATCTCTCCGGCGGGCTGCGTGGAGGCGTGGCGAGCCTTGACGTAGTGCTGAAGGGGCATGCTGGCTCAGCGATCCGCGTGGATCGACAAGGGCGTGAGGCACATCTCGACCGGCCAACGCTCAGCATGGGTCTGATCGTGCAGCCGGAGAGCTTTGCCGAGCTGGCAGCCGGTAAGCGCTTGCGAGCAACGGGCGTACTGGCGCGCTACCTGTATGCCATTCCCAAATCAAACATCGGCACACGTGACGTGCGGCAACGCAAGCCGATCCCGCGCGATATTGAAGCGGGCTATCACGATGCATGCATGGGCTTGCTTGAGGGCTACGAGGAACGCGGCAATGAACCTCAAGTGCTTCCCTTTACTGCGGATGCGCTGGAGCCCTGGCTGGCTTTTGCCGATGGGGTAGAGAAGCACCAGGGCGAAGGCGGCCGCTTCGAGGCAATTAGTGATTGGACATCGAAGCTACCCGGTGCAGCGGCGCGGCTGGCTGCTGTGTTCCAGCTTGCCGAGCATGGTCTCAATACCAGGGAGGTAGGACGTGCAGCGGTAGAGCGTGCGCTCGATCTGTGCCGCTTGCTAATCCCTCACGCTGAGGCGGCATTCGCCATGCTGGGCGCCGATGATACCGACACCGACGCACTGGCTGTGCTGCGATGGATCAAGGCCGGCGAACGACAGGACTTCACCAGGCGTGAGGCACAGCGGGCGATGCATGGCCGCTTCTCGCGAGTGGAAAGGCTTGAGCGCGCCCTGAGTGCGCTACGCGATCTCTACATCATCAGCGGCGAGAAGAAGGCAGCGACCGGCGGGCGCGCCTCAGCGTTCTACCTGGTCAATCCGAAGATCTTCCCTGTGACAAAAGGAAGCGCATGAGCTTTGTCACTAAAAGCCATTTGTCAGTAGACATGATTATTAGTCTTTTTCTTTTCTTTCAAATAGATATGTATTTCCATTCGGTGACAGTGACAAAAGCGACAAAAGCACTGCACCGCCTTATGTCCCTTTTGTCACTGTCACAAGGAGAGAACCATGCCTAACGCAGCACCCCGCCCATGCCTATACCCAGGCTGCCCAACCCTGGTACGTGACGGCTCCGGCCGTTGCCCCAAACATTTAGAACTGAAGCGCAAGTCCGACAAGCAGTACCAAAAGCAATACGACAAGGATCGAGGATCCTCATCGCAGCGCGGCTACGGCGGGCGATGGCAGAAAGCGCGGGCTACGTTTCTCACATCGCACCCCTTGTGCCAGGTATGCGAGGAGAAAGGTCTGGTGGTCCCGGCGTTGGTTGTCGACCACATCATTCCCCACAAGGGCGATCAAACCCTGTTCTGGGATTCATCAAACTGGCAGCCGCTATGCAAGGCGTGCCATGACCAAAAGACGGCCGCAGAGGATGGTGGTTGGGGCCGAACCGGGAGGGGGGGGTGAATCTCTACAACCCTATCCCCCTAGACCGTACGCTTAGTCAAATTTTTTCGTGCGGGAGTTATAGGGAGGGGGGTGTCAATCGTGGATTTAATTCACAGAAAGGATCAATCATGAATTGCGTGAAGTGTGGAACGGAACTGCCTGCCATCGATGGCCCTGGCCGGCCTAGAAAGTTTTGCGGTGAGGTCTGCCGAAAAGCGGCGACGCTGGAGATCCGCCGCCTGGATGGGCGGATTTCCAAATTGGAGGCGATGGAGTCGACTTATCGCTTCAAGGGGGCTTCTTTGGCCGGAAGTGTAGCGGTGGAGATTCGTCGACTCGAGGCCAGGCTGGGCGATTTACTGGCGGCGCAAGAAGGCGATGCGGAGGTGGCCGGCCATGAATGACGAAAACGCATCCGAGCAACTCATTGCCAAACTGGCCGCTGCCTGCGGGCAGATGTTACAGGCGGCGATCAGCGCAGCGAGGTCCCAGACGGACAACGACGATCTGATCGTCTATTTGGACTCCGCCCAGGAGCTCAAGCTACTACTCCACGCGAACGGCGGGCGCTTGCGCGTGGAACTGCTCGCGCCTGGGCCTGATGGCGCAGTCGTGCAGCTTTTCGGATTCGAGGCCGAATCGGAGGCGCCGCCATGCTCGACACATTGAGGCGCCGCTATGCTGACAAGATGCTGCGCCCGAAAAAAAAGACCATCGCCGACATGAAGCGTCAATACGAGCGTGAGCTGAGAGCGGCCGGCCTGGGGTGCACGCAAGCGAAGATTGCCGTCTCCGTACGTTTCGGCTGCAGCCACCGTGAGTAAGTCGCCGCCCTTCATCACAACGACCGGCGGCGCGGCCGAATATCTGCCGCCGGCCGGCCAGGCGCGTGACGATCTGCTCGCGCTGGTGCGCATTGGCCTCGATTTCCGCGCACAGTGGCACGGCAAGCGCCCTGGCGCGCTTGCCGCGCTGGTGCTCGATTGCGTCAAGCGCGCCGGCCCGCCGTACTCGTTCGCGCAGTTGCTCGATGAGCTGGAGACCGACGCGGCGCAGGTCGGTGCAGACGTATGCAGTCCGTGCGACAGCGTCAACCGCGTGCGCGAGCTGGTGGTGTTCCACCTGCCGCGCCGTGGCCGCGTAGAGGTTCCGTTTGCCACGCTCCGCCGGCACCTGACAACCGCCAAAATAATTTTGAAATCGGAAAATTCGCACGACCGCTAAACCGCGAATTCGACTTGCTTCAATGGTGCTGTCCTGGCTTTCAGGCAATCATCGGAGAAACAAAATGCACAACCTCAAAATGCATCACATCGCCGTCCTGGTCGCTGTTGCCGCCGTCCTGGCGCTGCTGGCCGGATTCCACCACATTGACCCCGCATTCCTCGGCGCCATCGGCATGCTGCCGCTTGGTGTTGGCAGCATCAATGGTGCGTCGCTCGCCGAACTGATCGAGGAGCAGGGCAAGCAGCTCGACGTTTTCATCAAGAAGCAGGACACCCGGCTCGGCACCCTCGAAAAGGAATTTGGCGGCATCCTCAAGAAACACAATCGCGCGCCAGCCGGTTTCGATTTTAGCGAGCGCAGCGACCCCGACCACAAGCAGGCCTTCAACCGCTTCCTGCGCAAGGGCGACGATAGCGGCCTCGACGAGATCCAGCGCAAGGCCATGAACACCGGCAGCGATCCCGAGGGCGGCTACCTCGTGCTGCCCGAAATGGACGCCACCATCGACCGCATCGCGCCGACGGTAAGCGCCATGTTCCGTCTGGCCAACGTCGTTACGACCGCCTCGGCGAAATGGGAAAAGCTGGTCAAGACCGCCGGCATGGCCATGCGCCGTGTGGCGGATGGTTCCGGCGGCGGCGAAACGGTCGCGCCTACTTACGCGAAGATCACCATCGACGTGCATACGGCGGAGGTCGAGCCGTGGGTGCACAACGAGACGCTGGAAGACGCCTTTGTTGATCTGGCGACTGACCTGGCGGACGAAGCCGGCACGGGCTTTGCGGAAGGTGCTGGTGCGGAATTCATCACCGGCGACGGCGTTGCGGGTGCGCGCGGGATTCTCGATTACCCCACCGTGGCCAACTCGGCCTATGCTTGGGGTTCTGTCGGGTACATCCTTTCCGGCAAGTCGGCGGCCTTCACCTCCGTGGCGCCTGCCGATGCGGTCGTCAATCTCGTATCGAGCTTGCCGTCGCGATACCGCCAAGGGGCGTCGTTCCTGATGAACGATTCAACCCTGAATATCATGCGGCAGATGAAGGACGGCTCGGGCAGCTACTACCTCTGGCAGCCCGATCCCACCGCGCCGTTCGGCGGCAAGCTGCTGGGCTTTCCGGTCGAGGTAGACGACAACATGCCGGCCCTCGGCGCGGGTTCCTTCTCACTCGCCTTTGGTGATTTCAAGCGCGGCTACACCATCGTCAACCGCACCGGAACGACGCTGATCCGCGACAACATCACGACAAAAGGGAAAACGAAATTCAACTTCCGCCGCAGGTTTGGCGGGGGCGTAACGCACTTCGAAGCCGTCAAGCTGATGAAGTTCGCTACGTCGTGATTTGACAGGCGGGCCGGCTTGCCGGCCTGTCTGGCGGGATTAGCCGGTTCGTGCCCGCATTCCAGGAAAACCCCGGCAGCCGGCGCCCTTTCCTTGAGGGTGAGCCGGCACACCCCACACAAAAGGAGACGCGCACATGAACAACTCGTGGCAACACTATGCCGAGCAAAAAATGCTCGAGACTTTCAACGCCGGCGGCAGCATCGCCGACCAGCTGCAAAGCTTTGCCGACGATTGGGACAGCACCGGCCGGCCTGGTGAACTGTTCACCTCGGCAACTAGCGCCTGTTTGTCGATTCTCAGCTGCGCCCTGGGCGAAGGGCACACCTTCGTCTCGTCAAACGGGATTCATCTCAACGATGGTGCTCCCGCTGTCGCGCTGCGTCTGAATCGGGCGCTACGGGCCAAGGAATGGCCCGTGGTGAATGCCAGCCTCGGCGCCCTGGCCAGCGCCCTGGAGAGCTATCGGGCTGTCCTGCCGCACGGCAACCGCCTGGCATTCGCCGTGCCGAAGATCGAGCCGCAGCGCATCAGCATCACCCTGAAGCAAGACGCACCCGCCGCGCCGCAGGAGGTGCGAGTCATCGCCATGCCTACGCGGGAGACTGAGTCAACGCTTGAGCGTGATGCCGACCTGAACATCGTCGGGTCAAAGCAGGTCGAGCGCGACGCGGCTTAACCCTGGAGCAGGGCGGCCTGGGGCAACATTGGGGGCAACTGCAATCGCCAGAATCTTGAACTTCCCGCCAATACTGGCCTAGAGGCTAACATGCGGTCCCGGCTCCGGCACCATCAAATCAAATAGTTAAGAGATGATCTGGCGATGCCCGGGCGAAACCACGCTCAGCCCTCGTACTTGAACGACATCGACACGCGCGCGCGGAAGGCGACGACCTTGCCGTTCTCGATCTTCATGTCGAGCTTGGTGACCTCGGCCACGCGCAGGTCGCGCAGGGTCTTGGCTGCGGTCTCGACGGCGACGCGGGAGGCATCCTCCCAGGATTTCGGGCTGGAGCCGACAACCTCAAGGATCTTGTAGACGGTTTCTGCTGACTTCTTCGAAGCTTTCTTGGCCATTTCGAGTCTCCTGGTTTGACGTTGCTGTGACGATCCGGCGACGTGCGGATCGTTGTTCATCATAGCCCTTTTGCGAGGAGGACGTCAGTGCCTGCCGGTTCGTGCGGAAAGTCAGCCGCCGCAACACGGCGAGCCGCTCAGGGCCCCATACAGCCGCGGGCGCGATCCCCGAAGGAACAGCTTGTCTCCTGGATGTGCCCGGCGTAATGCTGCTCGAAGGCCCGGCAGAGGTCCGGCTTGGACAGCCACTGCTGCTCGGCCGTCGCGAACAGGCGTGCATCAATGGGCGTTTCCCGCGCCTGATAGATCTCGAAAATCTCCGTCTCTGCGGGGCCGATGCCGTTCCGCTGCAGATGCTCGATCAGGCCGCAAATGGTGTCGGAGATATAGGATTTGTGCTCCGTGCCGTCCTCGAAAATGCGGATCCGCGCCTCATAGGTGTAGGGCAGGCTTTTGTCGTATTTCGATTTCGCGCCGAGAATGCTTGCCAGAATGCCCATGGTCGAACTCCTTGAATAACCCTCCAGCGCACCATGCTACCCCTTGTCGCCTTTGTGTGCATGGCGTGCAGGGAGGGCTGAAAGTCAGTCTGCGTGATACGGCGCGGCAAGCGGGGTGGGTTGCAGCTCGGCGGATACGGCAGGCATAATGCCCCCATCATTACCGGTCGAGATCCTTTTTTGCCATGCGTTATCAGGGACGGATAACCACCTGGAAGGACGACAAAGGCTTCGGCTTCATTACGCCGGATCGCGGCGGCAAGCCTGTCTTTGTCCACATCAGTTCGTTTTCGAACCGGCAGCGCAGGCCCGGGGGCAGCGAACTCGTCACCTACGAATTCACGATCGACGAAAAAGGGCGGGGGCAGGCGCTGCAGGTCGCATTCGTCGGCGAGGAGCCTGTAACTGACGGCACTTCCGCCCTGACAATGCTGTCGTTAATCTTTACTGCCGGCTTTCTGGCATTCCTGGTGGCGTCGGTCTTGTCGGGGAAGCTGCCGGTCGTAGTCCTCGGGGTCTATCTGGCGGCCAGCATCCTTGCCTATCTCACCTACGCCATCGACAAGTCCGCCGCAAGAAACAATCGCCGGCGGATCGCGGAGGACACCTTGCACCTGTTCGGTTTGATCGGCGGATGGCCGGGTGCGCTGGCCGCCCAGAAGATGTTCCGCCACAAATCGAGCAAGGCATCCTTTCAGGGCGTGTTCTGGACCACAGTCGTGCTCAATTGCTGTGCGCTCGGCTGGCTGCTCACCGCGTCGGGAAGCGCTGCGCTCCGTTCCGTTATCGGAGCGATCTGAAAGTCAGTCGCTGCGACACGGCGATGAACCTCACGCTGCGCGCCGATCAAACCTTCTTCAAATAACAGGCCTTGAGCATGAAGCTGCCGGCACCCATGCGGCAGTCCACCTCGTGGTCACCGCTGCCGACCAGGCGGATGCTCTTCACCTTGGCGCCCATCTTCAACGTGATGGACGAGCCCTTCACCTTCAGGTCCTTGATCAGCACCACGGCATCGCCGTCGGCCAGCACGTTGCCATTGGCGTCGCGCACCAGCGAACCGGCAGCGTCATCGGTCTTCGCCGCCTCGGCCATCGGCCACTCATGGCCGCAGTCGGCGCAGACATAGTTGGCGCCGTCCGGGTAGACGTTTTCCATGGCGCATTGGGGGCAGGGGGGGGTGGCGGGCATGATGTGTTCGCGTTGGGATCACTGGAGGCGACAAGGGTAACCGCAACGGCTTGGGGTCGGCAACCTGGCAGGGAAAGTCAGCCCCCGGGATACGGCGGTATGGAAGGCGAATCGCCCCGAGGGGTATCATGGCCGAATGACTACTTCCTCAACAGCCAAGACCAAGGCAACCCGCCCAGCGAAGCGCGACGAACGACTGCCGACGCGCCGCCCAGGGCCATCCAAGCCGTTTCTGCGCTACTTCCATTCTGAGGATCTTCGCAAGAGGACTCTTTCCGTACTTGCGTTGCTTGAGAAGTCAGCCGATGCCACCGACCATCGTGACGCTCTTGCTGACGTCGTGGTTGATCTGATGAAGAGCGGCCTCGACTACTACCTCATGGGGCCTCTGAAGAAGGCAAAGGCGGGATTTGTGATTGAGCAGTCAGCCAAGATGGGGCTCATGGGCGCGCAGCAGGTCATCGGGTCAGTCATCCGCAACATCATCGGCAGAATGGAAGCGCCGCAACTGCTCTCGGTATGCGGCTCCATTCGCGAGTTCATGGAGTGACAGAAGCAGCCTCACGATCACTACACCACCGCTAACATGACAGATCCCGGGAACAGCGCCGCCTAACCGCTGGGGAAAATATGGACCCACCTCTGATTTTCTGGCAGGGAAAGTCAGTCCCTGGGATACGGCGGTATGGAAGGTGTCTGGCTGGTATCGCCAGGAGCGGAAGTTCTGGAGGGGTAGAACGAACTTCCCAAACTCGGCCAAAGCGGCCGCTCACCCTCTAGTGAGAATCTATGGCGAACGGCTGATATAGGGGATTCGATAACTCGCCCTTCACCTGAAACGATCGTATAGTGCGTACGTATCTCACAGGCTGGGCTATTGGGTTTTTATAGGGCTTACTCCGGTGCTCCATGGGTAGCGTGACGATGCGTTGTTATGCAGAACTCTCATTAGATTCAGACAAGCCCTTTTGGGTTACGAGAAAAGTGTTGCTTGAACACTTCAACCAGCAGGACCTGCTCTGCCGGGAATCCAATAAAGTAACTTCCGCGTACCTTAAGGACTGGTTCTGCCCCCCGGTGGGCGGAATTGCGCGGTTCAAGTTGCCCACCGTTCAGTTCATTGCAGGAAGAACACAATTCATTAACGGAAGACACCGAACCGCTGTGCTCTTACGATATCTAGAACATCTTCCTATCGCATTTGCTTTAGCCACTAACGGCCGAGAATTAGACGGTTGGCCGCCACTACGCCCGCTCGACCTAAACCAGCACATCGACCTTCCTGATCTCCTTTTGGTGGAATCTCTGCCGTGAACTTTTGATTTCCAAACCGCCGATGAAGTTCAGCGCGGCAAGGCCGGGTTGTAGACAAACCTGCTGACCCTCAGAGTCCCGTCGTCGTGGTAGCCAATAAGATCAGGTAATACCCGTCCTGTAATGTAGTGGTAAGAATAATCCCACCGCCCATCGCGATTGCTATCGTAGAACATCACTACCAAAAGCTGGTTGCGAAAATACGAAAGAGTAATGGGCACCGACGGATTGGATGGTTCGGCGTAGTTGCCGTCAGCGATGCCATCACAGTCGAAATCAACAAGAGTGAGATACCCGGGCACCGCCTGCGACCAAGCGCGCACACCAAAGCGTACTGTGCAGGGAGTCGGAGCAGTGGGTACGGTTGCGGCGTAGCGATTCGCAGTGTTGGCATAGAACCGGCGCACATCGTCAACGCTTACCGCGAAGTTCACGCCTTCCCCTTCGGACTTGAATGAATTAACACCCACTAAGCGCCCAGCGTCTGAAAGAAGCGGTCCTCCTGAATTACCTGGATTGATAGGTGTCTGGGTTTGAATCACGTCTGCCTGGTGCTGCAAGCCAAGAGAAGAACTCCATGCATAGCTCCTGCGTATCTGGCTGACTATGCCCTTTGTGTATGTCCAGGATTCCCCCAAAGGGTGGCCAATGGCGTGTACGTCGGACCCTACTCGCACTTCATTCAATGTCCCCAGATCAATCGGTTTGACGTTCCTTACGGGTGAAGATAGTTCTAGCATGGCAAGATCACTAACTTGATCGATCTTTACCACGCGCGCAAGTACAAGATCAGCTTGGGCAGGTTTGCCGCCTTCCAGCTTGGGCTTGAAAAAGACGCTCACATATGATTCCCAGCGCACTACATGCCAGTTAGTCAGGATGTGGGTATTTGTGACCAGTATGCCGGAGCCCGTAGCGCCCCTACCGTTTAGAACCAGGACGACAGCAGGGGAGTAAGTTGCATAAATCATTGCCTCCTTACTACCCCGGCGCGCGAAAGTGGCTTCCTTTCCAAGCGCTGACAGTACGCTCTTGTATTGTTCGGGGCTGACTCCCCCTCCAATGGCATCGGCCAATGATTGGGCAAGCTCCTGAGGAGGAAGCCCCCATGATTGGGTCGATTCGCTTGGTGGCGGGAGTTTCCGGATGTTTTCTGCCGGGTCCGAAGCCCACGCCCCAAGCGTCTTGAATAAAAACAAGGCTGTCAGTAACCGAACAAGGTTCATCGGTGCATATCCATTACCGAGGGGTATCCGGGCAAATTATGATGAGTAATAGCGAATAATGCTAGGGTGCGAAACACGGGCCATGAATAGCCCCTGCGCCTAATGAACAGCCGCCTATCTGGTGAATGGAGGTGAGCTGCTACGAGGGCATCGTGCGCTATTGACTACTTCACGAGCTTGTCTTCCATGAAACGATTGGTTCTCTTCGCCGTATTCCCCCTTGCGTTACTCGCAATGCCTGTTTTCGCTGGCGAAGCGGAGTGGAATGCGCTGATGGATGCAGGCAACACCGCTTATGAGAAGGGCGACTACGAAACTGCCCGGATCCGCTTCGAGGACGGACGCAGGGAGGCGGAAGCGTCATTTGGACCGGGTCATCCATATGTGGCAAAAAGCTTGAATAACCTGGCACTGCTTTATAACATCCAAGGCCAGTATGCTCTTGCTGAACCTCTCTACCGGCGCAGCCTAGCCATATGGGAAAAAGTCCTCGGCCCCGAGCACTCCGATGTGGCTCTGGGCCTTAATAACTTGGCAGGACTTTATCAAGACCAAGGGCGCTACGCTGAAGCCGAGCCACTCTTTAAACGCAGCCTTGCCATACGAGGAAATACCCTCGGCCCAGAGCATCCTGATGTTGCCCAGAGCTTGAACAACCTGGCACTGCTTTACAACAAGCAAGGTCAGTACGCAATTGCCGAACCCCTCCACCGGCGCAGCTTGGCCATCATGGAAAAGACCTTTGGCGCCGAGCATCCTAATGTGGCGGTGAGCCTGAATAACCTGGCACTACTTTACGACAGGCAAGGCCAGTACGCACTGGCAGAGCCCCTCTACCAGCGCAGCCTTGCCATACGGGAAAAGTCCCTCGGCCCCGAACATCCCGATGTGGCCGTAAGCCTGAATAATCTGGCGGAGTTATACCGAACCCAGGGCCAGTACGTACTGGCAGAGCCACTCTACCAGCGCAGCCTCGCCATAACGGAAAAGGTCTTCGGTCCCGAGCATCCCGATGTGGCCTTGAGGCTTCACAATCTAGCGGGGTTTTACGTCGAAAAAGGTAAGTACGCACAGGCTGAACCCGCCTACCGGCGCAGTCTAGCCATATGGGAAAAAGCCCTCGGTTCCGAGCATCCACGTGTTGCCTTGAGCCTGAACAGCCTGGCACTGCTTTATAGCAACCAAGGTCAATATGCTCTTGCTGAACCCCTCTACCAGCGCAGCCTTGCCATACGGGAAAAGTCCCTCGGCCCCGAACATCCCGATGTGGCCGTAAGCCTGAATAATCTGGCGGAGTTATACCGAACCCAGGGCCAGTACGTACTGGCAGAGCCACTCTACCAGCGCAGCCTCGCCATAACGGAAAAGGTCTTCGGCCATGAGCATCCCGATGTGGCTGTGAGCCTGAACAACCTGGCACTGCTTTATAGCAACCAAGGTCAATATGCTCTTGCTGAACCCCTCTACCGGCGCAGCCTTGCCATACGGGAAAAGTCCCTCGGCTCCGAGCATCCCGATGTGGCCAATAGTCTGATCAACCTAGCGGAGAATTACCGCGACCAGGGTCAGAACGCGCAGGCCGAGCCGTTCCTCAAACGCAGCCTTGCCATCATGGAGAAGTCCCTTGGCCCCGAGCATCCTAATGTGGGGGTGAGCCTGAACAGCCTGGCACTGCTTTATAGCAACCAAGGCCAGTATGCTCTTGCCGAGCCACTCTTCAATCGCAGCTTGGCCATAGGGGAAAAAGCCCTCGGACCCGAACATCCCAATGTGGCTACAAGCCTGAACAACCTCGCAGATCTCTACCGTAATCAAGGCCAGTATGCTCTTGCCGAGCCACTCTTCAATCGCAGCTTGGCCATAGGGGAAAAAGCCCTCGGACCCGAACATCCCAATGTGGCTACAAGCCTGAACAACCTCGCAGATCTCTACCGTAATCAAGGCCAGTATGCTCTTGCCGAGCCACTCTTCAATCGCAGCTTGGCCATAGGGGAAAAAGCCCTCGGACCCGAACATCCCGCTGTGGCCACGAGCCTGAACAACCTGGCGTGGGTGTACCACGATCAAGGCCGTCACGCCGACGTACTCCCACCTCTACGCCACGCCATTCGTATCTACACCACCCGCTTCAGTTTGAAAGATGAGTCTGCTCAACGAGGTCTTCGCGCCGAGCAGCACACCGTGGCCGATAAGTTTGAAGGCCATGTTGGCCTGCTGTTAGATGCCGGTGTTGCTGCCGGCCCGCCGGGAGCGGTGGCGGCCGAAACCTTCGAAGTGGCGCAATGGGCGCGCGCCAGCAATACGGCCGAGCAGGTCGTCAAGATGGCGGCACGCCATGCCGCCGGCTCGGATGCGCTGGCCAAAGTCGCGCGCGAAAAGCAGGACCTACACGCTTACCTGGAGAAACTCGAAGCCGACCGCTTGGCCGAAGTCTCCAAGCCAACTGCCGAGCGCAATGCGGAGCGCGGCCGGCAACTCAAGTTGGCCGAAGCGGATACCAAGGACAAGTTAAGTACGCTCGATGCGCGCATCGCCAAGGAGTTCCCTCGCTACGGCGAACTCACCCAGCCGCGGCCGCTCAGCGTGGAGGCTGCACAGAAGCTGCTCGGCGACGAAGAAGCGCTGCTGCTGTGGCTGGTAATCAAAGATCGAGGCTACCTTTGGGTGCTGCGGCGGGACAAGGTGCTGTTCAAGCGCATCGAACTCAATCGCGCCGAACTGGATACTGCCGTGCGTACCCTACGCTTGCGGCTAGACCTGGGCGCCAGCAACAGGCCCGATCTGCTCCTTGCCCAACCGTTCGATGCCGTGCGAGCCCACGAGCTCTACCGAAAACTCTTCAGCTCAGCCGAGGCGTTGCTCGGGGATGTAAAGCATCTTATCCTCGTGCCCGACGGTGCGCTCCAAAGCCTGCCGCCGGCAGTGCTGGTGAGCGAGGCGCCCAAGACGCCGGTCGTCCACAGCGAAGTGGCTTGGCTCATCAATAAATACGCCCTCACGGTGCTGCCCTCGGTGAGCAGCTTGCGCGCCCTGCGCGTCTTTGAACGGAGCGCTGCGGCAGGAGAACCCATGATCGGCTTCGGCGATCCAGTGCTCGAAGGCACGCGCTCCACAGTACAAGGGCAGGCGCGGAGCCGAATGGTGCCGGCCGGCATTATCTCGCGCGGGCTGGTAGCCGACCCGAAGGAGGTTAGACGCATGGAACCGCTGCCCGACACGGCGGACGAGCTCAAGCGCATTGCAGTGGCGCTCAAGGCGCCTCCCAAAGCCCTATACCTTGGTGCACAGGCCACCGAAAGCAAGGTCAAGCAGATCGACCTTGCCCGCGCGCGGGTGCTCGCCTTTGCCACCCATGGTCTGATGGCAGAGGAGTTCAGGGGCATGGCCGAGCCGGCGCTGGTGCTCACTCCACCGCAGCAAGCGAGCGAAGTGGACGATGGCTTGCTCACCGCCAGCGAGATATCCCAGTTGAAGCTCAATGCAGACTGGGTGGTGCTCTCCGCCTGCAACACGGCAGCCTCGGACGGCAAGCCTGGGGCTGAGGGCCTCTCCGGCTTGGCTCGCGCCTTCTTCTACGCCGGCGCGCGTGCCCTCATGGTGTCGCACTGGGCGGTGGAGACAAATGCCTCGGCGGCGCTCACCACCGGCGTTTTCGATCAGTCGGGAAAGGGCCAGTCCAAGGCCGAGGCGCTGCGCCAGTCAATGTTTGCCCTTATGCGGCGCGGCGACATACCGCACGCCCACCATCCGGCCATGTGGGCACCGTTTATTGTGGTGGGGGAGTAAAGCGCTCAGTGTTTTTAGTATAGCGACCGTCCACCAGGGACGAGCAGATCACGATCATCGTCTCAACATCGGCCGGTTTTTGGTCTTTGTTTTCGATGGCGCCACTCCCGCGGCGCCATCGGTGAGGGATCGGACCATGCGAACCGGACTTCCTGAAATGTGCAACAGCGCGTTTCTAACAACGGCTTTTTTGGAAGGCGTGTGTTCAATCTATCACTGAATTATTCGCTATAGATACTTGGCTATTTAACCCAAGTCCAATCTGGTGATTGTTCCGTTGCTGCACCAATTATCAGACCTCCCCCGCCAAATACTGACTTTGGAAGCGATCTAATTGCCTCTTCAAAGTTGGCAAAAGTGTGATCGATGGGTGTCGCTGATTGAGATTTGTTAACTGCATCAGCTACTGACTGCACTACCCTACTGCCTACAATTCCAAGTATCAACTCCCCAAGATTCATGACATCAAACCCTGCTGCTGACCTGGCTGCGAAAAAAGTCCCGCTCAGGATTGAATTGTCTCGTTCATCATTGAGCTGCCAACTCACCCTTGCTATCGCGCCTCCTTCATTCCCTCCCAGCACTTGCATATACTTTTCGATATTCACTATTAGCACAGCTCTTTTCGCGTTCTGACTAGTAGCAAATCCACTCAAGGCACTTACGATCATGGGTTTCAGTGAGGCAGCTTTCTCAGCACTGAAACCACCCATTGCGAATACGCCCGCCCAGTGATTTGCAATACGGCTATCATCAATTCTGATATCCAGTACCTGGATATTCCATGCAAGCTCGCTCTTGGGTTTCTCGATCGGGCGCACCTCAGCTACCGAACAAGCACTAAGGAACAACGCAAACATAATTGTGATTGTAGTTCTCATTTTGAATAGGCCCTATCTGGTTGCATGAATATGACATCTCTATTATGCATAGTCAATAGCCTACTTATTAAGCATAGAACAGGATAGTCTTAAAAGCGCCCTGAACAATTTCACCAGCAAAGACCTTGCGTTGGCGCAGGCATCTAATCTATACAGCATCGCCAGATCCCCCGGTGCCACTCGATGTACACTCTGAATCTGTCTAAAGAGGTAGTCATGTCTTCCCTGTGCGATGAACTTCAATTGCTGTCGAGTGACATTTTCGACTGGATCCGTGCGCAACCAGCAGTGAAAGAAGAGTCATTGACTGATTGGTTCTTGTACGAACAGTCGAAGCGATGCGCGAGCGTTGCGTATAAGACATTCACGCGGGGCCTGTCCGGGTCGCTATCACTCTTTCGCCGTGTCACGGCGACTGACTTTCCCCGGCTTGTTGTTGCGTCAGTAATCCGCGCTGCTTCTGGATTCCCGCCCCCCCTCGCTTCGAGCATGCGGGGACAAGCTCCGCGGGAATGACGATTACGGTCGCAAGCAGTTCCTACCCGTTCAATTGTCCGCCGCCACAAAGTGCGATTGAAACCACTTGGCCGCATGTTCCGCCGCTTGTTCCAGCGTGCCCGGTTCTTCGAAGAGATGGGTTGCCCCCGGCACGATCTCCAGTTTCTTCTCGCAGCGCAGTAGTTCGTAAGCCTGCTGGTTGAGGTCGATCACGACGTCGTCGTGGCCGCCGACAATGAGCAGGGTGGGGGCGCGGACCAAAGTCAGTGCCTGCGGGCCGGCGAGGTCGGGGCGGCCGCCGCGCGAGACGACGGCGGCGACGCTGGGGTGCCTGGCCGCCGCCTGCAGGGCCGCGGCGGCGCCGGTGCTGGCGCCGAAGCAACCGATCTTCATTCCCTGCGTGTCTTCATTGCCTTCCAGCCATTCGAGGACGGCGAGCAGCCGTTGGGTGAGGAGGGCGATGTCGAAGCGCGTTTCATAGGTCTGGTCTTCGTGCGGGGTGAGCAGGTCGAAGAGCAGGGTGGCGATGCGGTGTGCGTGCAGGACTTCGGCGACGTAGCGGTTGCGCGGGCTGTGGCGGCTGCTACCGCTGCCGTGGGCGAAGGCGACGACGCCCGATGTGTTTTCGGGCAGGGTCAGCGTGCCGGGGAGGCTGACTTTGGCGGCGGGGATGAGGACTTCGAGGTGGCGGACGGACATGGCGGCATGTTTCTGTTCATGGATTCCCGCTTTCGCGGGAATGACGGTCAACGGGGGATGACTACACGCCCATGCGTATGCGCATGGGGATGCGGCGGCGGCCGAACTGGCCTGTGTATTTGCCGAAGCGGCCGGCGACGGGCGTGCCGCAGTGTTCGCAGTGGCCTTCCTCGGTGAGGTCGTAGGCGAGGATCTGGTGCCAGTCGCGCACGATCAGCGGTTTGCTGCAGCCGGGGCAGTAAGTGGTGCCGCCTTCGGTGTCGTGCACGTTGCCGGTATAGACGTAGCGGATGCCCTCGGCGAGCGCGATCCTGCGTGCCCGCTGCAGCGTGGCGGCGGGCGTGGCGGGGACGTCGTCGAGCTTGTAGTCGGGGTGGAAGGCGGTGAAATGGATGGGCACGTCGCGGCCGAGTTCCCTGACGATCCACTTCGACATGGCCTCGATCTCGGCGGCGGAGTCGTTTTTTCCGGGGATCAGCAGGGTGGTCAGTTCGAACCAGCAGTCTGTTTCGTGCTTGAGGTAGGCCAGCGTCTCGAGCACCGGCTGCAGGTGGGCGCCGGTGAGCTTGTAGTAGAAATCCTCGCTGAAGGCCTTCAGGTCGACGTTGGCGGCGTCCATCTTGGCGTAGAACTCGCGCCGCGCCTGGTCGTGCATGTAGCCGGCGGTGACGGCCACCGTCTGCACGCCGCGTTCGTGGCAGGCGTCGGCGACGTCCATGGCGTACTCGGCGAAGATCACCGGGTCGTTGTAGGTGAAGGCGACGCTCTTGCAGCCATTCTCGGCGGCAACGCGGGCGATTTCTTCGGGCGAGGCGGCGTCCATCAGGCTGTCCATGTCCTGCGACTTGGAGATGTCCCAGTTCTGGCAGAACTTGCAGGCGAGGTTGCAGCCGGCGGTGCCGAAGGAAAAGACGCTGCTGCCGGGGAAGAAGTGGTTGAGCGGTTTTTTCTCGATGGGGTCGACGCAGAAGCCGGAGCTGCGCCCGTAGGTGGTGAGCACCATGCCGTCGCCGACGCGCTGGCGCACGAAGCAGGCGCCGCGCTGGCCGTCGCGCAGCTTGCAGTCGCGCGGGCACAGGTCGCACTGGATGCGGCCGTCGTCGATGAAATGCCACCAGCGGCCGGGGTAGGTGTCTTTCATGCATGTCGTCCCCGTGAAAACGGGGACCCATCGGCGCTGTAGAGAAGGCATTGGATTCCCGCTCCCCGCTTCAAGCATACGGGGACAAGCTTCGCGGGAATGGCGGGGGCTTTTGTGGGAATGACAGGATGGCTCACCGGGCTTCCTTCCACTTCGACACCGTGTAGCGCGACACCGTCACTTCGGCGGCCCAGAAGTTGGGCGGCAGGCCGGCCTTGCGCTTGAGCTGCTGCATGAACTGATGCGGATCGGGCAGGCTCTCCCACACCTGCGGCAGGAAGGTGCTGCGGTGGTGGCCGTACCGGAAGACGATGCCGTCCTCGCCGGGGCGCAACTGGGCCATGAAGTCGGCCTCGTCGCGGAAGTCCATGGGCGCGGGCGGCGTGAGCAGCGACACCTCGACCGCAGTAAACGCGAATTCATCGAGCACCAGCGGCTGGAAACGCGGGTCGCGGAAGGCGGCGGCGAGGGCGTTTTCACGCACATCCTGGGCGAGCGGGCGGTGTGCTTCGAGCGAGCCGATGCAGCCGCGCAACTGGCCGTGCTGCATCAGCGTGACGAAGGTGGCGCCGGGCTGCTGGAGCAAATCGTGCGTCGCGGCCGACGGCGACGGCTGGCCGAGTCGTTCGCCGATGGCGGCGCGCGCCAGCTGCAGGAGCGTGTTGCCCAGTTCAGTTCTGCTCACGGGCGGGTTCCGAGAGGGCGAAGGCGGCGTAACCGACGACGCGGGAGCGGTCGCCGGCGGTGTCGCCGGAGTTGCGCAGATCGAGCAGTTCGATCTTCATGCCGCGTCGCCTGGCGCTGAGCAGGAGGCCGTTGATCGGCGTGGCGCCGCAGGCCTGTTCATGATCGAGGGTCGGCTCACAGGCGAGGATCGTGCCGACCGTGCCCCTGTCGATGCCCTGCGCCGCGGCGTACGGGTGGAAATGCGAGAGGTCCGAGCTGATGAGGATGAGCGTTTCCGGCCCGCCCCAGAGCAGATCGAGCACTTCGGCGACCTGGGCGGGCGTGGCCGCGCCGACGGCGAAGGGCAGCAGGGTGAAGTCGTCGAGCACGCTCTGCAGGAAGGGCACCTGCACTTCGAGCGAGTGCTCCAGGTTGTGCGCCACGTCGCTGGCGGTGACCTGCGGCAGCTTCAGGGCGGCGGCGGCGCCTTCGGCATCGATGCGCACGCTGCCGAGCGGCGTGGCGTAGGCCTCGGCAACGGGCAGGGCGAGACCGCGGATCGGCACGCGGTGCGCCGGGCCGAGCAGCACCACGCGGCTAATCGTCGCGCGTACCGGCGCCAGCCGGGCGTAGGCGCGGGCGGCGACCGCACCGGAGTAGATGTAGCCGGCGTGCGGCACGATCAGTACCTTGGGCGCTGGGGCCTGCCGGGCCGGGACGGCCGCGAGATAGTCGCGGATCTCGCGCGCGAGCACGGCCTCGTCGTCCGGGTAGAACATGCCGGCGACGGCGGGCGGGCGAATATGCATGGAAGCGTTCATATGTTAGTCAGGTTGGGTGAATGCCGGCGGAATCAAGCGCCTTCTTTAATTATAGGTAGCCACCTCGAATTTCGCGCCGGCAATGCTGCGGCGCAGAACCGTTTTCCTTCCGCCATGGGAAACGCCATTGCGTGATACGAGATATCAGGCTAACTCTAGGTCATGTATAAGGAAAACTTTGGGTTGTCATATATAAGACTTGCTTGTTGCGGCGCGGCACAGTTCCTATACTTCTTTTCACACGAGCGCATTTGACGTAACAACGTTGCTTGCGTGTCACCCGGACTGGCACACCCGCCAGGCCGTCCCGTAAGCCGGATTCGATCTCCGGCTGCCCCGTGAATGGTTGTTGTCCCCATGGCCCGCAAGGCCGTGGCCCGACGCCATCAGGTTCCAGAGTCTTTTTTTTGCCCGGTCCGCGCCTGGAGCGTTCGCTTGGCATTCAGACCCTGTTGCAGTTATGGTTATTTCAAACCTAAAGGAATTCGATGGGCAGCATCGGCTCGATGACGGAACTAGCCTACGCCGGGATTTTCATGGCGTTGCTGGGCGTCGTCCTGGCAGGCGTGATCGCCTTCGCCAACCGCCGCCTGTACGTCTATGAGGACCCGCGCATCGAGCAGGTCGAGGAGTTGCTGCCGAAATCCAATTGCGGCGCCTGCGGCATGGCCGGCTGCCGCAACTTCGCCGAGAAGGTCGTCGCCGGCGAGATCATGCCTGCCCAGTGCACCGTGAATGCGCCGGCGCAGAACGTCGTGATCGCCGATCTGCTCGGCGTGGATGCCGGTTCGGTGGAAAAGCGTGTGGCGCGCCTGGCCTGTGCCGGCGGCCAGCATGTGGCCTTCATGCGTGCCCGCTACGCCGGTCTGTCAACCTGCCGCGCCGCGGCCGTCGTCAGCGGCGGCGGCAAGGATTGCGCCTGGGGTTGCCTTGGCCTGGCCGACTGCGCCGATGTCTGCGATTTTGATGCAATCCACATGGACAGCCACGGCCTGCCGGTGGTGGACGCCGACAAGTGCACCGCCTGCAACGACTGCATTGAGGTTTGCCCGAAGGATCTGTTCTCGCTGGAACCGATCTCGCACCAGTTGTGGGTGGCCTGCAAGAATCTCGCCGATGGCGACACTGCCGAGGCGAGCTGCGAGGTGGCCTGCACCGCCTGCGGCAAGTGCGTCGTCGACGCTGCGCCCGGCGTGATGAAACTCGAGAACAACCTGGCCGTGATCGATTACGCGCAAAACGCGCGTGCGGCAAAGAAAGCCATCGAACGCTGCCCGACCGGCGCGATCGTCTGGTTCAACAACCCCAATACCGCGGTCAAAGGCGTGGAATCGAAGAAGATCCTGCGCCAGAACCCGCTTCCCCTGATTGGCGCATGAGGTGCTGACATGCTGAAAAAACTGATGGAATACAAACTCTTCGAATCCGCCTCCGGTGCCGGCAAGGACAAGACGAAGGTCAAGTACCCGGGCGTGCGCGAGGCGGTGGACGGCAACACTGCCGTCGTCCACGTCGAGCGCGAGGCCTCGGATGCCGCCGGCGCCTATCCGATCACGCCCTCGACGCAGATGGGCGAGTACTGGGCCGAGGCCGTGGCGCAGGGGCACCTCAACATTTCCGAGCGGCCGCTGATCTTCATCGAGCCGGAATCGGAGCACGCCGCCGCCGGCGTCACCGCCGGCATGTCGATGACCGGCCTGCGCGCCGTGAATTTCTCTTCCGGACAGGGCGTCGCCTTCATGCACGAGTCGCTCTACGCGGCAGTCGGCAAGCGCCTGCCGTATGTACTCAACATGGGTTGCCGCGCCATCACCAAGGCCTCGCTCAACGTGCACGCCGGCCATGACGACTATCACTGCATCGACGATACCGGCTTCATCCAGGTGATGGCGAAGGACGCTCAGGGCGCGGCCGACCTCAACCTGATCGCGCGCAAGGTGGCGGAGCTGTCGCTGACGCCGGCCATCATCGGCCAGGACGGCTTTCTTACCACGCACCTGATCGAGTCGGTGCGCCTGCCCGAGCGCGAACTGGTGGCCGAGTACCTCGGCAAACCGGACGACCTGATCGACACGCCGACGCCGGCCCAGGCCATGCTCTACGGCCCGAAGCGTCGCCGCGTGCCGGCGATCTGGGACGTGGACGTGCCGCTGCTCTCCGGCTCGGTGCAGAATCAGGATGCCTACATGCAGGCGGTGGCCGGCCAGCGGCCGTACTTCTTCGACCACATCAAGGAGATCAGCGAAAGCTGCATGGTGGAGTTCGCCGAACTGACCGGCCGGCGCTACCAGCGCGTGGCGGGCTATCGCACGGAGGATGCCGATTACCTGATCGTCGGCATGGGCAGCATGATCGTGCAGGCGGAAGCCGTCGCCGATTACCTGCGCGAGACGCGCAAGCTGAAGGTCGGCGTGGTGGACCTGACCATGTTCCGTCCCTTCCCGGGCGACCTCATCGGCACGCTGCTCAAGGGCAAGAAAGGCGTGACGGTGCTGGAGCGCACCGACCAGCCGCTGGCCGAGGATCTGCCGCTGATGCGCGAGGTGCGCGCCACATTGTCGAAGTGCCTGGAAAACGGGACTACCGAAGGCAAGCCGGCCTATGAAGGCTATGCGTCCTACGCCTCGGCGAAGGACATGCCGCGCCTGTATTCCGGCTGCTACGGCCTGGGCTCGCGCGACATGCAGCCCGAAGCGCTGATCGGCACGGTGGAGAACATGCTGCCGAGGGGTGACAACTCGACACCGCAGAAGAAGTTCTTCTACCTGTCGGTGGATTTCGTGCGCGAGACGCCGGCCAATCCGAAGGACGAGATCCACGGCCAGAACGTCCTCGAAGCCTATCCGCACATCCGCAACCTGGCCGTGCGCGGCAGCGAGAACCCGAACCTGCTGCCGAAGGAATCGATCACGGTGCGCATGCATTCGGTGGGCGGCTGGGGCGCCATCACCACCGGCAAGAACCTGGCAATGACGCTGTACGAGCTGCTTGGCTGGGACATCAAGGCGAATCCGAAGTACGGCTCGGAGAAAAAAGGCCAGCCGACCACCTATTACCTCTCGGCGTCGCCGGACCCGATCCGCGTGAATTGCGAGTACGTCTATGTGGATGTGGTGTTGTCGCCCGACCCCAACGTGCATGAGCACTCGAACCCCGTCGCCGGCCTGAAGCAGGGCGGCGTGCTCATCCTGCAGAGCAACCGCGAGGAAGCCGACCTGTGGGCCAGCTTCCCGCAGTGGATGCAGAAGCAGATCGTCGACAACGACATCCGCGTCTTCTACCTCGACGCCTTCCAGATCGCGCGCGAGGAGGCCGGCAGCGCCGACCTGCAACTGCGCATGCAGGGCATCGCCTTCCAGGGCGCGTTCTTTGCCGCGTCGTCAGTGATGAAGAATGCCGACTTGTCCGAGGAAAAACTGTTCAAGGCCATCGAGGACCAATTGCAGGCGAAGTTCGGCGACAAGGGCAAGCGCGTGGTGGACGACAACCTGCGCGTAGTACGCCGCGGTTACAGCGAACTGAAAGAGATCGGGGAAAAGTCAGTCGGTGCGACACGGCGCAACCTGGTGGAGAAGGCGGCAGGCATGCCGATCATGCTCAAGCAGTTGCCCGAGGGCGACGGCAAGGTCGCCGACATCCACCGCTTCTGGGAACAGACCGGCAGTTTCTACGCCAGCGGCAAGGGTTCGGACAACCTGGTCGATCCGTTCATCGGCGCCTCGCTGGTGCCGGCGGCGACCGGGGTGTTCCGCGACATGACGCAGATCCGCTTCGAGTATCCGGAATGGATTGCGGAGAACTGCACCGCCTGCGGCAACTGCTATACGGAGTGCCCGGACAGCGCCATCCCCGGCCTGGTGAGCACGGTGGCCGACATCTTCAACACCGCCGTCACGCGCGTCGAGCGCGGCGGCCGGCCGACACGCTTCCTGCGCCGCGCCGTGCGCACGCTGGAGAAGAAGCTGCGCGGCATGATCGAGGGCGATGGCGTGAGCGTGCGTCCGCTCATCGACGATGCCATCAATGCCACCGTCGCCGAGGCGCCGGAGGCCGAGCGCGAGAAGCTGGCCGAGGAGTTCGGACTCTTCCGCGACGCGATCGGCGACTTCCAGTTCGGCACGACCAAGCCCTACTGGACGCTGAAGGAGAAAAAGGGCAAGGGCGCGGGCGGCCTGTTCTCCATCACCATCAACCCCTACACCTGCAAGGCCTGCGCGTTGTGCGTCAAGGTGTGCGAGGACGACGCGCTGCGCATGGTGACGCAGACCGAGGAATCCACCGAACGCCTGCGCCAGGACTGGAATTTCTGGCTCGACCTGCCGACCACGCCGCCGGAGTACAGCCGCATCGACAGCCTCGACGAAAAGATCGGCGCGCTGGAGACGCTGCTGCTCGACAAGCGCAACTACGGCTCCATGCCCTGCGGCGACGGCGCCTGCCTCGGCTGCGGCGAGAAGACCGCCATCCATCTGTTCACCGGTACCGTGACGGCGCTGATGCAGCCGCGCGTGGAGCAGCACGTCGCCCACCTGGACGACCTCATCGCGCGCCTGGAGAAGCACATCCGCATGAAGCTGACCGAATCGGTGGATTTGTCCGACACCAGCGCGGTGCTGCAGGCGGTGAACGCCGCACAGGGCGAGGATCTGACGCTGGCCAGCCTGTCGGCGAAGATCATGGAGAACAAGCCCTCGCGGCCGCTCGATCCGGCCTGGGTGAAGTGGGCGACGCAACTCATCGAGAAGCTGAAGGACCTGAAGTGGCGCTATGTCGAAGGGCCGACCGGCCGCGGCCGTGCCGAGATGGGCATCATCAACTCCACCGGTTGCACCTCGGTGTGGGGCTCGACCTATCCCTTCCACCCCTATCCCTTCCCCTGGACCAGCCACCTGTTCCAGGACAGCCCGTCGGTGGCGATGGGCATCTTCGAAGGTCACATGGCGAAGATGGCGGAAGGCTTCAAGGCAGTGCGCATGGCCGAGCTGGAGCTCGCCAACGAGTACGCCGTCGACAAGCACGAGGACTTTTTCCACCGCTTCACCTGGCAGAAGTTCACCGAGGACGAGTGGCTGCTGTGTCCACCGGTGGTGTCGATCGGCGGCGACGGCGCCATGTACGACATCGGCTTCCAGAATCTGTCGCGCGCGCTCATGTCCGGCATGCCGATCAAGGTGCTGGTGGTCGACACGCAGGTGTATTCCAACACTGGCGGCCAGGCGTGCACCTCGGGCTTCATCAGCCAGGTGTCCGACATGGCACCGTTCGGCGTGGCCCAGCGCGGCAAGCAGGAGACGCGCAAGGAAATCAGCCTGATCGGCATGGCGCATCGTACTTCCTACGTGATGTCCGGCACCATCGCCCATACCAACCACCTCATCGAAAGCTACATCGACGGCCTCAATTCGCGTCGGCCGGCGCTGTTCAATATCTATGCCGTCTGCCCGCCGGAACACGGCATCGGCGACGACAAGAGCGTGGACCAGAGCAAGCTGGCGGTGGAAGGACGCGCCTATCCGCTGTTCCGCTTCGATCCGGATGCGGGCGTGACCTTCTCGGAATGCGTCAGCCTCGAAGGCAACCCGGCGCTGGAGCTGGACTGGCCGGTCTACACCCTGAACTACACCGACGAGAATGGCGCAGCGCAGAAGATGGATCTGCCGATGACCTTCGCCGACTTCGCCGCGACGGAAGGGCGCTTCGCCAAGCAGTTCCGCAAAGCGCCGCCGGAGACCTGGAACGACGACATGGTGCCGTTGGCCGACTTCCTCCCGCTCGACAAGGGCGAGCGTGAAGGCAAGTTCCCCTTCATCTGGGCGGTGGACAAGAAGAACCGCCTCATGCGCCTGCTACTGACCGACGACCTGGTGCGTGCCTCAGAGGAGCGCCTGAATTTCTGGAAGCAGCTGAAGAACCTCGCCGGACTCGACAAGGCGTCCGTGGATACCGAAATGCTGACCGACCAGGTGCGCGCGGAACTGCTGGCGAAGATCACCGCCAGCCTGGGCGTGGCAGGCGGCGTTGCGCCGGCGGCCAGTTCGCCGCAGACACCTGCGGCGCAGGGCACGGCCGCGGCGGCGGATGGTTACGAGCCGGTGTGGGTCGAGTCGCCGGAATGCACCGCCTGCGACGAGTGCACCACCCTCGCACCCAAGGTCTTCGTCTACAACGAGCAGAAGCAGGCGATCGTGGTAAATCCGAAGGGCGGCAAGTACGCCGACATCGTCAAGGCTGCCGAGAAGTGCACCGCCGGCTGCCTGCACCCCGGCACGCCGTGGAACATGAACGAGCCGGGTATAGAGAAGCTGATAGCGCGGGCGGCAAAGTACAACTGATGATGAAAACCGCTTTCAACGCAAAGTTCGCAAAGACGCAAAGATCGCAAAGGTTCTTCACATGATGTTCTTTGCGCTCTTCGCGCCTTTGCGTCCTTTGCGTTAGATGAGGTTGGGTTTCCCATGAAACTGCTTTCCTACTTCCGCGGCGAGGCTTTCCAGCGCGGCGTGCATCCGCCGGGCTTCAAGCACACCGCCGACATGCCGATCCGCCGCCTGCCCTTCGCGCCGCGTCTGGTCGTGCCGCTGTCGCAGCACATCGGCCGCCCCTCGCGGCCGATCGTGCGCGTGGGCGAGGAGGTGGTGCGCGGCCAGCCGATTGCCGAGGCCGACGGCTGGTTGTCGGTGCCGCAGCACGCGCCGGCCAGCGGCGTGGTGGAAGCCATCGAACTGCGCCCGAGCGCGCGCGGGCCGTGGACGGAAAGCATCGTCATCCGCGTCTATGAGGCCTCGACCCAGGAAGTGCTGTGGGGCGCGCCGCAGGACATGGACGCCTTTCCGCCGCAGGAAATCCTCCTGGCCGTGCAGCGCACCGGCATGGTCGGGCAGGGCGGTGCAGCCTTTCCGAGCCATGCCAAACTGGCGCTGCCGGCGGGCGCCAGCGTGGAGACGCTGGTGGTCAACGGTTGCGAATGCGAGCCGTACCTGACTTGCGACCACCGCCTCATGGTCGAGCATTCCAGCGATCTGATGGTCGGCATCCGTTACGCCATGCACGCCACCGGGGCGAAGCGGGCCATCATCGGCGTGGAGGACAACAAGCCGGAAGCCGCCGCCGTCCTGCGCCGCGCGCTGCCGCTGGCGGGCGACATCCTCGTCGAGATGGTACCGACCAAATATCCGCAGGGCTCGGAGAAAATGCTCATCACGGCGCTGTTCGGCGTCGAAATTCCCTCGGGCAAGTTGCCGCTGGCGCTGGGCATGGTGGTGCACAACGTTGGCACGCTGGCCGCGCTCGGGCGGCTGTTGCCGTCGGGTCAGGGGCTCATCGAGCGTGTCGTTACCGTCGCCGGCCCCGGCGTGGCGCGGCCCGGCAACTACCGCGTGCCGATCGGCACGCCGCTGTCCTTCGTGCTGGCGCAGACCGGTGCGCAAGACTCCGGAGCCGGGCAGGCACGGCAGGTGATCCTCGGCGGTCCGATGATGGGACAGTCGGTGGCCTCCCTCGACGTGCCGGTGACGAAAGGCGTTTCCGGCGTGCTGGTATTCCGCGGCGAGGACATGACGGCGAACGAGGGACGCAAGACCTACCCCTGCATCAAGTGCGGCGAATGCGTCGAATCCTGCCCGATGGGCCTCAACCCGTCGATGCTGGGCATGCTGGCCGCCCGCCGCGAGTACGACCTGATGGGGGAGCAGTACCATCTCGGCGATTGCTTCGAGTGTGGTAGCTGCACCTGGATCTGTCCCTCGAACATTCCCCTGGTGCAGCAGTTCCGCATCGCCAAGCAGATCCTGCGTGAGAAGGCGGTAGCGTGAATAAGCGCTTTCAACACAGAGGACACAGAGGCACAGAGAACACAGAGAAAAGCATCGCAGTGTCTCCTCTGTGTTCTCTGTGTTCTCTGTGTTCTCTGTGTTCTCTGTGTCTCTGTGTTAGATGCGGTTTGGTTTTATGAGAACTTCCGTCGAAATCCGCAGTGCGCCGCATATCAAGCGCCCGCGCAGCGTCGAGCAGATCATGCGCAACGTGGTGTTGTCGCTGCTGCCGGTGTGCACCTTTTTCGTCTACCAGTACGGCATTTCGGCGGCAGCATTGATCCTTGTCGTCACCGGCGCCTGCCTGCTCAGCGAACGGCTGTTCGTCCGCCTCGGCGGCCAGGCGGGAGATCTTTCGGATTACTCGGCCACCATCACTGGCGTCCTGCTGGGACTGACTTTGCCACCGGGCTTCCCGCTGTGGATGGGTCTCGTCGCCGGTTTCGCCGCCATCGCCCTGGGCAAGGCGCTTTTCGGCGGCATCGGCTTCAACGTCTTCAACCCGGCGCTGGTCGGGCGGGCCTTCGTGCAGGCGGCATTTCCGGCGGCGATCGCCACCTACACACCGTCCTTCCTGCCGGGCCGCTTCATGGAATTCATTCCGTCTTCGCTGGCGTGGCCGCTGATGGCGCCGGCCGACAACACTGCCTGGCTGAAGGGCATGCCACTCGATGCGTGGACCGGCGCCACGCCACTGGCCAAGTGGAAATTTGAAGGGACGCTGACTGCCGTCGGAGATCTGCTGACGTCCCTGTCCGGCCACCTGGCGGTGGGGCCGTCGCCAGCCTTGATCCTGCTCTGCGGTGCCTACCTGGCGCTGCGCCGCTTCATGGACTGGCGCATTCCGACGGCCGTCCTCGGCAGCGCCGGCCTGACCGCCTGGCTGATCTACGCCATCGGCGGCGCGAAGTATCCCGATCCCTTCTTCACGCTGTTCTCCGGCGGCCTGATCCTCGGCGCCGTCTACATGGCCACCGACATGGCGACGTCGCCAGTGACGCCGCGCGGCATGTGGCTTTACGGCATCCTCATCGGCGTGCTGACCGTGATGATCCGCTACTACGGCGGCCTGCCCGAAGGCGTCATGTACGCCATCCTCATCGCCAATGCGACGACGCCGTTGATCGAGCAGATCACCCAGCCGACGCCCTTCGGCAAGGGCGCCTCGCTGCGCGCCGGCCGTGCCGCCAGCTACACACTGCATCCTGACTACATCTCGCGCGAGGAAGCCGCGGCGAAGACATCGAAGAAGCGCTTCTTCAAGAACAAGCCGAAGAAACCATGAACCCAAACGATCAGGCGCCCCAGGCCACCTCCGCCGCGTCGCTGCTGAAGACGCTGGGACTCGTTTCGGCGCTGTGCGGCATCATCATCGTCGGTGCCTATCAGGGCACCTACGAGTCCGCCGCGGCCAACCGCCGCCTGGCGCTGGAACGAACGATATTCAGGATTGTTCCAGCGGCGAAAACCATGAGCGAATGGCAGGCTACGGCGCAGGGTATCAGGCCGGCAGGCGGCGAGGCGGGCGGCAAGGTGGGTGCGGGCGCGATCAAGTTCTACGCGGCGTACGCCGCAGATGGCAGTCTGGCCGGCATTGCCGTCGAGGGCGCGGCGACGGGCTACGCGGATGTGGTGCGTATCCTCTACGGCTACTCGCCCGACTGCCAGTGCATCAACGGCATCGGCGTGGTGGCGATGAAGGAGACGCCCGGCATCGGCGACAAGATCATCACGGATAAAGCCTTCCTCGCCAATTTTGTCGCGCTCGACGTGAAGCTCGACCGTGAGCTGGCGAAGCTGGCCAACGAGGTGAAGGTCGTCAAGCACGGGAGCAAGACGGACGCCTGGCAGATCGATGCCATTTCCGGCGCGACGGTGACCTCGCGCGCGGTAGGCAAAGCGATCAACGACAGCGCACAGGCGCTGCTGCCGAAGCTGCTGCCGAATATCGAGCAATTGCGGAACAAGAAATCATGAAAGATCTTTCCCAGGCCAAAAATTTCGACGAGTTTCTGGAGGGCATCTGGCGCCAGAACCCGGTGTTCGTCATGGTGTTGGGCATGTGCCCGGCGCTGGCGGTGACCGTCTCGGCGGTGAACGCCCTGGCCATGGGCTTTGCCACCACCTTCGTGCTGGTCTGCTCCTGCCTGCTGGTGTCACTGATGCGCAAGCTGGTGCCGAAGGAGGTGCGCATTGCCACTTACATCGTCATCATCGCCACCTTCGTCACTGTGGTCGATTACATCATCCAGGCGGTGAGTCTGGAGCTCTATGAGGCGCTCGGCGCCTTCATCCAGCTCATCGTGGTGAACTGCATCATCCTCGGCCGCGCCGAGGCACATGCCTCGAAGCATCCGCCCTTGACGGCCATAACCAATGCGCTGGGCATGGGCATCGGCTTCACCATCGGTCTTTTTGCGCTGGGCGGCGTGCGCGAGATCCTCGGAGCCGGCAAGTTCTTCGGCGTGTCACTGTTCGGTGCAAATTTCCAGCCCTGGGTGGTGATGGTGCTGCCACCGGGCGGATTTTTCGTGCTCGGCGCCTGGCTGTTGCTCTTCGCGGTGATCAGGCGTCGCAAGGAAGTGCGGCTGTCGACTTCTGGAGGCGGTCATGTCGCCTGAATCGCTCAGCCAGATATTTCTTTCCGCTGCACTGGCCAACAACTTCGTGCTGGCGATGTTCCTCGGCCTGTGTCCCTTCCTCGGCGTCTCGGCACGCATGAATACGGCGTTCCCGATGGGCCTGGCCTCGGCTTTCGTCATGCTCGTGGCCTCGCTGTGTGCCTTCGGCCTGAACCTGCTGCTGACGCAGTTCCACCTGGAATTCCTGCGCCTGATCGCCTACATCGTGGTGATCGCCTCAGCGGTGCAACTGGTCGAGATGATCCTGAAGAAGCACAGCCCGGCGCTGTTCCGCGCGCTGGGCATCTACCTGCCGCTGATCACCACCAACTGCGCCGTGCTCGGCGTGGCGCTGTTCCAGACGGCGCGCGAATACAGCTTCCTGCAGTCGCTGTCCTTCAGCCTGGGCGCCGGTGCCGGTTTCACGCTGGCGCTGGTGCTGATGGCCAGCATGCGCGAACGATTGCAACTCTCCGAAGTGCCCGGCGTGGTGCAGGGCACGGCCCTGTCGCTCATGCTGGCGGGGCTGCTATCGATGGCCTTCATGGGTTTTGCCGGGCTGGGTGCGTGATGACGACCTACCTCATTGCGATCGGCCTGATTTTCGCCATCATGGCGGGCGGCATTTTTGTGCAGCGACTTTATCGGCGCTACGCGCAGAACAATCCTGAACTGGGTCCATTCCGCGACGAGAACAGCGGTTGCGGCTCCTGCACAGCAGGCAGCGGTTGCAGCAGCAGCCGGTCTTCCTGCTCCATTCCCGACCAATAATCAGTCACCGGCAGATCGTCGGGACGCGGCGACACTCGCCGACGTCTCGTTTGGCGTCTAAAATAGCCTTTACGGGAGGTGTTCTTGCGGAGTCGTTCCTAAGGGGGTAAGCGGATGGGGTGGCTCCCCGACCTGGGCTCGAACCAGGGACACACGGATTAACAGTCCGTTGCTCTACCAACTGAGCTATCGGGGAATTGCCGAGGCGCGAATGGTAGACACTTCGCCCAAGTGCGTCAAGCCGTTCGCGTGTAGAATCAGCGCGGTTACTTGGTTGGCATAAGAAAATGGACAAGAGCACGATCTTCGTCAAAACCAAGGAAGGTGAAGAGGCGGTGCGCCAGCGCACGCGCCTGGTTCAGCGCAACCTGCGCAACATTCTCATCATGGTCGATGGCCATGCCAGCGTGGCGGATCTGGCCAAGCGATTCGGCGATGAGCGCGCGGCCCAGGCTGCCTTGGCGGAGTTGCAGGCAAGCAGCTTGATCGTGGAATCGAGTGCCCCGCTTGATTTCGGCGACACGCTGCCGCCGGAAGACCTGGAAGAAACCGTCGAGGATCTGCCCGTCCTCACCAAGGAGGTTGCTTCGTCTCCTTCCGCCGACGCCGTAGCCGAACCCCAACCTGCACCGCCGCCACTCATCGAAGAGATCGATCTGCCGGCGGTGCCTGAATACGAATCCCTGCCGCCGCATCAAACCCTGCCGCATCAAACTGCTGGAGCCGTCGAACACGAAACGCATGCGGCTGCGCCGGTGCCGGGCTGGCGCGAGCGGATCGAGACCCTGCTTGCACGCAAGGAGAAGGGCGCAAAAAAGGAAGCGGTCGATCTGGAGCCGATCGGCCGCGGTACGGCAAGTCTGCCCTGGCCGTTCCTCATCCTGCTCGCCGCAGTCGGCATCGCCGTCCTGCTGGGACTGACTTTGGTGCTTTATCCTTACAGCCGCCATCTGCCGGCGATCGAACAGAACGCCTCGGCAATGCTGCATGACCCGGTTAAGGTCGGCAGCATCCGCTTCTCCTTATTGCCGCGCCCACATATTGTTTTGCGCAACATCACGGTCGGCAAGGATGCCTACCTGACCGTCGCCTCGGCGCGCGCCATGCCGGATTTCCTTTCGCTTCTGGGCGAGAAGAAGATTTTTCACGAACTGGCCCTCGATCGTGTCAGTGTCAAGGGCGCAGGTCTGGGCCGGCTGGCTCAGGCGGACGCGGGCGTTAGTACTGTGGAAATTCGCCACATCACCCTCAGCTACCTGAGCATCACGGTCGGCAATGTCCTGCTCAGCGGCTACAGCGGGGAGGCGGTGATGAGCGGCAAAGGTGCGCTTGAGCAAATCCTGCTGCGAAATGCAGACAGCACGTTCAAGCTGGAAATGCAGCCGGTGGGCGCGACTTATCGAATTGCCGCAAGCGGTAGCAACTGGAAATCGCCCTTCAAGCCGAGTCTGGCATTCCAGTCGATCGATGCGAAGGGCGAACTGCGGGATACGCGACTGGAATTGAGCAGGATCGAAGGCAGGGCGTATGAGGGACTGGTCGAGGGTAAAGCATCCCTGGAGTGGAGTGGCGGCGCTACCCTTGCGGGCAACCTCGAACTCAAACACATGAATGTGACAAAACTATTGGCCGGCCTCGGCACGGATCTGTCTGCCGAAGGGGAATTGACGGCCCGCCTGCGGCTCGATGCCAAGGCAGACAACCTCGGCAAACTGGCCGATGCGCTGCGCTCCGAGGCGACCTTCGAAATGAAGCGGGGTGCTGTCAAGGGGTTCGACCTTGGCGAGGCTGCGCGCAGAACTGGCAATGCGCCCACGCGTGGCGGTGAGACGAAATTCGAACAACTGACAGGTTCGCTCCAATGCGACCCGCAGAACTGCCGCCTCAGCGGTGTGCAGCTCAGTTCCGGGCTTTTCAAGGCCAGCGGCAATCTCGGCATTGCGGGCAATGCGAAGGTGAGCGGGAGCGTGGATGTTGAACTCAAGAGTTCAGCTGCAACGTTCAGGATGCCGCTGGCCATCAGCGGTACGACGAAGGATCCGCTGCTGACACCGGGACGGGGTAAGTAAGTCGCTTCATAAAAAAACGGGCGCCAGTGGCGCCCGTTTTTTTTCAACAGCATGTCCTATTCCTTGATGACGGCGGCGATTGCGTCGGCGACGTAATCGAGGTTCTTCGTGTTCAGCGCTGCCAGGCAGATGCGCCCGGTGCTGACGGCATAGATGCCGAACTCGGATTTCAGGCGCTCGACCTGGCCGGCCGTCAGGCCGGTGTAGGAGAACATGCCGCGCTGGTGGGCGACGAAGGAAAAATCCTGCGCCACGTTGCGTGCCTTGAGCTTGTCCACCAGGCCGCTGCGCATGGCGCGGATGCGCTCGCGCATGCCGGCCAGTTCCGCTTCCCACATCGCGCGTAGTTCGGGGGTGGAGAGCACGGCCGCCACCACGGCGCCGCCGTGGGTCGGCGGGTTCGAGTAGTTGGTGCGCACGACGCGTTTCACCTGCGACATCACGCGCGCCGATTCCTCCTTGCTCGCGGTGACGATGGATAGCGCACCGACGCGCTCGCCGTAGAGCGAAAAGGACTTGGAGAAGGAACTGGAGACGAAGAACTGCAGGCCGCAGGCGGCGAACAGCTTGAGCGCCAGCGCATCCGGCTCGATGCCGTCGGCGAAGCCCTGGTAGGCCATGTCGATGAAGGCCAGCAGGCCGTGCGCGCGAACCGTCTCGACCACTTCCGTCCACTGTGCTTTACTCAGATCGGCGCCGGTCGGGTTGTGGCAGCAGGCGTGCAGGACGACGATGCTGCCGGCCGGCAAGCCGGACAGCGCCGCCTTCATGGCACCGAAATCGACGCCACGGGTCGCGGCATCGTAGTAGGGATAGTTCTCTACCTTGAAACCGGCCGATTCGAACAGGGCACGATGGTTCTCCCAGCTCGGATCGCTGATGTAGACAGCAGCTGTCGGCAGCAGGCGCCGCAGGTAGTCGGCGCCGACCTTGAGGGCGCCGGTGCCGCCGAGCGCTTCGATGGTGACGACGCGCCCATCTTTGAGCAGGGCAGATTCGCTGCCGAACAAAAGATTCTGCACGGCCTGGTTGTAGCTGGCCGACCCCTCGATCGGCTGGTAGCCCCGCGCCGGCATGGCTTCAAGCCGGGTTTTTTCTGCGCTGCGAACGGCGGCCAGCAGGGGTATCTTGCCGTTGTCATCGCAATACACGCCGACGCCGAGATTGACCTTGTTGCTGCGCGCATCGGCATTGAAGGCTTCGTTGAGGCCGAGGATGGGGTCGCGGGGAGCCATCTCCACCGCTGCAAAAATGGAAGAAGTCATGGCGGGTCAGTGAAATCCGGTAAGAGGTAAGTTGACGCGGCCGTATTGTACCTGCGCCGCCGGGTGGGCCCAAGTGAAGGCGTTTATTGCCACATTCATCGCCACATTCGCCAATGCGCTGCCGGTCGCGGCAAGTCGTGGCGAGCCCTGCCTGCCACAGATTGATTTCCAATCCGATTACAATCGCATCATGTCTCGAAAGTTTGCCCTAGTGCCGGCTGCGGGAACCGGTACGCGCATGGGTGATGCGTTGCCCAAGCAATACCATGCCCTTGCCGGCCAGCCCATGATCCGGCATGCGCTTGCGACGCTATGCGCTTCGCCGCGCATCCAGGAGGTGTTCGTCGTCCTGGGGCCGCAGGACCAGACCTGGGCGCGGTTCGACTGGACGGCCCTGGGCGCCAAGCTGTCCGTGTTGCGTTGCGGCGGTCCGACGCGTGCGGAAAGCGTGCTGAATGGCCTGAGGGCGATTGCCGCCGAGGTTGCCAAAAATGACTGGATGCTGGTGCACGACGCTGCGCGGCCCTGCCTGACCATGGCACTGCTGGATGCCCTGCTCGACCGAGTGGGCGAAGACGAGGTGGGCGGCATTCTTGCCGTACCGGTCGCGGATACGCTCAAGCGTTGCGGCACAGGCCAGCGTATCGAAGCGACCGTCCCGCGCGACGGTCTGTGGCAGGCGCAAACGCCGCAGATGTTCCGTTACGGCCTGCTGTGCGAAGCATTGGCAAACTGCCCGGACGTCACCGATGAGGCCGGCGCGGTGGAGGCACTGGGACAGCGTCCGCTGCTGGTGGCGTCCGGCAGCGGTAATCTGAAGGTGACCTATCCCGAGGACGTGGCGCTGGCAGAGAAAATATTGCAGGAAGGAAAGGTGGCGTAATGCGCATCGGCCAAGGCTTCGACGTCCATGCCCTGGTGCCGGGCAGGAAACTCATCGTCGGCGGGGTGGAGATTCCCTTCGAGCGCGGCTTGCTCGGCCATTCCGACGCCGACGTGCTGCTTCACGCCATCACGGATGCCTTGCTCGGCGCAGCCGGCCTCGGCGACATCGGCCGGCATTTCCCGGACAGCGACTCGCGTTTCAAGGATGCCGACAGCCGGAAACTCTTGCACGAGGCCGCGCGCCTGGTCGAACGGGCCGGCTACAGGGTTGTAAATGTCGACGCCACGGTGATTGCGCGTGCTCCGCGTATGGCGCCCCATGTGGCCGCCATGGTGGCCAACATTGCAGCGGATCTGGGGGTCGATCCAGGAAGCATCAACATCAAGGCGAAAACCACCGAAAGCCTCGGTTTTACCGGTCGTGGCGAGGGCATTGCCGCGCAGGCGGTAGCGCTGATCGAAGCTGCCGGTGCCGAGAGCGGCTGAGCGCCAGGCTTATTTCAGGCCCTGGCCACTCGCTCAGACCTGAAGCTTTTCCAGCAACTCGGTTTCCAGCCGTAGCAGCGTGGCCGTCTTGGCCAGTTCCGCTCCGCTGATGAGGAAAGTGTCTTCGACGCGCTCGCCGAGGGTGGCGATCTTGGCGGTGTGGATATTGATGTGGTGTTCATCCAGCGTGTTGGCTACGTTGAATAGCAGGCCGGGACGATCCGCCGCGACGATCGACAGCAGGCACTGGTCAGGCTTTTCCGTCGCGCGGATCAGCACTTCCGGGGTGATGGGGAAGTTCCGCATCTGGCGCGAGAGACGCCCGCTGACTGCCTGGTCGGCGGTGGTGCCCGAGGCCAGACGGGCGGACAAGTCGTGTTCGATGAGGCTGATCATGTCCCGATAGGCCAGCATGCCGTCCGGATCGAGAAGCATGAAACTGTCCAGCGCGTAGCCATGGCGCGTGGTGTGAATTTTCGCCTCGACGATGCTGTAGCCGAGGCGGCTGAAAAAGCCGCACAAGCGCGTGAAAAGATGCGGTTGGTCCGGGACATACACCATGACCTGCAGCCCTTCCTCGCCGATATGGGGAAGACGTGCCTTGACCACCGGCTGTGCCGAAGCGGGACGATGATAAAGCGTGCGCGTGTGCCAGGCGATTTCCTCTGCGTCGTGCCGCAGGAAATAGGCCGTATCGAGTTCCTTCCAGAAAGCATCCTCGATATCCTGGCGCAGGCCGAAGTAGCGCAACAGGCGGCGCGCCTCCTCCTGCCGCTCGCCGATGCCGAGGGCCTGTTGCGCACTGGCACCGCGCAATAGTCGCAAGGTGGCGTTGAAGAGGTCTTCCAGCAACTTGCCCTTCCAGCCGTTCCATACCTTGGGGCTGGTGCCGCGGATATCGGCCACGGTCAGCAGGTAGAGGGCCGTCAGCCTGCGCTCGTCGCCGACGAGATCGGCAAAAGCGCGAATCACTTCCGCATCGGCCAGATCCTGCTTTTGCGCGACGTTCGACATCGAAAGGTGGTGCTGCACCAGCCAGACCACCAGCGCCGTATCTTCTTCTTCGAGTCCGTGTTCTTTGCAGAAGCGGCGTGCGTCGGGCATGCCCAGCTTCGAATGGTCGCCGCCGCGGCCCTTGGCGATGTCGTGGAAGAGGGCGGCGAGATAGAGCAGCCAGTGCTTTTCGAATCCCGCGATGAGCCGGCTGCAGAACGGGTACTCGTGGGCGAATTCCGGCATGGTGAAGCGGCGCAGATTGCGCACCACCATGAGGATGTGCTGGTCCACCGTATACACGTGGAACAGATCGTGCTGCATCTGGCAGACGATGCGGCGAAAGGCCGGCAGGTAACGGCCGAGGATGCCGTACTGGTTCATGCGTCGCAGCTCATGCACCAGTCCGCGCCGCTGCTGGAATATCTGCAGGAATGCCGCCCGGTTGTGCGGATCCCGGCGAAAGTCAGGCCCGACGAGACGGCGGGCCCGCCAGAGCGCGCGCAGGGTGCGTGCCGTCATGCCCTTCAGCTCGCCACGTTGCTGCATGATCAGGAAGCTCTCGAGGATGGCGGAGGGGGTTTTCTCGAAAACATCCTCGACACGGATATCCAGCAGCTCGCGGTCGCTCTGGAAGTGGTCGTTGATGACGATCGGTGCCTTGTTCGCTTCGGGAAAGATTTCCGCGCCGAGGTTCTGTAGCAGGATGACGTTGAGTTGCGTCACGGACTTCGCCGTTTTGTAATAGCGTTGCATGAGCTGTTCGGATGCACGCCGCGTCCTGCTGGCGGCGATGCCAAATTGCCCGGCGATGGCTTCCTGGTGATCGAAGAGCAGGCGGTCCTCCCGTCGCCCGGTGAGCCAATGCAGTCGGATGCGGACATGCCTGAGGAAATTCTCCAGTCCCTTCAGTTGCAGCGCTTCGCCACGGGTGATGTAGTCCCGTCGGGCCAGGTCGTTCCAGGAATCTCCCAGGTTCCCCGCACGGCAGATCCACAGGATGTTTCGCAGGTCGCGCAGGCCACCGGGGCTTTCCTTGCAATTGGGTTCCAGGGCATAGGGCGTTTCCTGGTAGCGGACATGGCGCTCACTCTGTTCCAGGCGCTTGCCCTTGAAGAAGGCCTTGGGATCGAGCTGGGCACGCATTTTTTCCGCGAAATCGTTGAACAGGGCGCGGTTGCCGCATAACAGGCGGGCTTCCAGCAGGTTGGTCTGCACGGTGATGTCCCGCGCCGCTTCGTCGGCGCATTGCCACACGGTGCGCACGCTGTGGCCAATATCCAGCCCGATGTCCCACAAGAGGCCGATCAGCTCCTCGATCTGGCGTTCGGTTTCCTGGGCGACATTGTCCGGCAGCAGGAAGAGGAGATCGATGTCCGAGGCGGGGAAGAGCTCGCGCCGGCCATAGCCGCCGACGGCCACCAGGGACAGGCCAAGCGGCAGGCGGGCTTCCTGCCAGAGCTGCTTGAGGACGTCGTCCACCAGTTGGCTGCGGCCACGCAGCATCCGCATGGCGTCGCCCTTGGCCTGGTAAGCCGTTTTCAGGGCGGCCTGGCCCTGCACGAGTTCGCTCTTGAGACGACCGATATGCTGCCGCAGGGCGATCGTGCCTGCCTCCGTGGGCGTCGGCGGCATCTCAGCCCCGGATGTCAGGCCTGACGGGCGAGCCAGCGGAAATGGTGAGCACCTCGGCGCCGGATTGCGTCACCAGCACGGTATGTTCCCATTGGGCCGAGAGGCTGCGATCCTTGGTGACGATGGTCCAGCCGTCGGGAAGTTCCGAAATGGCTGCCTTGCCGGCATTGATCATCGGCTCGATGGTGAAGATCATGCCGGCCCGCAATTCCGCGCCGCTGCCGGCCTTGCCGTAATGCAGCACCTGGGGCTCCTCGTGGAACTGGCGGCCGATGCCGTGGCCGCAGAATTCGCGCACAACCGAAAAACCGTTGAATTCGGCATGGTGCTGAATGGCCTGGCCGATGTCGCCCAGATGCGCGCCCGGGCGTACCTGATCAATGCCCAGCCAGAGGCACTCGTAGGTTACCGCGCAAAGCCGTTTGGCCAAAATGCTGGCTTCCCCGCCGACAAGAAACATGCGCGAGGTGTCGCCATGCCAGCCGTCCTTGATGACGGTGATGTCCAGGTTGACGATATCTCCTTTTTTCAAGGCCTTGTCGCCGGGTACGCCATGGCAGACCTGGTGGTTGATCGAGGTGCAGATTGACTTCGGATAAGGCTTGTAGCCGGGCGGGGCGTAGTGCAGGGGCGCCGGCACGGTGCCCTGCTCCTTGACCATGTAGTCATGGCAAAGGCGGTCGAGCTCGTCAGTGGTGATGCCTGGCTTGACGTGGGGCTCGATGAAATCGAGCACTTCGGCCGCAAGGCGGCCGGCGACCCGCATCTTCTCGATATCTTCGGGGGTCTTGATGATGATACTCATGTTGATGACGTCTCGAACTGCCGGAAAACATTAATTATGCTTGAAAAAACAGGGGAAAAACCGCTATACTGCGCGTCTTGCTTGCCCGACGGTAAGCAAAATTCGCACGCTTGGCGCCGAAAGGGTGCCCCGAAACGACGTTGCACGGCCAGGCGGAGGCTAACCCTTATCGGAGAATCTGATGTCTACGACCATGCGTCAAATGCTGGAGGCGGGTGTCCATTTCGGCCACCAGACACGCTTCTGGAACCCCAAGATGGCCCCCTACATTTTCGGTCATCGCAACAAAATCCATATCATCAACCTCGAGAAAACCCTGGCCAAGTACCAGGAGGCGATGAATTTCCTGCGCAAGATGTCGGCCAACAAGGGCACCGTGCTCTTCGTCGGCACCAAGCGCCAGGCGCGCGAGATCGTGCGCGAGGAAGCCCTCCGCGCCGGTGCGCCCTTCGTCGATGAGCGCTGGCTGGGCGGCATGCTGACCAACTTCAAGACGGTCAAGCAGTCGATCAAGCGCCTGAAGGATCTCGAAGTGATGAAGGAAGACGGCTCGCTCGAACGCCTGGGCAAGAAGGAAGCCCTCATGCTGCAGCGTGAAATGATCAAGCTGGACAAGAGCATCGGCGGCATCAAGGACATGAATGGCCTGCCCGATGCCATCTTTGTCATCGACGTCGGCTACCACAAGATCGCCATCACCGAGGCCAGCAAGCTGGGCATCCCGATCGTTGCCGTGGTCGATACCAACCACACTCCCGAGGGCATAGCCTATGTCATTCCGGGCAATGACGACTCCAGCCGGGCTATTCGCCTCTACGCCCGTGGCGCGGCCGATGCCGTGCTCGAAGGCCGCAGCCAATCGGTACAGGAAGTGGTCGCCGTGGTTTCCGACGATTTCGTCGAGGTAGACGAGGTAGACGAGGTCGGAGGTGGCGGTACGGAAGAAACAGCGGCCTGAGCCCAAGGGCAGGGCTGAACCCTGCGGGGCGGCATGGCCGCCCCGCTGTGCATCAATCGCAAGAATCAGGAGCAAGCATGGCGGACATAACCGCTTCGATGGTGAAAGAACTACGCGAAAAAACCGACGCGCCGATGATGGAATGCAAGAAAGCCCTGACTGAGGCCGACGGCGACATGGCCAAGGCCGAGGAGATCCTCCGCGTCAAGCTGGGCAACAAGGCCAGCAAGGCGGCTTCCCGTGTGGCAGCCGAAGGCATCGTGGGCATCCATATTGCCGCGGACGGCAAGCTGGGCGCGATTATCGAGGTCAATTGCGAGACAGATTTCGTCGCCAAGAACGACGATTTTCTGGCCTTCACGAAGGCGCTGGCGGAACTGGTGGCGAAGCACAATCCGGCCGATGTCGCCGTCCTCTCGGGACTGACTTTGAACGGGGCCACGGTGGAGGCCACGCGCACGGCGCTGGTCGGCAAGATCGGCGAGAATCTGTCGATCCGCCGTTTCGTGCGCGTCGACGCCAAGGGTAAGCTGGCCGCCTATATCCACGGCGGTGCCAAGATCGGTGTGCTGGCCGATGTGGCCGGGGGCGACGAGCAACTGGCCAAGGATCTGGCCATGCATATTGCGGCCTCCAAGCCGAAGGCCCTGGATACCACGGGCGTGTCAGCCGACCTGCTGGACATGGAACGTCGCATCGCCGTAGAAAAGGCGCGCGAGGCGGGCAAGCCGGAAGCCATGCTAGAGAAGATCGCCGAGGGCACGGTGCAGAAATACCTCAAGGAGGTGACGCTGCTGGGCCAGGTCTTCGTCAAGGCGGAGGACGGCAAGCAGACCATCGAGCAACTCTTGAAGCAGAAGGGCGCCCAGGTGGCCGGCTTCACGCTCTATGTCGTCGGCGAGGGCATTGAAAAGAAGGTCTCCGACTTCGCCGCCGAGGTCGCGGCGCAGGCTGCCGCCGTAGCCGCTCGCTGACCTCATGGCCGTCCCCGCTTACAAGCGCATCCTGCTCAAGCTGTCGGGCGAGGCCCTCATGGGCAGCGACGCCTACGGCATCAACCGGGAGACGCTGGCGGGGATCGTCGCCGAAATCAAGTCGGTCGCCGACCTGGGAGTCGAGATCGGTGTGGTCATCGGCGGCGGCAACATCTTTCGCGGTCTTGCCGGCAGCGCTTCCGGCATGGATCGCGCCACGGCCGACTACATGGGTATGCTGGCCACGGTCATGAACGCCATGGCACTGGCCGATGCCCTGCGCCAGGCCGGCCTCAACGGCCGCGTCCAGTCGGCACTGAATATCGAGCAGGTGGTCGAGCCCTACATCCGTGGCAAGGCGATCCGCTATCTGGAAGAGGGCAAAATCGTCGTCTTCGCCGCGGGAACCGGCAATCCGTTCTTTACCACCGATACTGCAGCGGCCTTGCGCGGTGCGGAAATCGGCGCCGAGATCATCATCAAGGCGACCAAGGTCGATGGTGTCTACACGGCCGATCCAAAAAAGGACCCGACTGCCAGGCGTTACCAGCGCATCAGCTTCGACGAGGCAATCGGCCAGAACTTGCAAGTGATGGATGCGACGGCGCTGGCCCTGTGCCGCGACCAGAAACTACCGATCAATGTTTTCAGCATCTTCAAGCCCGGCGCGCTGAAGACTGTCGTCCTTGGCGAGGACGAGGGCACGATGGTGCATTGTTGAGGAGAGGTCCGCATGATTCCAGAGCTCAAGAAAACGACTGAACAGAAAATGCAGAAATCTCTCGAGGCGTTGAAGATCGACCTCGGCAAGGTGCGCACCGGGCGGGCCCATGCCGGTATTCTGGATCACATCCAGGTGGACTACTACGGCTCCATGATGCCGATCAACCAGCTGGCCAACATCAATCTCATCGATGCCCGCACGATCGGCGTGACGCCTTGGGAAAAAAAACTGGCGTCAGCCATCGAAAAGGCGATCAGGGACTCCGATCTGGGCCTCAATCCCGCCTCGGTGGGCGATACGGTGCGGGTTCCCATGCCGGCCCTGACAGAGGAACGGCGCAAGGACCTCATCAAGGTGGTGCGTGGCGAGGCAGAAAATGCCCGCGTGGCTGTGCGCAATCTGCGGCGGGATGCGAACCATGCCCTCAAGGAAGGCACGAAAGCGAAGACTATTTCAGAGGACGATGAGCGGCGTACGCAGGAAGACGTGCAGAAATTGACAGATCACTTCATCGCCGAGATCGACAAGGCGCTCGCCCAGAAAGAAAGCGACCTGATGGCCGTCTGACGGTCATCACGCGGCGTACCGGAGGAGGCTGCCGTGACCCTGTTTCCCAGTTCGACGCAGGACATCCCATCTATCGGAGACGTACCCAAACACATTGCCATCATCATGGATGGCAATGGCCGCTGGGCAAAAAAACGTTTCATGCCACGCGTGGCGGGGCATAAGCGCGGCGTAGAAATTGTGCGTGAAATCATCAAGGCCTGCGCCGAACGCGGCGTTGCCTATCTTACCCTGTTCGCTTTCAGCTCGGAAAACTGGCGCCGGCCGCAGGAAGAGGTTTCATTCCTCATGCAGCTTTTTCTGCGGGCGCTGGACGAAGAGGTAGCCAAGTTGCACGAAAACGGCATCCGCTTTCGCGTCATCGGCGATCTCTCCAGATTCGATTCGAAAATCGTTGATCTCGTCAGGCGGGGCGAGGCGCTGACCGCTGGTAACACCTCGCTGACGCTCACCGTCGCCGCCAACTACGGCGGGCGATGGGATATCCTCCAGGCAATGGAAAAGATGCTTGCCGCTCACCCGGAAAAACGTAGCGGCTTCGAGGAGGCGGACTTGGCCGCACACCTGGCACTCAATTACGGACCTGAACCCGATCTTTTCATCCGTACGGGCGGCGAACAGCGGATCAGCAATTTTCTGCTGTGGCAACTAGCCTACAGCGAGTTCTACTTTACAGACACACTTTGGCCTGAATTCGATGCAACTGCGCTGGATCTGGCCATTGCCTCCTATCGGCGGCGGGAACGCCGCTTTGGCCGCACTTCCGAACAGCTTCAGTCCGGAGGCTCCCGGGATCAAGTCCGCTCATCGGCTGCCCGCGAGAATGCTTAAGAAGCGGGTCGTTACCGCATTGCTCCTCCTGGCGGGGTTCCTTGCCATGCTTTTTCTGCTTCCCTTCACCGGCTGGCTGCTATTTGCCAGCGCCGTTGCCGGGATCGGTGCTTGGGAATGGGGCGGTCTGGCTAAATTGGGTACACCAGCACGGGGGAGTTACGCGTTCACCTCCATGACCTTGTGCGGCGTGCTTGGCTGGTGCGTGTTCGATATCGACACGGGCACAGTCAGCCAGGCAACCTTGCTAGCGACGATTTTTTTGCTTGCTGGGTTCTTCTGGCTGCTGATCGTGCCGCTCTGGTTGAGGAACCGATGGCTGGCTTTCGTTGGCCTTTCGGGGCAACTTGCGGGTGTCGCCGTTCTCTTGCCGGCGTGCCTGGCAATAATGCATTTACGCGCTTTCGCACCGCTATTCCTCCTGACTGCTATGGCGTCCGTCTGGGTGGCCGACATTTCCGCCTATGTCTGCGGACGGACTTTTGGTCGTCACAAGCTGGCGGCGAGTATCAGCCCTGGAAAAACCTGGGAAGGGGCGGTGGGTGCTGCGGCCGGGGTGATGATCTACGGTACGGCGGTCGCCTTGACCGTCGGCAGGTTGCCGAATACACCCAAGTCCTGGTTGCTACTATTGATAGCCTTGGCCCTGCTGACGGCCGTCAGCATTCTGGGTGATTTGTTTGAATCGCTCGCCAAGCGCCAGGCCGGCGTCAAGGACAGCGGAACCCTCCTGCCGGGGCATGGCGGGTTGCTCGATCGTATCGACAGCCTGACATCAACCTTACCATTGGTAAGCCTCGCCGTTCTGTATTGGGAGCGCCAATTGCCATGAGTGCGCCCAGGCAAAGGCTTGTCGTGCTGGGTGCGACCGGTTCCATCGGCGTCAATACGCTGGATGTGGTCGCACGCCACCCCGAGCGGTTTGAAGTGCTGGCGCTGTCTGCACAGCACAAGGTTGAGCAATTGGCCGAACAGTGTCGTCGGTTTTCCCCGCGTTTCGCAGTAGTCGGTTCGGATGAAGCCGCCACCACGCTGACTGGCATGTTGCGGCAGTCCATGACGGACACGGTTGTTCTGGTGGGTGTCGAGGCGCTGGAAGGAATAGCCAGTCTGCCCGAGGCCGATACCGTGATGGCGGCAATCGTCGGCGCTGCTGGTTTGCGTCCTACCCTGGCTGCGGCAAAGGCCGGTAAGAAGGTGCTTCTCGCCAACAAGGAGGCACTGGTCATGGCGGGTCCCGTCTTCATGAGGGAGATTATTAGAAACGGCGCTACACTTCTTCCGATAGATAGCGAGCATAACGCTATATATCAATCACTTCCGAAAGAATACTCAAGTAATTTATCAGATAATGGCGTACGCCGTATTCTGCTGACCGCATCCGGCGGGCCATTTCGACAGATGCCTTTGGAAAAGCTGGAGCAGGTCACACCGGAGCAGGCTTGTGCCCACCCCAACTGGGTGATGGGACGCAAGATATCGGTTGATTCCGCGACCATGATGAACAAGGGGCTGGAGGTCATTGAGGCCCACTGGCTGTTCAATGCACCCAGCGAGCGCATTGAAGTTGTCATCCATCCGCAAAGCATCGTGCATTCTATGGTCGAGTATGCAGACGGTTCAGTCATCGCCCAACTCGGCAACCCGGACATGCGTACGCCCATTGCCTATGCCCTAGCCTATCCAGAACGCATCGAGGCGGGAGTTACACCCCTTGATCTATGGCGGATCGGTCGGCTGGATTTCGAGCGTCCGGATGTTGCGCGTTTCCCCTGCCTGAGGCTGGCCTATGAAGCCTTGGAGCGAGGAGGGAACGCACCGGCCGTCCTGAATGCTGCCAATGAGATCGCGGTTGAAGCTTTTCTGGGCGGGAGGCTGCCTTTCACACGCATTCACATGGTGATTGAGCAAACCCTGGCTTGCGTCACCTGGGGAGAAATAGACACCCTCGCCGATGTTCTTGCGGCGGACGCCGCAGGCCGCGAAGCGGCCCGGCAATTTGCCGCTGGCTTGCACGCCTAAACAGCATGGGTAATTTTTTGTTTTATCTGGGGGCCTTTGCACTGGCGCTGGGTCTGTTGATCGTGGTGCATGAGGCCGGCCATTTCATCGTTGCCCGCTGGTGTGGTGTCAAGGTGCTCAGATTCTCCGTTGGCTTCGGCAAGCCGCTCTTGTCCCGCCGCATTGGAAAGGATCGAACCGAACTGGCATTGGCAGCGTTCCCTCTGGGCGGTTACGTGAAAATGCTGGATGAACGCGAGGGGGAGGTCGACATCCGGGAGTTGCCGCGGGCGTTCAACCGTCAAGCCGTATGGAAGCGATTTGTCATCGTACTGGCCGGGCCCGTGGCGAACTTTTTATTGGCCATCTGCATCTACTGGGTCCTCTTCGTCCATGGCGTGGAAGAACCGCGGCCTCTTCTGGGCAAACCCATTGCGCATTCACTGGCAGAGCAGGCTGGCTTCGAGGAAGGCGAACTGGTTCGCAGCATCAATGGCCAGGCGATTGCCACTTGGCAGGAATTGCGCTGGGAATTGCTGCGGCAGGCTTTGGACAAGGGCGACGCCACTATCGAGGTGATCAACAAGCGGCAGGAGATATCCTTCCGCACGCTTGGCCTTCATTCGCTCAATACGGCAGATTTGGAGGGAGACATCCTGAGACAAATAGGGTTTCGCTTCTATCGGCCGCAATTGCCTCCTGTCATTGGCACTGTCACGCCAGGCGGCGTTGCCGAACTGGCCGGTCTGCGCGCAGGGGACAGAATCCTGGCCATCGGCGACGAACCGATAGCAAACTGGTCACAGGTGGTGAGCCTCATCCGCGATGCCCCCGGGCGCACTCTCCGGCTTGACGTGGATCGTCACGGCCAGACGCTCAAGCTGTCGCTCATACCGGCGGATACCGATGATCGCGGCAAGCGTATCGGCCGTATCGGCATCGGGGTACGGGATGAGGGCGTCGAGCGTGCCGGCTTGATGACGATTGTGAGATATGGGCCGGTCGCGTCCCTCGGTAAGGCCATGAGCCAGACTTGGGAAACCTCCGCGTTCAGCCTGAGTATGCTGGGCAGGATGATCGTGGGTGAAATATCCTGGAAGAACCTGAGCGGGCCGGTGACGATCGCCGATTATGCCGGTCAGTCCGCAAAGCTGGGGCTGGCATATTACATCAAGTTCCTTGCCCTGATCAGCATCAGTCTAGGCGTGCTCAACATGCTGCCCATACCCTTATTGGATGGCGGCCACTTGATGTATTATATTGTCGAAATAATTAAGGGTGGCCCCGTCCCCGAACGCGTGATGGAAATTGGTCAGCAGATTGGCTTGGCGCTGCTGGTCATGCTGATGGCTTTTGCCTTCTATAACGATATCAACCGCCTTGTTTCCGGCTGAATCAATGAAAAAGAAGATACTCCCCGGCCTGTTTGCGGCGTTGTTCTCCGCATCGGGCTTTGCCTTCCAGCCATTCGTGGTGAAGGATATTCGCGTCGAGGGCATTCAGCGCACCGAAGCCGGCACGGTTTTCAGCTACCTGCCGGTTAAAGTCGGCGAAACCATGACGGATGAAAAGGCCGCGCAGGCGATCAAGGCGCTTTTCGCCACGGGCTTCTTCAAGGACGTCCGCATCGAAGTTGAAAACGACGTGATTGTCGTCGTCGTCGATGAGCGTCCGGCGATTGCCCAGGTCGATTTCGTCGGTATCAAGGAATTCGACAAGGATGCTCTGAAAAAGGGGCTAAAGGAGATTGGCCTGGCCGAATCCCGCATATTCGACCGGTCGATGCTCGAAAGAGCTGAGCAGGAGTTGAAGCGGCAATACCTGAGCCGCGGCCTCTATGCAGTCAATATCACCACCACCGTCACCCCGCTCGAGCGCAATCGCGTCGGCATCAATTTCGCCGTTGATGAGGGCGAGGTGGCCAAGATCCGCCAGATCAACATCGTCGGTGCGCAAGCCTTCAAGGAAAAAGACCTTAAGGATTTGTTTGCCTTGCGCACACCGAACTGGATCAGCTGGTACACGAAGAACGACCAGTACTCCAAGCAGAAATTGTCTGCTGATCTGGAAACACTGAAATCGTATTACCACGACCGCGGTTATATCGAATTCGACGTCGAGTCCACGCAGGTTTCGATCAGCCCGGACAAGAAGAACATCTTCATCACCATCAATATCAAGGAAGGCGAGAAATACACCGTATCCGCCGTGAAGTTGGCGGGCGAGTTGACCTTGCCGGAGGATGAACTGCGAAAACTTGTTCGCATCAAGCCGGGAGAAGTGTTTTCCAGAGAGAAACTGACGGAAACCACGAAACTGATCAACGAAAAGCTGGGCAACGACGGTTTCGCCTTCTCCAACGTCAACGCGGCTCCGGAGATTGACAAGGACAAGAAGCAGGTTGCCTTTACGATCTTCATTGATCCGGGCAAGCGCGTATATGTGAGGCGAATCAATGTGTCGGGCAATACCCGAACACGCGACGAAGTCATCCGCCGTGAAGCGCGCCAGATGGAAGGCGCTTGGTACGACGGTGAAAAGATCAACCGTACGCGCACGCGGGTAGACAAGCTCGGCTATTTCGACGAAGTCAACGTCGAGACGCCGCCCGTGCCCGGTACAACCGATCAGGTCGACGTCAATCTCAACGTCAAGGAAAAGCCGACCGGCAACGTCATGCTGGGTGCCGGCCTCTCAAGCTCCGAGGGGGTTGTGGTATCTGGCTCGGTGGCCCAGAACAACATTTTCGGCAGTGGCAAACATCTCTCGGTCAACCTCAACTCCGGCAAGATCAACAAGACCTACTCGTTGTCATTTACGGACCCCTACCACACCATAGACGGCATTAGCCGTGGCTTCGATATCTACCGTCGCGACACCGATCCGTCTTCAACGTCGGTTGGCGGCTACAAGACCACATCCTACGGCGCCGGCATCCGCTACGGATTCCCGATTGCTGAAGACAACGCCATCGGAGTTGGGCTTGCGGCCGATTCGACCAAGGTGAAAACCTATGCCGACAGTCCGCAACGCTACAAGGATTTCGTCAGACAATTCGGTTCGACGAATTCCACGCTGCTGTTAAATGCCACTTGGACCAACGACAGACGCGACAGCCTGATCTACACCACCAGCGGCACCTTGCAGCGTGCCTATGGCGAGGTCGGCCTGCCGGGTGCTGACATGAAGTTCTACAAGTTCAACTACCAGCACCAGAAGTTCTTCCCGGTCACGAAGGACATCACCGTGATGCTGAACGGCGAGTACGGTTTCGGTGACGGCTATAGCGGTGAGCCGCTGCCTTTCTTCCGCAATTTTTACGCCGGTGGCATGGGTTCGGTGCGAGGATACAAGACTGCCAGCCTGGGTCCGCGCGACGCCCCCCCCAACCAGGACGATGCACTGGGCGGGAATAAGCGGCTGGTGCTGAATGCCGAGTTTCTGATGCCCTTGCCCGGTATCGGGCTGGACAAGTCCTTCCGCTTCGGCGGCTTCGTCGACGCTGGCCAGGTCTGGGCTACCGGCCAGAAACTGCGGTTGTCCGATTTGCGTTACAGTATGGGCATTTCGATCGCTTGGTCTTCGCCATTCGGGCCGCTGAAGTTCAGCGTTGCGCAGCCGCTCAACAAGAAATCCGGAGATGATATCGAGCGCTTTCAGTTCCAGATGGGCACATCGTTCTGAGTTAATTTTTGCAGGAGAATCATGTTGAAAAAGTTTGCTTTTATGCTTTTTGCCGGACTGTTTGCGGTGCCGGCCTTTCACGCTGCCGCCGCAGAGACCAGGATCGGCTTCGTCAATACGGAGAAGGTCTTCCGCGAAGCGGCGCCTGCGGTACGGGCACAGAAAAAAATCGAGAAAGAATTCGAAAAACGTGACCAGGAAATGCAGCGCCTGGCGAAGCAACTGCAGAGCATGCAAGAGGCTTTGGAGAAAAACGCCGTCACCATGTCGGAATCCGAGAAGCGCAACAAGGAGCGCGAGTTTGGAGAACTGAACCGCGACTTCCAGCGCAAGCAGCGCGAGTTCCGCGAAGATCTCAATCAGCGACGCAACGAGGAACTGGCTGCCGTGCTGGAACGCGCCAACAAGGCCATCAAGGCCATAGCCGAAGCCGAAAAATTCGATGTCATTCTTCAGGAGGCGGTGTATGCCGCCCCCCGCATCGATATTACCGACAGGGTCATCAAAGCCCTGGCTGACGGCAAGTAAGCACATGCATGGCCGAACGCGCTGCCGACTTTACGCTGGATGAGATCGTTTCGCGACTTGGTGGTGAACTGATCGGAGACGGAGGATTGCGCATTTCCCAGGTTGCAACCCTGGAGAATGCGGGGCCTGCGGAAATAACCTTTCTGGCCAATCCCAAATACCGCAAGCAACTCAAGACGAGCCGCGCCGGTGCCGTAGTCCTTTCTCCCGCAGACGCACGTGACTGCCCGCTCACTTGCATCGTCAGCGACAATCCATACGCCTACTTCGCCCGGGTTGCCCAATTGCTCAACCCGCCCAGTCGTTCTCCTTCAGGCATTCACCTTTCGGCCATTGTCGATTCAAGCGTCGATCCAGACGTTTGCATCGGTGCGGGCAGTCATGTCGGGAAGGACGTGCGTATCGGGAAGGGCAGTGTCTTAGGCACCGGTTGCATCCTGGGAGACGGGGTCACCCTGGGAGTCCAAGCCCGGCTTCACGGCAATGTCACCATCTATCCTGGTTGTGTAATCGGTGCGCGAGTCATCATTCATGCCGGAGCCGTAATCGGCGCAGACGGATTCGGGTTTGCCCGCGAAACAGATGGCGGCTGGACCAAGGTTCCGCAGATTGGCCGGGTCATCATCGGTGATGACGTCGAAATCGGCGCCAATACCACCATTGATCGCGGCGCCCTAGACGATACAGTCGTTGAAAATGGGGTCAAGCTGGACAACCAGATCCAGATCGGACACAACGTCCATATTGGCGCCGACACCGCCATGGCAGGCTGTGTTGGCGTTGCCGGTAGTGCTCGCATTGGACGTCGTTGCACTGTCGGTGGCGGCGCCATCATCCTGGGACATTTGACCGTAGCGGACGATGTGAATATCTCGGCGGCTACGCTCGTCACGAAATCCATCGGACAACCGGGCACGTATACGGGCGCCATGCCCTTCGAGGCCCATCGCGACTGGTTGAAAAATACTGCGCGGATGCGCCATCTGGATGAGATGGCCGATCAATTGCGAACCCTGGAAACGCGGCTTGCGGAACTGGAGAAAAAATCTTGAGCCAGATGGACATCCACGAAATACTCGAATACCTGCCGCATCGCTTCCCAATGCTGCTGGTCGACCGCGTCCTTGAGATCGTACCGGGAGAGCGCATCGTCGCCTTGAAGAACGTCAGCATCAACGAGCCTTTTTTCCCAGGCCATTATCCCCATCATCCGGTGATGCCCGGCGTACTGGTCATCGAGGCACTGGCGCAGACGGCAGCCATCCTCTCCTTCAAGACGATGGGCGGCAAACCCGATGACAAGTCGGTTTATTACTTCGTCGGCATCGATAATGCCCGCTTCAAGCGACCCGTCAGCCCGGGTGACCAACTGATCTTCGAGGTTTCCATCCTGGCGAACAAGCGCGGCATCTGGAAGTTCGCGGCAAAGGCCAAGGTCGACGGACAAGTCGCGGCGGAAGCCGAACTCATGTGCACGGTGCGTACCATCGAATGAGCCGTGCTTCTATTCATCCGACCGCCATCGTCGATCCGCAGGCGCGGCTCGGCAAGAATGTATCAATAGGGGCCTACTCGATCGTCGGCGAATACGTCGAAATCGGCGACGACACCTGGGTCGGACCTCATGTCGTCATCAATGGCCATACCCGCATCGGCCGGGGCAATCGCTTCTTCCAGTTTTCCTCGATCGGCGAGATGCCGCAGGACAAGAAATACGCCGGCGAACCGACGCGGCTGGAGATTGGGGACCATAATACGATCCGCGAGTTTTGCACCTTCAATTGCGGCACCGCCCAGGATACCGGCGTGACGCGAGTGGGCTCCGACAACTGGATCATGGCCTATGTCCATCTTGCCCATGATTGCCAGGTCGGCAACAAAGCCATATTCGCCAATAATGCCCAGCTGGCCGGCCATGTGCATGTCGGCGACTTTGCCATTCTCGGCGGTTTCACTGTAGTGCACCAGTTCGTGCGTATCGGCGCCCACAGCTTGACGGCGATGGGCAGCATTCTGCTGCAGGACCTGCCACCCTACGTGACCGCAGCCGGTAATACTGCCAAGCCCTTTGGCATCAATTCAGAAGGGCTCAAGCGTCGCGGCTTCAGCGCCGATGCGATTGCTTCCCTGAAGCGCGCCTACAAGCTGATCTATCGCTCCGGTGCGACGCTCGATGAGGCCCGCTCGATGATTGCGGAGGAAGCAGAGACGCAGCCGGCCCTCTCCCTGCTGGCCGATTTTCTGGCCGGCAGCGGCAGGGGCATCGTCAGGTAGGGCGCCTTCGTGCCCGAACAACTACGGATTGCAATGGTAGCCGGAGAAGCATCCGGCGACCTGCTGGCAAGCCACCTCATTCGTGCGCTGAAGCAACGCCTGCCTCATGCGCATTTCTTCGGCATTGGCGGTCCCAAAATGCAGGCAGCCGGCTTCCAAGTATTGTTTCCTGCCGAAAAGCTGGCTGTGCGCGGCTATGTCGAGGTGCTCAGGCATTACCGTGAGATTGCCGGCATACGCCGTGAGCTCCTTTCCCGCCTGCTTGCCGAACCACCACAGGCTTTCATCGGCGTCGATGCGCCGGATTTCAACCTCCATCTTGAAAAGCGCCTGAAGCAGCACGGCATTCCTGCAATCCACTATGTCAGCCCTTCCATCTGGGCGTGGCGCGGAAAGCGCATACGCGGCATCGCCCAATCGGTATCGCACATGCTGGCCATGTTCCCTTTCGAGGAGGATATTTACCGGCGCAGCAACATTCCTGTCACTTATATCGGCCATCCCCTGGCGGACGTCATCCCGCTTGAAGTGAGTCGTTCGGCTTTGCGAGAAAAACTCGACATTCCGCAGGATCAGATAGTCTTCGCCCTCTTGCCGGGTAGCCGGCAATCGGAACTGCACTATATGGCCGAAACTTTCATTGAAACGGCCAAGTGCCTGCATCAGCGGTTTCCGCTGGCACGTTTTCTTGTACCCTTGGCCACGCGCGAGACGCGTGACATGTTCGAGCATGCGCTCTATAAGCTGGCGGCGCGGGAACTGCCGATTACACGCCTGTTCGGTCATGCGCACGATGCCATGGGTGTGGCTGACGGGGTGCTGGTTGCCAGCGGCACGGCTACCCTCGAAGCGGCCCTCCTGAAGAAACCGATGGTCATCGCCTACCGCATGTCGCCTTGGTCCTGGCGGCTCATGCGTCGCTTGAAGTACCAGCCCTGGATCGGATTGCCGAATATTCTCTCCGGGCAATTTGTCGTGCCGGAGTTCCTGCAGGACGATGCCACACCGGATAATCTGGCGCAGGCCTTGGGTAATCAAGTCGAGGATCAGGAATCCTGCCGTCGAATTGCAACCGTTTTCACGCATCTGCATGAGCAATTGCGACAGAACTCCGCCGAGCGTGCGGCAGACGCGATCCTGGGATGCCTGAAGCGGCCGGAAGCATGGACTACGGCACCGCAAGCGGTTTGACCTGCGGCGTCGACGAAGCAGGCCGGGGGCCCCTGGCCGGGCCGGTCTATGCCGCTGCCGTCATTCTGGATCCACGCCGACCGTTAGAGGGATTGGCCGACTCGAAAAAGCTGACGGAGAAAGCCCGTGCCCGGCTGGCGCCCCTCATTCGCGAACGCGCGTTGTCCTGGGCGGTCGCCCGTGCCTCGGTTGAGGAAATCGATGCCCTGAACATCCTGCAGGCCACGTTGCTGGCGATGCGCCGCGCCGTGGAAGCCCTGACCTTGCGGCCCGACGAAGTGCTGATCGACGGGACGCATTGCCCGAAACTTGCCTTTCCGGTCCGCGCAGTCGTGAAGGGAGACAGCACCGTGGCCGCCATTTCGGCCGCGTCAATACTGGCCAAGACGAGCCGCGATGCCGAAATGCTTCGCCTGCATGGCCTGTATCCGCAGTACGGACTGGATCGGCACAAGGGCTATCCGACGGTGGCGCATCTTACGGCGCTGCGCGAGCATGGCGTGATCGACATCTACCGCCGCAGCTTTGCCCCAGTGCGGGATTTGCTCAAGCAGTCCTGAAACCCAGCTCCCGCAACAAACGCTGCCAGGCATGCCTTTCGCGCAAGGGATCGACCAGGCGGCGACGACGCTTGACCGCGGCGGCCAGGCTATCGAGGAATCGAGGGTCATCCTGAGCCAGGCGCAACATGCGGGCAAGACGCACATGGTCCCCTACGGGGAAATACGCCGGATAATCGGCACCCAGCAGGCCGCGATTGCCAGGGATGTCCGAGGCGATCACCGGTACGCCAATGGCGATCGCCTCGGACACGACGTGCGCGCCGCCTTCCATCTGCGAACTGATGACCATGACGTGGCTGCGTGAAAGCAGGCGCATCGACCGCCAGTGCGGCAGTTCCCCGACCCAGCGATAGCGTGGATCGGCGTACATATGCCTCGCGGCTGCGCGCGTCATCCTGTCCGAGAGCGACTTGCCGGCCTGGATGATTTCCAAGCGTGCATCCTGCAGCAGGCGCAGTGTCATGGCGGCACGAAAGGGATCCTTTTCCTCTCGCAAGTGGCCCAATACGCAAATACGGAACTTGCGCAGAGGCGGAGCGGGGGTGAGCCCGGTGAGGACGGACTGGTGGATAACGTGGGTTTTGTGGCACTGCTCCGGTGTCAGTTCGTCCAGCGCTGCTTCCTGGAGCACGATCAGGCGGCTTGCCATGTCAAGCGATGATGCGGCATTCCCATCCCGACGAATATCACGGTAGATATCGGTGCCGGACAGCGCCAGCACCGACGGCCGGCCCGGATGCTGCAATCTGAAGGCGCGCAGTGCCTCGTGGTTCCTGCGCGCATGCAGGGCAACAAAAAGATCGCAGGACTCTCCGTTCCATTCAGTCAGGACGGATACGCGGCAGCCCAGTCCACGCAGGATATGTGCCCAGCGCTGCGCCGTATTGCGGTTGCCGGCGCGCGAACCGGGCGGGGCGGGCGTAACAATGACAACTTTGGCCGCTGGCATGGGATTGTCACTATACTTTCGAAAGACAATGAAGAAAATAACATCCCGCGAAAATGCCACGTTCAAGCAGCTTCGCCTGCTGGCGGAATCATCGCGCGAACGGCGCAAGCAGGGCAAGACCTTGCTCGACGGCATTCATCTTATCTCTGCCTGGTTCGCGCATTTTGGCCCGCCCGAGTTGCTCATCGTCAGTGAAAGTGGCGCGCAGGAGGCCGAAATCAGTGAATTTCTGGCGCAGCAGCCGCGGGCGCTTCCGCAGGTATTCGGCGATGCCCTGTTCAGGGAAGTCAGTCCGGTCACGACGCCGACAGGCATACTTGCGCTGATTGCCATTCCACGCTCACCGCCTGCGGCAGGGATGTCGGGCTCGTCATGCGTCCTGCTTGATGCCATACAGGATGCCGGCAACCTGGGTTCGATTCTGCGCTCTGCCGCAGCGGCCGGCATCTCCGACATTTTTCTCGGTGCGGGTTGCGCGCAGGCCTGGTCGCCGCGTGTTCTACGTGCAGCCATGGGCGCGCATTTTGAGTTGCGTATCCACGAACATGCCGATCTGGGCCAGGTCATCGACCATTTTGGCGGGATCAGCGTGTCGACCCGTCTCGATGCTGCGGCCTCCATCTTCGATCTCGACCTTAGCGGCCCGGTGGCATGGCTATTCGGAAACGAAGGGCAGGGATTGACGCCAGATACGGCAAGCCTGACTACGCATGCTGTCTGTATTCCCATGCCTGGCAAGGCGGAATCGCTGAATGTTGCGGCGGCAACCTCGATTTGTCTTTTCGAGGAGGTCAGGCAGAAAATGGTGAACTGAACGAAGGAGGTTGGCATGCACCCAGAATGGTGGCATTGGGCGGTATTGGGTATCGGATTGATCATTGCCGAACTGGCAATTCCGGCTTTCTTCATCATCTGGTTCGGACTGGGTGCCTTGCTGGTGTCCCTGGTACTCCTGTTGGGGCCGGCGCTCGGCATCACCGCCCAGCTTCTGACCTGGACGATCGCATCGGTGGCAATGGTCGTCGTCTGGTTCCGCATCTTCAAGCCCGGCATGCACAAGACCCGGATCGGCATGTCCGATTCGAACATCGTCGGCGAAGTCGGTATGCTGGTTCGTGACGTCGCGCCTTTCCAGAAGGGGCAGGTACGCTTTCAGAAGCCGTTCGTCGGCTCCGAGGTCTGGGAGTGCATTGCGGACGAAACGATCAATTCGGGTGAGCGCGTCAAGGTGCTCGCCGTAGAAGGCAGTTTTCTCAAGGTTGGGAAACTTAAGGGGGAATCATGAGTGCAGGATTCATTGTCGTTGCAGCAGTCTTCGTCTTTGCGCTGGTCACGGTCTGGAAAGGCGTGCGCATCGTGCCTCAGGGCGAGGAATGGATTATCGAGCGCCTGGGCAAGTACCACGCCACGCTGCTTCCGGGCCTGAATATCGTCATTCCCTATATCGACCGCGTCGGTTACAAGGTGGTGACCAAGGACATCATTCTCGACGTCCAGGAACAGGAGGTCATCACCAAGGACAATGCGGTGATCCTCACCAATGCCATCGCCTTCATCAAGGTGACAGATCCGGTCAAGGCGGTCTACGGTGTCGTCGATTTCTCGGAAGCCATCCGCAACCTCATCATGACGACCTTACGCTCGATCACCGGGGAAATGGAACTCGACCAGGCGCTGTCTTCGCGCGACAAGATCAAAGTCCGCCTGCGCGAAAGCATTGCGGATGAGGCGGTCGACTGGGGCCTGACGGTGAAGTCAGTAGAGATCCAGGACATCAAGCCGTCGGCTTCGATGCAGAAAGCTATGGAAATGCAGGCCTCCGCGGAACGGGAACGAAAGGCCATGGTCACACGTGCCGAAGGGGAAAAGCAGTCGATGATCCTGCAAGCCGAAGCACGCGTCGAATCCGCCCGGCGTGACGCGGAAGCCCAGGTTACGCTGGCGGAAGCCTCGTCGGAAGCGATCAAGCGCGTCTCTCAGGCGATCGGCGACCGTGACACGCCGATGCTCTACCTGCTGGGCGAAAAATACATCACATCGATTACCAAACTGGCGGAATCGGACAACGCCAAGATGATCGTGCTGCCGGCAGATGTGCAGGAGGCCGTGAGAGGCGTGCTGGGCCGGTTCAACAAGGCCTGATCAGGCTTTCACGCGCAACAGGCGCTGCTTCTCGCGCTCCCAGTCGCGTTTCTTTTCGGTGTCGCGCTTGTCGTGCTGTTTCTTGCCGTGCGCAAGCCCGATGGCGATTTTCACGCGGCCCTTGGCGTAATGCAGATCAAGGGGCACCAGGGTATAGCCGGCACGCTCGACCTTGCCAATCAATTTACTGATTTCCCCGGCATGCAACAGCAGCTTGCGCGTGCGCACCGGATCGGGATTGATGTGAGTCGAAGCGGTAGGCAGGGGACTGATATGGCAGCCGATGAGAAATACCTCACCGCCGCGCAGGATGACATAGGCTTCCTTCAGTTGCACCCGGCCGGCGCGGATCGCCTTGACTTCCCAGCCTTCGAGGACGAGGCCCGCCTCGAAGCGCTCCTCGATGAAGTAGTCGTGGAAGGCTTTCCTGTTGTCGACAATGCTCATGATGCCTTTTACGCTAGAATTCGCAGGATTCTATAGCATGTGGCGATCATGGCCGAAGTCCGCAAGTCCGTCCTGGTCGAATACAGCGTCGGACAGATGTTCCATCTTGTCGATGCAGTGGAGGAGTACCCCCGTTTCCTGCCTTGGTGCGGCGGTACCGAACTGATTCATCGCGACGATGCCAGGACCGTCGCCACGCTGCACATCAGCTACCATGGCATCAAGGCGGATTTTTCGACCGAGAACGACAAGCAAGCCCCGCACTTCATGAAGATCAATCTGCGCCACGGCCCCTTTGAGCACCTCGACGGCTGCTGGCATTTCAAGCCGCTCGGTGAAACGGCCTGCAAGGTCGAGTTCGAGCTCCATTACACGTTTTCCAGCAGATTGCTGGAAAAAGCCCTCGGGCCGGTTTTCCATCATATCGCCAACACCTTTGTCGACTCGTTCGTGCGCCGGGCGGGACAGGTCTATGCCCAAAATGGCTGACGCGCTTTCGATCGAAGTTGCCTACGCGCTGCCACAAAAGCAGGAACTGGTACAGTTGAGCCTTGCCTCAGGCAGTACCGTGCAGCAAGCCATCGAGGCTTCCGGACTGGTGCAAAAACATCCCGAAATTGATCTGACGAAGAACAAGATCGGCGTGTTCGGCAAGCTCGCCAAGCTCGACACAGTGTTGCGCAATCGCGACCGCGTCGAAATCTACCGGCCGCTGATCGCCGATCCGAAAGAAGTCCGCAGGAAACGGGCGGATGAGGGGAAGGCGATGAAGAAGGGGGGAGGGAGACTGGAAGGATAAGGACTACTTGCACCAGGATTGCACGGCGCCCCTGGCCTTCTCGATCTCCTGTGCGCGCATCGCGTCATCTAACGGAATCGATTCGCCCGCCTCATTGAGGCGGCTCATCCGCTGACCGGATTCCAGTGCCGAGAGCTGCCTTTTCGCATCCGCGCAGTTACGCTTGCTGTCCTCAGCATCCTTTTTTTCTTGTTCCGACTTGGCGCGCGACTTGTCCGCTTCTGCCTGGCGCTTGCGGAATTCCATGTCCTGCTCGGCCAGGCTGCGGCCGGCCGCGCCGGATGCTGGTGTCGCCCCTGGCTGGGTCCCGGCACGTGTTTTCTTGGCATCAACGCCAGGCGGTGGCGTATCCGCGAAATGGACCTTGCCATCAGCGTCGCGCCATGTGAAGACCTCGGCTGACACCGTCGTCCCCACACAGGCCAGAATCAAAAGAATTATTGCCCGCATAGCCTTCCTCCGTTTGCCGTCGAATCGGCACCTGCGTATAATACGGATTTGGAACAGAGGTTGAAAGCCATGCGAGTGATAACCAAGGCACTCACATTCGACGACGTCCTGCTCGTCCCCGCCCACTCCACCATTCTTCCGCGCGAAGTCAGCCTCGCCACACAGGTCTCGCGCAACATCCGCCTGAACATTCCGCTGCTCTCGGCCGCCATGGATACCGTGACCGAGGCGCGCCTGGCGATCACCCTGGCGCAGGAGGGCGGCATTGGCATCGTACACAAAAACCTGCCTCCGCGTGCCCAGGCGGTCGAGGTGGCCAAGGTCAAGCGTTTCGAGTCAGGCGTCCTCAAGGATCCGATCACCATTCAACCCGATATGCCGGTACGGGAAGTGCTGAACCTGACCCGCCAGCACAAGTTTTCCGGCCTGCCCGTCCTGCAGGGCCTCAAGGTTGTCGGTATCGTCACCAACCGGGATCTGCGTTTCGAGACCGAACTGGATCAACCGGTGCGCAACATCATGACGCCGCGCGAGCGTCTGATCACCGTCAAGGAAGGCGACTCGCCGGATAAGGCCAAGGCCTTGATGCATAAACACCGGCTCGAGCGCGTACTGGTGATCAATGACGATTTCGAGTTGTGCGGCCTCATCACGGTCAAGGACATCCTCAAATCCACTGAGCATCCCCTTGCCTGCAAGGATAGCTTCGGGCGGCTGCGTGTCGGCGCAGCCATCGGCGTCGGTCCCGGCACGGAAGAGCGGGCGGAACTGCTGGTCGAGGCCGGTGTAGACCTGATTGTCGTCGATACCGCGCACGGCCACTCGCAAAACGTGCTAGACCGCATCCAGTGGGTCAAGAAGAACTTTCCGCAGGTCGATGTCGTTGGTGGCAATATCGCCACGGCCGATGCGGCACGCGCCCTCGTGGGCCACGGGGCCGATGGCGTCAAGGTCGGCATTGGGCCGGGGTCAATCTGCACCACCCGCATCGTCGCCGGTGTCGGCGTGCCGCAGATCACGGCCATCGACAATGTCGCCACGGCGCTGCGAGATTCCGGCGTCCCCTTGATCGCTGACGGCGGCATCCGCTATTCGGGCGATATTTCCAAGGCGATTGCCGCCGGCGCCTATGCCGTAATGCTGGGCGGCCTGTTCGCCGGCACCGAGGAGGCGCCCGGTGAAATCGAGTTGTTCCAGGGGCGTTCCTACAAGTCCTACCGCGGCATGGGCTCTCTCGGCGCCATGCAGCAGGGCTCGGCCGACCGTTATTTCCAGGAAGCCGACGCCAACGCGGAGAAGCTGGTTCCCGAGGGTATCGAAGGCCGCGTTCCCTACAAGGGGCCGGTGGGCGCCGTGATCCACCAGCTCATGGGCGGCCTGCGCGCTAGCATGGGCTACATCGGCACAAACGGCATCGACGAGATGCGCAATCGTGCCGAATTCGTCGAAATCACCTCATCCGGCGTGCGCGAATCCCATGTGCATGACGTGCAGATCGTCAAGGAAGCGCCCAACTACCGCGTCCTATAAGCCCATCCGGGCGTTTCATCATGCACAACAAGATACTCATCCTCGATTTCGGCGCTCAGTATTCCCAACTGATTGCCCGACGCGTGCGCGAGCAGCAGGTCTATTGCGAACTGCATCCCTATGACGTCTCCGAAGCCTTCATCCGCGAGTATGCGCCCATCGGCATCATTCTCTCCGGAGGACCCAACTCGGTCTATGAGGAACAGGCCTATCGCGCATCGCAGGCGGTTTTCGAGCTCGGCGTTCCCGTGCTCGGCATCTGCTACGGCATGCAGACCATGGCGGCGCAACTGGGCGGCAAGGTCGAGGGCGCGAAAAAACGCGAGTTCGGCTATGCGGAGATCCGCGCCCGCGGCCACTCCCAGCTGCTGGAAGGGATTCAGGACAGTGTCAATGCGGAGGGCCACGGGCTGCTCGACGTATGGATGAGCCATGGCGACAAAGTCACTGAGCTGCCCGCCGGCTTCAAGGTCATCGCCGGCAATGAGGCCACGCCCATCGCCGGCATGGCCGACGAGGCCCGCCGCTTCTATGGCGTCCAGTTCCACCCGGAAGTGACCCACACCATCCAGGGCAAGGCCATCATCGCCCGTTTCGTGCTGGACATCTGCGGCTGCAAGGGCGACTGGAACATGCCCGACTACGTCGGCGAAGCCGTCGAGCGCATCCGTGCCCAGGTCGGCAGTGAGGAAGTCATTCTCGGCCTGTCGGGCGGCGTCGACTCGTCGGTCGCGGCGGCCTTGATCCATCGCGCCATCGGCGATCAACTCACCTGCGTCTTCGTCGATAACGGGCTCCTGCGCCTCAACGAGGCCGAGCAGGTGATGAAGACATTCGCCCGCAGCCTGGGCGTCAAGGTTATCCATGTCGACGCCAGCGAGCAATTCCTCGGCAAGCTGGCCGGCGTGAGCGAACCGGAACAGAAACGCCGTATCATCGGGGCTGACTTTGTGGACGTTTTCCAGTCCGAAGCCGCGAAACTGCCCAAAGCCAAGTGGCTTGCGCAGGGGACGATTTACCCCGACGTGATCGAATCGGCCGGCGCCAAGACGAAGAAGGCGCACACCATCAAGTCCCACCACAACGTCGGCGGCCTGCCCGAGACGCTGCACCTCAAACTGCTGGAACCGCTGCGCGAGTTGTTCAAGGACGAGGTGCGCGAACTCGGCGTGGCGCTCGGCCTGCCGCACGACATGGTGTACCGCCATCCATTCCCCGGGCCGGGGCTCGGCGTGCGCATCCTGGGCGAAGTGAAGAAGGAGTACGCCGATCTGCTGCGCAGGGCCGACGCCATTTTCATCGACGAGTTGCGCGCAGCAGACTGGTATGAGAAGACCTCTCAGGCCTTCGCCGTGTTTCTCCCGGTGCGTTCGGTCGGCGTCATGGGTGATGGCCGCACCTATGAAAACGTAGTGGCCTTGCGTGCCGTGCAGACCCAGGACTTCATGACTGCCCAATGGGCCGAACTGCCCTACAGTCTCCTCGGCAAGGTGTCCAACCGCATCATCAACGAAGTACGTGGCATCAACCGCGTGGTGTACGACATCTCCGGCAAGCCGCCGGCGACCATCGAGTGGGAGTAGGGCAGTCCTAGCCGAAGCGGTTGGCCAGTCGCCCCACGCCGTCGATCACGATTTCCACCTGCTCTCCCTCCCGGATCGGGCCGGCCCCGAGCGAAGTTCCGCAGGCGATGATGTCACCCGGCATGAGCGTCATGTCCTGCGACAGGAGGCTGACGATTTCGCGAGGCCGGAAGAACATGTCGGCCACCGGATAATTCTGCTTTTCCTCGCCATTCACCAGCGTCCTGACGGTCAGTGCGTCCGGCTCGACCCCGGTTGCGATCATTGGGCCGAAGGGGCCGAAGGAATCGAAGCTCTTGGAACGGCACCATTGCGGGAAGCTGGGATCGCAGCGCAGGATTTCCCGAGCCGTGACGTCGTTCACGCAGGTGTAGCCGAATATGTAGTCGTCCGCTTCGGATTCCCCGATGTTCCGGCAGGGCCTGCCGATGACCACACCCAATTCACCCTCGAATACCACCAGTCCGGCATAACCCGCCGGACGCAGGATCGGCTCTCCATGCGCCATGAAGCAGTTGTTCGTCTTGACGAACCAGAGCGGATGGCCGGGCCTTTGCAGTTTTTCGACCTCGGCGCGTGCTGCGAAATTGTTCCAGAGGCCGAGCATTTTCGTCGGTTGGCAAGGCATCGATACCGTTACCGCATCCAGCGTCAGACGCTCGCCGGTCGGTTTTGCGCCGTCGAACAGATCACCCGTGCAAACCTGGATGGTATCCTTGTCAACCATGCCGAAGCCAGTCGATCCTTGGTGCGTAAAGCGTAGCCAGTGTGCCATGGTCTATCCTTCCTTGCGGATGCCGAAATCATTGTTCTTCATGCCAGTCGGATTGCATGCTACATCACCCTTTAAGGCATGGGGAAGTCATCCATGACACAGACGGCAATCGATGAGGCCTTCATGAACGAGGCGTTGCGCCTGGCGCGCGAAGGCGGGGCGATGGGGGAGGTGCCGGTGGGAGCCGTAGTGGTGAAGGATGGCGAGGTCATCGGGCACGGTTTCAATGCGCCGATATCGCGTCAGGATCCGACCGCTCATGCCGAAGTCATGGCCCTGCGGGACGCGGCGCAGCGTCTGGGCAATTACCGCCTGCCCGGTTGCGAGTTGTACGTCACCCTGGAGCCTTGCGTAATGTGTGCCGGCGCCATCATGCATGCGCGGGTTACCCGAGTGGTTTTCGGCGCACGCGATCCGAAGACCGGGGCCTGCGGCAGCGTGACAAACCTTTTCGACGAACCACGCCTGAACTTCCATGCGACCGTGACAGACGGCGTGCTCGCGACGGAATGCGGCGCGCTCCTTACCCACTTTTTCGCCGCAAAGCGCGGCAGGACGGAAACGGCCTGACATGAAGATCCGCATCACCCTCGCGCGCCAGACGCTTGACCTGTTCGATGACACGGGGAAAAGCCTGCATTCCTACACCGTGTCCACCTCCAAGATGGGCCCGGGGGAGCAGCGCGGCAGCAACTGCACGCCGCGCGGGCGCCATATCGTGCGGGCCAAAATAGGTGCAGATCAACCTGCAAATGCCGTGTTCGTGCGGCGGCGTCCGACCGGCGAGATCTACTCCCGGGAACTGGCCGACAAGCATCCCGGGCGCGACTGGATATTGACGCGGATACTCTGGTTGTCCGGATGCGAGCCCGGCCGCAACCGCTTGGGCGACGTGGATACCATGCGCCGCTTCGTATACCTGCATGGCACGCCAGACGGGACGGAATTGGGGCGACCTGGTTCGATCGGATGCATCCGCATGCGCAACCGTGACATCCTCGAACTGTTCGATCTCGTGCCGGCGGGCACGGCAGTGGAAATAACCGAGTAGCCGGTCAGGACAGGGCAAAGGCGAACTCGCGCCTTTCGCCCGGCAAAGCCTCCGGCAGGAAACCCTGTTCGACAAAGCGCACTTTCCCTGACAAGTTCATCATCAGCACGGTTGCCGAGCGGGTGCCGTAACCGGCAGTGCTGATGAAAGCCGCCGAGAGCAACCGTTCCCATTCCAGGCTGATGCCCGTGCGCGGCAAGGCGTCGTCCGGCGCGGTGCTGTCATCACGCAAGAGATCGAAAAGCGGTCTGTCGTCCGGCAAGGCTTGAAGGGCGGTGGTCAAGGCCGATTTGCCGCGCGCGACCTTGGGCCAGGGGGTGTCGAGCAAATGGTTCGAAAGGCCGTACACGCCGGGCGCGAGTTGCCTTTCACTTTCGCCGCAGTTCGAGAAGCACCATAAGCCGCCTGGATCACCAAACAGCAGATTGAAGCCGTTGTAGCGAGCCGCACTGGACTCGAGTTCGTGCAGGTAAGCTTCAGGACTGTCCATACCAGTCAGAAACCGGCTGACCAGTTGACCCCGTGAGGGCGCGCCGGGCTTGTTGCGCGACAGGTCGCGGAAATTGGTCAGCGCGGCGAACCGGCCGGTGCGCGTCACGCCCAACCAAGTGCCGCCTGCTTCGAGGTCACGTCCTGCGAGGATCTGCGGCGCATCGTCCCAAAAGTCAGCCGCTGCAGTACGGCGGGCATAAAACTCATCACGATTGGCAGCCACTACCAGCGGATAGTCGGCATGGGCACGCCAGGCAAGGAGGATCAGGCACATGGCCCGTAGCCGCTACTCGAGCGGGTAGGGCAGGGAACGGAACGCCAGCCGCAGCCCGTCGGCGCTGCCCACATGCACGTCGCCGGCTTCGGCGCTGGCCATCAGCATCGAAGCCAGGATGTCACATCCGCCCGACGGACTGGGCGCGGCCTCGATGACCTTGCCGCAGGACTGATCCGGCAGGTCGGGGCTGTACAGGTCGGTGCCGGGCAGGGGGCAGCTGCCGTCAATGTGGGCGCGGTAGGTGCGACGCTTCACCTTGCCGAGATACTTGGTGCGCGCCACCACTTCCTGGCCTGGATAGCAGCCTTTGGTGAAGCTGACGCCACCGAGCAACTCAAGGTTGGCCATCTGCGGCACGAACTCCTCCTGCGTCGGCAAGGTGATATGCGGGATGCCCGCCTCGATCTCCAGCCAGCGCCAGACAGGCGTGCCGACCGGGCGCAATTGGGAGGCGAGTGTCTCCCACACCCGGGGGGCAGCGTCCTCGCGCAGCGCCAGCTGGCAGCGTCGTTCGTCGAGGCGAATCGCCGTGCCTCCATCGAAACGCGCGACACCCAACGCCGCCGCGGGGAAGTCGATTCCCAACAGCTTGACGGCTGCCGCTGTTCCGCTACCGGCAATGCCCAGTAAAACGACATCGTCGCCCGCATCCGCGAGTTTCACCTTGGAGCGCAGGACATACATGCCGAGTTTCTTGAGGATGGCAGGCTGGATGTCGGCAGAGAGCTGCAACAGGTAATCGTGGTCGTCCCGCCATAAAAGGAAATCGGCCAGGAGACGTCCTTTCGGGCTACAGAAGCCGCAGCGCACGGCATGATCGCGACCAAGATGCTGCACATCGTTCGAGAACAAATTGTGCAGGAAGCCGGCAGTGTCCTCTCCGGTGGCACGGATCAAACCGAATTGCGCCAACGGTGCCAGCACCGTATCCGTAGCCGCCGATTCGAGTTCGGCCCGGGCATCGCCGAAATCGCCTATGTCGTCAGCCTCGAAACGCGCGCCGCGGCTTGCGAGGAAATCTTTCCAGGTCGTGTTCATGGTTCATTCGTCTGTCTGTTTATGGGGTGGGTTATTATAGCTTTTGTGCCTCCCTGCTTCTTTTCAACCCTCCTCCGATAATGCGTCGCCTGTTTCGCCTGCTCGGCATGATGCTCGCCGCCGCGCTCGTATTTCTGGGCTGGATGGGCTACTTCGCCACCCAGCCACTGCCGCTCAAGGCCAGTCCGATCGAGTTCACGGTCAAGGCCGGCAGCACCCTGCGCACCGCTTCCCGCCAGATCAAGGCGGCCGGCGTGGCCATGCCCGCGTGGCAATTCACGTTGCTGGGGCGCGCGCTCGGCAAGGCTGCGGCAATCAAAGCAGGCAGTTACGAAGTAGCGCAGGGCATCACTCCGTTGGGCCTCCTTGAAAAACTTACCCGCGGCGATGTCACTCAAGTGGACATTGTCTTGCAGGAAGGATGGACATTCCGCCAAATGCGCGCGGCGCTCGATGCCCACGCCGCCCTGCGTCATGACACGGCAGGCCTGACTGAACGCGAGATCATGGAGAAATTGGGCGTGGAGGGCCGCGCAGAGGGCCGTTTCTTCCCGGACACATATCTGTTCGCCAGGGGCTCCGCCGACCTGGACATACTCAAACGGTCGTATCATCAACTGGAGAAGATTCTGCTCACGGAATGGCAAAGCCGGGAAGCCGGCCTGCCTTATGCGTCGCCTTACGAGGCCCTCATCATGGCTTCCATCGTGGAGAAGGAAACCGGGCAATCGCACGAGCGCACCCAGGTCGCCTCGGTATTCCTCAATCGCCTCAAGCGCGGCATGCCGCTACAGACCGATCCGACAGTGATCTATGGTCTAGGCGAGCAATTCGACGGCAACCTGCGCAAGCGTGACCTGTTGGCCGATGGCCCGCACAATACCTATACGCGGACAGGCTTGCCGCCAACGCCCATAGCAATGCCCGGTCTGGCCTCGATCCAGGCGGCACTGCATCCTGCCAGGACGGACATGTATTATTTTGTCGCCCGCGGCGACGGCTCAAGCCAGTTCTCGCGTACGCTGGAAGAGCACAATCGTGCCGTGGCGAAGTACCAATTGCGAAAAGGGAAATGAATGCGCGGCAAGTTCATCACGCTTGAAGGCATAGACGGTGCCGGCAAGAGCACCCATCATGCCTGGTTGGTCGGCTACCTGAAAAGCCAGGGAAGGGAGGTCGTCGCCACACGGGAGCCGGGCGGTACCGAACTGGGGGAGAAACTGAGGGCCCTGCTGCTCTCCGAGCCGATGCACCTGGAGACCGAGGCGCTGTTGATGTTTGCCGCCAGGCGAGAACACCTGGATAAACTGATTCTGCCAGCCCTGAAGTCAGGGAAGTGGGTTGTCTCCGACCGCTTTACCGATGCCTCTTACGCCTATCAGGGAGGAGGGCGGGGACTAGCCAGGGAAAAAATCCAGGTGCTGGAACGCTGGGTTCAGACCGGCTTTCAGCCGGATATCACTGTGGTTTTCGACCTGCCCACGGAGATCGCCTGTGAGCGTCTGGCCAAAACCGGGCAGGCACCCGACCGCTTTGAATTGGAGACTCGAGCGTTCTTCGAACGGGTCAGGAAAACCTATTTGCGGCGGGCGGTCACCGAACCTGACAGAATCAAGGTCGTTGACTCAAGGCAAAGCTTGGACGATATTCGTAAGATACTTGAGAAATTCATTGTAACACTATAATAAATAATGATTTATCCTTGGCAAATAGAGGCCTGGAACAAGCTGTTCGCGAAAATCGGGCGACTGCCTCATGCCCTGCTGCTGGCAGGCCCTGAGGGAGGCGGCAAGCAGGTATTTGCACAGTCACTGGCCGCCAGATTATTGTGCGAGAAGGCATCCGGAAACGAGGAAGCCTGTGGGAAATGCCCATCATGCAATTGGTTTTCCAGCAGCAACCATCCAGATTTCAGATTGATCGAACCGGGTGGAGACGAAGCGGAGGATATTGAAGCCGAATCCGAGACGGCCACGCTGAAGAAGAAATCCGAGCAGATCCGTATCAGTCAGGTCCGGGCGCTGGATGGGTTCATGGGCATCGGCACACATCGCCAGGGTGCGCGGGTCATCGTCATCAGGCCAGCTGAGGCCATGAACCCTGCGACAGCAAACGCACTTCTTAAAATGCTTGAAGAGCCTTCTCCAAGTACATTGTTTATCTTGATAACTAATAATATAAGAAGGCTTTTGCCAACCCTCCTCAGTCGATGCCAAACCCTTAGTTTTCCCAAGCCATCCGCACCAGCAGCGCTGGCTTGGCTACGTGAATCAGGAGCACCGCATGCTGAAGAATTGCTTGCCCACGCCGGCGGCATGCCACTGGCGGCCCTGGCACAGGCCGAAGACTGGGAGCGACTGGAAGGGTTCTATCGCGACCTGTCGCAGCTCGAGCAGGCCGGCCCGGTGACGATTGCCGGGCGCTGGGAGTCATGGCTGAAAGAAAACAAGGAAGGGCGATCTGCCGTCGACAAGCGCAAACTGGTCATCTGGTTGCAGAAGTGGGTATTTGATCTGGTCATGATGAAACAATCTGGCTTGATCGTTTTCCATACCCATAAATCGCAGGAGATTAGAACTGCCGCAAGCAGGGCGTCGATCAGTATCCTGATTGACTGCTACAATGAATTGGCACGGATTCGTGCCGTGGCACAACACCCTTTGAATCCACGCCTGTTTCTGGAAGATATGCTGTCCCGCTATGCGCGAGCAGCCTTCAGCGGGAGATAACCAAGCCCATGGCAGAGCCTGCAAAACCCCATCCAGCGAGCGCCCGCCCAAGCGTGCTCTCCCTGAATATTAATTCAAGATCAGCGCTTTATGCCGCCTATATGCCGTATCTGAAGCGCGGCGGAATCTTTGTCCCGACTGCCAAGCCTTATGCGATTGGCGATGAGGTCTTCATGCTTCTGTCACTGATGGATGAACCGGGAAAATTGCCCATTGCCGGCTCGGTGGTGTGGGTCACGCCAGCGGATGCCCAGAATAACAAGACGCAGGGTATCGGGGTTCAGTTCAGCGAAGACGAATCGGGCCAGGCCGCCCGCCGCAAGATAGAAACCATCCTCGGCGGCTACCCGGCGGGTCGCCAGACCCACACCATCTGATCCTGTTTGCTTGTATCAATGCTGGTTGACTCGCATTGCCATCTCGATTTCCCCGGGCTGGCCGACAGAATAGATCAAGTTCTTGATTCAATGAAAGATGCAAGGGTGGCTGCGGCGCTTTGCATCGGCGTGAGTCTTGAAGGCTTGCCTAGTGTGCTGGCGCTTGCCGAAAACCATGAAAATCTCTATGCATCGGTGGGTGTGCACCCGGAACACCAGGATTGCATCGAGCCGGATGTGGAAACCCTGCTGCAGGCTGCCGGCCACACGCGCGTACTGGGAATAGGGGAAACCGGGCTGGATTATTACTGGCACAAGGACAGGCCGAAATGGCAGCGTGAGCGTTTCCGGATCCATGTCCGCACTGCTCGGGCCTGTCGCAAGCCATTGATTGTACATACCAGAGAGGCGGCCGAGGATACGCTTCGCATCCTCCGCGAGGAAGGTGCGAACGCGGTCGGCGGCGTGATGCATTGCTTTACGGAATCCCAGGCAGTAGCAGATGAGGCGCTTGCCCTGGGCTTCCATATCTCGTTTTCCGGGATCGTCACTTTCAAGAACGCCAGACAGATCAAGGAAGTGGCAATGAATGTTCCACTTGAACGTTTATTGGTAGAAACAGACTCGCCTTATCTGGCGCCAGTGCCCTATAGGGGCAAGCCCAATCAACCGGCTTATGTCCGCTATGTGGCGGAGGAAATCGCCAGGCTGAGAGGAATGGAAATCGAAGCGCTTGAACAGGCTACGACAGAAAACTTCTGCCGTCTTTTCGGAGTATCAATCCATTGATTATTCAATATATTTCATTTTCGAGTTACGTTTTTCGGACAATTCTTCTGGGCATGGTGCTGTGCATTCAGGCAATGACCGCATCGGCAGGCGTTTACGATGATCTTTTGAGGGCGATCGAGGACAACGACACCGAAACCGTGACGACGCTCCTGCAGCGCGGCATGGATGTAAATACCGTCGACAAGTCGGGCAATTCACTCCTGATGCTGGCGGTCGAGAAAGGTAATGTCAATCTCGTCCGCTTCCTGCTGGATCATCGGGCACGTGTGCGTACGCCCAATCAATATGGGGATACGGCCTTGATGCTTGCGGCGCTGAAGGACCACATGGAGATCGTTACGCTGCTGGTGGCTGCCGGCGCTGAGATCAATCATCCGGGTTGGACACCCTTGATCTACGCCGCCTTTGAGGGTCACAAGGACGTCGTTGTTTTCCTGATTGGCAAGGGTGCGGAAGTCAATGCGCTGGCGCCCAATCAGGCCAGCGCATTGATGCTGGCTGCGAGGAATGGTCATGTGGAAACGGTACGGAGTCTGCTCAAGGCCAACGCCGACCCGAATATCCGCACAGCAGAAGAGGCTACGGCCTTGAAATGGGCTGCAGCCGCAGACCATTTGCAGATCGTTAAATTGCTAAAAGAGGCAGGCGCAAGGGACTAGGTGCTACCGCCTTCCCATATCGCTACTTCGTATAATCTGTATTATGTCAACTTGAGACGGCGAATTATGGCCCTAGTTCGAGCCGCAATTGCGCGGTATAGCCAACCAGCCTTCCCGCAGAATGCCGGTTTCGCGGGTTAGCCAAATGCCGACATAAAAGCCTGATCTCTTCATTATCGACGCCTGCTTCCTGCAGGCGTTTTTTTTCGGCCGCGACCTGGCGGTAGAGCTTGCGCCGCCGCGCCTAATCCCGGAAGCCGTAGTACCGCAATAACCAATACAGATTCGCTAACCGACCTGACCATGCCGGCATGCAATAGAGCATAAGCAAATACTTATTCTTCTTGAACTTCGACACATGATATCAGCATTTATCTGTTTCGCTGTGCGAAATAAATCACGCTCTTTAAGCCCGTTTGGCTCATTTTTGAGCTTTTCTTTACGTGTTACTGGTACGTAAAGCCGCCTCGCCGACGCCGGGGCGGCGCTTCGCGCCGCTCCCTGGCGCCGGCTACAGCTCAAACCTCTACCCCAAACCTCTTCCCTGCCATTTAATGCGCTCCAGGGGGCTATCTCAATAACCCCCGCCGCATGGCGCCCCCTGCCCCGCCTCGATCAAGTCGAAGCGGCCTACCAGTCCAACCAGCCCGCCAGAGTCACGCGGGCAACGGCGGGCGCAATTGCGCCCATCAGCCGGGCTTGCGCCCGGTTGCCTTCCTTCGCCTGAGCCGCAGCGCGCCGCATCCATCCAGAGTCCTCGCCCACAGCCCGCCGAAGTCAGCTCGGGCAACCGACGCGCCAGGCGGCGGGGCTTTCGCGGCATAAACACCCGGCCGGTGGATCTGGCCGGGCATTTATTCCACGACCCCGAAACCCCGCCTGTCACGCCGCCTGCCCTACGGAGATAACAAAGACGCTTCGCGCCGGGGCGGGCTGTTTTGTGGGGCGAGAACTCAGGACGGATGCGGAAGCAGAAGCCCCGCAGCCCAGGCAAAGGAAGGAAGAACAACGCCGGGGCTCGAATCTAGGCCAGATGTGATAACTGCAAAGGAGCCAAACCATGACTACCAAGCCCAAGAAAACCGTTTCGCAAGAGAAAACCGCCCTGCTGCCGACCCCGGTGGCCAACGTCGAGCTGGTGCCGCTGTCGCTGATCGACGTGCTACCCCAGATCCGCACCGAGTTCGACAACAACAGCCTGCACGAGCTAGCGCAGGACATTCAGTTGCACGGCCTACTGCAGCCAGTGCTGCTGAATCCGAACCTGAACCGCTTCACCCTGATCGCCGGCGAGCGACGGCTGCGCGCCTACCGGTTGCTCGGCCTAGCCTCGATCCCGGCGCTGATTACAAAAGCCTCGGCCGCGGACGCCGAGGATCTGCAGCTGGCTGAAAACATCCAGCGCGAAGAGCTGGGACTAGAGGATCTGGCGCATGCCGTACGACGCTTGTTCGACCGCCTGGGCAGCCTACAAGCCGTGGCTGATCAGGTGAAGAAGTCGAAGCCGTGGGTGTCAAAGCACCTATCGATGTCCTGCAACAACTTCGGTTGGCAAGCAAAGCAACTCCTTGAGGATGGCATCAGCGAGGACCTAGAGCTGCTTACCCTTGTATCGAAACTGGCCAGGGAAGATTACTTCGAGTGCGACAAACTGTTCAAAGCCATCAAGGCTAAGAAAGCCGGCCGGAAGGAGGCACAGGCAGCATTGAAGGCAGCCAAGGAGAAGAAGAAAAAAGCCCGGGCGGCACAATCAACAGCCACTGTAACCAAGCCCAAACAACCCAAGGCCCCTCCTACGCCCATTCTGGAGGACCTGATCGATACTCTTCAGGACTGGCTGTGCGATGAGAACGACGTTCACATCAATGGCATCAAAACCGAATTTGCACCGCTATGGAATGAGCTGGACAGCCTGCTCACCAGCTGGTGGTCGGCCGGCGTCACCACAAGAGACAGGGGTATCGAGGCCGTTGCCATAAACTGCTTCGCCTGGAGCGCACCAAAATGGCTTTGGAACCAGCTCGACCACCCAGGATCAATCATCGAACACGGCGCTTGGCTGCGAGGCGTTAGCGGCCGCCCCTACGACATCGAGGAGATCCTGCAGGCCACGAAGGATCTGGTCGGCCGGCTGCAGGCACAGAACGACGCCGGCAATCAGGTGGCCGACGCACAGCCGGAAGCCTCGGCATGACGACGCAACTCAACAAACCGGTCTGCCGGCGTACCGAGGACACCATCCGCGACGGCAGCAAGCGCCGGCGGATGGTGGTGACGCTCTACCCGAACAGTACGATCGGAATCCGGCCAGAGCGGACCAGGCGGGAGGAGCTGATCCCGCTGGAAACCGTCTGGTGGCATGCCCTCAAAGCGCGAGTAACGGCCGAACGAGAAGCAAAGAAGAAAGCTCGAAGGAAATAGCCACAGAAAAAACCGGCCTTGCGCCGGTCTTTTCTACCAGGTCACAAAATCACCATCACGTATCTTTTTAAGATGCGGCCTTCTGTCCGGCCGATACATATCCAGCAAAGTCGCATCGCGCAGCTGGAGGATAGTTCCGTTCTTCTCGCTCTGCTCCAGGCGATCCAGCAGAGGATCCAACTCACCAGGACGAAACCAGACGCCGAAGATTTTTTTATAACCAAGCAGTCGCCTGATCAACTGGTAAGAGACCCAGAGGATAACCAGAAGGCCCATCACACCAGAAACAATCCAAACGATATAAGGGCCCTGGGAACCAAGTGAATGCCACCAGGCAAGCACTTGACGCCAGTAAGGATCGATGAACTTCATGATCATATCCATATGCCATCCCCCTATTTTGGCGGCATTATATCGCTTCACTCGATTCTGGCGACACTTCAAGCATCAAGATCATTTGTGACCTGGACTTATCGCTGTTTGTGGCCTTGAAGAAGGCCGGCAGCCAGGCCAGCCCGTTTGTCGTCGAAGACTCACGACTTTCGTCGAGGCCTGCCAAGACGATCAATTCCCCCGGCTTGGTTCTGACCGTGGTTTGCGCCTCGCGCTTGTAGATCGTCGGACTATCGATATTGCTGGTGGTGGTCACGGCGAAGTTACTAACCTGCTGGCCGACCTTGACGACGATGCTTTCCCGCGCCACTTTCGGTTGAACCGTGATGACAATGCCAGCCGTGCGATACTCGACCGTCGACACCGGATTTCCATTTTTGTCGAGCGTGGCCGCTCCCCGGGTCGGCACTTCTGAACCGACAATCAACTTGGCTGTCTCACCATCCATGACGCGCATCTGCGGTTCTGTGACGTAGCGGAAGCGATTATCGCCATCGATGGCACTGAGCGCGGCTTTCAATGTCGTGCCAGCGATGGTAAGAGAATTGGCCAACTGAGTGCCGGCACTCAACGCAATCCCAAGGCGACCGCCCAGAGCATTCAAAGCGAGGTTGAAAGATCGCTCCTTGCTCTCCGAATCGGAAAACTCGACCAGCGCAGCACGCACATGCAAACCAGCTGCAGCGCGATCGACTTCTTCCAACAGCTTGTTGGTTCGCTCGATGGTCTCGGCGGATCCACCGAACACCAGCACATCGGCCGACTTGTCCTTGCTGGCCGGCACGGATGCGCCGGCCAGCTTGGCAACCATGGCCAGGAATTCAACAGTTTTGCCCCTTGGGCGGTAGAAGGCAATCTGCTCGGGCAGATCCGGCAAAGCGGTTTTTTCCTTGTTTGGATCCGCAACAGCAATTTCAGGCGCTCCCGGATCCGGGGCTGCCCGTTTGTCAGCTTGCGGCAGCGACTCGAACATGATGACGCCGTTCCGTTCCTGCAGGGTTATACCGACGCCTTGCAGCACATCCCTGGCCAGGTCGAACACCTTGTCCTTCTCGATGGCTTTGACCGAAACCGTGATGCGCTTGTCGCTGGTAGCAATGTGCGGATTGACGACGTAGTCACGGCCAAGCGCCCCTTTTACAACGGCGTCGATGAACTCGACGACACCCACATTCTTGAAGTTCAGGCCGATGGCCTCGGCCTGGGCCGAAGCGGACAGCAGAAGCATCAGCAACAGGAGAAGTGTTTTCATTTCTTGGCTCCTAACCACTTGCCATCGACCAGGTATCTTTCGCCGCTTTGGTCGGCCTTCGCTCTTGTCGCGGTCAGCACCCGGCCATCATCGAGGATTACCCTCGGCATTCCGGCGCCGGTCATGACACCAACCACCCATGAGCTACGGTCAACGACCTCGCTTTGTTGGCCCTGTGACTGGTCCTGGGCGCCGCCAAGCAGCGAAAGGCCAAAGCCTATGCCTATACCCAGAAGCAGTCCCGTGACCGCTCCTGCGGCCCCTGCGTGCCTTATCAAATCGAATTTCTTCATATAGCGCCCTTTCACATGCCAAGCGGGAAGCAAGGTGAACAAATGCTGATTGCCGAACTCAGCACTGATTTTCTGAAGCGTGTTGTACGCCTGGAACAGATGCAACCCCCGGTAGACCATGCGGTCTGAGAGCGGAGGTTTCTGGCCAAAGCCATAGCAGAGATTGACGACGTGAATCCTCGGCATCATTAACGCCTCACCAGTGAAGTGTTTCCAGATGCCGCCGATAACCGGCACGCGGATCTTGTCCAGGTTGCGGACAGTTCCCTGAATATCGATCAAGCTGTCCCTGATCTGCGCATCAATCATTCGGGCATGCTGAGCCATCAGGAGAAGATCCCAACCGTACTTGCGGGACTGCGCCAGCCACGACAGGATCAACCCTCTTTCCTTACCCTGCCATTCGCGGGAATTCAGAAAGGTTCCAACCTCATCGAGGACAAGCAGGCCGTTCTTGTCCTCACGGAAGCCTGGTCGCATTTGGATCTCACCGCGCTCGTCGACATACAGTTTCGGATTACCGAGCGGCATGGCTTCAAGCGCCGCGGCCGAAGGGCAATCCGGCAACCTCATAACCGGCGTTCTGGACAATGGACTCGCCAAGAACTCGATCTTGATGTCCATATTGGTAGCGATCATGCGATTTTCCTTGAGGTACTTCTCGAACAGGTACATGGCGCCGAGCGTCTTGCCCGAGCCACGCTTGCCGCCAAGGAAAATGGCCTCGGCCATCAGGTGGCCGTCGCCACAGCGCGGATCGTCATGAGCTGGTGACGATAGAGGAAGGCGGCAACATCAGCAGCGACACAGGCGGAAATGCACAGTTCGGCGTTAGATGGCCAGATCGCGTAGAACGCCATCAGAAACCATTGGTTGCTTACCTGGCTGACCAACCCCACGACCAGCAGCTTGATGGCCAGGTAGAAGGCTGTAGTGACCGCCAAAAGCGTTACGCCAACAGCGGTACCGATTGCAACCTTCTTGCCGAAATAGGTTGCAAGGAAACCGAACGCCGAGCCGAACACCGAAACCAGAAAACTCGCTAACGCACCCATCACGCCCCCTCATTCGAGCGCGTGAAGCTGCGCCAGATATAGAACACGGCCGAAATCCCAAATAGGTAGCCGAGGATCTGCCGGATTACGTCCAGGTGCGGACAGATATCCAGATTCTCAGCACCGGACAGTCCTGCAGCCGGGCCACTCGAAATCGTGAAAGAGATCGGAATCACATCGCAGGAGGTTGTGCTACCCGGCAACAGTGAAGGCAGCCATGATGTGTTGATACCGGGCAAAATGTCCTTCGAGTTCTCAACACCGGTCTTAAGAGTGTCCAGGTGATCGGATGCGCTCGATGTGTTCGGCGTGCTGAAATCGTCGCGGTTCGAAAATTGCGTATCGTCTATCGCGCAAGCCGGTGTACCCGGCAAGCCGCATGTGATTTTGTCTATGGGCTTCGTAGTGTCCTGGGTAACAGTCGGCGTGTTTTCCGTTGTCGGTTCAGCTTGCGTCGGCACCGACTGCGATCCAGGCGTTTCCAACTTGCCGGGAGAAGTTTGAACTTCGGTACTAGTTATCTCAGAGGTCGCAGCATCAACAGTAATGGTCTTGGTCTGAACTTGCGTTTGCGTCTCAGTCTGCACTTGCTGGTACTCGCGCACCGTATATTTCGCTGAGCCTGGCGTTACCTCCCACATCAGAGGCTGGCCGCTGCTGTTGGTACCGTAGGCAATCACCTTACCGTCGCGGATCATGGGCGCCAGCTTGGTTCCGTCAACGGTTGCACCGCAGTTCATATCATCTGCAGTCGCAAACTGGCCACTGCTAAGAAGAATGTCACAAGTTTTATCGTCGGTAGCTCTTCTGGCATTTTGCAAGACACAAGACCCACCCGAAAACGAATACCCAGCAGGGCAAGAATTATCAGTAACCGGATACGCTGGGTCTGCACCTACCCATCCCGCAATCCCACGACGCCAACAAGTACTGCCAATCATCGAACCACCCTCACCCCAATTCAAATTAGCGTAGTAGCTGCACCAAGATTGAGCATCTTGAAAACACTGAGAGGAAATAAACGATTGCGTTGTGCAGTAATAATTACTCGATGATGGACTGACGGAAGATGCTGCCGAAGGTGCGGGAGGCTCATTATTAGTATTCGGACCAAGTGGTATTCTTACTTGGTTATCCTGAGCATCCTTCAAAGTCAAATAGAGTCCGGCAACACCAACCAGCCCAGACAAGACACCGACCGCATAGACGCCACTTGCAGAGACAATTTCAGCAACAACGATAGGCACAGGCAAAAACGCCCTGGCCGGAGTCACCATCGCTGTGAAGGCAACCAGGCAAGCTATAAGGAATGCAGTGAGTCTTTTCATGATCAGCAGCAGTGAGGCGGCAGGAATATTTCAGCCTGCCGCCCTGCCCGTTAATGGGACATCAGCTTGATGAGCCGCTTGACGATAGCAGGCGACGCCATCAGCACACCGGCCGCCACGATGAAGGGGAACGCAGCCGTGAGCAGCGCGAGCAGCGTGTCCTTCAGATCGGTGAAGCCACTGGTAATGGCGGTCGTGGTGCCGGTGTCCAGAACGGAAGCCGCTTGGGCGCCCACTGCGAACATGGCGAGCAACAGCGAGAGAAACACGGCGTACATCTGTTTCGTGGTGAGAGACATACAATTTCCTTTCAGTCAGTGAAGATGCCTTCTATGAAGTTTTTGGCGGCCCGGAACAGGACACCAACGCCGAAACCGAGGAGGAAGGCAGCAAGAAGTCCCCCGATTACGGATGTCATGGCGACGGTCATCGTTGATAGCCCGTTGCCATGCCAATCAGAAACGCGAAAATCAGGCCAATGGCGATTGCCACGTCCTGGATCGCGAAAGGTTCAAACAGGTTGATGTAGCTTTCGGTACAGACCGGCAGCTGCACCGTCGTTGAATTCGTGTATTGCAAGCCTGTCGCCCAGGTACGCGACTGAATGGTGTAGCTGATCAGGCCAGACTCGCTGATGCTCGATGCTTCAAGAGTGGCAATTCCTTCCCCGTCCGCTTGCGGAAAATGGTGACGAAATGCTTTCAGCACTTCGGCAGTGTTCTCGTAGCAGCGGCCGGAGAAGGAATAAGGCATCAGGCTGCCTTCTTGGCCTTGGCTTCGTCAGGCCGGCCGGCCGGGTTGGCCGGATCGATCACCGGGCGAATGTCGATCAACACTTCGGACTTCTCGCCCCGGCCATCGGTTTGCGACTCAATGATCAGCTCGGCACTGAAAGGCGTGTCCAGGTGCTGGATCCTCTTTACTACCTGGGCGTTGCTACAGCGGTAGGGCTGCGAAGCATAGCCGCGTGCGTAGCCTTTGCCGCCTGCGGTGCTTTCCTTGTCGCTTCCCTTGAGGGCGCTTTCGAGGAAGATGGTGCCGCTATCGATAGCCTTGCCATCATCCATCGTGCCGACGAACCACTTGAAACCGGTTACTTTTCCGCGTCCAATCATTTCCATTTTGTTTCTCCTTAGCGTTATGGGCTAAAAGGCTAATCCACGGTCGCCCGTATCCGTGCGCCTGCTGCAATATCAGCCGTACTTGCGCCGGTACCACTCCGGCGCGACAAGTGCAGTTGGATTGATTTCCTTATGCTTGATGCGCGTGCGCAGGTGCTCAACCTGGCATTTAGTGGCGATGTCGATGCCATAGGCTAGGAGTGCGCGGCGGTGCCGCTTGTAAGTCGACAAAGGCAACGCCTCAGATTGATCAACTCCGTCGCGCCAGTCTTTAGCAGTTGCCCTGTATGGCTTCGGAATTTCATTGAGATCGTCAAAAGGGACTTTATCGGTCAGCACCAGCTCGGAACGATGTCGATACAGTTCGATCAGATTAGACATGCTGGTACCTCCAAGAAATCGGTAGCCGTTCTGCGCGAGAAAACGGGTCTTGAGGGTTAGCTCATGGCGCCCTACTCCGACTTCCTCGACGTATTGCAGAACGTCTACCGGTATGAAGTGACGCTTCACCTTGCGTTGCATTTCACGCAGCTTGTCGTAAAACTTTTCATAGACGTATTTACTGCCCTCGCCCCAAGAGATCGTGCCGCCATCGGGAGAGACACCGACCTTGAGCCGGCCTTTCTGATGGGTGGCGAGCCAGCCCATGAACCAGGCGAGGTTGTCGCGGCCGAACAGGGCGTAATTCTTGGTGAGGTCAATGCGGGTATTGATTGCGCCCGTCCAGCTCATGTAGGTGTCGCCGGCGTAGCTGAACATTTCGCCCTTGGTGAAGGGCGGGACGTTGAAATCGTGCAAGACGCTGTTCCAGCGCCGCACGCATTCTTCGTAGCTGTAGCCGAAGAGATTATCGGGACGGCGGAAGCGGCCGATGTTGCCGGAGGCCTCGACGGTGAAGCCGTCGCAGCGCAGCCGCAGCTTAGTGCCGAAGCTGCCTTCGTGCTCGATTGCCCGGTGCGTTGTCCATTCGACCTTGCCGTCTTCGTCGACTGACCAAACGCAGCCCTGGTTGATAAGGGGCAGTCCGCCTTCAGGGTGTACCTGTTTCATGGAGAGGTAATCGATGAAGACGGGCTGTTCCATCACTGACCAACGAGGCAGAGCGGAATTGGTTTGTGGCTGCAATAATCGACCGGTTGGTCGATATCGGTGTCCCAAGCCAAGGCGCCACACCATGGGCAGCGGGTGATTTCGTCCAGATCGAGGACGGGATTCATGGCCTCGGCGTGCTCTGCGAGTAGTTGAGGGTGGCCGTACATCAATACGAATCCGCCATCAAATGACAGGCCGCACGGTTCGCCGGAAGGCCCGCCACATCCTCCCACGGGCAAACACCAGAACAACGCACGTATGCGGGCTGCCCGGGCACCAAGACCGCCCGTTTAGCATACGAACAAATCGACGCAGCCTTGAGTGATTGCTCCTGATTAAACCAGTCACGAAAAGAGGCAAACAAATGCGCCTCAAGAGCCATAGACGAAAGCAACGCAGGCATAATATTTGACATCCCCTTGCAAGTGAGGCCCTTACCGGGCATCATATTTGCGGCTGTTAATCAACATCCGTGAATTAACGCAACGTTAATTCACAACTGTTATTTATGTCAAGGGGGTCGATATGAAATCCCTGAAATACCTCGATGCCGTAATGAAGAAGCATGGCTTCACAGCCGACAAGGAATTAGCGAGCCTGCTAGGCGTCACCCCATCAGCAATTAGCCAGTATCGAACTGGAAAACGTGTTATGGATGATGAACAATGCCTACGTGTTGCCCGTGAATTAGGCTTGGAAAACCCACTACCGATTATCGCGTCAGCGGGAATCGACCGAGCAGAAAAGACCGGTCAGAAGTCGTTATGGGAAGTTTTTACGAAAGCGACGAGCCTTAACCCCCTGGCCGTCGCCCTCCTCGTCGGTGTCACTTCGATAGTGACATCATCGCCTGCGAACGCAAGCCAGGCGCAGACTGATGGGATATGCAATCTGTATTATGTCAACTATGAGTTTGTGCTTTACCAGCTATACCGCTTGCTGATTTAGCCAGCGACGGTTTTATGCGTGTGCGCCGCTGTCTCCTGCCTTCCCGTCAGCCGCATTCCCAAAAACAGTACTGTGGCGGTTGCTAACCAGAACACCAGCTGCATCCCGGCCGGGCGCGCCTCATAACCTATCAGCACATGCATTGCCTGCCCAAGCAGCGAACCGTTGTCGAGCAGCCATGAAGTGTTCCACAACTGGCCGCCCCAGGCTGACAGCCAGTTGGCCTGAATCAGAAAGCCCGCCGCGGTCGAGGACAGACCTGCCGCCAGCAGCACCAGCATCCAGTTGGTCGCGGTAAAAAAATGACGAAGCGGGATTCGTAGCAGGCCTAAATACAACGCGAATCCCACCGCAGCACCGCCCACCAGGCCCAACGGCACGCCGGCCAGTAGATCCAGTCTACCCGCTCCGCTCGCCACCATGCCATACAGGAACAGTACGATCTCTGAGCCCTCGCGCAGCACTGCCAACGCAACCACCGCCAGCAGCACAGCGACCGAACTCGACCCGGTTTTCACTGAATCGGTGACTTGCTGCATTTGTCTGACCATTTCCTTGCCGTGGCTGGACATCCAGATAACATGCCAGCCGATCATCACCACCGCCGTCAGCAGCACACTGGCGTTAAACAGTTCCTGACCTGAACCGCCGACAGCTTGCTCGATCATCCCGGCGAAGATCGCGACGGCTATCGCACCGATCACACCTAACGCAATGCCGCCACCGATGAACGTGCTGCGCCTCGCCACACCGCGTGTGGCCGCAGCTACTACGGTCACAATCAGGGCCGCTTCCAGGACCTCCCGAAACACCAGCAACGCGATAGCGAGCATGTGGGTTACTCCGCGACCATGACACCTTGGCCGGTATCTTGATGAAAGTCATCAAAGAATTTGTATTGTCCCGGCTTTAGCGGCCCGATGAACACCGTGACGGTGCTGCCCGGCAGCACGATCTTTTCCCGATTGAGGTCGTTACTTTCAAACTCCGCGGGCGTGGTGTCCTTGTTGGTCACTCTCAGCTTGAACTTGGTGTTCGCGGGGACCTTCAAGGTGGTCGGATCGAAGCGATGGTTTTGGATTGTCAAGGCGATCTCGGGCATCTCGGCAGCCACCGCGGCCATGGGCACCATGAGCACCATGGGCACCAGGGCGATCAGCAAGGCCAGCAACCAGGCTGTCAGGACATGCCCCGGAGCTTGCGGGGTAGCTATAGTCGTTGCGCGGGTCAAGGAGGATTCGGGCATGGTCAATTGCCTTTCGTGGGTGCGTAACGCAGATTATCCAGCAGCGGCGTCTTCGGACGCTGGATCTGCAAAAAATCGACGCCTGCCTCTTTGTGGCAGGCGGTGCATGCTGCCGACAGCTTGTCGTAGGCTTGGCGGAATGCGACCTTCTTGCGTTGCGCCAGCGCCTGTTGCACGGTTTGGATGGCCGGGTTCATGATTCTCGGCATCACCTCTGAGAGCTTTTGTGGTTGCAGTTCGGGCGCATCGCCATTGGTCGCCTCAATGCCGCGCAATGCTTCGCCAAGTTCGCTGACCATGTAATAGGCCAGATTCCAGTTGCCTGCCTCGCCCGCCCACCACAGCCGGTTATGGCGTATCTGCAGTTCCAGCATCTGCTGGCCGAGCTCAGGCGCCGTCATCTTTGCAGCCTGGTCGCCCGCTGGAGACTCAACCTTGCCGTCACCTGCAATTGCCGGCGTAGCTGCGGCGATACAAAGCGCAGCCGTGAACAAAACAACGCGGCGGGACAAAATGTTCAACATGCCAACCTCCTCAAGGCGGAAACCGGTGCGATCTGCAATCGTTCGAGAATTGCTCGCTGCCTCATAGCGCTCCGGAACAGTATCCAATTGTTTATAGTTTGTGTAATGATAATTGTTCTTATTGATAAATGCAAGCAGAATGAGAATGCTGGGCCGTTTTAACGCGAGCACGAGCACGGCTTGGCCAATCAGCTTGTTACGCGTTCGTCGCCGAGACTAATCTCCGTGCCGACAATTGGCAATTCATCTGGCGGTTAAATAATCATACGCGGTGGATGACCCAGCGTACGACACCCCAGATGGCAAACGCCTGTTCCGGGCCGACGAAGATGTCGCCATGGTCCTGGCCGTTGGCGCGAAGCAGAATTCCCTCGGGCAGGCGACATAGCTGCTTCACGGTGAATTCGCCGTCGACAACCGCAATCACAACACTCCTGTCCGTTGGCGTGGGGGTGCGATCGACGACCAGCAGATCACCGTCGTGGATGCCGAAGCCGGTCATGGAATCGCCACTGACCCGCGCGAAGAATGTCGCCTCGCGGTGCTCAATCAGTTCATCTTCCAGACTCAGATGGTCTCCGATGAAATCGCAGGCGGGCAAAGGCAAGCCGGCGGGTACGGGTCTGGCAAGGAGCGGGCGACCCGGTAGCGGGATCACGCCCTCCTCCGGAAAAACCGGGAAGGCATTACCCGTCTTGGGTAGCCGGCTCGGCTGGCAGCGACAGGACACGGAATTAATCCCTGTAACGCCTCACGAGGCCGGTGACGACGCCGTAGAGTTCGAGTTCCCCCTTCGGCCGAATCACCGGGTAAGCCTTGTTGTGGGGCTTGAGGATGAAGCGTCCCTGCTCCGTGCCCAATTCCTTCAGGGTGAACTCGTTGTCGACGATGGCGATGACGAAATCGCCGGCGTGGGCGGCCTTGATGCGCTCGACGACGACGATATCGCCGTCGTGAATGCCGGCCTCGACCATGGAGTCGCCCTTGACAGGCACCATTACCGTGCGCGAGGGGGTGCGTACCAGGTAATCATCGACCAGGAACGGCTCGCCGCCACTTCCTTCCAGCCCGTCAGGTGCACCTGCGCGCACTGCCGCGCTGGCGAGAGCACGCTCGAAAAAACGCCTTGCCGGTATCCACGCATCGTCGTCGGGAGTGCGCTCGACAAAGCCGGCCAGCTCCAGGCGGCCGAGAAGCTTCCGCGCCGCCGTCTTCGAGGCAAAGCCCATCAAGGTTGCGACACGCTGCAGGGAGGGGATCCTGCGGGCGTCCGCGAAGTAGTCGCGCAGGTGTCCGAGGTATTCGGTATCGCGTTCGGTGTTCGAGGCAGGCATGCCGCGCTCCTCACTATATTGGTGTCCGATTGAGCACCAATATAGTGTCCGAACGGACACTCGTCAAGTGGGGTGATGCGGAGGTGCCGCACAGGGTGCGGCACCGTGCTGCCGGGACTGACTATTGCCGCTATTCGCTGTCCGGAGGCGCTCCAGCTGCGTGGCTGTCATCGGTACCCGCCACGCCGGACGGATTCGCCGCGGCAACATTGTCTGGATCCGCAGCGACACTCTTGGCCGCGAGCTTCTGCAGGCGTTTTTCTTCCTGTTTTTTCTTCTTCGCCAGATCCCGCTGGCGTTTCTCGAATTGGTAGTTTGGTTTGGCCAAAAAAACTCCTTTGATTGCAGACAGGGACGAGGCGTCTCCCGTTGCAGGCATTATACGGACACGTGCGGCAGGCGGAAGCTCACATTTCGCTTCCGCATCAATAACCCACCCAGCGGACTGACGCCGCAGGCAGCGCCACTCCAGGCTACTCCACGCGAATCCAGGTCTGGGTGCGGCCGAAGAACAGCACCGAACCGCGCATTTCGAGCTTCTTACCGCCATCGATGACGGTCACCTTGGCGTTATAGACCTTGCCATTGGCCGGGTCGAGGATGCTGCCGCCGCCATAGACATTGTCGCCATCCTTCTTCAAGTCGCTCAGGATGGTCATGCCGATCACCGGCTTGCCCTTGCGCGGATCATCGCTGGCGCATTCGTCGCACTTGGAATCCTGCTTGGCCGGATCGAAGATCTTCTCGACCGCTCCCGAAATCACGCCGTCCTTCTCCGTGATGCGCACCACGGATTTCGGCTTCTGGGTTTCATCGTCGATGGTGTTCCAGGCGCCGACCGGCGACATCATGTCGGCATGCACACTCATTGATACGCTTGCGGCAAGCAGTGCGGCATAGAGGTGGAATCGCATGAAGGGTCTCCTTGAAGGGTTGCAACGCGAAGCGATTGTAGCGGAGAAACCGGGCAGGTCACGGCTCCGCTTCGAGCAATTCCGTGTCCGCGTGGCTGTAGGCCGGACTGCAGCAGCAGAGGACGCGCATTGCATCGGTACTTGTCGCCTCGATGCAATGCGGCGTACCGGGCGGAATCAGTGCCGTATCGCCGCGACTGACTTTGATCGTTTCATTGCCGAGCGTGAGCAGGCCCTCGCCCGCCGTGACGTGGTAGAGCTCCTCGCTCGTCAGGTGCCGGTGCAGCAGCGTGCGCGTACCGGGCGGCACGAGGGCCTCGGCCAGGCTCTGGCTGCGATTGCCGTGCCGGTCAGGATGCATCAGTTCGCGGATTTCAGAACCATCCTTGGTGATGTAGGGAGCGATGTCGGCAAGCCGGGTTTTCATGTGGAAGCCTACTGGCGGGCTCTAACTGGCGGGCTCTACTCTGACGCGAGCGTGATGGATGCCTCAGCGGTCGCCTTGCTGATGGAGACGAGCACCTCGCAGTATTCATTCTGCGGCTCCACGGGCGTGGGATCGCCGTCGCAGCTGCAGCCGGCGAGGATTCCCGAGTAGAAGATGCCCACCCTGGCCTGTAGGCAATCCGGCCTCTCGGTCACGCTGAGGAGCATCGCGCTGTGCATGCCGTCGAGGGCATAGCTGGTTGATGTCAGTCCCTGTTGCAGGGGCAGGCACGACGCGTCGAGGCGCCCGATCTCGTCTTTGAGCACCGAGGAAAAATCGGTAGAGCCCCAGGCTTTCAGTGATGCCGGCAGGCGGATCATCGCGGGCACGGCGTCGCGGAGCCCAAGTCTTCAGCGGCTTTCAGCCGTTTCACGCTTCTGTTCCGCCAATTTGGCAGCGTCGTCCAGCTTGCCTTGTACTTGGGCGGGGACGTTTTTCGCTTGCTCGGCTTCCTTGGCCTTGGCGGCGCCGACAGTCGCCGCAACGGTGGCGGTTTCGGAAACACCGCAGCCGCCAAGCAGGGTGGTAAGTAGCAATAGGAACACCGGGCGCAACGGGAGCAGCTTCATGGTTTCTTCCTTTCCGACAGCAGGGCAATCACTTCGTTGTCTTCCACCTGGCCGAAGTCGGCGTAGAACTGGCCGACGGCCTGGAAGTTCTCCGGCGCATGCAGACACACCACCTCATCAGCCTGTGCGCCAACATTCACCAGTGTGTCCGGAGGCGCCACGGGCACGGCGCAGATCAGTTTTTGCGGCGCGCGCTGGCGCAGGGCGTGCAGCGCGGCGAGCATGGTCGAACCGGTGGCCAGTCCGTCGTCGATGACGATGACGATGCGCCCTTGCGGGTCGATGGGCGGGTGCAGCGGCGAATACTGGGCGCGGCGCAGGCGGATAGTTTCCAGCTCGCGCGCCTTGACACGCTCGATGTAGGCGTCGTCGGCGCCAGCACTGGCGGCATGCGGGCCGATATGGGCCCAGCCGGTCTCGTCGATGGCACCGATGGCGAACTCCGGATTGCCCGGCGCGCCGAGCTTCCGCACCAGCACCACGTCGAACTCGCCCTCCAGCGCGTCGGCAACGGTCCTCGCCATCGGTACGGCACCGCGCGGAATGGCGAGCACCAGTGGATGCCGGCCCTTGTAGGCGGCGAGCTTGCCGGCCAGCAGTTGCGCCGCCTGTTCCCGGTTGCGGAAGATCATGGCATTACCTTAGCCCCGCCCTGCCTGCCTGTCCAGACCGGTATAATTCACTCTTTGAAAAGCCCAGTTCTGCAAGCCCCTCCCGATTTCCCCGATGATCGCCGCCCGCCGGGCCGCCCCAAGGGCGGCGAAGCAACCCACATGGAACGGGCGTAGCCCGCGAACCACCGACACCCCCTTCCTCGGGAAGGGGGATGGGGGGAAGGCTGTCGTCACCCCCTTCCTCGGCAAGTCGGGTGGGAGGAAGGCCATCCAGTGACTGTTGCAACTCCTGCGCTTCTGCCGCAGTTGCCCGCGTTACCCAAACCCGGCGCGCGCCTCGATCTGCCCGTGCTGGCGGGATCGGCCGATGCCCTGGCGCTGGCGCAGGCCGCCGGCACGGGCCGCATGCTGGCTGTCATCACGGCCAACCCGCTGGATGCGCAGCGCCTGCAGGAAGAGATCACGTGGTTCGCGCCGCACTTGCGCGTGCATCTGCTGCCGGACTGGGAAACCCTGCCCTACGACACCCTCTCGCCGCACCACGACCTGATTTCAGAGCGCCTGGCAACGCTCTACGAAATCAGCCGCGGCGCCTGCGACATCGCGCTGATTCCGGCCACGACGGCACTGCACCGCCTGCCGCCGGCCGAATACCTGGCGGCGCACACCTTCTTCCTCAAGCAGGGCACGCGCCTCGACGTCGGTGCCCTGCGCGCGCAACTGACGCTGGCGGGCTACCAGCACGTCACGCAAGTCGTCTCGCCGGGTGAGTACAGCGTGCGCGGCGGACTCATCGACCTCTTTCCGATGGGCTCGACCCTGCCCTTCCGCATCGAGCTGTTCGACGACGAAATTGACACCCTGCGCAGCTTCGATGTCGACTCGCAGCGCACCGTCTATCCGGTGCCGGAGATACGCTTGCTGCCGGCGCGCGAATTTCCCCTGGATGAGGCCGGCCGCACGCACTTTCGCGGCCGCTACCGCGAGACCTTCGAGGGTGACCCGTCGCGCTCGCCGATCTACAAAGATGTCTCCAACGGCATCGCCCCGGCCGGCATCGAGTACTACCTGCCGCTGTTCTTCGAACACACGGCGCTGATCTTCGACTACCTGCCGAAAGAAACCGTCCTGTGTCTGCACCACGACGTGCCCGTTGCGATCCGCGAATTCTGGGCCGACACGCAGTCGCGTTACCGCCTGCTCGGCGGCGACCGCAGTCGGCCGCTGTTGCCGCCGCAGGATCTGTTCCTCTCCGACGAGCAGTTCTTCATCGCTGCCGCCGTCCTCGGGAGACTGACTTTCCCAGGCGGTAGTGTGGAAGCCGGTGCGCCGGCCGCACCGTTGCCGGAGATCGCCGTCGAGCGGCGCGCCGACGATCCGCTGCACAAATTGAAGGCCTTCGCCGCGAGTTTCCCCGGGCGCATTCTGCTGCTGGCCGAATCGCCCGGCCGTCGCGAGACCCTGTTGCAATACCTCGCCGAGTACGGTCTCACGCCCTCCCCCAGCGCGGATTTCGCCGCCTTTGCCGGTGCCGCCGACAAACTCATGCTGGCAGTGGCGCCGCTCTCGGCCGGCTTCCTGCTGCCCGAGGCGAATCTCGCGATCGTCACGGAAAACGAGCTCTACGCAGCCACGGCACGCCCCAGGGGCCGCAAGGCCGATGCCCGCCGCGCCAGCCTCGAGGGCTGGCTACGCGACCTCACCGAACTGAAGATCGGCGATCCGGTAGTGCACGAAAGCCACGGCATCGGCCGCTACCTCGGTCTGGTACACCTTGACCTGGGCGAAGGCGAGACGGAGTTCCTGCATCTCGAGTACGCCAGCGAGGACAAGCTCTATGTACCGGTCTCGCAACTGCACCTCATTTCGCGCTACAGCGGCGCGGAAGCCGAGCTGGTCGAACTGCACAAGCTCGGCACTGACCGCTGGGACCGCGCCAAGCGCAAGGCCGCGCAACAGGTGCGCGATACCGCCGCCGAGCTGCTCGCGCTCTATGCCCGCCGTGCCGCGCGCCAGGGCCACGCCTTCAGTTTCAAGGAACATGACCTGGAGGCCTTCGCCGACGGATTCGGCTTCGAGGAGACGCCCGACCAGGCCGCCGCCATTGCCGCGGTCATTGACGACATGAAATCCGGCAAGCCGATGGATCGCCTCGTCTGCGGCGATGTCGGCTTCGGCAAGACCGAGGTGGCGCTGCGCGCTGCCTTCGCCGCTGTCATGGACGGCAAGCAGGTGGCGGTGCTGGCACCGACCACGCTGCTCGCCGAGCAGCACTTCAACACCTTCAGCGACCGTTTCGCGCATGTAGCAAATGAGTGGCCGGTAAAAACCGTCGAGCTGTCGCGCTTTCGCAGCGCCAAGGAACAAGCGCAGGCCCTGCAGGACCTGGCCGATGGCAAGGCGGACATCGCCATCGGCACGCACCGGCTGCTGCAGAAAGATGTGAAGTTCGCCCGCCTCGGCCTCGTCGTCATCGATGAGGAACACCGCTTCGGCGTGCGCCAGAAGGAGGCACTGAAGGCCCTGCGCGCCGAGGTCGACGTGCTGACGCTGACCGCCACGCCGATCCCGCGCACGCTCGGCCTGTCGCTGGAAGGGCTGCGCGACTTTTCCGTCATCGCCACCGCGCCGCAGAAGCGGCTGGCCATCAAGACCTTCGTCGTGCCGCACTCCGACGGCATCGTGCGCGAGGCGGTGCTGCGCGAGTTCAAGCGCGGCGGCCAGGTGTACTTCCTGCACAACGAGGTGGACACCATCGAAACGGCACGCGAACGCCTGGCGAAGCTGCTGCCGGAGGCGCGCATCGTCGTCGGCCACGGCCAGTTGCCCGAGCGCGAGCTGGAGCGCGTCATGCGTGAATTCACGCAGCAGCGCCACAACCTGCTGTTATGCACGACCATCATCGAGACCGGCATCGACAATCCGCACGCCAACACCATCGTCATCAACCGCGCCGACAAGTTTGGCCTGGCGCAGTTGCACCAGCTGCGCGGGCGCGTCGGCCGCTCGCACCACCAGGCCTACGCCTATCTGCTCACCGACCGCAGTGCCAAGCCCAGCGCGCAGGCGCAGCGGCGGCTGGAAGCGATCCAGGCCATGGAGGAGCTCGGCTCCGGCTTCTTCCTCGCCATGCACGACCTGGAAATCCGCGGCGCCGGCGAAGTGCTCGGCGAATCGCAAAGCGGCGAGATCCAGGAGATCGGCTTCAACCTGTACACCTCGATGCTCAATGCTGCCGTGCGCGCCCTGCAGGACGGCCGCGAGCCCGACCTGTCGCAGCCGCTCGGCATCACCTCGGAGATCAACCTGCACGCGCCGGCGCTGCTGCCCAGCGACTACTGCAGCGACGTGCATGAACGCCTGACGCTGTACAAGCGCCTCGCCAACTGCGATGGCGAGGAGGAATTGCAGCTTTTACAGGAGGAGCTCATCGATCGTTTCGGCGAGCTGCCGCCGCAGGCCCGCACACTCATCGAGACGCACCGCCTGCGCATCCTGGCCAAGCCGCTCGGCCTGGCCAAGATCGATGCCACCGAGGCCGCCATCAAGCTGCAGTTCATTCCCGATCCGCCGATCGACCCGGTGCGTATCATCGAACTCGTGCAGAAGGACCGCCGCTGGAAGCTCGCCGGGCCGGACAGGCTCGCCATAGCCCGGGAAACCGCCACCCTGCCCGAGCGGGCGGCAGCAATCCGTGAGATCATTTCACTGTTGAATACACCCGTTTCACCATACAAAAAGCAGCCATGACCCAGCAACCGCTAGAAAACGTCCGCATCGGAGCTTTCGACCTGATGCCCTCGCCCGAGGAAATCCACGCCCGCGTGCCGCTCTCAGAAAAGGCTTCCGACAGCGTCTTCGCCGGCCGCGAGGCCATCAAGGCCATCCTCGACCGCAAGGATCACCGCATCTTCATCGTCGTCGGCCCCTGCTCCATACACGACCCTGTCGCCGGCTACGACTACGCCCAGCGCCTAAAAAAACTGGCCGATGAAGTGGGCGACACGCTGGTGCTCGTCATGCGCGTGTATTTCGAGAAGCCGCGTACCGTCACCGGCTGGAAGGGCTACATCAACGATCCCTACATGGACGATTCCTTCCACATTGAGGAAGGCATGGAGAAGGCGCGCGCCTTCCTCCTCAAGGTGACCGAACTCGGCCTGCCGACGGCAACCGAGGCGCTCGATCCGATCGCGCCGCAATACCTCGGCGACCTGATCGCGTGGACGGCCATCGGCGCGCGCACCTCGGAGTCGCAGACGCACCGCGAGATGTCGAGCGGCCTGTCCACCCCGGTCGGTTTCAAGAACGCCACTGACGGCGACATCACGCCCGCCATCAATGCCATCCAGTCGGCATCCGCGCCGCACAGCTTCCTCGGCATCAACATGCAGGGCCGCAGCGCCATCGTGCGCACGCAGGGCAACCCCTACGGCCACGTCGTCCTGCGTGGCGGCGACGGTCGCTCGAACTTCGACACCGTCAGCGTCTGTATGGTCGAGCGCGCACTGGCCAAGTCCGGCATCAGGCAGAACATCGTCATCGACTGCTCACACGCCAACTCGCTGAAGGACCCGGCGCTGCAGCCGCTGGTGCTGTCCGACTGTGCGCACCAGATCCGCGAGGGCAACCACTCCATCGTCGGCATGATGCTGGAGAGCAACATCGAGGCCGGCAACCAGCCGATTCCCGCAGACCGCTCCAGGCTGAAATACGGCCAATCGGTCACCGACGCCTGCATCGACTGGGCCACCACCGAGGCCGTCATCCGCAAGACCCACAGCGTCCTCAAGGACATCTTGCCGAATCGCAATACTTAATCCAGCAGAACAAACATGTCGCTCATCAAACCCTTTCGTGGCCTGCGCCCCGCGCCCGGCCGCGCCGCCGATGTTGCCGCGCCACCCTACGATGTCCTCTCCACCGATGAGGCGCGCCTCATTGTCCATGGGAGTGTAGAGGGCCGCCCGTGGAGTTTCCTGCACATTTCCAAGGCAGAGATCGACCTGCCGCCGGAGGTCGACCATTACTCGCCGCAGGTCTATGCCAAATCACGCGAGAACTTCGAACGCATGATCGCCGAAGGCGTGCTGCGGCAAGACGAGACGCCCTGCTACTATGCCTACCGCCTGGTCATGGGGGAGCATGTGCAAACCGGTCTGGTGGCCGCCGCCTCGGTGGCCGATTACGATACCAACCGCATCCGCAAGCACGAGTTTACCCGGCCGGACAAGGAAGACGACCGCGTGCATCAGATCGAGGCGCTCAACGCGCAGACCGGCCCGGTGCTGCTCGCCCATCCCGACGCACCGGAAGTCGATGCCATCCTGGCGCAGGCCGCGAGCGGTGCACCCGACGCCGACGTGACCGCCGCCGACGGCATCCGCCACACGCTCTGGGTGATCCGCGATACCGCCGTGCTGCAGCGACTGACTTTGGCCTTCGACGCCATGCCGGCGCTGTACATCGCCGACGGCCATCACCGTTCGGCTGCCGCCTCGCGCGTGGCTGCGGCACGCAATGCGAAGAACTCGCACCCCAGTGGCGAAGAGGACTACAACTATTTCCTCTCGGTCATCTTCCCCCACCACCAGATGCGCATCATGGACTACAACCGCGTGGTGAAAGACCTCAACGGACTCAGCACGATGGGCTTCCTCGCGCGCATTGCCGAGCGTTTTGCGGTGACGGTGAGCCCGCCGCGCGTGCGTCCGTCGAAGGTTGGTGAATACGGCCTCTACCTGCCGCGGCAGTGGTACCGGCTGAGCATTCGCCAGCACCTGATCCCGGTCGACGACCCCGTCGCGCGCCTGGATGTCAGCCTTCTCTCGGAAAACCTGCTCGGGCCGGTGCTGGACATCAAGGACCTGCGCCGCGACAAGCGGATCGACTTCGTTGGTGGCATTCGCGGGCTGGAGGAACTGGAGCGGCGCGTCGACAGCGGCGAAATGGCCGCCGCCTTCGCCCTGCATGCGACCGAGATGACCGACCTGATGGCGGTGGCCGACGCTGGCGAAGTCATGCCGCCGAAGTCCACCTGGTTCGAGCCCAAGCTCGCCGACGGACTGGTGTCGCACATGCTGGACTAATCGTCATTCCCGCGAAAGCGGGAATCCAGCAGTGTTGGATATTTTATGGATTCCCGCTTTCGCGGGAATGACGGCGACTACCGTCAGTGCAAATCGACGGCGTAGCGCTTGAGGTCTTCGAACGAGACGATGTCCAGTGTCGCCTCGTTGGTGGCGGCGAGTACCACCTGCGGCGCCTGCCCGGCCTGGAGCGCTTCCCGCCAGCGCGCCGCGCACAGGCACCAGTGCTGGCCTGGCTGAACGCCAGGGAAGTCGTATTCGGGAATCGGTGTCGACAGGTCGTTGCCGCGGCTTTTCGAGAAGGCGAGGAATGTTTCGGTGGCGACGATGCAGACGGTGTGGCGGCCGATGTCCTCGGGCGAAGTATCGCAGCAGCCATTGCGGAAGAACCCCGTCACCGGCTTCTCGCTGCAGACGCCAAGCGGTCCGCCGAGCACATTGCGCTGCAAGCCGCCCTCGTCGCGGTTCATGCGCCGCTCACCGGGCCGCCCTGACCGTAGGAAATCCCCTTGGGGCAAGAACGGCGCAGCCAATCACATGGAGCCGCGTAGCGGCGAACAACCGTCACCCCCTTGCGGGGGAATGGGGCGGGGGGATGGCTCATTCTTTTTCTTCGATCCAGGCAGCCTGGATCGCCTCGAGGATCTTTTCGCCACAATGCTTGGGGTCGTCATCGAAGCCCGGCAGCGCCCTCACCCAGTTCATCAGGTCGACGAAATTCACTTTCGTCGGATCGACGTCCGGATGGGCGTCCGCCAGTTCGATGGCGATGTCGTTGATGTCGGTCCACTTCATTTCTTGTGGGCCTCGCTCACCATGTTGATGGTGTATTTCGGGATTTCCACGACCAGCGGCGTTTCCGTCACCAGCGCCTGGCAGGAGAGGCGTGAGTTCGGTTCCAGGCCCCAGGCCTTGTCGAGCATGTCCTCCTCCTTCTCCTCGGCTTCGGCTAGACCCTCGATGCCCTCGCGCACGACAACGTGGCAGGTGGTGCAGGCGCAGGATTTCTCGCAGGCGTGCTCGATCTCGATACCGTTTTGCAGGAGGCCGTCGCATATGGACGTGCCGGGTGAAACGTCGATAACCGTCCCTTCGGGACAGAGTTCGACATGGGGGAGGACGATGATCTGGGTCATAGTTTGAGTTCGATTACCTTGTGGCCCCTGAGTGCCCGCTTGACGCCCAGGTCCATGCGGCGGGCGGCGAAATCCTGCGTGGCGGCATTGAGCGAATCGATGCCGGCCTTGATGGCGCGATGGTCGGTGGCGCTGATGCGCTTCCTCAGCGCGGCGATTTCCTCGTCAATATCGGCACGTTCGTCCGGCCGCAACAGGCCGCCGTCTGCATCCAGCGCCGCCTCGACGGCCTCGATCAGGCGCTGCGCCTCCACTTGCTGCTCGCGCAGGTTGCGCGCCTGCACGTCGTCGCCGACATGGTCGATCGACTCTTTCAGCATGCCGGCAATCTCGTCGTCGGTCAATCCATAGGAGGGCTTGACGCGGATGGAGGCCTCGACGCCCGAAGTCATCTCGCGCGCAGAGACCGACAGCAAGCCGTCGGCGTCGACCTGGAAGGTGACGCGGATGCGCGCCGCCCCCGCCACCATCGGCGGGATGCCGCGCAGCTCGAATTTCGCCAGCGAACGGCAGTCGCTCACCAGTTCGCGCTCGCCCTGCACGACGTGGAAGCTCATCGCCGTCTGGCCGTCCTTGAAGGTGGTGAATTCCTGCGCCTTGGCGATCGGAATGGTCGAGTTGCGCGGAATCACCTTCTCGGTGAGTCCGCCCATCGTCTCCAGGCCGAGCGAAAGCGGAATGACGTCGAGCAGCAGCCAGTCGTCCGCCCCGGCACGGTTGCCGGCCAGCACGTTGGCCTGCATGGCTGCGCCCAGCGCCACCACCTTCTCCGGATCGAGGTTGGTCAGCGGCTCCTGCTTGAAATATTCGGCCACGGCACGCTGCACCTGCGGCATGCGCGTGGCGCCGCCCACCATGACCACGCCCTTGACGTCATCCACCGTCAGGCCGGCGTCGCGCAGTGCCCTGCGCGTCGGCGCCAGGGTCTTGGAGATGAGGGTTTTCGTGATGTCGGCGAAGGTGTCGATCTTCAGTGTGAGGTCGACCTGTTCCCCGCTGCGCAGCGCGGCATGGATCGGCGCCTCGTCGTGGGACGTCAGCATCTCCTTGGCCTCGCGCGCCTTGAGCAGCAGGTGGCGCGTGTCCTCGATGCTGGGAAAACTGATCTTGGCGTCGTCGAGGATCCAGCAATAGACGCGCTGGTCGAAATCGTCGCCGCCGAGCGAGGCATCGCCATTGGTCGCCAGCACCTCGAAGACGCCACGCGAGAGCTTGAGGATGGAAATGTCGAAGGTGCCGCCGCCGAGGTCGAACACGGCGTAGATGCCCTCCGAGGAATTGTCGAGGCCGTAGGCGATGGCCGCGGCGGTCGGTTCGTTGAGCAAACGCAGCACATTGAGGCCGGCCAGCGTGGCCGCGTCCTTGGTGGCCTGGCGCTGCGCATCGTCGAAGTAGGCCGGCACGGTGATGACGGTGCCGACCAGCTCACCGCCCAAACTGGCCTCGGCACGAGCGCCCAGCGACTTGAGGATTTCAGCGGATATCTCGACCGGACTCTTCACCCCGGCCACGGTGCGCAGGCGCACCATGCCCCCGGCGTCGACAAAATCGTAGGGCATCGACTCGATGTGCGATACGTCCTTCTGGCCGCGGCCCATGAAGCGCTTGACGGAAACGATGGTGTTGCGCGGATCGGCGGCCTGCGCGCTCTGCGCCGCGTAGCCGACGTCGACGCCGCCATCTGCCTTGTAGCGCACGATGGAGGGCAGCAGGCCGCGACCCTTGCCGTCGCTGAGCACCACGGCGATGCCGTTGCGCACGGTGGCGACGATGGAATTGGTGGTGCCCAGGTCGATGCCCGCCGCCAGCCTGTGCTGGTGCGGCGCCGTGGACATGCCGGGCTCGGTGATTTGAAGTAGTGCCATTAGTCAGCTTTCGGTTCAGGCGCCGTCATTCCCGCGAAAGCGGGAATCCAGAACCACTCCCTGGGTCCCCGCTTCCGCGGGGACGACGGACTCTCGCCCGGACATCATGATTCCAACGCTTCAAGCGCGTCTTCTATTTCGTGTTCCAGCTTTTCGATGAACATCAGGCGGCGCACCGCATCCGCCGCCGCCGCGTAATTCTTTTGCGTATCGAGGCTGGCCTCGACTTCGTTGCGGATCGCACTGGCGTGCTTTACCAGGCGCTGCATCAGCTTTTCCAGTTCGTGGTGCTCGCCCGCAGCGCGCGCCTCGGCCACTGCTTCGCGCCACTCCATCTGCTCCATGAGGAACTCCGGCGACATCGTCGTGTTGCTCTCGTGGTCGGTATCCGTGCCGGCCAGGCGCAACAGGTAGTTTGCCCGCAGCAGCGGTTTTTTCAGCGTGCGGTAGGCCTCGTTGACCTGTGTCGCCCACTGCATCGACAAACGCTTGTCGGTGTCAGGCAGGTGGGCGTGACGATCCGGATGAACCTGGCCCTGCAACTCGTGATACGCTTGGTCGAGCCGGGCCGCGTCGATGCGGTAGGCGCGCTTGAGGCCGAACAACGCGAAGAAATCCTGGCTGAAGTCCGGGACCATGATGGCCTCCGGCCTCAGACGTTGAAGCTTTCCCCGCAGCCGCACTGATCCTTGACGTTGGGGTTGTTGAACTTGAACCCCTCGTTGAGGCCCTCACGCGCGAAATCCAGTTCCGTGCCGTCTACATACGCCAGGCTCTTCGGGTCCACCAGCACCTTGACGCCGTGGCTCTCGAAAATGATGTCCTCCGCCGTCGCCTCGTCGGCGAACTCCAGCTTGTAGGACATGCCCGAACAGCCTGAGGTTTTCACGCCGATGCGCACGCCGACGCCTTTGCCGCGCTTGGCGATGAAATCGGCTACGTGCTTTGCCGCCTTTTCCGTCATCGTGACCGACATATCCCCACCTTATCCTTCGTGCTTTTTCTTGTAATCGGCCACGGCCGCCTTGATGGCGTCCTCGGCCAGGATCGAACAGTGAATTTTAACCGGCGGCAGGGCCAGTTCCTCGGCGATCTTGGTGTTCTTGATCTCCAGCGCCTGGTCCACCGTCTTGCCCTTGACCCACTCGGTGACGAGCGAGCTGGAGGCAATGGCCGAGCCGCAGCCGTAGGTCTTGAACTTGGCGTCCTCGATGACGCCTTCCTTGTTTACCTTGATCTGCAGCTTCATGACGTCGCCGCAGGCCGGCGCACCCACCATGCCGGTGCCCACACCCTCGGCCTCCTTGTCGAAGGCGCCGACGTTGCGCGGGTGTTCGTAGTGTTCAAGTACCTTGTCGCTGTAAGCCATAGTCGCTACTCCTTCAGTTCAACTTAATGCGCCGCCCACTGGACGGAGTTCAGATCGATGCCTTCCTTGTACATGTCCCACAGCGGCGACATCTCGCGCAGCTTGTCGGTCTGCCGGCGCAGGAGCGTGATCGTGTAGTCGATTTCTTCCTCGGTCGTGAAACGGCCGATGGTGAAGCGGATCGAGCTGTGCGCCAGTTCATCCTGACGGCCCAGCGCGCGCAGCACGTAGGACGGCTCGAGGCTGGCCGAGGTGCAGGCCGAGCCGGAGGACACCGCCACATCCTTGATCGCCATCATCAGCGACTCACCCTCGACGAAGGCAAAACTGATGTTGAGGTTGTGCGGCACGCGCGCTTCCAGGTCGCCGTTGAGGAAGACCTGCTCGATGTCGGAGAGGCCCTTCCACAACCGGTCACGCAGCATGCGAATGCGTTCGTTCTCGGTCGCCATCTCCTCGCGCGCCAGGCGGAAGGCTTCGCCCATGCCGACGATCTGGTGCGGCGCCAGCGTGCCGGAGCGCAGGCCGCGCTCGTGGCCGCCGCCATGCATCTGCGCTTCGAGGCGGATGCGCGGCTTGCGTCGCACGTAGAGGGCACCGATGCCTTTCGGGCCATACGTCTTATGCGCCGAGAAGGACATCAGGTCGACCTTCAGCTTCGCCAGGTCGATCACCACCTTGCCGGTCGCCTGCGCGGCATCGACATGGAAGAGGACTCCCTTGCCGCGGCAGATCTCGCCCATCTGCTCGATGGGCTGGATGACGCCGATCTCGTTGTTCACATACATCACCGAGGCGAGGATGGTATCGGGCCGCAGCGCCGCCTTGAACAGCTCCAGATCAACCAGGCCGTTCTCCATCGGATCGAGGTAGGTCACCTCGAAGCCCTGCCGCTCCAGTTCGCGCGTCGTGTCGAGCACCGCCTTGTGCTCGGTCTTCACCGTGACGAGGTGCTTGCCCTTGCCCTGGTAGAACAGGGCCGCGCCCTTGATGGCAAGGTTGTTCGATTCGGTCGCGCCCGAGGTCCAGATGATCTCCTTCGCGTCGGCGTTGACCAGTCTGGCGACCTGCTCGCGTGCTTCCTCGACAGCCTTTTCCGCCTCCCAGCCGTAGGCATGCGAACGCGAAGCTGGGTTGCCGAATTTTTCGACCAGCCAGGGAATCATCTGCTCGGCCACGCGCGGATCGACCGGGGTCGTCGCCGAGTAGTCGAGGTAGATGGGAAATTTCAGCATATTTTTCTCCAGTGCTTTCAGTACTTCAGGCGGCCACCGCGGCCAGCCCCTTCAATTTGCGAACCGTCCCGTCGAGCACCTGCAAAAAGCGCGCGACGTCTTCTTCCGTATTGGCGCGGCCGAGTGAAACGCGTAACGCGCTTTTCGACACGTCCGCCGCAACGCCCATTGCCAGCAGGGTGTGCGAAGGCTCGGGCGAGACGCTCGAGCAGGCGGAACCGCTCGCCACGGCGAACCCGGCGCGATCCAGCTGCGCCACCAGGGTCTCGCCATCGATGCCGGCCACCGCAAAAAATATCGTGTTCGGCAGGCGCGGCGCATGACGACTGAAGACAACCGTCTCCAATTTTGCCAGCCCCTGCTCCAGTTTGTCGCGCAGGCCCGTCAGACGCACAGCGTCCGCTTCCAGCCGTGCCACCGCCAGTTCGCAGGCCACACCGAAACCGACGATGGCCGCCACGTTCTCGGTGCCAGAACGCAGGTTGCGTTCCTGGCCGCCGCCGGAAATCAGCGGCTTTAATTCAACACGCTTGTCCAGCACTAGCGCCGCGGCGCCCTGCGGCCCGTAAATCTTGTGCGCCGAGACTGTCAGCGCATTCACGCCGGCGGCATTCAGCGCACGGAAATCTACCTTCACCTTGCCCAGTGCCTGCACCGCGTCGGTATGGAACCAGGCCGCATTTTTACCACCGGCGGCGCGCGCCTGCTCGGCCAGGAACGGGATGTCCTGCAGCACGCCGGTCTCATTGTTGGCCAGCATCACCGATACCAGCTTCGCCGGCCTGGCCAGCGCCGCCGCAAAGTCAGCCGCCACGACACGCCCCTCTGCATCCACGCCGATCTCCACCATGCTCCAGCCGAGTCGCTTCAGGTCGGCTGCCGGCTCGCGCACGCAGGGGTGCTCGATGGCGGAGACTGCCACGGTTGCAGGCTTGAGGCAGGCCGCCGCGCCCTTGATGAAGAGGTTGTTGGCCTCCGAACCGCCGCTGGTGAACACCACCTCGGTCGGATGCGCCCCCACCGCCGCCGCTACCTGCCCGCGTGCCATGTCGATGGCAGCGCGCGCCGCACGGCCATACTCGTGGCGGCTCGAGGCATTGCCACAGCGCTCCTTGAGGAACGGCAGCATCGCCTCCAGCACGCGCGCGTCGAGCGGCGTGGTGGCGTTGTGGTCGAGATAGGTCGGCGCGAACATGGTTGGAAACTTAGACGGACACCGCCACGTTGTCGCGTCGCACGCTGCGCAGACGCTCGTCCGTGACGACGGTACCTACCGCAGGACGTGTCTTCGCCTGACGCACGAGATCCTCCAGCGAAACCGAGGTCAGGTACTCGTGCATGCGCTTGTTGAGGTTGGTCCACAAGTCGTGGGTATTGCAGCGGTGTTCGTCTTGGCAGTTCTCGCGGCCGCCGCAGTTGGTGGCATCCATCGGCTCATCCACCGCCGAAATGATGTCGGCCACGGTCACTTCATTCATGGCGCGCGCTAGGCGATAACCGCCGCCCGGACCGCGCACGCTGCCCACGATCTTGTGGCGGCGCAGCTTGCCAAAGAGTTGCTCAAGGTAGGACAGGGAAATCTTCTGGCGCTCGCTGATGCCAGCCAATGTTACCGGTCCGTTGGCCTGGCGCTGGGCCAGGTCGATCATTGCCGTTACTGCAAAGCGGCCTTTTGTCGTCAGTCTCATGGTGGGTTCCTCTACACAAAATGGCGCTTGCGCACCTAATACTTGAACGATTTAGTAGACAATACAATACCCGATTAGTTCAGTCTACTATTTTGTTCAGGTACTGCGGATCGAACTTGTCAGCTGTGGCCAGTTCGTCGGATAACTCGACGCCCGACTGCTGCAGCAGCTTCATGAGGCTTTCGATGCGTTTATCTGTTTCGACGGCATGGTTAAGCAGGCCGTGGATGGCCGTGGACAAGGGGTCGTCTTCATTGCGCGTCACCGCATAGGCGGAGAAGCCCATCTGGCCGGCCTTGATCTCGCGTGCGATTTCGCTGCGGTCCTCGATGATTCTCGCTGGAATGCCGACCGCAGTCGCCCTCGCTGGCACGTCGCGCACCACCACGGCGTTCGAGCCGACCTTCGCCCCCTCGCCCAGCGTGATGGGGCCGAGCACCTTGGCGCCTGCGCCGATTACCACGCCGCGCTCCAGCGTCGGGTGGCGCTTGCCCTTGTTCCAGGAGGTACCGCCGAGCGTGACGCCGTGATAGAGCGTGCAGTCGTCGCCGATCAGCGCCGTCTCGCCGATCACCACGCCCATGCCGTGATCGATGAAGAAGCGGCGACCGATAGTGGCGCCGGGATGGATCTCGATACCCGTCAGCCAACGGCAGAAATGCGAAATCCAGCGTGCCAGCCACTTCAGGCCATGACCCCACAGCCAGTGGGTGAAACGGTGGAACAGCAGCGCATGCAAGCCCGGATAGCAGGTCAACACCTCCCAGTTATTGCGGGCGGCAGGATCACGATCAAAAACGCAGGCGATGTCTTCGCGCAAGCGGCTGAACATCAGATAACTCCATCAGAAAACGCTGAAATAATAGAAAACCCCTCAGTTTTAGTCAACTTTATTCCCGAGGAGGCTTCATGAAGGTCTTGAGCATGCCGCGCAGGAGGCTAACCTCGTCGCGCTCCAGCGCGATGCGGTCGAACAGCCGGCGCAGGCGCGGCAGCAAGCGCTTGGGATTGGCCGGATCGTGAAAGCCGCTTTGCGTGACGGCGGCCTCGAGGTGCTCGTGGAAATGGCGGATTTCTTCGTAGCTGGCAGGCGGATTGTCCGGTGCCGGCGGCGCGCCCGGATCGAGTGCCGCCAGGCGCAGCTCGTAGCACATCACCTGCACGGCGGCGCCGAGGTTGAGCGAGGAATACGCAGGGTTGGTCGGAATCATTACCGGCAGGCTGCACAGTGTAACCTCGTCGTTGGACAGCCCCGCCGTCTCGTTGCCGAACACCAGTGCAACGGGTCCGTGCGCCGTGGCGCCGACGATCTGCGGCGCGGCCTCGCGCACCCAGCGCGGCGGCGGCGCGAGCTCGCGCTGGCGCGCCGTCAGCGCCGCGGCCAGCACCGTACCGGCCAGCGCCTCCGCCAGTGTGTTGCAGACGACGGCGCTCTCGAGCACGTCGCGCGCATTCGAGGAACGGGCGCGCCCCACGCCGTCGGCATCGGCGGCCGGACTCACCAGATAGAGCTGTGACAGTCCCATCGTCTTCATCGCGCGCGCGGCGGCGCCGATGTTGCCGGGATGGCTGGTGTGGGAGAGGACGATGCGGATGCGGTCGAGCGCTGGATTCATGCAACAGCCTGTTAAAATGCCGCCTTCTTCGCCGGAGGATTATTTGTTATGTGCCGGTACGCTCATTAACGGACACCCATGAATCCCACACTCAGCATCGCCATCAAGGCCGCGCGCCGTGCCGGTGGCATCATCAACCGCGCCTCGCGCGACGTCGAACTCATCAAGGTGAGCGCCAAACGCGACAAGGATTTCGTCACCGAGGTCGACAAGGCCGCCGAAGTGGCCATCATCGGCGTGCTCAAGGAGGCGTATCCGCAACACGCGATTCTAGCAGAAGAGTCCGGCGCCTCTGGTGACTCGGAATACGTCTGGATCATCGACCCGCTCGACGGTACCACCAACTTCATCCACGGCGTGCCGCAGTACGCCATCTCGATCGCGCTGGCGCACAAGGGCATTCTCACTCACGCCGTGGTCTATGACCCGACCCGCAACGAGCTCTTCACCGCCGTCAAGGGCGGCGGCGCCCATCTTAACGACCGCCGCATCCGCGTCTCGAAGCGCATCAGGCTCAACGAAGTCATCGTCGGCACCGGCTTTCCCTTCCGCTACTTCGAACATGTCGACGCCTACATGGGCATGCTACGCGACTTCATGCACAAGACCGCCGGCGTGCGCCGCCCCGGCGCGGCCGCGCTCGACCTTGCCTGGGTCGCGGCGGGCCGCTTCGATGGCTTCTGGGAACTCGGCCTCTCGCCCTGGGACATGGCGGCCGGCGCGCTGCTCATCACCGAGGCCGGCGGCCTCGTCGGCGACCTCAGCGGCGAGAACAACTATCTCGAGACCGGCAACATCATCGGCGGTAACCCGAAGGTCTTCGTGCAACTGCTGCAGATCATCGCGCCGCATCTCAACGCCCAGTTGAAGGCATAGGATCGACAGGATGGCCCCACTGACCCCGGGCCTGTTCGGTACGGCGGCCGCGCAGACCATCCTCGGCAGGCTGCCGCCCCCCATCCCTGGCAACTGACTGCAATCGAGAATGATGGCAAAGATCGTCCCTTGCGTCGATTCCCAGGCCGCGGATATTCTGGCCATCATCAACGACGCAGCTCGCGCCTATCGCGGACATGTGCCTGATGACTGCCTGCATGAGCCGTACATGTCCCGCGCCACTCTGGAAAAGGAGATCGCCGCCGGCGTCCGTTTCTGGGGTTGGGTCGGGCACGGCGAATTGCTCGGCGTCATGGGCATCCAGAACGTGCAGGACGTGACTCTGATCCGCCATGCCTACGTCTCCAGCCGCAGCCGTCGGCAAGGCCTCGGCGGCAAGTTGCTGGCGCACCTAATGTCGCTTGCCAGCCGGCCGGTGCTGGTCGGCACCTGGCGGGCAGCGATCTGGGCCATCGACTTCTACGCGCGCAACGGTTTCAGTCTGGTCGGCGACGCCGAGAAGGATCGGCTCCTGAAGAAATACTGGACGGTCTCCGCGCGCCAGATTGAAACTTCTGTGGTGCTAGCGGATGCCCGCTGGCGCGGTTCGTCCGCTCCGTCTTCCTCGCCGTGTTGCGGCGACTGACTTTCGGATTGCTCAGCCCTTTCGGTTTGCACATCAGATTGCACACCCATTGCGCGCTGAGGGCTTTCCCTGGCGGCAAGGCGAGCAGGCTTCTTTCGGCCGCAACAGCGCGATGCCGATGGCGCGCGCCAGTAGTCACGGCTTACCGCTTGATGATTACCCCGCAGGCCACGGGGGTGTGGGGTGCGGCACGGACGAAGACCTCCTTGCCAACAATGCTTTTCTCCCCCTGTAAAGTCAGTCCCCGCAATACGGCGACGAGCTTGGCATTGCCGTAGGCATCGGTTGCCGGCAGGGGTAAACCGCTCGAACGGCTGCCATCGGACGCGCTGCAATCGCCCTTCTCGTGGATGAGAAAGTCGTGCACGACCGGGGCAAGGCCGGCGACATAGCCTTCGACGTGCACCCCGTCATCCCTCTGCACGAAGGCGACCCGACCGGTCGTGGTAGTGCCCCGCACCGGTGCCAGCAAGGCCTCGGCGGAAGGCCCCGTACTGGCGCAGGCGTTCAGCAGCAGCATTGCAAAAAGCGCGGCGCAGAGGGGGATCAGTCGGTCGTATCCGCGCGCCACATGCCCCTTCATGAAACAGGGTTTCAACATGATTGATCTAAAAGCTTGCATAGCCTGTCGAACTACAGAAGAGTTAATATATACGCAGTGAGATGAACATGCGCAATGAATCCCTAAATCCCGAAATCGTCCCGTCGGACCTGGAAAACTTCGTGCCCCCGACGACCGCCGCAACCTCCAGCCACGCCGACGGCACGCTGGTGGACAGGTACGGCCGCCACATCACCTACATCCGCCTGTCGATTACCGATCGCTGCGACTTCCGCTGCTTCTATTGCATGGCAGAGGAGATGGAGTTTCTGCCGCGCGACCACCTGCTGAGCCTGGAGGAGTGCCTGCGCGTCATCCGCACCTTCGTCGGCATGGGCGTGACCAAGGTACGCATCACCGGTGGCGAGCCGCTGGTACGGCGCAACGCCGTCTGGCTGATGCGCGAGGCTGCCAAGCTCGAAGGACTGAAGGAACTGGTGGTCACCACCAACGGCTCGCAGCTCGAGCGCTACGCCACAGAAATGGTGGATGCCGGCGTCAAGCGCGTGAACATCAGCCTCGACACGCTGCGGGCGGACCGTTTCAGGTCGATCACCCGTGTCGGCGAGCTCGACAAGGTTCTGCGCGGCATCGATACGGCGATCGCCGCCGGTTTTTCCGGCATCAAGCTCAATGCGGTGATGATGCGCGGCGTGAACGACGACGAGTTCGTCGACCTGGTGCGCTTCGCCGTCGACAAGGGCATCGATATTTCCTTCATCGAGGAAATGCCGCTAGGCTCGGTGGATCATCCTCGCGCTGATACCTATTACAGTTCCGACGACGCGCTGGCGCTGTTGCGGCCGCATTTCGAATTGCGTGCCTCGAGCGAATCGACGGGCGGCCCGGCGAACTACTGGCGCATTCCCGGCACCCGCAGCAAGGTCGGCTTCATCTCGCCCCACTCGCACAATTTCTGCGACAGCTGCAACCGCGTGCGCATCACCTGCAAGGGCGAGTTGTATCCGTGTCTCGGCCAGAACGATGCCCTCGCCCTGATGCCGGTGCTGCGCAACCACCCCCGGGACGATGCGCCGTTGCGCCAGGCCATCGTCGATTCGATGGGCATCAAGCCCAAGGGGCACGATTTCAACGAGCAGATGCAGGAACCGAAGGTCGTCCGCTTCATGTCCATGACGGGAGGCTGATGCCCGCCCGCCCGCAGCTTACCCGGGCCGCCCGTCCGGCCACCATCACCATCTCCGCCACCAACGAACGCGGCGAAGCCGTGCCGACGCAGATCGCCGGCGAGCATCCGCTGACGCTCTACCTCGACAAGCGCGAGATCGTCACGCTCATGACGCTGGGCGGCGCGCCGGAGGCGCTGGCCATCGGCTACCTGCGCAACCAGCGCCTGGTGTCGCGCCTGGAGGACATCGCCGCCGTGCAGGTCGACTGGGAGACGGACTCGGTGGCCGTCACCACGATCCGTTCCGCGGATGACCTGGAAGAGAGAATGGGCAAGCGCACCGTCACCACAGGCTGCGGCCAGGGCACGATGTTCGGCGACCTGATGGAAGACATCGACAAGGTTGCGCTACCTGCGGAAGTTTGCCTCGACGAGGACACCCTTTACGGTCTCCTCGACGCGGTGCGCCAGCACGAATCGATCTACAAGCAGGCCGGCGCCGTACATGGCTGCGCCCTCGCCCGGGGTACGCGGATCCTCATGTTCGTCGAGGACATCGGCCGCCACAACGCGGTGGACGCCATCGCCGGCCAGATGTGGCTCGACGGCCTCACGGGCGAGGACAAGATTTTCTACACCACCGGCCGACTTACCTCGGAAATGGTCATCAAGACGGCGCAGATGGGCATCCCCTTCCTCGTCTCGCGCTCCGGACTGACGCAAATGGGCTACGACCTGGCGCAGCGCGTCGGCATGACCATGATCGGTCGCTCGCAGGGCAAACACTACCTGCTGTTTACCGGCGCGGAACGCTTCACGAGAAGAACACCAACCTCATTCGACACAGAGAGCACAGAGACACAGAGAACACAGAGAGAAATTTCTCGATGAATGCATTTGTCTTTCTCCGTGCCCTCTGTGCCTCTGTGCTCTCTGTGTTAAAAGCGGTTCATGCAATCTGAACAGATTACCGGACTCATCCTTGCCGGCGGGCTCGGTCGTCGCATGGGCGGACGCGACAAGGGCCTGCAGCCCTTCCGCGGCAAGCCGATGGCAGTGTGGTCGCTCGAGCGCCTGGTGCCGCAGGTCGATGCCCTCCTCATCAATGCCAACCAGAACCTGGAACAGTACGCCGCCTTCGGCTACCCGGTGGTGCCAGACCGCATCGCCGGCTTCGCCGGCCCGCTGGCGGGCCTGCACACGGGACTGCTCGCCTGTGAGACGCCGTTGCTCGTCACCGCGCCCTGCGACTCGCCGTTTCTGCCCGGGGACCTCGTCGCGCGCTTGCGCACCGCGCTTGAAGCGGCGGGCGCGGATCTGGCGGTGGCGAAAACCGGATACCGGTCACATCCGGTATTCTCCCTGGTGCGCCGTGAGGTGCTGGACGGCCTGACGACTTTCCTGGAGGCCGGCGGCCGCAAGGTCGACGCCTGGTACGCGGCGCTCAAGGTGGCGGAGGTGCCCTTCGAGGACGAGCGGGCCTTTGCCAACATCAATACGCTGGAAGAATTAAGGGCTTATCTATGAGTTCGCTCCTCGAACGAATTTCCTGCACGGACGGCTACGATCCGGAATCCCTCAGCGTGGCGAGGGCACGGCAGATCGTCCTCGATCTGGTCGAGCCTGTCGCAGGCAGCGAGCGCCTCTTCGTGCGCAACGCCCTCGGCCGCGTGCTGACGGAGGATGTGATTTCGACCGCCAACGTGCCGGGACACGACAACTCGGCCATGGACGGCTACGCGGTGCGTTTCGCCGATCTCGACGCCACGGGCGAAACCGCGCTGTCGCTGGCCGGCAGCGCCTTCGCCGGGCGCACTTTCGCGGGGAGCCTCGGGCCGGGACAGTGCGTGCGCATCATGACCGGCGGCGTGATTCCGCAAGGCGCCGACACGGTGGTCATCCAGGAAGCGGCACGAGCCGAAGGCGAGCGTATCGTCGTGCCTCCAAAACAGCGCCAGGGCCAGCATGTGCGCCATGCCGGCGAGGATCTGCGCGCCGGTGCGCCGGCGATCCATGCCGGCAAGTTGCTGCGGCCGGCAGAACTCGGCCTCCTCGCCTCGCTCGGCGTCGCCGAAGTCAGCGTCAAGCGGCGACTGCGTGTCGCCTTCTTTTCCACCGGCGACGAACTCTGCTCGCTCGGCACGCCGCTCAAGGAGGGCGAGGTCTACGACAGCAACCGCTACACCCTCTACGGCATGCTGACGCGGCTGGGCTGCGAGGCGATCGACCTGGGCGTGGTGCGCGACGAACCGGCGGCGCTGGAGGCCGCCTTCCAGCGGGCGGCTACGCAGGCCGATGCCATTCTCACCAGTGGCGGCGTTTCCGTCGGCGAGGCGGATTTCATCCGCGGCCTGATGGAAAAGCTCGGCGAGGTGGCCTTCTGGAAAATCGCCATGCGGCCCGGCCGGCCGATGGCCTTCGGTCGTATCGGTGAAGGCCGCGAGGGCGCTTTCCTCTTCGGCCTGCCGGGTAACCCGGTGGCGGTGATGGTGACCTTCTACCAGTTCGTGCGCGAGGCGCTGCTGAAGATGATGGGCGTCTCGCCGATCGAAGCGTTGCCGCAGTTCCGCGTGCCCTGCGTCACTGCCCTGAAGAAACGCCCCGGCCGCAGCGAATTCCAGCGCGGCATGCTGTTCAGCGACAACGGCGAATGGAAAGTGCGCGCTACCGGTTCGCAGGGTTCGGGCATCCTCAGCTCGATGTCCGAAGCGAACTGTTTCATCGTCATCGAGCCGGAACGCGGCAACGTCGAACCGGGCGACCCGGTCAACGTGCAGTTCTTCGACGGTTTGGTCTAGGGAAACGCTGAACAAGTTGCCGTTCGTCCTGAGCCTGTCGAAGGACTTGTTCAGCGTTTCCCTAGCTGAAGTAAAAAGGCCGGCCGACGGCGTGGCCCTGGGCGTAATCAACGCCCATCTCGCGCAGGCGATTGAGTGTGCCTTCGGTCTCGACGAACTCGGCGACGGTCTTCATGCCGAGGGAATGGGCGATGTTGTTGATGGCGGAAACCACCTCGCGGTTCATCGGCTCGGCAAACATGTCGCGCACGAAGGCGCCATCGATCTTGACATAGTCCACCGGCAGGTGCTTGAGGTAGGCGAAGGAACACATGCCGGCGCCGAAATCGTCCAGTGCAAAGCGCAATCCCAGCTCCTTCAGCTCGCGGATCAGTTCGGCCGCCTTGGTCAGGTTGGCCACCGCCAGCGTCTCGGTGATCTCGAAGCAGATGGCTTCGGGCGGCGTCCCGTGCAGGGCAATCTGTTCGCGTACGAACTGCGGGAAGCGGCTGTCGTTGATGCTTTCGGCGGACAGGTTAATGTCGAACACCGGCAGGTTATCCGGCGTCGCTTCGCATTCGCGGCGGATCGCCGGCAGGGCGTTGGCAAGCACCCAGCGGTCGATGGCCTGCATCATGTTGTGCCGCTCGGCCGAAGGGATGAAGACCATCGGCGGCACGATCTTGCCATCGCGGTCGACCATGCGCAGCAGCAGCTCGAAATGCCGCGTCTTCGCTGTCGTTTCATCGAGTCCGGCAATGCGCTGGCGGAACAGGCGGAAGCCGTTGCGCTCAATGGCATCGTGGATGGTTTCGACGATGTTCATGTCGGCACGCGGCAGGTGGCTGGCGGCCTTGGCGTGATAGACGCGGATCTGGTCGCGGCCGGCTTCCTTGGCGGCATAGCAGGCAACGTCGGCCTGTTCCATGATCTCCGCCGCGTCGGCGGCCGGATCCGACATCACTACCAGGCCGATGCTGGCGCCGACGTGGAACACCTTTTCGCGCCAGACGAAGCGGAAGTTCGACACGTCCATGCGGATGGCGTTGGCGATGCGCAGTGCCTGTTCCACCGGACAGGCGTGCAGCAGCACGGCGAACTCGTCGCCGCCCATGCGTGCCAGCACATCGGAGGTGCGCACACGCGCGCGCAGCACGGCGGCGATCTGGCGCAGGAATTCATCGCCGGCGGCATGGCCGCCGCTGTCGTTGATCAGCTTGAAGCGGTCGAGATCAAGGAAGAGCAGCGTGTGCCGCTTGTCCGGCTCGCCTTCGGCAGTGATGGCATTGTGCAGTTGTTCCTCGAAGCCGCGGCGGTTCACCAGTCCGGTCAGCGCGTCATGGTTGGCCTGCCAGAACAGTTCGAGCGAGATGCCGTGGGGGACTGAAACATCCTCCATGGCGAGAAAGCTGACCTGACGGCGGCCAGCCTCCTCGCGGGCGCAGCTGATGTCCAGCGCATGTTCGTTGCCACCGGCATCGCGCAGCACTGCACGCAGAACCGCACGCAGCGCCGGCACGGCGTCGCCGTCGGTGGACTGCAGTTCCTGCAACAGCACCGGTTTGCCGTCGGCCGCGTTGCGCAGCGGAAAGCGTTCCCCGAAGGCCTGTCCGATGAGATCGGCATGATCGATGCCCGCCAGCTTGGCCGCCGCCGCGTTGGCGAAGAAAATCTGCCCGTGGTCGTCGAGGCCGACGACGGCGACATCGACGCAGCGGAAAGCCGTGTCGATCAGGTGGAGCTGATCGCGTAGCCGGGTCGACGAGATCGAATTCCATGCCAGCCAGCCGCCCAGCGCGCTGGCGCTGCCCAGGCCGGCGAACCAGAACACCACAACCGGCTGATCGCCGTCAGCGGGCCCGAGCGCCAGCGCGGCGCCACAGGAGAACAGGATGGCGCATGCAGTCAGGGCGCGCCAGGCGACACTCAGGATCTGCCGGCGCGTCTCGCTCATTCTTCGCCCGCCTTGCGCAGGGGCACGGCGGCGATCGCCGGCGGATGCTCGACACCGTCCAGTTCGACGCCCTCGATGCGGGCAAACTGGCCGCTGATCTTCCGGCTGCTGATCTGTACGTCCTGCACGTCCTTCTGTGCCAGGTCGATGTGCGCAGCCAGCTTCTGCATGCGTTCGTCGAAGCGGGCAAAATCCTTCGATAGCTTGCCCAGCGCGTCCTTGATGATGTGGATCTGGTGACGCGTCTCGACGTCCTTGAGCACGGCGCGCGCCGTGTTGAGGACGGCCATCAGCGTTGTCGGCGAGACGATCCAGACGCGCTTCTGCATGGCGTAGCCGACCACCTCGGGGTGGTAAGCGTGGATTTCGGCGAATACCGCTTCGGCCGGCACGAACATCACGGCGCCGTCGGAAGTCTCGTTTGCCAGGATGTACTTCGTGGCAATTGCGTCGATGTGTTTGCGCAGGTCGGCACGAAAGTCAGCCTGCGCAGCACGGCGCTCGAATTCGGAGGCCTCCGGCGCGAACATGCGGTGGTAATTTTCCAGCGGGAACTTCGAGTCCACCGCCACCATGCCGGTCGGCTCGGGCAGCTTCAACACGCAGTCGGCGCGCGTGCCGTTGGAGAGGGTGTACTGGAAGTCGAAGCTGCCAGGCGGCAGGATGTTGCGCACCAGCGCTTCGAGCTGCACCTCGCCGAAGGCGCCGCGTGCCTTCTTGTCGCCGAGCAGCTCCTGCAGGCTGACGACGTTGCTGGTGAGGCCGTCGATCTTCTTCTGCGCCTCGTCGATGGTGGCCAGCCGCGCCATGACGTTGGCGAAGGTTTCGTTGGTCTTCTTGAAGCCCTCGTCGAGACGCTCGCTGACGCGGCCGCTGATCTGCTCGAGGCGCTCGTTGATGCTGCGCGTGAGGCTTTCCATGCTGGCGGACAACTGGGCGGTGGCCTGGCCGAGGCCGGATTGCAACAGCTCGCGGTCGGCGCGCGCCTGCTCCGTCAACTTCAGCATGATCTGCTCGAGCACTTCGGCGCGCAACTGATCCTGCCTCGCCTGGAAGGAGGCATTCAGTTCCGCCAGCGTCTTTTGCAGCCGTTCAGCGGATTCGGTGCTTTGCGAGAGGAGACGGTCGCCCTGGCGGCTGAGGCCGTCGTGCAGGTCGGAGAGCATGGCACGGTGCTTCTCGGCCAGCGCAGCATCGATGCCGGATGGAAGTTCCTTCGTCGCCGCGTGGAGTACGGCGATTCGCCAAAGGATAAGAAAAACTGCCGCGATCGCGGTAAAAAGCGCGACCGCCGTCCAGATTTCGGGCATGACCTCCTCAAATTCCCCTATGGAGCCCTGCATGAAAATATTCCATGCAATCACAGAGGGTTATGTTCTATTTTTAATGATGAGTATAACAGTGCGATTTCTGCCTGCCTATTTCTTTCGTGATAATTGTCACAGAAATTTCAGGCCAGCGCACGCAGGCTTTGCAAGGCCGGGACGCGCAACGTACGTGCGGTACCCGCCAGGCCGGCGAGGGTGATGCCGAGAATGCCGCAGAGCACCCCCGCCGGCAGCACCAGCCAAGCCGGGGTGTAAGGCAGTTGGAAGACGAAATGGCCGAGCAGCCAGCTGATGAGGGCTGCGCCGACACCGGCCACTACGCCGGCGATCGCGCCGAGGACAGCGAATTCCGCCGCCAGCGCGGCACGCAACTGGCGGTTGCGCGCGCCGAGGGTACGCAGCACGGCGATCTCGTATTCACGCTCGTCGTGGGTGGATTCAAGCGCCGCATAGAGCACCGCCAGCCCGGCGACAAGCGAGAAGGCAAAAATGAATTGCACGGCCAGTGCCAGTTGGTCCATCACCGACTTGAACTGGCGCAGGATGGAGGCGACGTCGATCACCGTCAGGTTGGGATAGGCTGCCACCAGTTCGCCGACAAAACCGGCCCTGTCGGGCGGCAGATGGAAACTGGTGATGTAGCTGGTGGGAAAGGACTCCAGCACCCCGGGCGGCGTGACGACGAAGAAATTGACGCGCATCGAGTCCCAGTCGAGCTTGCGTAGCGAGGTGATGCCCGCCTCCAGCCGCCGGCCGGCAATCTCATACACGAGCACATCGTTCAGCTTCAGCTTCAAGGTGTCCGCCAACCCCTGCTCCACCGAAAATTGCGGCCTGTCCGCGTCCTGCGGCGCAAACCACTTGCCGGCCGTGAGCGAGTTGCCCTCGGGCAGGTCGGCCATCCATGAGAGGTTAAACTCCCGTTCGACGAGGCGCTGGGCACGCTCCTCTTCATAATCTGCCGCGTTGACGGGCCGGCCGTTAACCGCGACCAGGCGTCCGCGCACCATGGGCAGCAGCTCGGGTTTTTCCAGACCCTTGCTGGCAAACAGCGCACGCACCGCTTCGCGCTGTTCGGGCTGGATGTTGATGATGAAGCGGTTGGGTGCATCCGGCGGCATGCTGCGTTGCCAGGAAGCGATCAGGTCGTCGCGCGCCAGGGTCAGCAGCAACAGCGTCGTCATGCCCAGGCCGAGCGCCACAGCCTGGATCACGCTGGTACCGAGGCGCCGATGCAGGGAAGCAATGCCGTAGCGCCAGCCAGCGCCGGCTGCGCCACGCAGACGTCCGGCCGCGGCCAGCGCCAGGCGTGCCACGCCGGCATAAATGGCGACGGCGAGGGAAAAGAGGCCAAGCACCCACAGCCCCAGCTTGAGATCGGCTGCCATCCACAGCATGAGCGCCGCCAGCACGGTCGCGCCGAAGGCATGGCCGGTCCAGGTCAGCGGTTCGCTTTCGGCCCACTCGCGCCGCAACACGCGCACCGTGGGCACATTGCGCAGGCGCATCAGCTGCGGCAGGGCAAAACCGGCCAGGAGTGCCAGGCCGACGGCAAAGCCGTAGGCCAGCGGCAATGGCGAAGGCGCCGGCAACGCGGTCGTCAGCAAGTTGGATAACAGGCGCTCGAGTGCGAACTGCGCAGTGAAGCCGATGAGGCAGCCGAGCGCGGCAGTGATGGTGCCGAAGAGCAGGAACTCACCGAGGTAAATCCGCAGCAGCTGGCTGCCGCGCGCGCCGAGGCAGCGCATCACGGCACAGCCGTCGAGATGCCGCTGCATGAAGCGGCGCGCCGCCAGGCCGACGGCGACGGCCGCCAGCACGGCCGCCAGCAGCGCCGCCAGGCGCAGGAATTTTTCGGCGCGATCGAGGGCGTTGCGCACCTCGGGCCGCGCATTGTCGAGGCTCTCGATGCGTTCGCCGCGCCCAAGGTGTTTTTCCGCCCAGGCTTGATAGGCGGCGACTGCCTTCCCCCCGCCAGCCAGGTGCAGGCGGTAGGTAACGCGGCTGCCGACCTGGACCAGTTGCGTGGCCGGCAGGTCGTCGATGTGCATCATCAGGCGCGGTGCGATATTGAAGAAATTCACGCCGCGATCCGGCTCCAAAGTCAGTACCGCCGAGACGGCGAAGCTGGCGTTGCCGAGTCGTACCTCATCGCCGACCTTGGCCGTGAGTGCGGCCGCCAGGCGTTCGTCCAGCCACACCGCGCCGCGTGCCGGCGTCTCGCGCGTCTCGGCATCGGGCTGGTTGAGCGCGGGCGCGGTGCGCAGGGTACCGCGCAGCGGATAACCCGGCTCGACCGCCTTGATGCCGGCGAGGTGGCTGGCCCCGTTGGCCGCCGTCATGCTTGGAAAACTGATGCTGCCGATGACGCGCAGGTTGAGCCGTTGCGCCTCCGCGCGGTAGCTCTTGTCCCAGGGGTGGTCGGCCAGCAGCAGCAGGTCGCCGCCGAGCAGTTGGTGCGCCTCGCGCGCGAGGGCGCGCGACAGACGGTCCGAGAAGAAGCTCACGCTCGACAGGCTGGCCACGGCGATCACCAGCGCCAGGCCGAGCAGGCGCAGCTCGCCGGCGCGAAAATCGCGCTTCAGCATCTGCCAGGCGAGGTGCCACGCGTTCATTCCAGTTCCCTCAGCTTGTCCACCGCCTGCTCCACTCGCTCCAGCGCGATCACCTCGATGCCCTTGATCGGTTGCTTCGGCGCATTGGCCTTGGGAATCAAGGCATGCGTAAAGCCGAGCTTGGCGGCTTCCCTGAGGCGTTCCTGGCCGCGCGGCGCAGGACGAATTTCTCCTGCCAGGCCCACCTCGCCGAAAGCGATCAGCTTCCGCGGCAGTGGCTTGTCGCGCAGGCTGGAGACGATGGCCAGCATCACGGCGAGGTCGGCCGCCGGCTCGCCGATCTTCACCCCGCCGACGGCATTGACGAACACATCCTGATCGAAGCAGGCAATGCCGGCGTGACGGTGCAGCACGGCCAGCAGCATTGCCAGGCGGTTCTGCTCGAGGCCGACGCAGAGGCGGCGCGGACTGGGCGAGTGGGCTTCATCGACCAGCGCCTGGATCTCCACCAGCAGCGGCCGCGTACCCTCCTGCGTCACCAGCACGCAGGAACCGGCCACCTGCTGCTCATGGTGGGAGAGGAACAACGCAGAGGGGTTGGAGACGCCGCGCAGGCCCTTGTCGGTCATGGCGAAGACGCCCAGTTCGTTCACCGCGCCGAAGCGGTTCTTCACGGCACGGACGAGGCGGAAGCTGGAATTCGGATCGCCCTCGAAGTAGAGCACGGTATCGACGATGTGCTCCAGCACGCGCGGCCCGGCCAGCGCGCCCTCCTTCGTCACGTGGCCGACGAAAATGATGCAGGTGCCGGCCTGCTTGGCGTAACGCGTCAGCTGGGCGGCGCACTCGCGCACCTGCGCCACCGATCCCGGCGCCGACTGCAGCGCATCGGAGTACACCGTCTGGATGGAGTCGATCACCGCGATGCGCGGCTTGTGCGCGACCAGCGCCGCGAGGATTTTCTCAAGATGGATCTCGGTCAGCAGTTGCAGACCGCCGACTTCCAGTTGCAGGCGCTGCGCGCGCAACGCCACCTGCTCGGCGGATTCCTCGCCGGAGACATAGAGTGCGTCCTGGCGATCGGCCAGCCGCGCCAGCGCCTGCAGCAGCAGCGTCGACTTGCCGATGCCGGGATCGCCGCCGATCAGCACCACGCCGCCCGTCACCAGGCCGCCGCCGAGGACGCGATCGAACTCCTCGATGCCGGTGGCGACGCGGGATTCCTCGTGCGGGTGTATCTCCGCCAGGCGCTGCATCCGGCCACTACCGGCGATGACGGTAAAGCGGTTGCTCGCCGCTGCCTCGGCGATGCTTTCAACCAGGGTGTTCCAGACGTTGCAATGCGGGCATTGCCCCTGCCACTTCGGCGAGTTGCCGCCGCACTCGGTGCAGGTGTAGACGGTTTTCTGCTTGGCCATGGTGGAAGTCTAATGGATGACGTGGCTCAGGCGGCGAGCCTGGGTGACGCGATTATGCCTTTTCGATCACCGGCACCCGCTGCGCCAGTGCGCACAGCAGTTCGTAACTGACGGTGCCGGCGGCGGTGGCGACCTCGTCGACGGGCAGGCCATCGCCCCACAACACTACCGGCGAGCCGATGCCGGCAGCCGGAATTCCCTCGAGGTCCACCATGATCATGTCCATCGAGACGCGACCGACGGTGCGGGCGCGCCGCCCCTCGACGAGGATCGGCGTGCCGCTCGGCGCACGGCGCGGATAGCCGTCGGCATAGCCGCAGGCGACGATGCCGATGCGCATCGGCCGCTCGGCGGTGAAGATGCCGCCATAGCCGACACGGTCTCCCGGCTGGAGGTGCTGTATCGAAATCAGCTCGCTGGATAGCGTCATCACGGGGCGCAGGCCGATCTGCTCGGCACTCTCGAACTGGGGGAAAGGCGACGAACCGTACAGCATGATGCCCGGACGCGCCCAGCCCCGGCATGTCTTTGGATACCGCAACAGTGCCGCCGAATTGGCCAGGCTGACCGGATGGTCGCACCCCTGGGTGGCCTCCTCGAAATGGGCCATCTGCCAGTCGATGCCACGTTCCAGGTCGGCATCGGCGTAGTGCGTCATGAGCGTGATGTTGCCGACGCAGCGAGTGGTCTCCAGGGCGGACAGGACAGGATGGAGTTCCTCGGCGGACAGCCCCAGCCGGTTCATGCCGGTGTTGAGCTTGAGATATACCGGCAGCTGCGCCGGCAGGGCGGCGCTGGTCAGCATCTCCGTCTGCTCCAGCGTATGCACGACAGGCGTCAGCGCGAACTCGGCAAAGAGCGGCAGTTCATCCGCCTCGAAGAAGCCCTCAAGCAAAAGTATGGGATGGCGAAAGCCGGCTTCGCGCAAGGTGACGGCGTCATCGAGATCGAGTAGCGCGAAACCGTCGGCCATGTCATCAAGCGCCTCGGCAACGCGCATCAACCCGTGGCCATAGGCATTGGCCTTGACGACGGCCCACAGGCTGGCACCTGGCGCGCGCTGGCGCGCGACTGCGAAGTTTCCGCGCAGTGCGGACAGGTCGATGGTGGTGCGGATGGGGCGGGTCAAGTCGGGAAGCGGTTTGCGTCAGCCGTGTTTCGCCACGAATTCCTTGAGCCGGGTATTGGCGAACTCGACGAAGGTGTTGACCAGGCGTGAACGGAATTTTTCCTTCGGGTAGACCATCGACAGCGTGCGGTGGAGGCGCGGCTTGAGCGGAATGGCAAGCAGGTCGCCAAGGCGCTTTTCCTTGGCCACCGAGGCGCGCGAGACGATGGCGAAGCCGATGCCGGTCTCCACCACGCCCTTGATCGCCTCCGGGCTGCCCAGTTCGATGACGACATTGAGGCTCTCCGGCGGCACGCCGGCATCGCGGAAATAAGTATCGGTGACTTCGCGCGTGCCCGAACCCGGTTCGCGGCTGATGAATGGATGCGTCGCCAGCAACTGCGGGGTCAGTTCCTTGTTCTTGGCCAGCGCCGTGCCGGGTGCGCAGATGACAAGGAGTTCATCCTCGCAACAGACCTCGCACTGCAGGTTTCCCTGGTGCGAGGGCGCCTCGATGAGGCCGATGTCCAGCGTGTGCTCGGCGACGCGCGTCTCGATCGACTCCGAGTTGGCAACGATCAGGCGCGGCTTGACGTTAGGGTACTGCGACTTGAATTCGCCGAGGATGCGCGGCAGCATGAATTCGGCGATGGTGGTGCTGGCGCCCACCAGCAGCGGGCCGCCGATCTGCCCGGTCATCTCGGCCAGGCGCACGTCGAGTTCCGCCGACAGGCCGAGAATCCGCTCGGCGTATTCGAGCACCGTCTCGCCGGCCGGCGTCAGCGAGATCTTGCCATGCCCGCGATCGAACAGCCGCGTATTGAAATGCTCTTCCAACTGCTTGATCTGAAACGTTACAGCCGGTTGCGTCATGAACAGCACTTCGGCTGCCTTGGTAAAGGACAACTGCTTGGCAACGGCATGGAAAACCTGGAGCCTGCGGTCAGCCATAATTAGCACCCCCCGATATACTTATAGCTATCATTCAATCACAAATTACCCGTATAAGGTAGTCTGATTTATCCGATCTTCCGTCAGATATCCATTGAAACCATGGCGTTCCTGCGGGTTCCGGAAGGCATCCGACACACGACGCGGCTTCATGGTATAAAGCCGCGTCGCTCGACCAATAAAATCGACAGCCCGCCTTTTCCTTATTTCACGGACACGGATCCCCGGCTCGCATCACTGAATGAATCGCGGCTTTTACATCATCATGGCGGCGCAGTTTTTTTCCGCGTTTGCCGACAATGCGCTCCTCATTGCCGCCATCGCCATGCTGCGGGACATCCACTCCCCCGGCCAGTACGAGCCGCTGCTCAAGCTGTTCTTCACCGTTTCCTACGTCGCCCTGGCGGCTTTCGTCGGCGCCCTCGCGGATTCGATGGCCAAGGGCCGCGTCATGCTCCTCAGCAACACCATCAAGTTCGCCGGCTGCTTGATGATGGTGGTGGCGACGGTGCCCTATCTGGATCTGCTTGGCATCCCGATCCATTACTACGTGCTGCTCTCTTACGCCATTGTCGGCCTGGGTGCAGCTGCCTATTCACCAGCCAAGTACGGCATCCTTACCGAGTACCTGCCTCACGACAAGCTGGTCATCGCCAACAGCTGGATGGAGGGACTGACGGTGACCGCGATCATCCTCGGTACCGTGCTCGGCGGCGTATTGGTCAATCCCACGGTCAGCACCGCGCTGCTCGGGTTCGATCTGCCCGGCATCGATACCTGGATCGACACCCCGGCGGAAGTCGCCATGCTGGTCATTTCCCTGCTCTACATCATTGCCGCGATCTTCAACCTCTACATACCCGACACCGGCGTAGACCACAGACCACTGCACAAGAACCCGAAGTACCTGCTCTACGAATTCGGCCACTGCGTGCGGCTGCTCTGGCGCGACAAACTGGGGCAGATCTCGCTGGCCGTCACCACACTGTTCTGGGGTGCCGGCGCCACCCTGCAGTTCATCGTCCTGAAGTGGGCCGACAAGGCGCTCGGCCTGCCGCTCGACAAGGCCACCGTGCTGCAGGGCGTGGTAGCCCTGGGCATCGCCATCGGCGCCGTTATTGCCGCGAGGATCGTCTCCCTCGACAAATCCGTGCGCGTACTGCCGGTCGGCATCGCGATGGGCATCGTCGTCGTGGGCATGATCTTCGTCACCGGCTTACCGATGGCGCTGGCCATGATGGTTGCGGTCGGGGCGATGGCCGGTTTCTTCGTCGTGCCGATGAATGCGCTGTTGCAGCATCGCGGCCACATCCTCATGGGCGCAGGGCATTCCATCGCGGTGCAGAACTTCAACGAAAACACCAGCATTCTCGTCATGCTGGGACTCTATGCGCTGCTGGTGTATCTAGACGTGTCGATCTACGCGGTGATCGTCCTCTTCGGCTTCTTTGTCAGCCTGACCATGCTGCTGGTAGGCGTCTGGCATCGCCGCAACATGCGCGAGCACGGTGAAGAATTGCAACAGCTGCTCGCCGCCGCCCAGAACGTTAACGCCCAGCACTAGGGGCTGCGGTATTGCGGTGGCGCATCAAAGAAGCGCGGGGCGGTTCGGCAGTTCGTTGCGCCCGGCCGCTCCCGCCGGCAGGCGTTCCGCCAGCAGGCGACCGATCCCGGCGACCGCAGTCTGCGCGCCTGCTGCGTATTCCCGCTTGGCGAAAGCCTGCTCCATGCGCCGGCAGATTCCCGCCCATTCATCCGCCGAAACATGACCGCCAAGGCCGCGGTCGGCAACGATCTCGACATCGCGGTCAGCCAGCAGCACATAGATAAGCACGCCGCTGTTGTATTCGGTATCCCACACGCGCAGCGTCGAGAACAACTCGATGGCACGATCGCGGGCAGTCTCGCCGCGCAGCAGGTGCGCCGGCGCCAGTGCAGCCTCGACGGCAAAGCGGATTTCGCCTGCATGACTTAGCTCGGCGGCGGCAATGACCGCCTCCACTGCCTGCAGGGCGGGTTGCGGGAAACGGCGGCGCACCTGCCAGTCCGGCGTCAGCAGATGCCGCAGCATGCGAGACAGTGTCACCATCGCCCCGAGGCTCCGCCGCCGCCAAACCCGCCGCCACCGCCGGAAAACCCTCCTCCGCCGCCGAATCCGCCCCGGCCACCTCGGCCACCCAAGCCGCCTAGGCCGGCAACACCCAGCAGCGTCAGAAAGAAAACGACCATGGCAACGAGCAACGCGAGCGACACACTGCCGAGCAGCAGCCAGCCGCCGAGGAAAGCCACGCCGCCAGCCACCGCGCCGCCGAGCAGCCGTCCGAGCATTGCCCGCAGCACGCCGCCGACAACGAACACGAACAGCATCGCCAGCGGCAGCAAGTTGTCCCTGGAATCCGCGGGGGCGTCTTGTGCGCGCTTCGTCCTTGGCGGCAACGGCAGCGGCTCCCCTGCGACGACCGCCTCGATGTGCGTCACGCCGTCTTGCAGGCCGCCATAAAAATCAGCCGATCTGAATCGCGGCAGCATGATGTCCTCGATGATGCGCTTTGCCACTGCATCGGGCAGCGCCCCTTCCAGGCCGCGACCGACTTCGATGCGCAGGGCACGGTCGTTTTTGGCGACGAGAACGATGACGCCGTCGTCCACGCCCCGCCGTCCGACCCGCCAGACCTCGGCGACGCGAATGCCGTAGGCCTCGATGGTTTCCGGTTGCGTGGAGGGAACCAGCAGGACGGCGATCTGGCTGCCGTGCTTGATCTCAAACTGCGCCAGATCGGCTTCCAGCGCAGCCGTCTCCTGGCTGCTCAAGGTGCCGGTCAGGTCGGTAACGTGCGCCTTGAGGGGCGGTATGGCCGTGAGTTCGTCCGCCGCCTGGCCGCAGACACTTGCAGCCAGGAGCCATACAGCCAGCAGAAGCCTCGCGACGAGGCTCATTCAAGCTGCCTCAATAGCCCGCAGAGAGGGCACTGCTGGCTGGCTTGCCGACGGCCGCGCCCGGCTTGGCGCCACCGTCGAACTTGATGGCAGGGGGCGCCGACATCGCCTTCTCGTCCTCGACGGCGAAGTTGGCCTTGGTCTTGTAACCGAACAGCATGGCGGTCAGGTTGCTCGGGAAGACGCGCACCGTGGTATTGTATTCCTGCACGTCCTTGATGTAGCGGTTGCGCGCCACGGTAATGCGGTTTTCCGTGCCCTCCACCTGCGCTTGCAGGTCGCGGAAACTGGCGTCAGCCTTGAGATTCGGATAGTTCTCCACCACCAGCAAGAGGCGCGATAACGCGCCGGAAAGCTGCGCCTGCGCGGCCTGGAATTGGGCAAAAGCCTGAGGATCGTTGACCAGTTCCGGCGTCGCCTTGATGCCGGCGACTTGCGCGCGCGCCTCGGTCACCTTGGTCAGGACTTCCTTTTCATGTGACGCATAACCCTGCACGATCTGCACCAGATTGGGAATCAGGTCGGCGCGGCGCTTGTACTGGTTGAGCACCTCCGACCAGGCGGCGGTGACCTGCTCGTCGTTCGTCTGGATCTGGTTGTAGCCGCAGCCGGACAGCAGGCTCGCCATCAGGGCCAGCAGGACAATAAGCTTGAAGCGCATGGCGGTCTCCTTGGTGTGGTTGTGTTCTACGGTGTGCCCTAGCTTGGGGTACCTACTTCATTTTCAATGGGTTTAATGGACTTAGCGGACATCCGGCTCGAAGAAAACCCATTTCGCACTGGGGTACGCTGCCTGCATGCGCGCCTCGACGGCATTGATCCGCTCGACCATCTGCACGCCACTGATGCGATCGGCATCCACCATGCGCGCCTTGACGGCGATCACCACCTTGTCGCCCCAGGCCAGCGTAATGACGTTGAGCGCCTCGGCCACCTCGGGCTGGGCGGCGACAAAGCGCTGGATCTCCTCGCGCAATTCGGGCGAGGCCGATTCGCCGACGATGAGCCCCTTCACCTCGATCATGACGAGCACCGCGATAACCATCAGCACCACGCCGACACAGAGCGTGCCCAGCGCATCCCACAGCGGGTTGCCCGTCACCAGCGCGACGCCGACGGCGCAAAAGGCAAAAGTCAGTCCCGCCAGGGCGGCGATATCCTCGCCGGCCACCACCATCAGCTCGGATTCGCGCGTCTCGCGAAACCAGCGCATGAAAGACTTGCCGCGCGCGCCTTTGCGGATTTCGCGCATCGCTCCGGCGAGGGAGAACGCTTCCAGCACCACGGCTACCCCCAGTACGGCTAGTGCCACCAGGCCATTTTCCAGCGGCTGAGGATGACGCAGGCGTTCGATGCCTTCGTAAACCGAAAACGCGCCGCCCATGAAGAACAGCAGCAGGGCCACGATCATGGACCAGAAGTAGGTGACGCGGTGATGGCCAAGCGGATGATCTGCACTCTCCGGCCGCTGCGCCTCGCGCATGCCAAACAGCAGCAGGAGTTGGTTCACGCAGTCGGCCGTGGAATGGATCGCCTCGGCCAGCATGGAGCCGGAGTTTGTCCACCAGGCCGCGCCAAACTTCGACACAGCGATGCCGAAATTAGCGCCCAGCACATAGAGGATAGCCCGCGTCGAGCCTTCGTTACCCGCCGACATCGCTCAGCCCCTTCATCGTGCGCCGCGCAAAGCACAGGTCTTCCCAGGCCTTCGCCTTGTCCGTGAGGTTGCGCAGCAGATAGGCCGGATGATAGGTGACAACGAGTGGGATGCCGCGATAGTCAAACAGGCGACCACGCGCGGCGCCGACTTTCACCTCCACATCGAGCAGCGTCTCCGCCGCCGGTTTGCCGAGGGCGACGATGAGTTTCGGCCGGAGCAGTTCGATCTGCCGCTGCAGATAGGGGAAGCAGGCCGCCGTCTCTGCGGCCTCCGGCGTGCGGTTGCCGGGCGGGCGGCATTTCACCACGTTGCCGATATACACCTTCCTGCCGCGTTCAAGATCGATAGCTGCGAGCATGGCATCGAGCAGCTTGCCGGCCTGGCCGACAAAAGGCTCACCGCGCGCGTCTTCCTCGGCGCCCGGCCCCTCGCCGACAAAGAGCCAGTCGGCCTCGAGATCACCCACGCCGAGCACCGCCTGCTTGCGCTGCTCACACAGGCGGCAGTCGCGGCAGGCAGATACCGTGGCCTGCAATTCGTCCCAGCCCATGGCGGCGATGCGCTGCGCGCGCGCGTCTGCAGGTGCCTGCGCGACGGCCGGCAAGGGTGCACTGTCCGCGGACACAGTGTCGGCCGGGGACATGGCACCCTGCACATCTTGTGTATTCTGCGCGGCGCGCTGCCGCAACCGCCACAGCGGCGCGAATCCCATCTCGCGCAGGATACTGTCCCTGCGTGTCATAGATCCGCCGCCATCACCACCGCATCCTCGCGCCCGTCACCGGTCGGATAGTAGCCGCGCCGACGGCCGATCGCCGCGAAGCCGAGCCGCGTGTAGAGCCCCTGCCCCGGCGCATTGGACGGACGCACTTCGAGAAACATGCGCCCCGCGCCGTGGCTTCGCGCCGTGCCGAACAGGTGATGCACGATGAGCATGCCGTAGCCACGCCGCTGCCAATCCGGCGCGACGGTAACGTTGAGCAGGTGGGCTTCGTCCACCACCAGCATCATCACGGCATAGCCGGCCAGCACGCCATTGACGCGGCAGCACCAGGCACTGTAGCCGGCCGCCAGTGAATCGGCGAAGTTGTTGCGCGTCCACGGAAAGGGATAGGCATCCTGCTCGATGGCCAGTACGGCATCAATGTCCTCCGGCTGCATCGGTGCAAAGCATGGCGCGATTTTCAAGACGGCGCTCATCGGCTCAGGCCTTGCCGTCGAGTGCGAGGCGCTCGCGGGTGGTCATGGCCACCTTGTCGCGCACATAATGCGGCGCCGCCAGCGCCGCGTCGAGGCCCTCGCCGCGTGAGAAACGCGGCGCCGCCAGCCGCAGCAGTGCACCGGCGCGCGGTCGTGCATCGGCGGCCACTCCACGCAACATCCCGCCCAGTCTTCCGCCGAGCACATCCGCGTAGGCCGCGAAGCCGCTGCCGCACCCCAGCCAGTCACGACCAGGCGGAAGCGGCACCGCTGCGGGCGCGGATACCACCGGTGCAATGATCGTCACGACGGCATCCCCGCTCACCTGATAGGCGGCGCAATACACCTCATTCATGCGCGCATCGATGCAGGCATAGACCGGTCCATCACCCGCGCCGAGCGCCAGCGCCTCGAGGCTGCCGATGCCGACGACGGGCAGGCCGGCACCGGTTGCAAACCCCTGCGCCACGCTGCAGGCCAGCCGCAGTCCGGTAAACGCCCCCGGCCCGGCGCCGTAGGCGATACCGTTCAGATCGGCCAGGGCTGTCTTGTATTCGTCGAGCAGAGTCTGCACCAGCGGCAGCGCGATTTCGGAATGCGACACACCGCGCGCGCCCTCCTTTTCGACGATGCAGCCATCGAGAAAGAGCGCTGCGGTGAAAAGATCGGATGAGGATTCCAGGGCAAGGAGTTTCACGAAGGGGATTCTACCCGACGCACCCCGCCCCTTATAGGCCTTTACTTGATGCGCTTCGCCGTGTACTCATCCTCGATGTTGTCCCTGAAGTAGCTCCACATCGAGCCCGCGGTGCTCAGGCGCCGCCAGGTTTCCTGCGGCACCCCGGCGTAGTCGACCCGCCTGCGGTCGTCGAACTCGACGCGCAGGAGACGCGCGCCGGCATCGTAGCCAATGGCCCGCAGCTTGCCTGCATTGACCTGTTTCATTTCCATGTGCTTCGCCGCGCTTATCGCGCACTCGCGGGCTGGGGCGGCGGCTTCTGCTGCTGCATGCCCGCGCGCGCCTGCTCCTTGAGTGTCTTCGTCTGCTGTCTTTCCTGTTCATGGCAGGCGGCCAGGGCCTTCATGTCGGCTGCCGCACGCACGCAGGTCTTAGCCGTCTGCAGGATGCGGATCTTGGCGCCGATGTGGTCGAGGACGCGCTGCTTCATCAGCGACTGCGAGTCCTGACGTTTGGCAGCGCCGGCAGGCGGACGGCTGCCTTCCGCGGCAAGCGCGCCAAAAGACAACGCCGCTGCCAACAGGGCTGCGATCAGCAAATGGGCGATGCGTTTCATTTCATACTCCCGTAATCATCACGCCTTGAGGATGGGCAGCGCCTCAAACCGTCCGCCGAGGATGTCAGTCGAGCCAATGCCCCACCAGCGCTCCAGCACAGTAGCATACAGGCTACGGAAATCCACGGCAGAGGGCAGGTTGCCGTTGCCATCGAGCCGGTCGAGCGCAGGCGGCAGTCATGTTCAGCAGGTGGCGGGCTTCCTCCGTCCCCATGGCTGCGGCCTGGGCAAGCGACATCAGAAGGAAGGAAGAAATGGCGAGAAGCCAATGCATGGGCGCCTACTTGTACAGGCCGCAACGAGGCAGGCGGCCTAGCGACGCGGGTGGTCGCGGTACACCTCGCGGCCGTGTTCCCGGATATCCCGCCGCAGTTGCTGACGCTCCTCGGGCGTCAGGCGGCCCTGCTGCCCATTACCCCCATCGCCCCCATCACGCCGGCGCTGGACATCTGCGTCCCGCCGCAATTCGTGCTGGAGCCGAAGATCACGCTCCTGCTGCCGGTGCTCGGCGCGGCGCGGATGATCCCCGCCGGACGATTGGGCCTGGGCCGGGAGGCTCGCAGCCACCGCTAGAAAAGCACCCGCGCACCATGTCAGGATGTTCACTTTTTTATCCTTTCATCACGCGGGTGATCGCTTGCCGATGGTCTGGTTGCGTCAGGGACGCTGCTCCGTGTCATGCTTTTCCTGATAAATGTGCTGGCTCACCAAGTGCTGGTCCTGCCACAAGTACTGGCGCTCGTCGTGCGTCAGTACGCCATCCGACTTGTACTGGCCTTCCTCCACGCGGATCGATTTCTGTTCACCGCGTAGATCTTTCGTTTCCTGCCGAGTCAAGCTGCCGTCGCGCCTGCCGCCGCGTATGCGATCGTGCTGATTGTACTGGCTGTACTGGCTTGCATTTACGCCCGGGTCGCGCGTCGCCCTATTTTGCCAGCCCTGGCGCTGCTGTTCATCGTGTTTTTGATTGTAAATATGGCGGCTGGCCCGATTCTGATCACGATGCAGATCGGACCGCTCGGCACGGGACAGGTGTCCGTCCGACAGGTAGCGGCGCTCTTCCTGGCGGATGTGACGCTGCTCGCCCTCAAGATGGCGGGCCTCGCCGCGTGTCAAATCACCGGAGCGGACTCCCTGGCCTATGCGCTGCTGCTGATGATACTGTTGCGCATTGACTCCGGCACCGAGTGGACGTGCATGGGCGGGTGCGGACAGCCAAAGCGCGGCCATTCCGGCCAGAAGCATGCTGATGAACAAAGGTTTCACTTTCTTCTCCTCAAGGTGGTGGAAGAGCCGATACTCGTTGCCAATGCGCTCAGGCGTTGGAGGCATCCTGGGCAATGTTTGTAAGCGGTCTGTGTTGATACCGAGGAAGTTTGTAAATCTTTGTTTCGGCCGGCACGGTCGGCAACATGCGCTTACCAACCAGATCGTATCGACTGGAAAGCTGGAGGCGCTCCCGGTAGGATTTGCCCATGACTGAAAACAGACAAAAAGTACTCATTGTTGATGACGATCAGCGGCTACGCGAACTGCTCAACCGTTACCTGGGCGAGCAAGGTTTCGCCGTCAAGGCGGTTGAGGGCGCAGCCGCCATGGACAAGGCGCTGATCCGGGAAGGCTTCGATCTGATCGTGCTCGACCTGATGATGCCCGGCGAGGACGGCCTGTCCATCTGCCGTCGCCTGCGCGGAAACAAGGAGGATGTCCTCATCATCATGCTCACCGCCAAGGGAGACGACGTCGATCGTATCGTCGGCCTGGAGGTGGGCGCCGACGACTACCTGCCCAAGCCGTTCAATCCACGCGAACTGGTGGCGCGCATTCATGCCGTGCTACGGCGACGCGCCGCACCACCACCGGCCGGAGCGCCCGCAACGGAAGAAGGCGAGATCGGCTTCGGCTCGGTCCGCGTCAATCTCGCCACTCGTAACCTGACGCGCAAGGGAGAGGAGCACGCCCTGACCACCGGTGAATTCGCCGTCCTCAAGGTATTGCTGCAGCACCCGCGCCAACCCCTCTCGCGCGACAAACTGATGGAACTGGCGCGCGGCCGCGAATACGAGGTCTTCGACCGCGCCATCGATGTGCAGATCTCGCGTCTGCGCAAGCTGGTCGAGGACGATCCGTCCAGGCCACGCTACATCCAGACTGTCTGGGGCTTCGGCTATGTCTTCGTTCCGGACGGAAAACCTGCGTGAAATTGCTGCCCAAGGTGCTGCCCAAGAGCCTGCTCTGGCGCACTTTCCTCCTCCTTGCTCTGCTGATGGTGCTGGCCGTCGCGGCCTGGGCGGCGATCTTCACGAGCCTGCAGCGCGAGCCGCGCACGCGCCAGCTGGCACAGATGGTGGTCAGCATCGTCAATCTCAGCCGCAGCGCCCTCGTGACCGCCCAGCCAGACAAACGACGTGAATTACTTTTCGAACTGTCCGACCGTGAGGGCATCCGCATCTATCCGGCCGATGACGACGAGATTGCCGCACCGCTGCCTGCGGACTCGCCATTTCTGCAAATGGTCGCCGCGGAGGTGCGGCGCAAACTCGGCACCGACACCCGCTTCAGCCTGGCGCGCGATGAGGAAGAAGGCTTCTGGGTCAGTTTTCACATTCAGGACGACGAGTACTGGTTGATGCTCCCGCGCGAACGCGTCGAGCGGAAATTTCCGTTGCAATGGCTCGGCTGGGGCTCGGCTGCGCTGCTGCTGGCGCTGGCTGGTGCCTATCTCATCATGTTCCGCGTGACGCGGCCGCTCAAGACCCTGGCCGACGCCGCACGCGACATCGGCCGTGGCCGACAACCTGCGCCGCTGGCGGAAACCGGTCCGGAGGAAATCCGCAGCGTGACGCACGCCTTCAACCAGATGACGCGCGACCTCGCCCGCCTCGACGATGATCGCGCGCTGATTCTCGCCGGCATCTCGCATGACCTGCGCACGCCGCTCACCCGACTGCGGCTGGCTGCCGAGATGAGTGCGGACGAGGCCTTGCGGGAAGGCATCAGCGCCGACATCGGCGAGATGGACAAGATCATCGGCCAGTTCCTCGATTTTGCCCGCGATGCCGAGGGCGAACCGCCGGAGCCGACCGATCTCAACAGTGTCATCGCCCACATTGCCGCACCCCTGCAGCGGCGCGGCGCCCACATTGAACTGCACCTGGTCGAACTGCCGCAGCTGATGCTACGGCCGCTCGCCCTGCTGCGCCTCGTTGCCAACCTCCTCAACAACGCCCTGCGCTACGGCGGAGAGGCTGGTCCGGTCGAGGTGGAGACGCACCTCGAAGGGGATCAGGTCGTACTGGACGTACTGGATCGCGGGCCGGGTGTTCCCACTGAGGAGGCCGAGCGTCTCAAGCTACCCTTCACGCGCCTTGAAGCGGCGCGCACCGGCGCCTCCGGTGCCGGCCTCGGCCTTGCCATCGTCAATCGGGTTGTCCTCAGTCACGGCGGTCGTTTCGATCTTCTGCCGCGGACGGGAGGCGGACTCATTGCCCGCGTTAGCCTGCCGATCAATCAGGTCTGAAGATCGGCAGCCGCCTGTAGCGCCTTGAGCCGGCGTGCATGGGCGTAGCGTGCCTGCAGGCGCGGGTCGGTGACGATCAGGCCGACCGTCTCGCCAACGACCATGGCGATACCCAGTAGCGGCAGCACCAGCATCAGACCGGCCACACCCGCCACCGCACCACCGATGAAGATCATCAGCACGGTCAGCAAAGGATGCATGCGCAGACTGCGGCCGATGGTCAGCGGCATGAAGACAAAATCGTCGAGCAGCCGTACCAGGATGAAGACGATGATGGCGCCATAGGCCATCCACGGATCGAGCGGAAAGTCCGTCGCCGCCACCATCACCACCAGCAGGCAGCCGAGGATGGAGCCGACATAGGGCACCCAGGCCAGGACGGCGCAAACGAGGCCGAGCACCAGTGCGCCCGAAAGCCCGATCACCCACAGGCCGATCGCAAGCGTAATGGTATCGAGGATGGTCAGGTTGATCAGCCCCTGGAAATAGGCGCGCGCCGTCTTGTCCATTTCATGGATCAGATAAAGCGTGCGTTCGAAAAAGGCGTTCGGCACGGCATTGCCGATGAATTTCGTGAAGCGGCGGCCGTCGCGCAGGAAGAAGAAGGCGAGAAACGGCGCCAGTAGCAGCGAGGGCAGCCACGCGGCCAGGGTCAGAACCAAATCGGCAAGGTGGCGCTGGGCAAAAGTTTCGCTGAAGCCGGTCATCTGTTCGCTGACATTGCGACTCAGGCTGGCCCGCTCGAGAAATGAGAACTGGATTTCCAGCCCTGCCATCGTCTTCTGCAGCAATCGGCTACCGCCTTCGACGTAGCGCGCCAGCGATGCCTCCCAACCGACCGCATGCGAGCTCATCCAGGGAAACAGCAGGGCCGCGCAGATCAGCAGCAGCAGGATGAAGCCGCCGCCAGTAATGGCGGCCGCCGACTTGCGGCTGAAACCCTGCAGCACCAGGCGGTGCGTCGCCGGCTGCAGGAAATAGTAGATGATCAGTGCCAGCAGGAAGGGCACGACCAGCCAGAGGATCTTCTTGAAGAGAAACAGCAGCAGGCAGGTCGAGACGATGATGCCGATCCAGACGACAGGCCCCGAGTGGCGGTTCATTCGGACTGGCTCCCTGGCCCATTGACGGTCTCACGCAGGCGCTGGCCAATGTGGCGCGCCAGTTGCAGGGCGATTTTCGAGGCGATGACGGCATGGGTTTCCAGCAGGCCGAGAAAATCCGCGCGAAACAACACGGCCAGCGTGCAGTTCTCCGCTGCGCGCGCCTGCGCAGCGCGCGGTGAATTGTCGAGCAGTGCCAGTTCGCCGAAGAGGCTGCTGGGGCCGAGTTCCGCGATCCTGCCTTCCGTCGGCCGTCCCTGACGGCAGATCAGCACCTTGCCGGATTCAATAATGTAGAGTGCCTGCCCCTCCTCGCCCTGGTCGAAGATCACCTCGTCCTGAAGATAGCTGCGCTCGTGCAGCAGGCCATCCACCGTCTTCAACTCGCGTGGACTCAGGGTCGAAAATAGCGACAGTGCCCGCAGCTGTTTCAGGCGGGGAGAATCTTCCTCTTTGCTGAAAAGAAACATGACAGCCTAACCCTCTCTATCCAATTCCAAGCCTCTTCCGGCAGTTCGTATTTGGTGTATGGTTGTGACAAACTGAAATCAGATTTTCTTGCCATCCGCAATAAGTCTAGCATCTTCAAGGGAGTACCCATATGACCACGACCTGGATCCTTGTCGCCAACGCCAGTCAGGCCAAACTGTATGCCAATACCGGGCCGAAGAAGGGATTGCAGTTGATCAAGGAATTGATGCATCCGGAAAGTCGCGAAAAAGCTTCCGGTCTCGTCAGCGACCGCCCTGGACAGATGCACAGTCCGAGCACCGGTCAGCGTGCCAGCCAGCCGAAGACCAATCCGAAGACCAACGAAGCTCGCCTCTTCGCCCAGGAATTAGCGCGCGAACTTAACCATGGACGCAGCAGCGGACAAGTCGGGCGCCTCATCCTCGTCGCCCCGCCCGCCTTCATGGGGCTGCTCAACGAAAAACTCGACGGTCCGACCGCACATCTCGTCTCGGACCGCTTCGAGAAGGACTATACGAAGGCCGCCGAAAAGGAGCTCGCCGGGCACCTCGAATCCTGCATCTTTCTGTAATCAGTCCTCGGGGATGTCCGCGTCCGGGAAGAGGACGTCGGTGTAGCCGAACTGCGTTAAGTCGCGCATGCGCATCGGATAGAGGATGCCGTCGAGATGGTCGCACTCATGCTGCACGACGCGGGCATGGAAACCCGCCGCCTCACGTTCAATCGGTGTGCCCTCCATATCGAAGCCCCGATAGATCAGCCGCGTCCAGCGCGGCACCACACCACGCAAGCCCGGCACCGACAGGCAGCCCTCCCAGCCTTCTTCCAGTTCCTCCGACAGCGGCGTCAGCAGCGGGTTGACCAGGATGGTGAACGGCACGGCTTCTGCCTGCGGATAGCGCGGGTTCGATTCGAAGCCGAAGATCACGACACGCAGGCCGACGCCGATCTGCGGCGCCGCCAGGCCCGCCCCGTTGGCAGCACACATGGTGTCCTGCATGTCGCCGATCAGCGCATGCAATTCCGGCGTGCCGAAGGCCTCCACCGGCCGTGAGGCCTGTAGCAGGCGCGGATCGCCCATCTTGAGGATGTCCCGGATCACTTGCCCTCGATGCAGATCATTTCGATGATGCGCCGCACTTGCTCCATGGATTCGCGCAGGATGTCCTCCAGACGGGCGAACTGGATGCTCAACTTGCTGTCGCCGCGTCCGGCGGCATGGTTTGCCACCACCGTGATGGCGGCATAAGGCAGCTCAAGCTCGCGCGCGAGAGCGGCCTCCGGCATACCCGTCATGCCGACGATGTCCGCGCCGTCGCGCTCGAGGCGGTTGATCTCCGCCGCCGTCTCCAGGCGCGGGCCTGGCGTGGCCGCATAGACGCTGCCGTCGACCACCGCCTGGCCGGCTTCGCGTGCCGCCTCCAGCAACACGAGGCGCAGTTCGGAATCATAGGGCTGGGTGAAGTCGATATGCACCACCGGCGTGTTACCGCCCTCGTGAAAGGTGGATTTCCGGCCCCAGGTGTAGTCGATGATCTGGTGGGGAATGATGATTGCACCGGGATTGAGGTCGGCGCGAATGCTGCCCACCGACGCGATCGAAACGATGCAGGTGGCGCCCGCCTGCTTCAAAGCCCACAGGTTGGCGCAGTAGTTCACCTCGTGCGGCGGGATGGTGTGGCCGTAGCCATGGCGGGCGATGAATATCGCGGGCTGACTGCAGAGGCGGCCGAAGGTGAGCGGACCGGAGGGCTCACCATAAGGTGTACGCACCACTTCGCGTCGCTCCACCGCCAAATTAGCCAATTGTGTCAGGCCGCTGCCGCCAATAATCGCAAGCATATGATTTTAGACAATTAAAGAATGGCTGTTCACATGCTGAATTCTAACATGGGGTTCTGTGGCCCAAATCCACGGAAACGCTGTGGGCAGAGTGCGCTAAGGTGTTATACTAACGGACTTTTTTAGCTCCGGCATAACGCCCGCTGTCGCGGGCATTAACCTTCTCTGAAACTTCGTTTTCATACTGCACCGCACAATGACCCGCGCCATCCGCAACATCGCCATCATCGCCCACGTCGACCACGGCAAGACGACCCTCGTCGACAAGCTTCTCAGGCAGTCCGGCACCTTCGCTGCCCACCAGCAGATGGAAGAACGTGTCATGGACTCCAATGACCTGGAAAAGGAGCGCGGCATCACCATCCTGGCGAAGAACTGCGCCATCGAGTACGAAGGCACACACATCAATATCGTCGACACTCCGGGCCATGCCGATTTCGGCGGCGAGGTCGAGCGTGTGCTGACGATGGTCGACAGCGTGCTGCTGTTGGTCGACGCCGTCGAGGGTCCCATGCCGCAGACGCGCTTCGTCACGCGCAAGGCGCTGGCGCTGGGCCTGAAGCCCATCGTCGTCATCAACAAGATCGACCGCCCCGGCGCACGGCCGGACTGGGTCATCAACCACACCTTCGACCTTTTCGACAAGCTCGGTGCCACTGAAGAGCAGCTTGATTTCCCGGTGGTGTACGCCTCTGCCCTCAACGGCTATGCCATGCTCGACGCCAGCCAGCCCGGCACGGACATGCGCCCGCTCTTCGACGCCATCCTCAAGTATGTGCCGCAACCCGAAGTCGACGTCGATGGGCCGCTGCAGTTACGCATCTGTTCGCTCGACTACTCCAGCTTCGTTGGCCGCATCGGCATCGGCCGCATCACGCGCGGCAAGATTGGCCCGCTGCAGAACGTGCTCGTCATGAAGGGTCCGGAGGACGACGAGCCGCTCAAGGCACGCGTCAATCAGGTGCAGGTTTTCAGAGGGCTCGAACGCGTCCTTACCGACGTCGCCGAGGCCGGCGACATTGTGCTCATCAACGGCATCGAGGATATCGGCATCGGTGTAACGCTGTGCGAGCCGGATCAGCCCGAGGCCCTGCCCCTGCTGACCGTGGACGAGCCGACGCTGACCATGAACTTTCAGGTGAATACCTCGCCGCTCGCCGGCAAGGAAGGCAAATACGTCACCAGCCGCCAGCTGCGCGAACGCCTGCACCGCGAACTGAAGAGCAACGTCGCCATGAAACTCGAGGAAACCGGGGACGCCGACGTGTTTCTCGTCTCCGGTCGCGGCGAGCTGCACCTCACCATCCTGCTCGAGAACATGCGCCGCGAAGGCTACGAAATGGCCGTCTCGCGCCCCCGCGTGGTGCTCAAGGAGATCGACGGCGTGAAATGCGAGCCGTTCGAGTTCCTCACCGTAGACTGCGAAGAGGCCCACCAGGGCGCCGTCATGCAGGCCCTCGGCGAGCGTCGCGGCGACCTGCAGGACATGCAGCCCGACGGCAAGGGGCGCGTGCGCCTGGAATACCGCATCCCGGCGCGCGGCCTCATCGGCTTCCAGGGAGATTTCCTCACCATGACGCGCGGCACGGGGGTCATGAGCCACGTCTTCGACGACTACAGCCCGCTGAAAGCCGACATCGCCGAGCGGCGCAACGGCGTGCTCATCTCGTCCGAGCCGGGCGAGGCTGTCGCCTATGCCCTGTGGAAGCTGCAGGAGCGCGGCCGCATGTTCGTCAGCCCGGGCGAGGCCTTGTACGAAGGCATGATCATCGGCGTCAACAGCCGCGACAACGACCTGGTGGTGAACCCGGTCAGGACCAAGCAACTGACCAACGTCCGTTCCTCCGGCAAGGACGAGGCCATCATGCTCGTGCCGCCGATCCAGATCACGCTGGAGAGTGCGGTGGAGTTCATTGCCGACGATGAACTGGTGGAGATCACGCCGAAATCCATCCGCCTGCGCAAGCGCTTCCTCAAGGAGCACGAGCGCAAGCGCGCCGGTCGCGAAGCGGCCTAGATCCTGCTGGCATGCGGGGATTTCTGCGTCGGCACCGCCTGGCGCTGATTCTCGCCGCCGTCGCCCTGCTCTTCTTCGTCATCGGCGCCACGGCACCGCGCACGGCGATCCCGCTGATGTGCAAGATCTACGGGTAGAAACCTACAATCCCTTCACCGCATAGACCGCCGGCAGGTTGCGCCAGGCGCCCTTGACGTCCATGCCGAAACCGAAGACGTAGCGGTTGGGCAGGCGTACGCCGACGAAGTCCGCCGCTACAGGCTTGGCACGACCGAGGTCCTTGTCGGCGAAGACGGCGATGCGGCAGTCCAGCGCACCCTGTTCGAGCAGGCGTCGCTTCACCGCTGCCAGCGTAATGCCTTCGTCGAGGATGTCATCCACCAGCAGCACGCTGCGGCCGGCAATGGTCGCCCGCGGCGCGACGATCCAGGAGAGCTCGCCGCCGGTGGTGGTGTCGCCGTAGCGGGTGACATGAAGGTAGTCGAATTCCAGCGGGAAATTCAGCAGCGGCAGCAACTGGCCGGTAAAGATTACCGCCCCGCTCATGACCGAGAGCACGAGCGGCTGCGTGCTGCTCATCGCTGCAGTGATTTCGCCGGCAAGGCGGCGTACCGCGGCGGCAGCGTCTTGCACGGAGACGATCAGATCGGCTTCATCGTGGATGCGCTGCGCCTCGCCGGCGGTAAGCATCAGGGACGGCCGCCGACGTTGAGGCTGGCGAGGAATTCGGTGAAGGCCTGGCCAACCTCCGGATGCTTGCGGCCGTAGGCGATGGTCGCCTTGAGGTAGCCGATCTTGGCGCCGCAGTCGTAGCGGATGCCATGAAACGGGAAGGCAAGTACGGATTCCTCTTCGAGCAGGGCGGCGATGGCGTCGGTGAGCTGGATCTCACCGCCAGTACCGGCCTGGACACGGCGCAGGTGATGGAAAATGCGCGGCGTGAGGACATAGCGGCCGATCACGGCAAGATTGGACGGCGCCTGCTCCGGTGCAGGCTTCTCGACAATGGCGGTCACCTGCTGCAAGCCATCACTGTCCGGCTCGATGCAGACGATGCCGTAGGCGCCGGTGTCGGCGGGCGGCACGTTCTGCACGCCGAGCAAACTGTATGGGTGCGCGTCGAAGGCATCCACCATTTGCTTTAGCACCGGCGGGTCGGCATCGATGAGGTCGTCGGCCAGCAGCACGGCAAAGGGTTCGTTGCCCACCACCGGCGCCGCGCACAGCACGGCATGCCCCAGCCCGAGCGGTTCGGACTGGCGGATGTAGATGCAATTGATGTGCGAGGGAACGGTCTCCTGCACCAGGCGCAGCAACTCGTGCTTGCCCCTGGCCTCCAGTTCAGCCTCCATCTCGTAGGCCATGTCGAAATGGTCCTCGATGGCACGCTTGTTGCGGCCGGTGATGAAGACCATGTCGGTGATGCCGGCCGCCACTGCCTCCTCCACCGCGTACTGGATGAGCGGCTTATCGACGACGGGCATCATCTCCTTGGGACTGGCCTTGGTGGCCGGCAGGAAGCGGCTGCCCATGCCGGCTACGGGAAACACGGCCTTGGTGATCTTTTTCATGCTTTGGCTTCTCCTGTGGGTCGTATTCAGCCTGACGGCTGTTCGACCTGCGTCTCCAGCAACCTGCGCAGGCCGTCCTCGTCGAGAATGGCGACGCCCAGCGCGTGGGCCTTCTCCAGCTTCGAACCGGCGTCCTCGCCGGCGACGACATAATCGGTCTTCTTCGACACCGAGCCACTCACCTTGCCGCCTTTCGCTTCGATCAGCGCTGCGGCTTCCTCGCGTGTCAGCCGCGGCAGCGTGCCGCTGAGGACAAAAGTCAGTCCCTGCAGGACGGCGCGCGCTTCGGCCTGGCGCGGCTCGGCGCGGCCACGCACGCCGGCCTGCTCGAGCCGGGCGATTACCTCGCGGTTGTGCGCTTCGGCGAAGAAGTGCGCAATGCTCTCGGCCACCACCGGGCCAACGTCGTGCACCCGCTGCAGGGCCTCGGCATCGGCCACCATCAACGCCGCCAGGTCGCCGAAATACCGCGCCAGATCCTTGGCCGTGGCCTCGCCGACGTTGCGGATGCCCAGCGCATAGATCAGCCGCGCCAGCGTAGGAGTCTTCGACTTCTCGATGGCATCGACGATATTCTGCGCCGATTTCTCGCCCATGCGCTCGAGTCCGGCGAGCGCTGCGGCATTGATGCGGCCCGCGTCGTACAAGTCGGCAACGGACGTCACCCATTCCTGCTCGACGAGTTGCTCGACGAGCTTCTCACCGAGGCCCTCGATATCGAGGGCGCGGCGCGAGGCGAAGTGGAGGATGGCCTGCTTGCGCTGCGCCGGGCAGTACAAGCCGGCCGTGCAACGCCAGTCCGCTTCACCTTCTGCCCGCTCGATGGCACTCTGGCAGGCAGGGCACTTGTTACCAACGGCCTTGGCAAGGCTCCATTGTTCCTGTTGCTCGACGTCTTTCGGCCGGCGCTCCTTGATAACGGCAAACACTTCCGGAATCACATCGCCCGCCCGCCGCACAATCACCGTATCGCCAATGCGCACGTCCTTGCGCCTTATTTCGTCCTCGTTGTGCAAGGTGGCATTGGTCACGGTGACGCCACCCACAAAGACAGGTTTCAAGCGCGCCACCGGAGTGAGTTTGCCGGTGCGGCCGACCTGGACCTCTATCCCGAGCACCTGCGTAAGCGCCTCCTGCGCCGGATACTTGTGCGCCACCGCCCAGCGAGGCTCGCGTGTACTGAAACCGAGGCGTTCCTGCAGCGCCCGCGAATTGACCTTGTACACCACGCCGTCAATGTCGAAGGGCAGCGTGTCGCGCAACGCCAGAATACTTGCATGAAACGCCACCAGGCCGTCTGCCCCGTGCGTTACGGTGCGGTGCTCGCAGACCGGTATGCCTAGCTTCTCCAGTGCATCCAGCACCTCGCTATGGCTCTCGGGCAGCGGCCAGTCACGAGTTTCACCTAGACCGTAGGCGTAAAAGGAGAGGGGGCGCCCAGCGGCGATTTTCGGATCGAGCTGGCGGATGCTGCCGGCGGCGCCGTTGCGCGGATTCACCAGCACAGGCTTGTTCCGTTCGCGCTGTCGGGCGTTATAGCGCTCGAAATCGGGCCGGCTCATGAACACCTCACCGCGCACTTCCAGCAACTCGGGTATGGCCGCGCCGTGCAAGCGGAGCGGAATGCGGTGAATTGTGCGCACGTTCCGGGTCACATCCTCGCCGGTCTCTCCATCGCCCCGTGTCGCCGCCCGCACCAGTATTCCTGCCTCGTAGCGCAGGCTGATGGCCAGGCCATCGAACTTCAGCTCGGCCGCGTATTCGAGTGCGGGTGCATCCTCGCCAAGGCCGAGGGCGCGGCGCACGCGAGTATCGAAATGGATCGCGCCCGAAGGACCGGTATCGGTCTCGGTCTTGATGGACAGCATGGGAACGGCGTGGCGCACAGCGGCGAATTGCGGCAGGGGCTTGCCGCCGACGCGCTGTGTCGGCGAATCGGGTGCGCACAACTCGGGATGGTCCGCTTCGAGCGCCTGCAACTCGCGGAAGAGGCGATCGTACTCGGCGTCCGGTACGGTCGGCGCATCGAGCACATGGTAGGCGTGGTTATGCCGCTCGATCTCGTCGCGCAGCGCCTGAACCCTCTCGGCGGCCTCGCGCGGCGCAGACATTACAGTCAGGAAAAGAGGCGCAGCGCCTGCGTGCCGCCGGCGACCAGACCCTGCTCGGCCATGCGCTGCTCGGTCTCGACGAGCTTGTCGTGAATGACGTCCAGGGCACTATCGGCGAGCGGCGCGCGGTTGTCGTCCACCAGCGTGCCGCCGAGGCTGGCAGCAAACTGCTTCGCCAGCGCGATCATGCGGTCGAAGGTGCGCGGACCGCCGGCGACGCGCGGCACATCCAGCGTAAAGGTGACGCCATGCGTGGAGAACGCCTTCATCTCCTCGGCAGCGAACGGCACTGCCTCGAGGTTGGACAGCGTATAGAGCGTAGCCCCGCCATCGTCTTCGACGTGGAACATGCCGTCCTCGCGCAGCGTCATGCCGGCCGCTTCTGTCAGGCCGCGCAACTTGGTGCCGGCGAAAGGGGCGCCGGCAGAAACGAGATTGACGCCGATCTGGATATCCACACCGGCGCAGAAACGATCGATCGCATCGGCGCGTGCCAGCACGTCATTGCGCTCCGGCAGGTTCGCCACGGCAAGAAACTCGTCGGCGAGGCGCTGCACCCCATTCAAAAACAGGGTCAGGTCGGCGTCCGTCAGCGGACCGCGACGATCGGCCAGTTGCAGGGCCACACGCAAGCGGCGGTAGTCGCCTGCGCCGTTGGCCGCCAGTCGCTCCCAGACACTAGTGCGCTCGTTGAGGCCGCACCAACAAAGCGGCTTGCTCAGCTTGCCCATCGCCTCATGCTGCGCCTGCCACAGATAGGGGCCGCCGATCAGCTCGGCAGACTCGAAGCGGACGATGCAGTCGATGGCGGGATCGGCCATGGCGTGCGAAGGTTCCTCATCAACGCGCATGCCCTGCAGGCCGGCCGGTGCTTCGTCACCGCCACGGGCGGTGGCGGCAACGGCTTCGGCCTCGGTTTCCGCTGCAGTAGTCTGGATGGCCGGTTCGATGCGTTCCTCGCCGGGCTCATCGGTTTCGGCCGCTTCGCCCTGCTGGCGCCCGAGCAACACGTCCGGATGATTGCCACGAAAAACGCGATCGGCCATCTGACGGTGCTTGCGTTCCTGCCACTTGTTGTAGGCGAAAACCGATGCCACCAGGGCGGCGCCGAGGCCGATGAGGGAAAGCTGCAAGTCGCTCATGTCGATCTCCGATCAGGCCGGCACGGCCTCGTCGCCCATGCGCAGCGCTTCCTCAATGTCCACCTCGACGACACGTGAGACGCCCTGCTCCTGCATGGTGACGCCAACCAGCTGGCGCGCCATCTCCATGGTGATCTTGTTGTGCGTGATGAAGAGGAACTGCGTCTGCGCCGACATGCGCTTGACCATGTCGCAGAAGCGCTCGGTGTTGCTGTCGTCGAGCGGCGCATCCACCTCGTCGAGCATGCAGAAGGGGGCGGGGTTGAGCTGAAACAGAGAGAACACCAGGGCGATGGCAGTGAGCGCCTTCTCGCCGCCGGAGAGCAGATGGATGGTGCTGTTCTTCTTGCCGGGCGGCTGCGCCATGACCTGGATGCCGGAATCGAGGAGTTCCTCGCCGGTCAGCACCAGCCTCGCCTCGCCGCCGCCGAAGAGCTGCGGGAAGAGGATGCCGAACTGGCGGTTCACATTGTTGTAGGTGTCCTGCAACTGCTCACGTGTCTCGCGGTCGATGCGACGGATGGCGTCCTCCAGCGTACCGATGGCCTGGTTGAGATCCTCCGACTGGCTGTCGAGGAAGCCCTTGCGCTCGCGCGAGGTGTTGAGTTCGTCGAGTGCCGCCAGGTTGACCGGGCCGAGCGCTTCGATTTCACTGGACAAGCGCGCGATATCGCCCTGCAACAGGGGTTCCTTGATTCCGCGCGTCAGCTCCGGCGCCAACTCCTCCTCATTGGCGTTGGCCTCGGCCAGGCGGGCCGCGAACTGCTCCTCGTTGAGCTGGGCGGCCTGCTCCTTGAGACGCAGGTCGCCAATGCGGTCGCGTAGCGGATTCAAACCCTGTTCGGTTTTCAGACGCGCCTCTTCGAGTTGGCGCAGTTCGGCGGCGGCACCTTCCAGCGCGTCGCGGTGCGCTCCCAGCGCGCCTTCGCGGCCTTGGCGCGCCGCCAGTGCCTGCTGCAATTGCTGCTCGGTCGCGCCTTCGCTGATGGCCTCGTGCTCCTGGCGGCGCGCCGCCGTTTCTGCAGCGATACGCTCGATCTGTTCGCACGCGACCTCGCGCGAACGGCCGATTTCTTCCAGCTTACCCGAGCACTCGCGCTCGGCAAAATGCGATTCCTGCAGTTCGCGGGCGAGTGCCTGCTCCAGGGTGCGTTGTTCGCGCAGGGCAGCATCGCGCTTGCGACTTTCTTCAATAGCCGCCTCCAGCCTGCCACGCAGTTCCTGCACCGCCAAAGTCAGTCGCCCCACCTCGCCGTCGGCGATCCGGTGGCGGTTGCGCTCGGTATCCTCGCCTGTAGCCACCTCCGCAAGATCCGCGTTGATCTGTGCCATGCGGGTCTCGTAGCGCTGCACCGCCTCGCCCTGCTTGACCGCATCGACTTGCGCAGCATGGGCCGATTGCTGCAATTCCTGCGCTTCGCGCTGCGCTTCCGCAAGCTGGTTGCGGTGCCCGGATAGGCCGGATTCCGCCGCCGACAGCGTCGCCGCGGCAATGCGGGCTTCGTCCTCCAACCTGACGCATTCGGCTTCCAGCTGTTCGATCTCGCGCTGGCGCTCGATGACCCCATGGGTGCGTGCCTCGGGTACGTACAGGACGAATCCGTGCCGCGAAAGGACATGGCCAGCCTGGCTCACCCACTGGCGTCCGCCGGGCAGGCTGGCGCGACGCGACGCCAGCGCGGCGAGATCGTTTGCCACATAAACGCCGGCAAGCCATTCGCTGAGGGCAGAATCCCAGCGCGGATCACTGCAGCGGACCTTGTCGCGCAAAGGCGTATCGGCATCGAGGCCGGCAGTCTCGCCCACCGGCGGCACATCGCCGGCGAACACCAGCGCCAGCGTCGCCGGCGGCGGATCGGCCAGCACACGCTCGGCGGTCGCGGCATCGACGCCCGCCAATGCCGCCAGGCGTTCTCGCAGTACCGCTTCCAGCGCGGTTTCCCATCCCGGTTCGACTTTCAGACCAGACCAGATCGGTTCGGCGGCATCGAGGCCGTGATGCTTGAGCCAATCGCCCAGTTTGCCTTCCTGCTGCACGCGGCTCTGCAATTGCTTGAGCGCGTCGCGGCGGGCATGCGCCCCGGTCAGCCGCATCTGGGTGCTCGATTGCGCTTCTGCCGCCTCGCGGCGTTGCGCCTCGTGCTCCGGCAGGCGCCGCTGCAGCTCACCGACACGGCTGCGCCGCGCCTCCATCTGGGTATTGAACTCGGCAACGCGCTCCTGCAGTGCAACCAGTGCAGCCGTGTCGGGCTGCGCGATCTGGCCGCGTTCGTTCTCAAGCCTGTCGCGCCTCTGCACCAGCGCTCCCAGGGTCTTGTCGGCATGGCTCTTGTGCGCTTCCTCGACGCGAAGATTCTGCTCCGCCTGCGACAGTTCGCGACGCAGGACATTGGCAGCCTCTTCCGAGGCCTTGAGCACCCCCTCCGTCTCGGGCAGGCGGACGGCGGCCTCGGCATGGCGTGCCGTGGCGCCCTGCACGCGCTGCAAGGCATTTTCCATCAGATCTTTCCAGCGCCCTTCATCGCGGTCGAGCGTCTCCGCCTGGCTGCGCCAGTGGTCGTCTTCACTGGATAATTGCGCCAGACGCGATTCAACCTTCTGGCGCAGGTCGCGCAGATGATTGAGCTCGGATTCCAGCCGCGCCACCTCGGCATTGGCGGCGAACATCTCGCTTTGCGCGGCATGCAACGTGTCACTGGCAGCGTAGTGGCTGCTACGTGCCGTCTCTACGCGCGCTTCCAGGTCGCGCAGGCTGGCGGTTTCGGCTTCCAGCCGGGTGACGGCCTGCTCGACGTTGCGCACCAGCTTGTCGCGCTGCTCGCGTGCGTCGTTGCGCTTGTAGAGCCAGAGCAGGTTCTGCCGGCGCGTCAGCTGGATGTGCAATTCCTGGTACTGCTTCGCCACTTCGGCCTGGCCTTCCAGCTTTCCAATCTGCTGGCCGAGCTCGTTGCGAATGTCCTCGACGCGGGCGATATTCTCGCGGGCATCGTCGAGGCGGTTCCCGGTCTCGCGCCGGCGCTCCTTGTACTTGGTCACGCCGGCCGCCTCTTCGAGGAAGAAACGCAGCTCCTCCGGCTTGGCCTCAATGATGCGCGAGATCATGCCCTGCTCGATGATGGCGTAGGCGCGCGGCCCCAGACCGGTGCCCATGAAGAGATCGATCACGTCACGCCGGCGGACGTGCATGTTGTTGATGTAATAGGAAGACTCGCCGTCGCGGTCGAGCACGCGCTTGACCGCGATCTCGGCATATTGCGACCACTGGCCGCTGGCGCGCCCCTGGCTGTTGTCGAAATGCAGCTCGACGCTGGCACGGCCGACCGGCTTGCGCTGGCTGGAGCCGTTGAAGATGACATCCTGCATGGACTCGCCGCGCAGGGCAGAGGCCTTGGATTCGCCGAGAACCCAGCGCACGGCGTCGATCACGTTGGATTTGCCGCAGCCGTTGGGGCCGACCACTCCCACGAGTTGGCCCGGTGTCAGGACGGTGGTCGGGTCGACAAAGGTCTTGAACCCGGCAAGTTTCAGCTTGGTTAAACGCACGTATTCAGACCGCTCTGTTTTTTATGGAAAACGGCGCGCACCATGGTGCCGCGCCGCAGGGGCTTGGGTGCTTATAATACCATCTTCGCCACCCTCTCCGAGCCCAACGGCATGCCTGCAAAACCTGCCAAAACGATCGAAACTTTCCCCAACCCCGAAGCGGCGCGGGACTACCTGATTCACATGGAAATTCCGGAGTTCACCTGCCTCTGCCCGAAGACCGGGCAGCCGGACTTCGCCACGCTGCTGCTCGACTATCTCCCCGACCGCACCTGCATCGAGTTGAAGAGCCTGAAGCTGTATGTCTGGTCCTACCGCAACGAGGGCGCTTTCCATGAAGCCGTGACAAACCGCATCCTCGACGACCTGGTCAAGGCGACCAAGCCGCGTTTCATGCGCCTGACGGCGAAATTCTTCGTGCGCGGAGGAATTTTTACCACGATCGTGGCGGAACATCGCAAGAAAGGCTGGAAATCGCGGCCGCGGATCGACCTCGACGCCTTCCCGCCCCAGTCGAATACGCGACCTTAATCCGGCAGCAGCTCGCGCACCTTGTCGAGGCGCGTGAAATGACAGCCGGCGGAATCCATTTTCAGCCAGCCTTCGCGCTTCCAGCTGCTGAGGATGCGCGCCACGGTTTCGAGGCGCACGCCGACGATCTCACTGATCTGCTCCAGTGTCAGGGTCATTGGCAGTCGCGCCTTGTTGCCTTTCTTGTCCACGCCGTAACGCTCGATCAGCAACGTCATCAGCACTGCCAGACGTTGCGGCACGGTGCCGGCACTGACGATCTCGATCTTCTGGATGAAGGCATCCGCAAAACGGCCCATTTCAACGCGCAGCAAACCGGCCAGGCGCGGGTATTTCTCGGCGAATTTCAGCATCGCATCTGTTTCGATGAAAATTCCCATCATGCCGTCGTTCATCGCCACTGCATCGGTCGGATAGATCATGCCTGCCCAGATGGCGAAGATGCCTATCGAATCGCCGGGGCCGTAAAGACCGTAGGTGCGGCTGACACCCTCACGGTTGCGGCGGCAAGTCTTGACGAGGCCCTGCTCGATGAACATCACGCGCCGGTCGGGTTCGCCGTGATGCCAGACATACTCACCGGCGCGAAAGGCCTGCACGCTGGCTGTGGACATGAGTTCGCCAAGCACACGCGCCGGGAGTGCGGCAAAAAAAGGAAAGCGCCGCATTCTTTTCGTCAGTTCCTCCTTGCCGGGCTGGCCAGTCGGCAAGGGTGCATGCCGCTTGATGCGGCGAAAGACGCGACGCGGCAGGTCCACGGCGAAATCCTTGCTACCCGCCGTCACCTGAGGTTTTTTCTGGATCATTGCTTTCACTCCTCCCGGCCGGGCCGTCGAAGCCCGTATTTTTTAGGTTTTATTAATTCGTTATTGACAAACGTCAACTTACTCAGTCTAGCATCATCCCTTGCAGCCTGGAGCGCCCTGCCAGGCTTCTTCGGCTAAGATAGCCGGTCACGATGAGCACCCCAGCCGACTTCCCGCAGCACACCCCGATGATGCAGCAGTACCTGCGCCTCAAGGCGCAGTACCCGGACTTGCTGCTGTTCTACCGCATGGGGGATTTCTACGAGCTGTTCTACGAGGACGCGGAGAAGGCCGCGCGCCTGCTCGATATCACGCTCACCACGCGCGGCCAGTCGGCCGGCCAGCCGATCCGCATGGCCGGCGTGCCCTACCACACCGTCGAGCAATACCTGGCGCGGTTGGTGGCGCTGGGCGAGTCGGTGGTGATCTGCGAGCAGGTCGGCGATCCGGCCACCGCGAAGGGGCCGGTCGAACGCGCCGTGGCGCGCATCGTCACGCCGGGCACGCTCACCGATTCGGCGCTGCTCGACGACAAGTCAGACAGCCTGCTACTGGCGATCGCGCCGGAGAAGAATCTCGTCGGCCTGGCCTGGCTGAATCTCGCCAACGGCGATTTCCGCCTGCTGGAAGTCGGCCGCGGCAGCCTTGCCACACAGTTGGAGCGGCTGCGCCCGGCAGAGATTCTTGTGCCGGACGGTGCGCCAGTAGCCTTGACGGAACACGCGGCCGCCGCAATCAGGCGTCTGCCGGACTGGCACTTCGACCGCGACGCCGCCTCGCGGGGACTGACTTTGCATTTCGGCACGCGCGACCTCGCCGCCTTCCTGCCTGAATCGGGCACAGAGGCACCGAGTGCCGCGCTGGCTGCCGCCGGCGCTCTTTACCAATACGCCAAGACCACGCAGAACCAGGCCCTGACCCACATCACCGCGCTCACACTCGAACGCGAGAGCGCCTGGCTGCGCATGGATGCCGCCACCCGCCGCAACCTGGAACTGACCGAAACGCTGCGCGGCGAAGCGGCCCCCACCCTGCTCTCGCTGCTCGACGATTGCCGCACCGCCATGGGAACGCGCTGGTTGCGCCACTGCCTGCATCATCCGCTGGCGGACCGCGATGCTGCCGCTGCGCGCCATGCCGCCGTGGCGGAACTGGCCGGTGAAACCGGCAGCGGGTCTTTCACAGCCATGCAACAGGCGCTGCGCGGCTGCGCCGACATCGAGCGCATCACGGCGCGCATTGCGCTGAGGAGTGCAAGGCCGCGCGACCTATCGGGTCTGCGTGACAGCCTCGCCGGGCTGGCCAAGCTGCGCGCGCCGTTGGCGACCGCGGAAGCAGGTGCCCTGACGGCACTCCACAGCGATCTCGCCACACCCGACGAATGTCTCGATCTGCTCGCCCGTGCCATCACGCCGGAACCGGCGGCTGTGCTGCGCGACGGCGGGGTCATCGCCGAGGGTTACGACGGCGACCTCGATGAATTGCGCGCCATCCAGCAGAACTGTGGTGCTTTCCTGCTGGAACTGGAGGCGCGCGAGCGTGCGCGCAGCGGCATCGCCAACCTGCGCGTCGAATACAACCGGGTGCATGGTTTCTACATCGAGGTCACGCATGCCAACGTCGGCAAGGTGCCGGACGACTACCGCCGCCGGCAGACGCTGAAGAATGCCGAGCGCTACATCACGCCCGAACTGAAGGCTTTCGAGGACAAGGCGCTGTCGGCGCAGGAGCGTGCCCTCGCACGCGAAAAACTGCTCTACGACGAGCTGCTGACGCGGCTGGCCGCCGATATCCCGCAGTTGCAGCGCATCGCCCGCGCCGTCGCCCTGCTGGACGGCTTGTGCGCCTTCGCCGCCGTGTCCGTGCGCAACGACTGGTGCCAGCCGCAATTCGACGAAACATTCTCGCTGGAGATTGAAGGCGGGCGCCATCCCGTGGTGGAAGGCCAGGTGGACAGCTTCATCGCCAACGACTGCCGACTCGACCCGGCACGGCGCATGCTGCTCATCACCGGTCCCAACATGGGCGGCAAGTCGACCTACATGCGCCAGGTAGCGCTGATCGTGCTGCTCGCCCACTGCGGCTCCTTCGTGCCGGCGCGCAGCGCGCATATCGGCCCGGTGGATGCGATCTACACGCGCATCGGCGCCTCCGACGACCTTGCCTCGGGCCGCTCCACTTTCATGGTCGAGATGACCGAAGCCGCGGCGATCCTGCACGGCGCGACGGAAAACAGCCTGGTGCTGATGGACGAGGTCGGCCGTGGCACGTCGACCTTCGACGGCATGGCGCTGGCCTTCGCCATCGCCCGCCACCTGCTGGAGAAGAACCGCGGTTATGTGCTCTTCTCGACGCATTATTTCGAGCTGACGCGGCTCGCCGGCGATTACACGGAATGCGCCAACGTGCATCTCGACGCCGTCGAGCATGGCCACAGTATCGTCTTCCTGCACGCGGTCGAGGAAGGCCCCGCCAGCCAGAGCTACGGCATCCAGGTGGCGGCGCTGGCCGGCATTCCCGGTAGCGTCATCCGCGACGCCAAGCGCCGCCTGCGCCAATTGGAAAACCGCGAGGTCGATGCCGGGCCGCAGGCCGATCTCTTTGCCGCCGCGCCGGAGCCGGTCGAGACGGAGCCGCATCCGGCGCTCGATACGCTGCGCACACTGGATCCAGACGAACTCAGTCCACGCGAAGCGCTGGAAAAACTCTACGAGCTGAAGCGACTGGCGAAGTAAGTATTTCTAGGGAAACGCTGAGAGAGTTGATTCCGCTCATGGTTCGACAAGCTCACCACGAACGGAATCAACAACGTGCCGTTCGTCCTGAGCCTGTCGAAGGACTTGTTCAGCGTTTCCCTAGGCAAAACCGGAGACTTTAGAGTTTGAGCCGCTGCAGGCGACGATCAATGGTGGTGATGCCCTTCGGCGCCGTGCACGTGGCCGTGCGTCAGTTCCTCGGCGGTGGCCGCGCGTATGTCGGCTACAGTGCAGTTGAAAACCAGCGCCGTGCCGGCCAGTGGATGGTTGCCGTCGACCACCACCTTGTCGCCCTCGATGTCGGTGATGGTATAGACGATCTCGTCCTCGCCGTCCTCGGTCGCCCGCTCGAACTGCATACCGACCTGGATGCTCTCCGGAAACAGGGAAAGCGCCTCGACGCGCACGAGTTCGGCGTCGTATTCGCCGAAGGCATCATCGGGCTGCAGCTTGACCTCCAGCTGCTCGCCGACCGTCTTGCCGTGCAGTTCTTCTTCAAGTCGGGAAAAGATGCCGTCGTAGCCGCCGTGGAGGTAGACCAGCGGGCGCTGCCCGTCGTCGATCATGTTGCCGTCGGAATCGGTGACGCGGTAACTCAACGTGACGACGGTGTCCTTGGCGATTTGCATGGGCTTCCTCTCAATCCAGTTGCTTGACCAGCGCCAGCACGTCGAGTGCATGGCCCTTCGGGTTGACGCCATACAATGCGTGACGCAATACGCCTTTCTTGTCGATGATGAAGGTCGAGCGCACGATGCCCGGCTTCTTCACGCCGTCCTTCTCCTTCATCTGCCACACTCCATAACGCTTGCAGACCTCGCATTCCGTGTCGGCAAGCAGGCGCACCGACAAACCGTGCTTGTCGCGGAACTCCGCATGGCTGATGCAATCGTCGCGGGACACCCCCAGGATGACGCAGTCGTGCCGCGCAAACGCGTCTTCGTGGTCGGTGAAATCGATGGCCTCCATGGTGCAGCCGGGCGTATCGTCCTTGGGATAGAAATACAGAACGGCGTGCTTTTTGCCGCGCAGTTGCGACAGGTCGAAGGACTCCATGTCGGCGTCGGGCAGCGAGAAAGCTGGCGCGGGTTTTCCGGCTTGCAGCATGCAACCTCCTACCGACATTTTGAATGAAGGCAAGTTTAACATCGCTGACCGGCGTGAATGCAAGCCCGGCTTTTCATGCGCAACTTAATGTAAAGTAGCTGCACGCAACCAGCATTTTGAACTGCCAAGGGAAACGCGATGCTGTTTAGATTTCTCGTCCTGCTCTGCCTGTCCGCCGCCCCCGCAATCGCACAAGCGCAGGAACGCTGGGACATCCCGCTCGACCCGCGCGACTGGAAGCTCGTCGCCGAAAACCGCGAAGGGCGCTACACCGAGCGCATCTATGTCGCGCCGGGCGAAAGCGAATACTTCTGGAGCGAAAAAATCGTCATTGGCCACCAGCGCCTCGCCTTCTCGCCCGACGACTACCTCAACGGATTCATCGAACACCTGAACGAGGACTGCCGTCCGTACAAGATGAAACCGCTCGAACAGGATCAGAACGCGGCTTTCCTGCAGTGGGAAGGCGACTGCCGCATCACCGGTCCGCAATTCGAGTACCGCCGCATCCTCGTGACAAAGGATGGCGTGCACATCCTTGCCTACGCCGCCAAGACCAGCCGCCTCTCGGAGGCTAAACGGCAGGCCTGGCTAGGTATCCTGCGCGAGGCGAAACTGAAGTAATCCATGGCCGGTCGCCTGCAAACCTTCACCGGCGACATCACCAGTCTCTCCATCGACGCCATCGTAAACGCCGCCAACGAGACGCTGCTTGGCGGCGGTGGCGTGGATGGTGCCATCCATCGCGCGGCGGGACCGGAACTGCTTGCGTTCTGCCGCACCCTGAAGGGCTGCCCGACCGGACAGGCCAGGATCACGCCCGGCTTTCGCTTGCCCGCGAAGCATGTCATCCATACCGTTGGCCCGGTGTGGCACGGGGGTGGTCGCGGCGAGGCGGACCTGCTGGCTTCCTGCTATCGCAATTGCTTTCGGCTGGCGCGCGAGCACGGCCTGCGCAGCCTCGCCTTTCCGGCCATCAGCTGCGGCGTATACGGCTATCCGCACGAGGCGGCAGCCCGTATTGCGGTAGCCGAATGTCGCCATGCGCTGGAAGAAAACCTCAATCTCGAGCAGGTTTTACTGGTGGCTTTCGACAATGCCATGGCGAACCTGCTGCAACAGGTGATTTCCTCCGCAAAAGGGCTCTAAGGCTATACTTTCCATTTTTTCCTACCCGAGAACACAAACGACATGAAACTGGAAACCATCGCCGTGCACGGCGGCTACAGTCCCGAACCCACCACCAAGGCTGCGGCGGTGCCCATCTACCAGACCACCTCCTACGCCTTCGACAACACGCAGCATGGCGCCGACCTGTTCGATCTCAAGGTGGCAGGCAACATCTACACCCGCATCATGAACCCGACTCAGGACGTGCTGGAAAAGCGCGTGGCCGCCATGGAAGGCGGCATTGCCGGACTGGCGGTGGCCTCGGGAATGGCTGCAATCACTTATGCCATCCAGACCATCGCCGAAGCGGGCGACAATATCGTCTCGGCCAGCACGCTCTACGGCGGCACCTATAACCTCTTCGCCCATACCTTGCCGCAATACGGCATCACCGTGCGCTTCGCCGACTACCGCGATCCGCAGGCCTTCGAGAAGCTGATCGACGGCCGTACCAAGGCAGTGTTCTGCGAATCGGTCGGCAATCCCCTTGGCAACATCACCGATTTCGATAAGCTGGCCGAGATCGCCCACCGGCACGGCATTCCGCTGATCGTAGACAACACGGTACCCACGCCTTGCCTGTGCCGGCCCTTCGAACACGGCGCCGACATCGTCGTGCATGCGCTGACAAAGTATCTGGGCGGCCACGGCAACTCGATCGGCGGCATCATCGTCGATTCGGGAAAATTCCCCTGGGCCGATCACAAGCAGAAGTTCAAGCGGCTGAACGAACCCGACGTCTCCTATCATGGCGTGGTCTACACCGAGGCGCTGGGGCCGGCCGCCTACATCGGCCGTGCCCGCGTCGTGCCCCTGCGCAACATGGGCGCGGCGATCAGTCCCTTCAACGCCTTCCTCATCCTGCAAGGCATCGAGACCGTGACACTGCGCATGGAACGCATCTGCGAGAACACGCTGAAGGTCGCGCAGTTCCTCAAGGGCCATGCCAAGGTCTCGTGGGTGAATTACGCCGGCCTGCCAGACCACAAGGACCACGGCCTGGTGAAGAAGTACATGAATGGGCGCGCCTCGGGCATCCTCACCTTCGGCGTCCAGGGCGGCATCGAGGGCGGCACGCGCTTCCAGGACGCCTTGCAACTGATCGTGCGGCTGGTCAATATCGGCGACTGCAAATCGCTCGCCTGCCACCCGGCCTCGACCACGCATCGCCAGCTTTCGCCGGAGGAAATGGCCAAAGCCGGCGTGTCGGAGGACATGGTGCGCCTGTCCATCGGCATCGAGCACATCGACGACATCCTCGCCGACCTCGACCAGGCGCTGCAGGCCGCATAGGACGCCCTGCCGGACCATGAGCGACATCCTCATCCGCCGCAGCCACACCATGAGCCCGAAGGCGGCCCGCCAGGCCGCCGAGAAGATCGCCCGTCAGTTGGACGAGGAGTTCGACCTGACCTACGAGTGGGAGGAGAATGTCCTCATCTTCACGCGCAGCGGCGTCAACGGAGAACTGGTCGTAGCCAAGAAGGAGGTGCACATCCGTGTCCGCCTAGGCTTCCTCCTGTTCGCGATCAAGCCGCGCGTGGAGGCGGAAATCCACCGGTTTTTCGACGAGAACTTCGGGCCGGATGCCGGCCCGAAGGTGTAATCAGGACTTCAGCGACTCGATCAGGTCGATATAGCGCTGCATGGCATCATCCTTGCCCGTATCCTTGATCGCCGCCCACGCATCGTATTTCGCGCGGCCAACCATGTCCGTGAAGCCGGGACGCTTGCCCTCAACATCGCCGGCCGTGGCCTGCTTGTAGAGGGCATAGATCTGCAGCAGCGTGCTGTTGTCCGGCCGCTCGCTCAGGTTTTTCGACGCCGCCACCGCCGCCTCGAAACTTGCCTTGATGTCCGCCATACACTCCCCTCCGCTTGATCGCAACGCCCAATCGGCCGCCGTCCCGGTATTATAGGCGAACCCCAATACACCCTTGGCACCCCTGACTCCCATGAGCAAGCGCGAGCGCGTCTCCCCGGTCGACACGGCCTGGCTGCGGATGGACCGGCCGACCAACCTGATGATGATCGTCGGCGTCATGATGTTCGACGGCGCGATGGATTACGACCGCCTGCGGCGCACGCTCGAATCACGGCTGCTCTCCTACCGCCGTTTCCGGCAGAAAGTGGAGCACGACGCCACCGGCGCCTTCTGGGTCGACGACGAGGACTTCGACCTCGATCGCCACCTGCACCATGCCGCCCTGCCCGCCGGCGACCACAAGGTCGAGTTGCAGAAAATGGCGGCCGACCTGATGACCACCCCGCTCGACCCGAACCGTCCGCTGTGGAGCTATCACCTCATCGACAACTACGACGGCGGCTCGGCGCTGGTGGTGCGCATCCACCACTGCATCGCCGATGGCATCGCCCTCATCGGCGTCATACTCTCGCTCACCGACACCACGCCGGACGCCCCGGAGCGGCCCGGCCCGCCCCTGGAAATGGCCAAGGAGGACGGTCCCGACAGCTTCTTCTGGGACCGCGTCTACGCACCCGTCACCCAGGGCATGATCTCTGCCTTGAATCTGGGCACCCAGGCCTGGCTGAAATATTTCGAACTGCTGACCCATCCCGGCCAGGCGTTCGACTACAGCCGCAAGGGTGTCGGCATGGCGGCCGAACTGGCCAACCTGCTCATCATGCCGTCCGATTCACAAACCCGCTTCAAGGGCAAGCCCGGCGGCACCAAGGCGGTGGCCTGGTCGGAACCGATGCCGCTCGCCGAAATCAAGGCGGTGGGCAATGCCCTCGGCTGTTCGGTGAACGACCTGCTGCTGTCCGCCGTGGCGGGCGCACTGCGAGGGTATCTTGTGGAACAGGGCGATCCGGTGGAAGGCGTCGAAGTGCGCGCCATGGTACCGGTCAACATGCGCTCGAAGGCGGACGAGGGGAAACTCGGCAACCGCTTCGGCCTGGTCACCCTGCTGTTGCCGGTCTACGTCGAGAATCCCTTCGAACGGACCTACGAGGTCAGGCGGCGCATGGCGGAACTGAAGGGGTCATACCAGCCTGTCGTCGCCCTCGGCGTGCTCGCCGCCACCGGCATGGCGCCGAAATTCGTGCAGGACATCGCGCTCGACATCCTCGCCAACAAGGCCTCGGCGGTGATGACTAATGTACCCGGGCCGACGCAGCCCCTCTACATGGCGGGCGCACATCTGACGCAGCAGTTGGTCTGGGTGCCGCAGAGTGGCAATATCGGCATGGGCGTCTCCATCCTCAGCTACAACGGCAAGGTACAGTTCGGCCTCGTCACCGACCGCCATTTCGTCACCGACCCGGAGCGCATCGTCTCGCGCTTCCGCACGGAATTCGAAAAGCTGGTGTATGCCCTGCTGCTGGACCCGTGGGAAGAGTTACGTTCGCCCGAGGAAATCGAGGAAAGTCTGGAAGAGGAACTGGCGCTTGCCACCTGCGCGCCTGCGGCCACGAAAAGGCCCAGCAAGCCACGCAAGCCGCGCGCACCGCGGAAGAAGGCTGCCGCGCCGTCTTCCACGGACTGACTTTTACTTTTTGATTTCACCGCTGCGCTTAAAACCACGTCATTCCCGCGGAAGCGGGAATCCAGGGGTTTAGCGGCACTCTGGATTCCCGCTTCCGCGGGAATGACATACTTCCTACTCTTCCAGTTCCGCCTTCGCCGCTTCGATGTCGAGGCGCTCCATGGCATCCATCGGCTTGCACGCCGCCGCGTCGTTGTAGAGTTTCTCCGCCTGCTTCATCTTCGCTTCGCCGAACAGCATTACCAGGCCGTTGGCGTACTCGATGCGCGCGATGGCCGAATCCGGATTGAGCTTGAGCGCCTGCTCGAAATGCTCGATGGCGGCGTCCTTCTTCGCGCCATAGGTCAGACTGCCAACCATCGCGCCCACCTTGTTGATCACCTCGGCATGGAAGGCGCCGAGGGCGATGTGCGCGTCGGCATGATCGGGGTTCAGCTTGAGTGCCTTGGTGAGGCTGTCGCGCACTTTGCCGCCATGGCCCAGCGCCAGCGCCTTCGCCACCGAAATGCCCTGGCTGTAGCGGCCCAGCGCCAGGGCGTGGAAGTAATAGGCATTGGCGTACTTCGGCATTTTCGCCATCTGCTCCTCGCCGCGCGCCACTGCCTCCTCGAACAGCGCCAGCTTCTTCTTCTCGTTATCCTCGAGATAGGTGGCGTAGATCGTCGCCGCCTTGTTGGCCACGGCATAACCGGGCAGGCCCAGGCTCACGCCCAGCTCGCAGGCCTGCTGGAACTCGCCCTGGTGGTAGAGCCGCCAGGCCTCCTGGATCTGCTCTTCCTTCGGAAACTGCTCACGGTCGCCGCGATGCAACCGGTCCCAGTGCTTCTTCAGCGCTGCGCCGTCATAGGCGTAGGCTTTATCCGCATGGGGAAATTTGTTCCATCCACCCTTGGCCATCCTGGTCTCCTTATTGGCTTACGTACTTACATACTCTTGCGAAAGCTTCTGCAACAACTGGCGCGAGGCCCCCTGCAGGAAGGGCGCCATCATCGACATCACCTGGTACACGCCCCGCCCGAGGCCGCTGCTCGGATCGCGCCGGCGCGGATCACGCGCATATTCAAACGGCAGCCAGTAGGTGGCGATGACCGCCATGTTGGTCGCCAGCGCCTGGATCTCGCTGGCACTGGCCTTCATCTCGCCGGTGGCCACGAGTCCTTCGCACAACGCGGTTCCCGTCTTCACCTTGTGCGCGAGGATCTGCTTGAAATGCACTTCCAGCAGCCGGTTGCGCGACAGCAGATCGTCCAGGTCGCGGTAGAGGAAGCGGTATTTCCAGATTTCCTCGAAGAGCACATGCAGGAACAGCCACATGTCCTCGACGTTGGGTGCGCGGCGTGCCGGTGAAGCCAGCGTCTCGCTGATCTCCCGTTCGAAGCCGGCGAACAGCTCGTTGACGATCTCGTCCTTGCTGTGGAAATGATAGTAGAGGTTGCCCGGGCTGATGTTCAGGTCATCGGCAATGACCGTGGTGGTGACATTCGGCTCGCCGAAATCGTTGAACAGCCGCAGGCTGGCTTCGAGGATGCGCTCGCGAGTGCGCCTTTTCGGTTTTCTTTCCATGGCAGGCAAAGCATAGCACCCTGCCGCGCGGGGCAAAACCGCAGCGGCTCAGGCCGCCTTGCGTGTCGGCAGCCGGTCTTTCAGCCAGTGCTCCAGCCCGTCGAGGGAATCCCCCAGGCGGTGGCTTGCCGCCAGCAGGGTGTCTTCCTTCTCCGCATGGCCGCCGATGTCGTGATGCGCCAGGGACTGCTTTTCCTTAAGCGCCTCAAGGCGGATGCTGATGCCATGCCGGGCGAGAATCGGCCCCAGCTCATGGCGGCGCCGATAGAGCTCGATGCGCGTCTTCTGGTAGGCATGGTCGCAGAGGCGGCGACGGCTCGAATAGCTGAACATGTTGGTAAAGAACATCTCGGCGTCATCGCTGTTCGGCTCGAACAGCACAACATCGGAATTCTTGTAGTCAGCGCTGTATTTGGCCATGCCCACCTGCAGGCGCGAGTGGATGATGGAGCGGAAGGTCTGAGCCAGCACCACCGGCAGGCCGCCATCCACCAGCTTGTGGCGCTTGCCGGCACCGCGCTTGACCGCCAGTTCCGAATCGAAGGGCACCAGCGGGTTGACGCACAGCACCAGCTCGGCACCCTCCTTCAGGGCGACCGAGGCGTGCAGGGTCTTGCGCAGCGCGCCATCGACATAATGGCGGCCGTCGACCTCCACCGGCGGGAACAGTCCCGGCAGCGCCGCGCTGGCCTGCACCGCGGTGGAAATCGGCACATGGTCCTGACCGGCCGCGCCGAACACCACCGATTCGCCGGAATCGAGGTCGGTCGCCACCAGGAACAGGCGATGCCTGAGCTGGCGAAAATCGTTGCTGCGGCCCGGTGCGGTAAAGATACGGCTGAGGAACTGATTGATGCCGGCGCTGTTGAAGATGCCGGTCGGGATGGCCTGGGACAGGCGCTGGAATGACTCGAAGAAACTCTGGCTCCAGGGACTGGCGAGATAGTTCCAGATCGAGGCCAGCAACAGCGGCGGTACCGACAACGCCCGCATGGCGTATTCGCGGAAAGCCGGCTTGAGCAGCAGTTCCGGCTCGAAGACCTCATCGGCGGTATCGTTCTCGATGAACATGTGGCGCATGCGCTCGGGCGTGAGCCCGTTCGCCAGCCCGGCGGCAACGAAACCGCCCGAACTCACGCCGATATAGACGTCGAGGTCATTGAAATCGATGCCCTCGAGCGACTCCGATAATGCCAGGAGCACGCCGAGTTCGTAGATGCCGCCCAACGGTCCGCCGCCGGCAAGCGCCAAGCCGATGCGAGGCTTTCGCTTCCTGTCATTCCCGTCGTCATCCTCGGACTTGATCCGGGGAAAGCGGGAATCCAGTGGTTTGCGCGTAGCGCTGGATCCCCGCTTGCGCGCAGTGTTGGATCCCCGCTTGCGCGCAGTGTTGGATCCCCGCTTGCGCGGGGATGGCACACCCTTGACCATCCTCGTCCCGCCTCTGAGGGACGCTTACTTCTTCGCGGCGCTGCGACGCGGGGCCGGCTTCTTCTTCGCCCCTTCCAGATTCTGCACGACTTCGGTCAGTTCGACCACGCGCTTGGACAGGCGCTCGATGTCCTTCTTGGTGGGCACGCCGAGGCTCGACAGGGAGCGCGCAACGCGATCCTCGAACACCTGCTCCAGCTTGTCCCAGGTGCCGGACGCCTTGGCGGCCGCCTCGGCCATCTTGTCGCCGGTGACCTTGCGCACGAACGACTGACGGGTTTCGCCTTCCTTCACGAGCGCGTCGAACATCTTCACGCCCTCGGCCCCGAGTTTCGTGCCGCTCGCCTGCGCCTTGGCGAATGCGCCCAAGCCGGCCAGCCAGATCTGTTGTGCAGACTCACGCACCGTCTGCGCGAAATCGTTGTCCATCGATGATTTTCCTGCCAATGACTTGAGCTTCTTGACCATGATGTTGCCTCCTGTACAAAATTGAAATTCCTTACCCTGTTGGCCGCATGTGGCCAAAGCGCCTGCGTACTGCGGATCCCACGCTGCCAATCTAGCCGGAATAATTAGTGAAGGCACACTAAAAGGCTGGGCGTTTCACTCTAATGACACGGGCACCGTCCTGCCGCGACTGACTTCCCGTGTATGATATTTAGCTCTGCAACGAGGAGGTTGGCATGGATTACTTCGTCACCGGCGCGACCGGCTTCATCGGCAAGCGCCTCGTCAAGAAGCTGCTCGCCCGTCCCGGCAGCAGCGTTCATTTCCTCACCCGTTCCAGGGAGCCGGAAAAGCTCGAGGCGCTCTATGACTTCTGGGGCGTGGACAAGAGCCGCGCCATCCCCGTCGTCGGCGACCTCAAGGACAAGCAGCTCGGCGTCTCCAAGGCCGAACAGAAGAAACTCAAGGGCAAAGTCGACCACTTCTTTCACCTCGCCGCCCTCTACAACCTCAGCGCCTCGGCCGAGGACGACGAAGCCGTCAACATCACCGGCACGCAGCACACCCTCGCCTTGGCCGAAGCCATCGAGGCCCGCTGTTTCCACCACATGAGCTCGATCGCTGCCGCCGGCATGTTCGAGGGCATCTTCCGCGAAGACATGTTCGAGGAAGCGGAAAACCTTGATCATCCCTACTTCCGCACCAAGCACGAAGCCGAGGGCATCGTGCGCAAGGAAAGCAAGGTGCCGTGGCGCATCTACCGCCCGAGTTCCGTCGTCGGCGACTCGCGCACCGGCGAGATGGACAAGATCGACGGCCCCTACTACTTCTTCAAGATCATCCAGAAGATCCGCAAGATCCTGCCGCCGTGGCTGCCCACCATCGGCCTCGAGGGCGGCCGCATCAACATCGTGCCGGTGGACTTCGTCGTCGCCGCCATGGACCACATCGCCCATCTGCCGGATCAGGACGGCAAGTGCTTCCACCTCACCGACCCGAACCCGCACCGTGTCGGCGACGTGCTGCAGATCCTCGCCCGCGCTGCCCATGCGCCGGATATGGGCATGCGCATCAACGCCGCCCTGCTCGGCTTCATTCCGCGCAGCGTGAAGAAAAGCCTCATGGCGCTCACGCCGGTGCGGCGCATCCGCAACGCCCTCATGAAGGATCTCGGCCTGCCCGACAACGTCCTCGACTTCATCAACTACCCGACGCGCTTCGACTGCCGCGAGACCGAGAAGGCGCTGAAAGGCACCGATATCGCCGTGCCGCCGCTGGAAACCTATGCCTGGCGGCTGTGGGACTACTGGGAGCGCCACCTCGATCCCGACCTCTTCATCGATCACACCCTCAAGGGCCGCGTCAAGGGCAAGGTCGTGCTCGTCACCGGCGGCTCCTCTGGCATCGGCAAGGCCGTCGCCAAAAAGGTGGCCGAGGCCGGCGCCATCACCATCATCGTCGCCCGCGACAAGGAAAAACTGGCGGAAGCCAAGCACGAGTTCGAGGCCGACGGCCTGGACCTGATCGCCTACTCGGCCGACATCTCCAACTACGAGGAATGCGATGACTTCGTCCGCCAGGTGATCGAGGAATACGGCCAGGTGGACATCCTCATCAACAACGCCGGCCGCTCCATCCGCCGCGCCATCGAAAGTTCCTTCGACCGCTTCCACGACTACGAGCGCTGCATGCAGCTCAACTACTTCGCCGCGGTGCGCGTGGCGATGGGCTTCCTGCCGAAGATGATCGCGCAAAAGCGCGGCCACATCATCAACATCTCCTCCATCGGCGTCCTCACCAACGCACCGCGCTTCTCCGCCTACGTCGCTTCGAAGGCGGCGCTGGAGGCCTTCTCGCGCTGCGCCGCCTCGGAGTTCGCCGACCGCGGCATCGACTTCACCAGCATCAACATGCCGCTGGTGCGCACGCCCATGATTGCACCGACCAAGATGTACCAGAACATACCGACGCTCGCACCCGAAGAGGCTGCCGACCTGGTGGTGGAGGCCATCATCCACAAGCCGATCCGCATCGCCACCCGCCTCGGTGTCTTCGGCCAGGTGATCCATGCCGTCTCGCCGAAGGTGGCGCAGATCATCATGAACACCAGCTTCCGCATGTTCCCCGAATCTTCTGCAGCCGCCGGCAAAAAGGAAGGTCCACCGGTCCAGCCGACCGCCGATCAGATCGCCTTCTCGCAACTGATGCGCGGCATACATTTTTAATAACAAACCGCATTCAACGCGAAGGACGCAAAGGCGCAAAGAACGCAAAGGTGAAAAATATCTGTTTGTCTTCGCGCCCTTTGCGCTTTTACACCTTTGCGATCTTTGCGTTGAAAGCGTTTTTTCCCTGCAGGAGAACTCCATGAGACCCAAACCCGGCGACCTCGCCCCCGATTTCTCCTGCCCTGCCACTGACGGCAGCATCGTCAAGCTGAAGGATTTCCGCGGCAGAAAGCTCGTCCTCTATTTCTACCCGATGGACGATACGCCCGGCTGCACCGCCCAGGCCTGCAGCCTGCGCGACGTCAACCACGACATCGCCGCCAAGGGTGCGGCGATCCTCGGCGTCTCCTCGCAGAGCGAGGCATCGCACCAGAAGTTCACCTCCAAGTACAAGCTGAATTTTCCCCTGCTCGCCGACACCGATCGGGTGATGGCCAAGGCCTATGGCGTGGCCGGCACGGGCCTGTTCGGCGTGGCGCGGGCGCTGGCGGGGATGAACGAGCGGGTGACCTTCATCATCGACGAAAAGGGCAAGATCGCCCACGTCCTCGACGACCCGAACTGCCCCAACCACGGGGAGGAAGTACTGAAGCTGCTCTGATTCGTCATTCTCGCGGACGCGGGAATCCAGGCTTGCGGGGCACGTCCGGCAGCAAGAATCAGCCGGCTACGACACGCAAGCCGAGGTGCTGGACAAAGGGTTCATAGTCCCGGTCGTCGTGCAGCAAAGGAATGCGCCGTTCGATGCAGAACGTGGCGATCAGGCAATCGATGGTCGAACGCACCGTGAGGCCCTTGGCCCGCAGCAACCGGTAGTTGTGCGCCGACTTGATCGCCAGCGCTCGCCCGCCGATCTCCACGGTTTCAATCAGATCGAAGGCTGCGGCGGCTTCCCGCGCCTGTTTCTCCGAACGAAAACCCTGCAGCACCTCGGCGATGATGAGGTCGCCCGCCGCAATCTCTACGCCGCCGGCGTCAACTTGACGAGCGAGGAATTCGCTCTGACGGTTGGCGGCGCCGCGAAAGAAGTCGATCCAGACGCCCGAATCGACCAGGATCATCGCCGGGTTTGACCCCGACGCTGCGCCTTGTAATCGTATTCCGCATCCCAGTCGACCTTGCCGCGCAACGCGCCCAGCTTGGCGCTGGCCTGGCGCTGGCGCGTGAGGACCTGAAGCGCAGCCTCGACGGTTTCCTTCATCGTGCGAAAGCCGCCGGCCTTCATGGCGGCCTTCATGAGTGTCTCGTCTATTTCGATGTTGGTGCGCATGCCCTGCCCCAATGTGTATGTATGCTTGAATTATACACATCACGGCAATGTGAAAGCGCTGAAGCGCGCTAAGCCCGTCATGCCCGCGCAAGCGGGAATCCATCAGCCTGCTCGCCAATCCTGGATCCCCGCTTCCGCGGGGATGACGGAAATACTCAGGCCGCCAGCTAGGCTGCCAGCTCCGCCAGCAACAACCGCTCGATCTCCGTCGAGAAGGCCATCTCAAGGTGGCCGAGGCCGGCCAGCGGCACGATCTTCGCCCCTTCGAGCAGCGAACTGTCCTGCGGCATGACGTAGTTGTCGTGGCAGCTGTAGATCGACACCGTCTGCGGCAGCGGCACCGCGCCCGGCGCGTTGAGCGCGGCCAGCCAGGCGCTGCCCGGCACCATCTGCCGGCCGTTCTCGCCCATGCCGAGCTTCGCCAAGCGGCTGCCATGGTGCGGCGAACCCAGCGTGACCAGCTTCGCCACGCGCGCATCGCCCTGTTTGCGCAGATAGGCACGCGACACCAGCCCGCCCATGCTGTGGCCGACCAGCATTACCTGCTCGGCGCCGGTGGCGGCGCAAATGTCCTCGATGCGCTGCGACACCTGTCCGACGTAGCCGTCGATGTCGTTGAACACCGGAGCCAGGCTGATCGTCGCGACCTGCCAGCCGGCGCGCTCCAGCCTGCGCCGCAGCCACAGCCAGTAGCCGCGGTTGCACTGGTAGCCGTGGATCAGCAGGATCGGCAAGCGCCCCGTACTGAGTCCGAGCCGGTCGGCGCGCATGAAGAAGCGCTCGAAGGGCATGATCAGGGTGAACATCAGGAAGAAGGCGGCCACCTCGCGCAGGAACATGGCGATCGCGCTGACGGCGCCGATGCGGCAGGATGCCGGTGCCTGCGCGGCATAGGCGCGCGAGAAAGTGAAGGTCACGCTGATGACGAAAACGCGGCCGGCGACGAAGAGGAGCATCGCCAGCCCCAGGGTTTGCGCCGCCGTCCAGTCGCATTTTGCCGTGAGCAAAACGCCGAGCAGCAGGTAAAAGACAAACTCGCCGGCCAACATCAATTGGTGCAGTGTTGCAGCGGCCATGGTTATTTTCCCTCTCCCCCCGCCCCTATCCCGCGAGGGGAGGGGTGTATATCGGCGCCCTCTCCCCTGCTAACGGGAGAGAGGGAATGTGTTGGCATGCCGGCGCTCATGCGAGTGCCGGCGCCGGTTGTTTGCTCAGTTCTTCGGCCAGGCGGCTGGCGTTGCGCGCCGCCAGGCCGTAAATCGACTGCTGTGGATTGGCGCCGACACTGGTGGGGAACAGCGAACCGTCGCACACCGTCACATTGTCGAGCTGGCGATAGCGCCCCCAGGTGTCGGTGATGCCGCGCTTCTCGTCCGCCGCCATGCCGCAGCCGCCCATGACATGCGCGCTGACGACACGCGCCAGCTGGTTCTTCAGCGGCAGCGCCTCGATGCCCGCGCGCGCCTCGTCCAGGGTGGCATAGCCGTTGCACTGTTCGTGCACGCTATACACGCGCTTCGCACCCACGGCGAACTGCATTTCCGCCATGGCCAGCCAGGAACGCTTCACGCCGTCCCAGACGAAGTCGGTGATCGGGTAATCCAGCACCGGCGTGCCGTCGTCGCGCAGCTGCACCGAGCCGCCGGGGCTGTCCGGGTGGAAGCCGTCGCGCAGCAACGCCAGCAGCGCATGGGTGTTGGCGAATTCGTGCATCAGGTGCCGGTGCGTCTCGCCGAAACCCTGCAGCGTCGTGCCAAACAGCACCGGGTGTATCGGCGGCACCTCCAGCTTGAAGCCGATCGGCCCGCCCACCGGCACGTTATCGAGGAAATGGTCCGAGTAGATCGATTGCGGCGCGCCGGCATAGCCCTTGACCGGCTGCGGCATGAGCGCCGCCGACACCACGGTCGGATGCAGGAAGGTGCGCCGCCCGAGCAGCTTGTGCGGATCCGGCGCAGCGCTGCGCAGCAGCAGTGCCGGCGTGCCGATGGCACCACCCGCCAGCACGAAATGCTTCGCACGCACTTTCACACGGTAGACGGTGGGATGGATACCGTCCGGCGTCATCGCCACGCATTCCAGCGCCACGGCACGACCCTTCTCCAGCACCAGTTTCTCCGCGCGCAGGTGATGCACCAGCGTCGCCCCGGCCGCCAGCGCCGCCGGAATGGTCGTCACCAGCATCGACTGCTTGGCGTTGGTCGGGCAGGCGACGCCGCAATAGCCGAGGTTCCAGCAGCCGCGTACGTTGCGCCGAATCGTCCCCACAGGGATACCCAGCTTCAAGCCGGCCTGGCGCAGCAAATCGTTGTTGGCATTCGGGTTCTGGTCCCACTCGTGGATGCCGAGGCGGCGGTCGACCGCATCGAACCACGGCGACAGGCCTGCATCGGTCAGGTCCGCCAGGCCGAACTCGCGTTGCCAGTGCGCCAGCGTCGTCGACGGCGTGCGAAAGCAGCTCGTCCAGTTCACCGTCGTCGAGCCGCCGACGGAGCGGCCCTGCAGAATGTTGATGGCCTTGTCCTTGGTCTTGCGCGCTGCCGACTCCTGGTAGAGCTGCGGATAGGCGTCAGACTCGAGCATCTTGAAGTCGCTGCTGGTTTTCAGCGGCCCTTCCTCGATGAGTACGACTTTCAAGCCGGCCTTGGTCAGGATTTCGGCGGCGATGCCGCCGCCCGCGCCGCTGCCGACGATGGCCACGTCCGCCTCCAGCGCGCGGTCCGCCACCAGCTTCGAGGCGTCGATCGCCTGCCAGCCGGCATTGATGCCTTCCACAAAGTAGTCTCGAATACTCATAACAGCTCCGGTGGGCCGGGATAACCGATGGCCGCCCAGGTGTCGGGGTTGCCGTACCAGGCGCCCAGCACCAGGTCGTGCAGGGCGGCATAGGCGCTGCGCAGCAGTTCCAGGCGACTCTTGCGCCAGCCCTGCAGGAAGTCGGCGATCTCGGCGGGCGACGCCTCTTCCCAGCGCGGCCATACGCCGGCCAGCAGCATGCGCGCCGGGGCGATGCTCAGCAGCGTGAAGAGTTCTTCCAGTTCCTTCTGCGACGCGGCAGACAAGCCGGCGATGGCGACGCCGACGCTGTCGACCGTCTGTTGGATGGCCAGGCTGCGCGCCTCGCCCGAGATGGGCAGCGCACCGGCGAGAATCGCCGGCACGATGGCGGCGATGATCGGCCGGTTCTTCAAAGTCAGTCCCGGTGATACGGCGGCAACGGGCGTCTCCTTCAGGCCGCGCGAGTAAAACACACCCGCAGCGGCCAGCGCCGCGCCGCCGATGAGTCCCGCCTTGATGAATTGCCGTCTCGTTACCATCGTTTCGTCTTCGTCATTCCTGCGAAAGCATCAACTCGCCATTCCCGCGAAATCCCATCTCGTCATTCCCGCGAACTCGTCATTCCCGCGAACTCGTCATTCCCGCGAAAGCGGGAATCCACGGGCAACCACAACACTTCTGGATCCCCGCTTCCGCGAGGATGACGGCGAGGTTCATAATCGTCATCACCGTGTCAGCAACTTCACCATGCGTTCGAACAGCTTGCCGTAGGGTGGCTTGAACAGCGCCATGCCGTTCAGGCGCGACTGGTAGAACACCGCTTTCTTCTTCGAGAAGGCCTCGAAGCCCTCGAAGCCGTGGTAATGGCCCTTGCCGCTCTCGCCGACGCCGCCGAAGGGCAGGCTGTCCTGGGCGATGTGCAGGAGGGTGTCGTTGATGGTGACGCCGCCGGAGAGCGTCTGCTCCAGCACGTGGTCGATGCGGCTGCGGTCCTGGTCGAAGTAGTACAGCGCCAGCGGATTCGGCCGCGCATTCACGTAGCGGATCGCCTCGTCGAGGTCGCGGTAGGGCACGATCGGCAGGATCGGCCCGAAGATTTCCTCCTGCATCGCCTGCATCCCGGGTGTCACATTCAGCAGCGCCACCGGCGGCATGCGCCGTGTGCTTGCATCCGGCTCGGCGGCGGACGACAGCGGCACCACCTCGGCGCCCTGCGCGCGCGCATCCTCGACCAGGCCGACGAGGCGGTTGAAATGGCGCTCGCTGATGATCGACGAATAGTCCGGCGTGCGCAGGATGTCCGGGTAGCAGTCGGCCATCACCTTCTGCGCGGCGGCGATGAACTCGCGCGCCCGCCCCGCCGGCACCAGCACGTAGTCCGGCGCGATGCAGGTCTGGCCGGCGTTCATGGTCTTGCCGACCACGACGCGCTCGGCGAACTTCTCCAGCGGAAAGTCCGGCCCGAGGATGGCCGGCGACTTGCCGCCCAATTCGAGGGTCACCGGCGTCAGGTTCTCGGCGGCGGCGCGCATCACGCTGTAGCCCACCTTGGTCGAGCCGGTGAACAGCAGGTGGCCGAAGGGCAATTGCGCAAAGGCCTGCGCCACGCCGGCATCGCCCTGCACCACCACCACCTCGTCGTCGGAGAAATACTTCGCCACCAGCTCGGCGAACAGCGCGGACATGGCCGGCGTGAATTCGGACATCTTCACCATGACGCGGTTGCCCGCGGCCAGCGCCGCCACCAGCGGCCCCACCGCCAGCAGCAGCGGATAGTTCCACGGCACGATGACGCCCACCACGCCGAGCGGCTGGTGCAGCACGCGGGCGCGGCCCGGCAGGAACCACATCGACACGGCGCGCCGCTCCGGCCGCATCCACGATTTCAGGTGGCGGCGGGCGTGGCGGATGGCTTCGAAGCTGGGGAAGAGCTCGAGCAGCTGCGTTTCGTGCAGCGAACGGTTGCCGAAGTCGGCGCTGATCGCGTTCGCGATGGCTGCGGCGTTCTCGCGGATCAGCCGCTCCAGCGTGTCCAGCAGGGCGGCGCGGCTGTGCCAGTCGGGATGCGGATCGCGCACCGCCGCTTCGCGCAGGCGGGCGTGGATCGGCGCCAGGACGCTATCGGCCATCTCCAACTCGTTGGTGCCCATCGCATTTCCTTCGCGCCGTGGGAATGATTCAGTGTAGCCGAGCGGCATTGTCGCGGGTTAGGCAAATCGCTCTAAACCCTTCTATCCAATGGACGCCAATTGCCTGCGCGAAGGATAATGAAATTATGAGTTCCGAGGATAAGGAATACTGGGTCGCGCAGCTCAGGCAGCACCTGGGCCGCGCCAAATCGCTGCGCATCGAGGTCAACGCCGATCCGCGCATGGCCGAAGACCGCCTGCGCCTGCGCACCTGGCAGGCCGAGCGGCTGGCCAGGACCTACCGCGACCTGCTCGATTCCGAGCGCTACCACCACGCCGCGCGCTTCTTCCTCACCGACCTCTACGGCCCCAAGGACTTCAGCGCGCGCGACCACGAACTCGAACGCATCCTGCCCACGCTTTCCGCCACCCTGCACACCGCCGGCATCCACACCATCGCGCTGGCCATCGAAGTCGACGCCCTGTCGGAAGAACTCGATGCCGCGATGGTCGCCGAGCTGCGCCGCGCCCGCGCCATGGCGAAGCTCACTGAAAAGACCTACGCCGAAGCCTACCGCCGCTGCGGCCATCGCGCGCAACGCGAACTGCAGCTCAAGCTCATCGGCGAAGTCGGCGAGTCGCTCGCCGCCCTCACCCGCAAGCCGCTCGTCCACGCCGCCCTGCGCGTCATGCGCATGCCGGCCAAGCTGGCCGGCCTGATCGAACTGCACACCTTCCTCGAACACGGCTACAACGCCTTCCACCGCATGGGCGACCCGTCGGAATTCCTCGACACCATCACCACGCGCGAGACGGTCATCCTGCGGCAGCTCTACGACGGCGCAGCGCAGCCGTTCGACATGCCCGGCAACGCCTGAGCGCCGTGCTGCAGGGACTGACTTTCAGCCCGGAAAGTTCGCGCAATGAAAGCCGCACATTGCCATGCGTGCATCGATGCGTATGGATTTTGTGTTCGCCGGGTTTCATGAATAGGGTTTCAGATTCAACGCGCCCTGAATTCTTTTGCGCACGTCATCAGGCACGCCCGCCTGTTCCGCAAACGACTTCCATTTCGATACCGTCGCCTGCACCTCGGCAACGATTTTCGCGGCGCGCCCGCGTTTCATGGATGCCGTTTTTGCGCAGGCGTTGAAGTCCTCCAGCGTGAAGTTGTCGCGTTTCCCGTTCATCGTCATCTGATGGCTTGCCGTCCACGCGCCCGCAGGATTCAAGCTGTAGGTCATGTCAAAGGCCGGCGCCAGCGACCACTCGCCGGATTGATTCATCAGGAAGGCGATATTCTTCACATGGTCGTCCTGATTGCGGGCCACGATGTTGAATGCCATGCGCCGGAACAGTTGCTCGATGGCCTGCATGGGCAACTGCAGTTGCCGCATCACTAGCAAGGCCTGCTCGTAGCTGTACGCGCCCGCCATATTGAAATCGTAGTGCGCCAGGGCGCAGAGCGACTGCATGTGAAGTTTTTCGCCACCGGCAAGCCGATCAAAGCGGCGCGTCATGAAATGCGAGCGGCCGTTCTCCTTGAACAGCCGGCATTCACTGAGTTCAATGCCGCAGTCAAGCGCCATCAGGTAATACGCATACTCGATCAACCCGTAGCCTTTCGGGTCTTCCAGTTCCTTGTCCTTGTTGCCGCTCACGCCGTCGAATTTCAGCAGCCAGTATTCAAATCCCTTGCCGGCCTTGACCTGGCCCGAGCGCACTTCATTGGTTTTCGGGTTCCATGCGATGACCGCCTTCGCCCTCGCGCCGCCGGCGGAGGTGCCCACGCGCAGAATATCCCTGAGCGCATCTTCGCTGCCCTCGGCCGCAAAAGACGCCTGCAGGTTATTCCGGTGGGTCAGCACCTCCGATGCAAGCTCAACCAGCTTGCCGACCTCGATGTGCGTGGTCTGCCTTGCCCTGGGGCCGATGGCGGGGGCAAATTCCAGCGCACCCATGCCGCGTTCACCGGTATAGCAAAGCCGCTCGACCGCGTTGAAGGAATCCGCCTGCCGCCCCTGCGATGCCAGCCAGGCATCGATCAGCGCGTTGCCGAATCTGTCGGGCAGCGAGTCGGCCAGCAGGCCGGGCAGTCCGAGAAAAGTCGGGCGGGAAAGCTCGGGGAAGCGGAACACGCGCCGCGAAAGCGGCATCACCATCGGCGCGACCTGAATGCCGCTTTGCGCGAATGCCGGATCGTATTCAAAACTGGCGACGTCCTCCCCATCCGGTAGTGAGACCGCGCCGATGGTTCTGCCCCACAGCCTGACTTCGGCAAGCGTGCTCATGACGTCTCGCAAGCGTGCTTATGACGTCTCGCAAGCGTGCTCATGGCTTCTCATCCCAGCGCCACGGTTTGCCAGCCGCCTTTGCGGCACGTTGACCCGAAGCCCGTTGCCGAACCTTGCCCTTTCGCTTCAACAAATCCATCGGTCTGGGCCCGGACTCCGGGATCAGGCTATCCAGCCCGGATGCGGCGTCCAGCACCCGCAGCACACGAACCAGAGTGGCCAACTGGGACGTTTGCCCCGCCTCCATACGCTCGAGCGTGCGCTTGGCAATGCCCGCCTGTTCGGCCACGGCTGCCTGGGTCAGCTGCAATTCAACCCGACGGCCGGCAATACGCGCGCCCAATTCGGCCAGCACGGCATCGTCGGTGAGCAAACCGGTGATTTTCATGGTCGTAATAGTTTGCGAATATTCCGGTTAAATTGCCATATATCGTCAGTTATTGCGATATATACATTGATTATTTTATTTAGTCAAGTCGCTATATATAGCGATATATAGACATTAATCGTAATTAATCGTAATTATTTACGATATATGCGCCTTTCTGAATGAGCCGATCCCGGTTGCCATAGTTGCAGGTGTGCAAATGGCGGAACTGCCCGGGCAGGGCGCCCTCGGCATCAAGATAGCGCGGGCTGAATTCCCGAACCTTGCGGGGATGAAGGGCAAGCTCGTCAAGCCACTGATGCCGGTATTCCAGATCGACAACAAGTCCTGCGCAATGCTCACGCCGCAGCTCGCCGGCATCGAAAGGAAACGGATCGGCCCGGAAGTCGTCAATGTTTCCGGAAAACGCAACGAGATCATTGCCGCCCTCGATCTGCTGCTGACGGGAATCTATTCCGGGTCGCTCGCACTATTCACGATTTGCATGGCTACAGGGGGCAGGTCACCTTGGCAATGGCGATACAACCAACAGGGAATTTCGGGCACGAAATAGCAACTAACCCGCAACTTCAAGTTTGACATGCAGCACAATTGGCACTGCTGGGGCGTTTTTCGTGCGGCCCAACAGTTATTGGTCGTACCCTGGGGTCCGTGACTGATCAGGAACCTGTCGCTCGACTTTAGTGGTGGTTGGCCTACTCATCGGCTTGAACAGTCACCCAGTTGTATCTCTTGCCGAACGGTGGGATTGTCCCCTTGGCGGCGGGAAAGATCACCGAATTGAAACTCATCCCAGAAGTCCGCCAACGAGAATCCCGAATCTTCATTCATGTAAGCAATTCCTCCAGACGCTGTATTTTCAACACGCGAAGTTGCCTGGGTTTCTGTCCAGGGATTTCCAGAATTCCGACGTCGCCGGGAGACAGTCCGAGCAGAGCTTGGGCGAGCGGGGTCTCCTCGTTGATGATCCCCATCTTGGGGTTACTCGCGCTGTCAACGATCAGCATGCTGTGCCTGTCGTTCGGAGCATCGAGAGGACAGTAGGTGACCCTGTCGCCAACCTCCACGAACAGATCGCTGCTGGAATCAGACTCAGCGGCGAGTGTCTCAGCCACCTCCTCGGCAGCCTGGCCGTCCGCCGAATCTTCGACCTCGTCTTCGGTAAATTCCTCTTCCCAAGCGCCCGGATCCTCTGCCGCCGAGAGGCGGCGACGCTCCTCGATGAACTCGCGCAGCCTCACAATCGCCCTGCGCGGATCGTAGAACCAGTCCGTCGACCAGATACGGTGGATGCGGCCCTTCCAACCGAGGGACTCGAGAATCTCCTGGCGGATACGGTCGCGGTCGCGAACCGAGAACCCGCTGTGATAGGTGGCGCCATCGCACTCAATCCCCGCGAGGAATTCGCCGGGCCTGTCGGGGTTGCGCACGGCCATGTCGATGAAGAACCCGGCGACGCCCAATTGCGGTTTCACCTCGTAGCCCATTGAGGAGATGACGTTGGCGACCGACACCTCGAAATCACTATCCGGATCGCGCTCCCCCTCGTCGGTGGAGACGAGGACGCCGCGCTTTGCGAAATCGAGGTAGTCCCGTAGGGCCTTCGTCCCGAGTGGGGTGCGCTCGTCGACCACGATGTCCTCGGGCATCATGGACGTGAATAGCTCGATCCGCCGCTTCGAGCGGGTGAAAAGCACGTTTAACCTGCGCCATCCATCCGGCCGGCTGATGGGGCCGAAGTTCTGCCTGACCTTGTCCGTCCCAGGGGCCTTGCCGAATGTCGTCGAGATGAATATCACATCGCGCTCGTCTCCCTGAACGTTCTCCAGGTTCTTGACGAAGAACGGCCAGCCCTCGGTCTCCCAGCGGTCCATGAAGCCGGCACCCTCGTCGAAAATCTTGAGTTTCTTGTCAAGAAGCTCCTCGATGAGTTCGCGCTGGGTCTGGTTGAGCGTGACCACGCCGAGCGACTCGTCCGGCCGCTTGATCATGTGCTCTAGCACCGCGTCCACCACGCGCTGTGCCTCGGGCGCGTTCTGCCTGTCCTTATACAAGCCGCCCCTGACGTAGCGGTACTTCACCCCGAGCCCCGGGTTCTTGGCGTAGGGCGACGGGAACACAATCAGATTCTTGTAGAAATGGTGATTCGAGAACGCGATGAGCGACTCGTGGTGGGAGCGGTAGTGCCAGCGAAGGCTGCGCACGGGGGTGTAGAGTTGCTGACAGATGTCGAGAATGCTCTCCATGCCGCTGATCGCGGCGGGGGCCTCGTCGTCCTCCTCATCGTCGGAGCCATCCACCATGCGATCGAAGAAACTGGTCGGGGGCAACTGCTTGGGATCACCGACGACCACGAGTTGCGTCCCCCGGGCAATGGCCCCGATGGCCTCCTCGGGGCGCAACTGCGACGCCTCGTCCATGACGACCAAATCGAACCTCAACGTCCCCTGCTCGAGATACTGGGCCACAGACAACGGCCCCATCATGAAACATGGCTTGAGTTCCTGGAGGGATGCTCCCGCGCGCCTCACCAGTTGTCGGATGGGGATGTGCCGCCGTTGCTTGTTGATCTCACGCCGTAGCAAGTGCATATCGGTGAAATCCCCGACGGTCGTACCGCGGTGCCCCTCTGGCACCCGAGTTCGCATGTCAATCTGGCTTGCGAAGTCCTTGCCAGTCAGGGAGACGATTTCCGCATCAAGAGCCCGGTAGTCAGCCCTTGTCTTATCGTGGACGATGCCATTGAAACGGGAGAGTTCGGGGTAAGCTTGGTAGATAGATCTGCCGATTGACTGGTATGCGGAAAGCTCGAACGCCGATGCCAAGTCGGCCGATGGAATCTTCCCGGACTCCAACGCCGCCACGAAATCCGCCATGCCGTCCTGGCTCGACTGCTGCCTCATGGAAAGGTACTTCGTCCATGGCAGGACGGAACCCGGAACCTCCGCGACCACCTCCAGCCGGGCAAGGATGTCGGACGGCAGGTCGCCTCCCGACACGCCGCGTACCTGCTTTTGCCACTCGTCCCACGAGAGCGAGCCGAAAGTCGAAAGCGACTCGACGCTCTCCCTCGCTTTTTTGCAGCCGTCCGCGATGGCGCTGTAGAGACGCTTGGCCGTGGCTAGGGCCTCGCCCGCGTCTGCGGACAGGAGCCCCCTGCGTATGGTGACCGGCAGTTCGACGGCACACACGGCGGCCCCCCATCTGTGCGTGGCCGACAGACAGTCGAGATCGGTTTCCGCGCCGTCGAAAACGTCGCCGAGCATCTGCCGGACATCATCCGACACGGCTAACCTGTCGAGAATGGAGCGGGCCTCTGCCTCCTTGTGGGTGGCGTCGAAAACCTCCAAGGCCGACTTGCCGCTCCTCGCGTAGGGGGAGATTCGTTCCAACGCTTTTCGGGCGGCGGAGGCATCGTCGCGCGTGACGTCCGCCAGCGCGGACCAATCTTCAAATCGGTTCCACTGCGGGAGAGTCGCCACGCGTTCCCATGCCCCGTCAAGTTCTGCCTTGGTCTTGGCGAAGGACTCCGCCGCCGAAAGGGGGCAGCCGCCATCAGCAAACGCCAAGGCCTGCGATGCGGTTTCGGCTACATGGACCGCCTTCGACGAAACGTCACGCAGTGCGTCCTCCCATGGACCGCCAGTCAAATCGGCGAGCCGCCCCAACTCCTCTCCGCCGGCATCCCACAGCGACCTCCGGCCGCGCATCAGGCATTCTAGGTCGGCGGCCGCCGCGCCGAGATCAGCCCTGGCCTCCATAAGGCGCAGGGCGTCCTTCGGGGACAGGGTGGAGTCAGCCCTGCCAGAGAAGAACCCCGCGACCGCGCCGATGCTCCCGGCCGCGCGGCGAAGGGTCTCCAGCGCGGCGCCCCATCCCCTAGACTTCGTCTCGCGGAATCCAGCGACGTCGGCTCCGAAAATCCCCCTGACCGCAGTCTCCGCTCCGGCCAGCCGGCCCGCGTCTGCGGAAATCGCCGCCGCCTTGGCGGAAAGCTCCGCGATCCTCTCCGCGGGGACGGCGGTCAGGTCGAACTGCTCAGCGAGTCCCGGGCATTCGGCTATCGTGGCCCGCGACGACAGGTACCAGTCGTTAAGCGTTTCCATCCGCCCGGGATCCGTTTCCAGCCCGCGGAACAATCCGCCGAAACACTCGCGAAATTCCGCATTCGCGACGAACGCGTCCCTCGCCCCGATCCAGGCCGCAAGCGCGGCAAGCTCCTCCGCCCGCTGCTTGGCGGTCAATTTCCGTTTTTCCCTCGACATGCCGGCGTGTAGCCTTCTGGCCCTCCGCCATTCGGAGTCGAAGAACGCGAAAAACCCATCCTTGCGGCGGAGGGCCGCGGCCGACGACCTGATGTCGGCGACCGGCGGCAGGGTGTCGAGGTAGAAAAGGCCAGCGAATCTCTCCAGCCCTTCGCGCTCGGCCGCCAACGCGGACTTAGCCTCGCCGATCAGTTCAGCCGTCATGGCGTGGCCGAATGTCGGCCTCCGGTATTCGAGCAGATCGGCCGGGGCGGACGCGCAAACCGCGGCGACGGCGGCCAGTTCCGCAATCGAGCGCTCGGTGGAGTCGAACGCTACCCCTATGCGTTCCGCCGACGAGCGGCACCGATCGAGGGCCTCCATGCAGGCAGCTACCTCGTCGTCCAGTAGGGATTTGAGCCGGAACAGTTCGGATACAGGCTTGTCGGCCAGCGGGAAGGTTGCGAGGCGCCGAGCCTCCGCTAGCGATTCGGCGGAGACGTTCGCATCGCGCGACAGTCCGGGAAGACCGTTCGGATCGGCAAGGCGAACGACGGCGTCGGGCGTGCCGTCGAACGGCAGCCCTCTCCCGGTCGCGATGGAGCCTATCCGGGCCAGGGCGTCGGAGAGGGATTTACAGGCCCCCAGAACCGCGGCCGCGCTTGCGGCGATCCTGCCGATGGGGAAAGGGGCCAATCCCTGCGACGCCGTTACGCCGCAGTTCGCGATGAAGGCGTCGATGGCCGACTTGCCTGCTGGACCGTAGGGCGCCTTCGAAACCCTCGCGGCGACCAAGAACGCGTCCAACGCCTTTTCGAGACGCGTCACCGACTCGATGGCGTCGCCGATGTCGGACGACAGCAGGGCCTGCGACAATTCCCTGTGCTCGACGAGTTGTCGAGCCTCGTCCATCTCATCCACGGGAAGGCGTTCGCCGTCGGCCAGAACCTCGGCGGCGGAACGGAACAACCTACGCGCCTTCTCGACCCCCTCCGCCACGTCGGAAATTAGCCTTGAACTGAGCTGTCCCTTCGGATCGGCGTCGAGGTCGAACATCCTCGGCAGCAGCGACGGCTCGGCGGCTTCCGGCAGGGGTGAGATCCGTTCAAGTGCCTCGACGATCCTCGCGGCGGCGCTGGTGTCGGGCTGCCCTCTTAACTCGAAGAATGCCGCGGCCTCCACGGCGGCAGCGTTGGCCGCTGCCGCGCTCACCAGCGCGGCGGCTACAATCCTCGCGATGGCCTCGTCGTCAGATGGGGCCAATGGGTCCGGCCGGAATCCCCACCACGGATGGTCTTGATCGAACCGTCCGCCGATGGCGTCGTGGAGTTCGGCCAGCGCGGCAAGCCGCGATCGCCTTGACTCTATATCGTCGTGAGTCCACCTGGACGCGTCCTTGAAACCGATGGCATTGACAGCGGCGGACGCATCCCCTAGTTCCTGCCTGCGATGTTCGGCTGCCCAAAATATCTCGTTGACCGTCAGTCCGAGGGAGTTCCCGATCCGGCTGCCCATCAACTCGGCGTAACGGGCTAGTTCGCCCTTTTGCCTCTGGAGCGTGGCCATCTTCGCTTGGAGCTGCGCCGTGGCCGGGAACCGCTGCTCGATGCGAGCCTGGATGTCCTCGAGGAATTTCTTCTTCTGCGTCTTGTGCGAATGCAGTTCGAGACAGAAGTGCCCGAGGCCAGCGTGGTTCAGGCGGTGGCGCACCACCTCGAGGGCCGCCAGTTTCTCGGAGACGAACAGTACCTTCTTGCCCTTCGTGAGGGCGGCGGCGATGATGTTCGTGATGGTCTGCGATTTGCCCGTACCCGGCGGTCCGTTGACGACCACGTTCTTCCCGGAGAGCACGTCGATGATCGCGCTGTGCTGGGACGAGTCGGCGTCGTATATGAGAGGCTGTGCCGCCTCGGGCCGCTCGTCGATGCGGTAGTCCTCGGCGTGGAGGCCACCCCCGCCGTTCCCGCCACCTCCGGAAAAGACCGACTTGATCAGATCACTCTGCAAAATGCCCGGGTTCTTCTTGGCGTCGAGATCCGACCAGATGGCGAGTTTCCCGAAGGAGAGCATGCCGAGCGTGATCTGGCGGCGCACCTTCCACCGGCGTTTTTTCGAGACGGCCTGATCAATTCGCGAGAAATAGGATTCCGGCTCCTCCTCGTCGCCGTACTCGGGAAGGGAGAGCATGAAGTCCCGGCGAAGCTTTTCGCGAAGGGTGTGGTTCTCGGCCAGATCCTCGCCGCTGTGCAGAATGCTGTACTGGTATGTGCGGGTGTCCCTGTCGATGTCGCCCTTCGCCAGCGTGGCCGGCAGCGAGAGCAGCGGGGCGAGCATCGGCTTTTCCGAGTCGTCGCTGTCGTAGAACTCGAGAAACCCGAACACAAGGAACAGCATGTTGGTGCCGGTCTCTTCGATGGCGGTCCTGGCCTCGCTCGCGATCTTGCGCAATTGCCGCTCCAGTTCGGCCGGGTACAGTAGCGTCTGTATCCTGTGGAGACGGTGGCCGTCAGCCCCTTCTGGGTTTGGGGGAAACTCGTACGACGTGGAAATCCCAATCCGCGCCGCGTGCAGTTTTGCCTCGGGCCTCTTGCCCTCGTAGGAGTCTGGATCTGGCTCGGAGACATGTTTGAAGGGAACGGCCTTGCCGTCCATCAGGCGGTCGAACACCAGATTGACGTTCGGCTGGTCGCATATCTGAACGCTGCGCCCTTTTGGGTGACGGTAGTTGAGCAACCTGTTACGGGAGGAAAGGTCGAGTAGGCGGGTTCTGAGACGCTCGATAGCCTCGGCGACGGTGATGCCGCCTGAGAAAATCTCTCCAACTATCGCATCCGCGTCGTTGGCCTGGTATTCGCCGGTATGCTGTTCTTCCATGCTCCCGTCCTGCCCGCGTTTCCAAGCTTTGCATGGTATCCCAACGGGCATAAAGGGGGATAGTTCCGCCCGCCGCCAATTCGGGTGCCTGTCGTTATTGGATCACGTCGGTGGTTCGTTAAGTGAGCCTGCTGTTTTCTCTGTGGCTGTCTGCAATGGCCGATGATTTGCCCTGCCGTGAAGCCAATGACCGCTTATTGATTAGTTTGCTGCCGGCTGATAGCTGTGAGCGCGAAATTCAGCAAAGGCCGACAACCGTGAGTTGCCAGACAACAGAACGACTACCTGATGCAATGGAACGCCTGCTTCACGATTTCTGTTCTGGAATGAGTACGGTCAGATGCTGGCGCCTGAGCAGTTTCTTGAAATCTGCGTCGAAAGTGACGAGGTGCTCCCCGTAGTGCATCACTGCGGCTGCCAGCCAGGCGTCGGGAATGTCGTTGGCCGCGAGTTTCTTTTCCCGGCAGAGCTGACGCAGCATGGGCCACTCCGCGCCCAGGAAGGGCATTTCAACGCCAGGTACCGCCAGCAGGCTATCCAGGAATCCCATGGCCGCGTCCACTGGTGTGGGGCGGACGAATATTCGCGGATTGGTGACCAGACGCAGGAAACTGGCGGCCACCATCGGCATCAGCTTCAACCCGTCGCCCAGCGAACAGGCCGCGACTGCCTCATCGAGGCAGGCATAGGCGACCGTATGGTGCGGGTGGTCGCTGCGCGAGGCGGCAAGCAGGACGTTGACGTCAGGCGTCATCGCCTGCGGCGTCCAGCAGAGACTTGTTGCTGCCTGGATTCACGCCGGCAGCCAGTCCGCCGCGCCCCTTGTAGACGGGGATCTTGCGTCTGACAGCCTTGCCCGCGATCTTCGCCGAGCGCAGCCTGAGCTGCAAACCCTCTTCGATGAGACGCGTAAGACTGGTACGCTGCCTCGCCGCAAGCGATTTCGCGCTGGCCAGCAGGGTATCGTTGATGTCGAGTGTGGTTTTCATGGCATGAGAATACAGATTTCTGTATATTGCGTCAATCAGACGCCAGGACCGGTACCGGCCTCCCCGCTCTCTATCTCGCCGTATCGCGGGGACTGACTTTCGTTTCAGCCCTCCCCCGCCCCCGACCGCGTCATCGCCTCCGCCCTTACCCACCGATCGAAGTCAGCTTCGCTCACATACTCCAGCGCCAGCGCCGCTTCCTTGAGCGTGCTGCCTTCGGCGTGGGCACGCTTGGCGATTTCGGCGGCGCGGTCGTAGCCGATGTGCGGCGTCAGTGCGGTCACCAGCATGAGCGAGCGCGCCATGAGTTCGGCGATGCGCCCGGGGTTGGCTTCGATGCCGCGCACGCAGTGCGCCTCGAAGCTGGCCATGCCGTCGGCGAGCAGGCGCACGCTCTGCAGGAAGTTGTGCGCGATGAGCGGCTTGTACACGTTGAGTTCGAAGTTGCCCGAGGCGCCGCCGAAGTTGAGGGCGACGTCGTTGCCGAAGACCTGGCAGCAGATCATGGTGAGCGCCTCGCACTGCGTCGGGTTTACCTTGCCCGGCATGATGGAACTGCCCGGCTCGTTCTCCGGCAGGCTGAGTTCGCCCAGGCCGCTGCGCGGCCCGGAGGCGAGCCAGCGGATGTCGTTGGCGATCTTCATGAGCGCGGCGGCGAGCGTCTTCAGCGCGCCGTGCGCGGCCACCAGCGCATCGTGCGCGGCGAGCGCGGCGAACCGGTTGTCGGCGACGGCATATGGCGCGCCGCGCCGGCGCGACAGCTCTTCCGCGACGCGCACGCCGAACTCGGCATGGGTGTTGAGGCCGGTGCCCACCGCCGTGCCGCCGACGGCCAGCGCGTGCAGGGGCGGCAGCGCGGCGGCGATGAACGCCTCGGCCTGCTGCAGTTGCGCAACGTAGCCGGAGAACTCCTGGCCGAGCGTCAGCGGCGTGGCGTCCTGCAGGTGGGTGCGGCCGATCTTGACGATGCCGGCGAAGGCGGCGGCTTTCTCCGCCAGCCGTTCGCGCAGGGCGCGCAGGGCCGGCAGCAGACGGTCGCGCAGGCCGTCGCAGGCGGCGACGTGCATGGCCGTGGGAAAGATGTCGTTGGAGGACTGGCCGAGATTGACCGCGTCGTTGGCATGGACCAGGCGCTCCGCGCCGCGCGCGCCACCGAGCAGTTCGGAGGCGCGATTGGCCAGCACCTCATTCATGTTCATGTTGCTCTGCGTGCCCGAGCCGGTTTGCCAGACGCTGAGGGGGAATTCGTATGGGTGGCGGCCGGCTAGCACTTCGTCGGCGGCGGCGGCGATGGCGTCGGCCTTTTTTTTGTCGAGCAGGCCGAGGTCGCGGTTGACCACGGCGCAGGCACGCTTGACGGCGGCCAGCGCCATGACCAGTTCGTCCGGCATGTGCTCGGTGGAGATGGCGAAGAACTGCAGCGAGCGCTGCGTCTGCGCGCCCCACAGCCGTTCGGCGGGGACCTCGATGGGGCCGAATGAATCGCGTTCGGTTCGTGTGTCAGCCATGGGGTATCCTTTCAGTTGAACGCAGGCTGGTGTGGTGCGGTCTCATAGTTTGATTCGCTTGGCTTTCGTGTGGGTGGCGACTGCATATACCCCCTCTCCCGCTGGCGGGAGAGGGTTGGGGTGAGGGTGGATCGGCTGCTTGCCGCTCGCCTGCCCCTCACCCTAGCCCTCTCCCCGCATGCGGGGAGAGGGGATAAGTGTTCGCGGCTGCCCGCACGAACCTCTGATGTCCATGTTTGGAGGACCTAATGCCCACAAAACCCAACAACCCCTTCAACACGCTGCAGGACCTCGATGCGAAATCCGGCGCCGGCGGTCAGTTCCATTCCATTATCGCGCTGGAGCAGGCCGGCTTGGGAAAAGTTTCCCGCTTGCCGGTGTCGATCCGCATCGTCCTTGAATCGGTCCTGCGCAACTGCGACGGCAAGCTCGTCACCGAGGAGCACGTGCGCCAGCTCGCCGGCTGGCAGCCAAAGGCGGCGCGCAGCGCGGAGATCCCCTTCGTCGTGGCGCGCATCGTGCTGCAGGATTTCACCGGCGTGCCGCTGCTGTGTGACCTGGCGGCGATGCGCGAAGTGGCCAAGCGCCAGGGCAGCGACCCGAAGGTGGTCGAGCCGCTGGTGCCGGTGGACCTGGTGGTCGACCACTCGGTGCAGGTGGACCACTACGCCGCGGCCGATGCGCTCGACCTCAACATGAAGCTCGAATTCCGCCGCAACGAGGAGCGCTACAAGTTCATCAAGTGGGGCATGCAGGCCTTCGACACCTTCAAGGTGGTGCCGCCCGGCATCGGCATCGTGCACCAGGTGAACCTGGAATACCTGGCGCGCGGCGTGCTGCAGAAGGACGGCGTGTATTACCCCGACACGCTGGTCGGCACCGATTCGCACACCACCATGATCAATGCCCTCGGCGTGGTCGGCTGGGGCGTCGGCGGCATCGAGGCGGAGGCCGGCATGCTCGGCCAGCCGGTGTATTTCCTCACGCCGGACGTGGTCGGCGTGCATCTGGCCGGGCGCTTGCGCGAGGGCGTCACCGCCACCGACCTGGTGCTCACCGTCACCGAACGGCTGCGCGCCGCCAAGGTGGTCGGCAAGTTCGTCGAGTTCTTCGGCGAGGGCGCGGCCTCGCTCACCCTGCCCGACCGCGCCACGCTGGCCAACATGGCGCCGGAGTACGGCGCCACCATGGGCTTCTTCCCGCCGGACGACAAGACCATCGCCTACCTGGAGGCCACCGGCCGCACGGCGGAGGAAGTCGCGGCCTTCCGCGCCTACTTCACCGCGCAGGGGATGTTCGGCATGCCGCGCACGGGCGACATCGATTACAGCGAGGTGCTGGAGATCGACCTCGCCGCCATCGAGCCGAGCGTGGCCGGGCCGAAGCGACCGCAGGACCGCATCGCGCTCTCCGCCATGAAGACGCGCTTCGGCGAGCTGCTGGCCGGGCCGGCCGACCAGGGCGGCTACGCCAAGGCGGCGGGCGGCTTGAGGGCGCGCAACGAAGTAGAGATGGTCGACAACCACCCGGACAACCATGCCGAACCCGCCGCCGCGCACACCATCCCGGCTGCGGATGCGGCGAACCTCGACCACGGCGATGTGGTGATTGCGGCCATCACGTCCTGCACCAACACCTCCAATCCGGGCGTGATGCTCGCCGCCGGCCTGCTGGCGAAAAACGCCGTGTCGCGGGGGCTGACTATTGGCCCGCGGGTGAAGACCTCGCTGGCGCCCGGCTCGAGGGTGGTGACGGAATACCTGACGCAGGCCGGCCTGCTGCCCTACCTGGAGCAGCTCGGCTTCCAGGTGGTGGCCTATGGCTGCACCACCTGCATCGGCAACGCCGGGCCGCTCGACGCGGGGATCGAGAAGGCCATCGTCGACCACGATCTCGTCTGCGCCTCCGTGCTGTCGGGCAACCGCAACTTCGAGGCGCGCATCCATCCCGCCATCAAGGCCAACTTCCTCATGAGCCCGCCGCTGGTGGTGGCCTTCGCCCTCGCCGGCCGCGTCGGCATCGACCTTTCGAGCGAACCGCTGGGAAACGGCAAGGACGGCAAGCCGGTGTACCTGAAGGACATCTGGCCGTCGCAGGACGACATCGCAAAAGCCCTGCACTACGCCACCGACCCCGAGACCTACCGCAAGCTCTACCGCGATTTCGTCAAGGGCAATCCGCTGTGGAACGCGATTCCGTCGAGCGCCGGCAGCACCTATGCGTGGGAGAAATCGACCTACATCGCCGAGCCGCCCTTCTTCAGCGACTTCGGTCCACAGCCGGGCAAGGCGGCCGACGTGAGCGGCGCGCGCGCGCTGGCCCTCTTCGGCAACTCGGTGACGACCGACCACATCAGCCCGGCCGGCGCGATCAAGCCGGATTCACCGGCCGGCCGCTACCTGCAGGCGCACGGCGTACAGGTGGCCGACTTCAACAGCTACGGCTCGCGCCGCGGCAACCACGAAGTGATGATGCGCGGCACCTTCGCCAACGTGCGCATCCGCAACCTCATGCTGCCGCCGGATGCCAAAGGCGCGCAGCCGGAAGGCGGGCGCACCCTGTTCCAGCCCGGCGGCGAAGAGATGTCGATCTACGACGCGGCCATGCGCTACATCGCGGAAGGCACGCCGACGGTGATTTTCGCGGGCGAGGAATACGGCACCGGCTCCAGCCGCGACTGGGCGGCGAAAGGCACGCAGCTGCTCGGCGTGAAGGCCGTGGTGGCGAAGAGCTTCGAGCGCATCCACCGCTCCAACCTTGTCGGCATGGGCGTGCTGCCGCTGCAGTTCACTGGCGAGGACAGCCCTGCCGCGCTGAAGCTGCGCGGCGACGAGACCTTCGACATCACGGGACTCGAGGACGGCATCACGCCGCAGCAGGACGTCACGCTGACCATCCATCGTGCCGACGGCAGCAGCCAGAAGGCAACGCTGCGCCTGCGCATCGACACGCCGGTGGAGGTGGATTACCTGCTCCACGGCGGCATCCTGCCGTATGTGCTGAGGCAGTTATTGGCTCGTGCAGACTAGGGAGATGCTGATTATTCTGTCGTCGTTCCCGCGTCCCACGGGGATTTCCTTCGGTCACAGGCGGGAACCCAGTTAATCAAGGCACTGGATCTCCGTTTTCGCGGGGATGACGAATAATTCGGCGTTTCCCTAGCGGTTGAAGCTGTAGCCCTCGGCCGGGTGCAGCTGCCAGGCGCCGTCGCCACAGAGCTCCAGCACCTGTTTGTGATGGTTCAGGAGGGCGCTGTGGTGGCTGACGCTGACCAGCGTCGTCTGCGTCGCCGCCACCTGGCGGTAGAGGCTTTCCTCGTTGGTCGCGTCGAGCGCACTGGTCGCCTCGTCCAGCATCGCATAGCGCGGCCGCATGAGAAGCACCCGGGCGAAGGCCAGGCGCTGCTGCTCGCCGATGGAGAGTACCTTCCCCCAGTCCTTTTCCGCATCCAGGCCGCCGAAGCGCTTGACAAGATCCGGCAGGTTCACGCTTTCCAGGAGGCGCTGAAGATCCGCGTCAGCAATCTTCAGGTCCCGGTTCGGATAAAGCAGCTGGCTGCGCAGCGTGCCAAGGATCATGTAGGGCTGCTGCGGCAGAAACAGGATGTCCTCCGGGCGCGGCCGCACGATCCTGCCGCTGCCGCAGTACCACAGGCCCGCGATGGCGCGCAGCAGCGAGCTCTTGCCGCTGCCGCTCTCGCCGACGATCATCAGCCCTTCTCCGGCATCGACGGCGAGCGAGAGACCTTGACCAGGGTGCGCTCGCCATTCGGCGTCAGCAGGGTGACATGCTCCAGCGCCAGGTGGTTCCCCTCCGCCGTCTTGATCAGTCTGCTGCTGCGCACGCTGCCTTCCGGTACGGCGGCCAACACCCGGGAAAAGGCGCTCAGGCGGTCGATCCCCGCCGCAAAGCGGCTCAGCGCCTCGAAATTTTCCACGATCACCGAGATGGCGCTGAGCACTGCGGCAAAGGCGCCCGCGGCCTGCACGGCCCTGCCGACTTCCAGCTCGCCGGACAGTACGCGTGAGGCGATGATGGCACTGGGCAGGACCACGGTAAGCAGGCCGTAAGCGTACTGGAACAAATTCAGGAACAGCTGGCTACGGATCAGCCGGTTGTAGTTGTCGAAGGCCGCACTGAAGCGCCGCCTGACCTGCTGCGATTCCTGCGCCTCCCCGCGGTAGAAGGCAATCGACTCGGCGTTCTCGCGGATGCGGACCATGCCGAAACGAAAATCCGCTTCCCGCTTGAGCTGCATGAAGTTGAGACCGAGCAGCACCTTGCCGAACACCACCAGCGTCACGAAGGTTCCAAAAATCGCGTAGAAGACCAGGAAGTAGACCAGATCCCTGGAGATCGACCAGAGTACGCTGCTGAAGGCCACCAGCTGCAGGATCGCGCCGATGAGAATCAGCAGGAAATAGAGCGACCGCTGCGTAAAGGTGTTGATGTCCTCTGAGATCCGCTGATCCGGGTTGTCGATGCCGGCGTTGGCATTCAGTTCGTAGTAATGCCGCAGGCTGAAGTAGCTGTCGAGGAAACGATCTGTCAGCCAGCGCCGCCAAAGAATGCCGAGCTTGTCGCGCACGAAGTAGTAAAAGGCATAGATCGGCACCGCCACCGCGAGCAGGACCAGACAGTATTTGATGGCGTCCCAGAAGCGCGCCTCCTCCCTCGCCGCCAGGGCCGAGGTGAATTCCCCCGTCTGCTCGTTGAACAGCACGGCGAATTGCGTCTGCCCCAGCAGCAGCAGCAACAACAGCAGCAGCAGGCCCCAGGCCTGCCATTTTTCTTCGTGATGCCAGTAGGGTGTCGCGATGGCCCAGAACCGCTGCCACAGGTGACGGTCGACTTTCTTCATCGTTTCATGATGGTTTCAAGACACCACGGGGCGCGGCACCCCGGGACACGCACCCCCGCCAGCCCCGGCTTAAAGGCACTACGGGCACTACGCCGCTTCCTGCCGCAGCCGATAAGGCTGGACAAGCACTTCCGCGGGGAGATGCAGGCCTTCCGACAACCGCCGGATCATCTCCAGGGTAAGGGGCCGCGTGCGATTCAAGATGTCGGCCACCCGGCCACGCGGCCCGATATAGGGCTCGAGATCCTTGCGGGTCAACCCTCGGCTGTCCATGACGTGTCCCAGGAATTCGATCGGGTCCGGGTCCTTGATGGGAGAATGCCCTCGCTCGTAATCCTCAATCAGCAGCGTCAGCACTTCGAGGCGGTCCGCCGCAGGGGATTTGTCAGGCGATTCCCAAAGTCTTTCCGCCTCTTTCAAGGCTGCCTGGTAGTCCTTCTTTGTCCTGATCGGTTTCAGTTCCATGATCGCTCCCTAAATATTCGTGGCATCGATCCGGTCGTAACTCCGGTGGGTGCCGACAAAGCGCACGAACATCATGCCGCGTGCGTAACGGACTGCGACCACCAGCCAGTAATCATTGACCTTGATGTTGAAAATCACCCTGTTGCTGGCAGTAAAGCTCGCGTTGCGATAGGCCGCTTTAATGTCGGCCGGCGTCTTCCAGTTCGCGCGGCTCGCTTCTGCGTACCAACCCCGCAATGGCAACTCGGCATGCGGATGCTTCTCCCAGAAGGTCCGTAATGCCGAGAGCGCGATGATTCTCATGGGCACATCGTAGCATGTTACCAATACGGTAACGTAATGCAATCGCTTGCCGTCAGAAAAACCACGCCACAATAGACAGCCCTGCCGTCGCCCAGAACACCACTGTATCGGGATTCATGATTTTCTCCTTATCCAACTATCCATGCTGTGCAGGATAAGGAGGGGGCTGGCTCAGGAGGTGAGCCTGGCCCTCTCCCCCTGCCCCTCTCCCGCGTGCGGGAGAGGGGAGGAAGCAATCAGTACTGGTCGAGCGCCTGCTGGAGTTGCGCTGCGACTTCCTTGCGCAGCGCGGCGGGGCCCAGCACTTCGACGCCGGCGCCCTGCTTGAGGATGTCCATCACCAGCTCGCGGCTGTCGGAGAACGGCACTTCGAGAAGATAAGTGCCGTCCTTGTCGAAGCGCGCCTTCTGCCGCGGGTGCCATTGTTCCAGCGAAACCCAGCGCGCCCGCTCCGGGGTGAAGCGCAGCTTGGCCCAGGTGATTTTGCGCCCGGAGAAGATGCCGTAGCCGGCGCCGAGGACGGAATCGAGCGTCTTTTCAGGAATGTTGCGCGCTGGCTGTTCGATGATCTCGGCGCGGCGAATGGCGTCCACCGCGAAGCTGCGCAGGTCGTTGCGCAGGTGGCACCAGGCGTCGAGGTACCAGTTGTCGCGGTAATGCACCAGGCGCTGCGGCGACACCTCGCGCTCGATGGTCTCGTCGCGCGCCCGTACATAGTGCGAGATCAGCAGCCTTTTCCGCCGCAGCAGCGCCGAACCGACGACGGCGAAGTGGTCCAGCGCCATGCGCCGCGAGGCCATGCCGAGGATGCGGATGCGCTTGTGGATCTCTTCGGTGGTGTCGTCCGTCGTGCCGAGCAGCGCGCGCAGGCGCGCCAGCAGCGGCTGGATGTGCGGCCCGAGCAGGCCGCCGGTATCCAGGCCCATGAGCAGGTGCTGCATGGTGAGCAGCGCATGCACCTCCTGCGCCGAGAACCACAGGCCGGGCAGCTCGTACTGCACGGCGCCGCCCTCGTGCCCGGCGAAGCGGTAGCCGCCCTCCTCGCGATCCCAGACGATGGGCGCGTTGAGGCGGTTGCGCATGTATTCAAGGTCGCGCTTGATCGTCGCGCGGGAGACTTCCAGCTTCTCGACGAGGATCGAGAAGGGAACGATCTTCTTGTCGTTGAGCAGCTGGTCGATGCGGTAGAAACGCTCGGTGCGGTCCATCGTGCAGGCTCCGGTGGCTCACGGGGTGAGCCAGATTATGCCTGAAACCTCTCCGCCATTCCCGGGGGCCGCTCCGTCATTCCCGCGGAAGCGGGAATCCAGCGGCGTAAAACTGGATTCCCGCTTCCGCGGGAATGACGGGGTGTTTCAGGACAGAGGGTTGCCCTGCGCATCAGCGAAGCGCGGCTGCTCGAAGAGGGAGGCGATCTCCACTTTCGCGATGCGCTTGTCGTCCGGCACCACGTAGAGCACCGGCGTGAGCATCTCCTCGAAAATCCCCCGCAGGCTGCGTGCGCCGACCTTGTATTCGATGGCCAGTTCGGCGATCTGCTCGAACACCAGCGGCGCGATGGTCAGCTCGACGCCCTCGCCCTGCAGGATCTCCTGGAACTGCCGGTAGATGGCGTTGCGCGGCACGGTCATGATGCGCACCAGCATCTCCTTGTTCAGGTCCTGGAAGCTGGCGATGATCGGCAGCCGCCCGGCGAATTCGGGAATGAGGCCGAACTCGAAAAGGTCGGTCGGCTTCACGCGCGCATTGAGGCGGTCGAGGATGTGCTGGTCGTCGCCGCCGGTGGCGGAGATGAAGCCGAAGGCCTGCGTCTTCGCCTGAATGCTGTTCAGTCCGACGAAGGCGCCGCCGCAGATGAAGAGGATGTTGGTGGTGTCGATGTACTGGCCGTGCTTGAGGCGTACCGGCGAGCCTTCCATGATCTTCAGCAGGGCATGCTGCACGCTCTCGCCCGAGGCGCCGCGCGCCTGGCCGCTGATCGCCTTGAGCTTGTCCACCTCGTCGATGAAGACGATGCCGCACTGCGCCCGCGCGACGTCGCCCTCCGCTTTCTCGATGAGGCGTTGCAGGATGGCATCGATCTCCTCGTTGACGAACTCGGTCTGCGCCAGCGAGGTGGCGTCGGCTGTGACGAAGGGCAGCTTCAGGGCGCGCGCCAGCGTCTCGCACAGCAGCGTCTTGCCGGTACCGGTGGAGCCGACGAGGAGGATGTTGCTCTTGGCGTTCTCGACGCTCTCGCCACCGCTCTTCGCCCTGGCGATCTTCTTGTAGTGCGAATAGACGGCGACGGCGAGGATCTTCTTCGCATCGTCCTGGCCGACGACGTACTGGTCGAGATATTTGACGATGGCGCTGGGCGTCATGCGGGGCGGCTCGCTGTGAATACGGTTCGATTATGCCTGCAAAGGCCGCTGCCGGAATGTTTGTCTCACGCCCGACGCAGCCTCACCGACGGCCTACCCCCGGAAGCCTGTGCGCCGCCGTATCCCAGCGACTGACTTTCGCCGGCTAGGCCGGGACGGTCAGGCCGCGCTTCACGGCGGGCCGTTCGATGAATGCACCCAGGGCGCGGGTAACATGCGGGAAATCAACGATACCCACCAGCTCCCCTGCCTCGTAGAAGCCGACCAGAACGCGTATCCATGGGAAGGTGGCGATATCCACGATCGAGTAGGCGTCGCCCAGCAGCCAGGGGCGATCCTGCAAGCGCTGGTTGAGCACGCCGAGCAGCCGGCGCGATTCGGCCACATAGCGATCGCGCGGACGCTTGTCTTCATATTCCTTGCCGGCAAACTTCTGGAAGAAGCCGAGCTGGCCGAACATCGGGCCGATGCCGCCCATCTGGAACATCAGCCATTGCAGCGCCTGATAGCGTTCGTGCGGATCGCCGGGCAGCAACTGTCCGGACTTCTCGGCGAGGTAAATCAAGATGGCGCCCGACTCGAACAACGGCAGGGGCCTGCCGCCGGGACCGTCGGGATCGATGATGGCGGGGATCTTGTTGTTGGGGTTCAGTGAAATGAATTCGGGCGAGAGCTGGTCGTTGCTGTCGAAAGCAACCCGGTGCGCCTCGTAGGGCAAGCCGATCTCTTCCAGCATGATCGACACCTTGACCCCGTTCGGCGTGGGCATTGAGTACAGCTGCAGGCGCTCGGGATGGCGGGCGGGCCACTTGCGAGAAATGGGGAAATCGGCGAGCTGGGTCATTGCGGGGAATCCTCTTTGACGTGTCGAATGACCAGTGTACCAGCGTACCCGCGTGCCTTTGGCCGCCCCTGTCGCCACGCTGCGCGTCAGCCTCATCGCCCAAGCTGCGTCAGCGCCAGCAGCAGCGGCGTCGTCAATGCCGACAGCGCGGTGGAAAACACCAGGCTGGCGGCCACCGGCCCTTCGATGACCTTGAACTGGCGCGACATCAGATACACATTGACGCCCACACCGATCGAGGCGAGCAGCACCACCACTTGCGTTTCCAGGTCGGGCAGACCGATCGACAGGCACAGCAGCCATACCATCAGCGGCTGCAGCAGCAGCTTGATGGCGGTGATCGCCAGACTGATCTGCCAGCTGTCGCGAATGCGGTACGCGGCGAGGCTCATGCCGAGCGCCACCAGGGTCAGGGGCGCGGCGGCCTGTCCGAGCAGGGCGAGGGGCGCATCGATCAGGCGCGGAATGGAAAATCCTGCCAGCCCGTAGAGCGTTCCCAGGAGGATGCCGAGGATGATTGGATTGGTGAGAATGGCGCGGATCGTCTTGGCGCCGCCGTGCAGCGAGAAGCTGCCGTGCCGGGCCCACTCGACCGACACCGTCACCAGCACCCACAGGATGAGCGCATTGAATACCAGCACCAGGGCGACGGCCGGCAGTGCGGCCTCGCCGAGGACGATCCGGGCGAGTGGCAGGCCGAGCATGACGTTGTTGGAGAAGACACCGCCCAGCGCGAACACCGATTGCCCGACTCCGTCGAGCCCGAACACGCCACGGGCGATGAGGCGGCCGATGACGAAGACGATGAGGCAACTGCCGAAGAAGGCCAGCAGCAGGCGCGCATCGACGGGCGGCATGCGCGAGAAGCCGCTCATCATGCGGAACAGCATCGCCGGCAGGGCCACGGAGAAGACGAACCAGGACAACCGTTCCGACCATACCTTCGGCAAGCGGGAAAAGCGCATCAGCGCATAGCCGGCGAAGACGAGCGAATAGAAGGGAAGCGCTAGGGAGAAATGATGCAGCAGCGTGTTCATGGAGGTTGCCCGTGCGGGGCATCCGGATGACGGGGTGGTGCGGAATGGACGATGCTGCATGGTAGCCGCTTCGAGGCCGTTGCAACAGCGCCGCCGTGCTGTAGCGGCTGACTTTCCAGTCCTGGCCCGGCCAGGCTCATAACCGCTTATGATTCTGCCGATGCTTTCATCGAACGGAAAAACCGCTTGCCGCCCGTCCGCCTGATCTTCCTCGCCGCGCTGGCCGTCTTCCTCGTCACGGTTGTTCAGCTCGGCATCCTGCAGATCGCCTTCGACAAGCTCGGGCTGTCGGCGGATTCGGCGACGTTGCTGCTGATCCTCACGCTGTTCGGCAGCATGGTCAATCTGCCGTTGTTCACCGTCGGCACCGATCCTGTCGCGCAGGAAAAGCGCCTGCACGAACTGCCGCGCATGCTGCTCAAGCGCATCACGGTGATCCCGGGCAAGACCATCATCGCGGTGAATGTCGGCGGCTGTGTGGTGCCGCTGGCCTTCTCGCTTTACCTTTTCAACTTCAGCCAGCCGGGCTTCCTGACTGTGCTGGTGGCGGTGGCGGCGGTGGCGATGGTGGCCTATGCGATCAGCTTTTCCGTGCCGCGCATGGGCATTGCCATGCCGATCCTGATCGCACCGGTCGCGGCGGCGCTGACGGCGATGATGCTCGAGCCGCAACAGGCGCCGACGCTGGCCTACATTGGCGGCACGCTGGGGGTGCTGATCGGCGCCGACCTGCTGCGCATGAAGGACATCAAGAAGCTTGGCGAGCCGCTGGCGTCGATCGGCGGCGCCGGCAGTTTCGACGGGATATTCTTGACGGGAATCATCGCGGTGCTACTGACCTGAGCACCGCAGACTTGCGACTTGTGAGGGGCGTTGCCGCCGGGCCCGGGAACAGGCCCCAAGTCGCTTATTTCTCGGCGGCGGCAGCTTCGCGTTTCGCGCCGGGCTTCGGCCCGCGCGCAGGCGTGGGCACGTTGCCGGACAAGCGGCAGCTGACGCCTTCGATCTTCTTGCCGTCGACGTAACGCGTCACCAGGCAGCAGATCACTTCTCCAGCCGAGGATAGTTGCGAGACCTGGGACTTGACTGTCGCCACAGGCATATGCAGTGCCTTGGCGATTTCCAGGTCCAGTCCCTCGCCGTTGGTTTTCAGATATTGCAGGATTGCAGCGCTCATCCGGGTATCCCTACTCTCTTTCCAGCGTAAATTCCGGCCCGTTTCAGGCCGGCAAAAGAGTCACTTTAACCCACTGGGAGCTCAAGCCGGCGTTTTTTGTGCATTGCACTGAGGCGGGAATCGTGCTGAAACCCAATGTGGGCGGGGCTTTCCGGCGTTTCCTGAGTGTGGCGGCAGACCCCATCGCGGCCGCGATGGGGCGTGTTTCGATCCCTTATTCCGGCTTTTGCGCGGCTGCCCGCTTCGCGCCGGGTTTCGGGCCGCGCGAGATGGCCGGCGCGAAGCCGGACAGGCGGCAGCTGATGCCCTGGATCTTCTTGCCGCCTTCGTAACGCGTCACCTCGCAACAGATGACTTCACCTGCGGAAGAAAGCTGCGAAACGTGCGACTTTACCTCCCTCACCGACATACGCAGTGCTTTGGCGATGTCGATGTCGAAGCCCTCGCCGCTCGTTTTCAAAAATTGCAGGATGGATGCTTGCATCCGGTACCCCCTTTTCTTGTCCAGTGTGAAAAACTGGCCCGAAACGGACCGGCGGAAAAAGTAGTGCAAGTTCTTATTTTACATGAAATATATCGTCATTTCAAATGTGGGTATTCGATGGCGGACCGATGGCGGACAGCGAATCAGCGCGGAACCCAATAGGGGCGCCGAATCCTCGATGTATGGATCATTTTGCGGCAGGTTCGCTGGACGCAGGTGCAGCGCCCTGGGCGTCCTGCTTGAACTTGGCGACGGCCTCATGCAGGGCCTGGCGCAGTTCGGCAGCGGAGCGTTTCTTGCCTTTCTCGTTGCGTATGCGCTCGAGGATGCTGGAAATCTCCGAGGGTCCGCCGTCGCTGCCGGCCACCTCGGCCGGGGTGGTGAGGGCGGCGCCGGCGCGGACGGCTTCAAAGAGCAGCTCGGCGCGCTCGCTGCCGGCCTCGTTGCGCTTGGCGGTGATCACCAACACTTCCGGCTTGCCCTTCTTGCCGCGCTTCGTCTCAATGGTCGACACCTCGCTGTCATAGCGGTGCAAGGCAATGGCGGCGAGGAGCGCCTTGCGCAGCGCGGCGGTCGACTTGCCCTCGGCCTGCGCCTGGCGCAGCTTTTCGAGGACAGCATCGATCTCCGGCGGCGCCGCGACGGACTTCACGGCCTTGCCGTAGGTTCCCGGCGGCGCCTTGACCGCCTGGGCAAATTCTTCCGGGCTGGTGATCATCCTAGCGATGCGAAAGTGCTTGTGGCGCATGGCCCAGGTAAGGGCGTTTTCGCCCCACTCGTTTTCCGTCGCGGGATCGGCGCCGGCTTCCATCAGCAGGCGCGCCACGTCCTCCTGGCCTTCGCGGGCGGTCATCATCAGCGCGGTCGAACCGTTCGGCGTGCGCGCATTGACGTCCGCCCCCTTCTCGACCAGCAGGCGAACGATGTCGGCATGGCCGGCGAAGGCGGCGTAATGCAGCGCATTCCATTGCTTGCCAGCGCGATTCACTTCGGCGCCGCGCTCGAGCAGCCAGCGCACGATGTCGGCATGCCCGCGCCAGGCAGCGAGCTGCAGGGCGCGTTCGCCGTAACGGTTCATGAAGTTCACATTGGCGCCCGCGGTGTGGAAAAGCGCCATGATTTCCAGGTTGCCAATCCACGCACCGATCATCAGGCCACTGCCGAAGCGGTCGCCGACGAAGTCGGGCGGCAGGCCCGCCGCCAGCCATTTCTTCACGGCGAGGGTATTGCCCGCCTCGACGGCGACGCCGAATTCAAGCGGCGTGGGCATGGAAACACTCGCCAGTGCGGGGCGCACCAGCAAGCAGGCACAGATGACCAGCAAAGCCAGCCGGAGTCTGGATAAGGCGGCTCTCATGACACATTTATAGCAAAATGCAGCCTTCGGAGTCTTGATCTGCATCTGGAAACCATGCCTTCACGTCGTTTCCTGCTCGCCTTGGCGGCTTCTCTCGCGCTGCACCTGGCCCTGCTCGGTTCCGGCTTCTTCGGTGGGAAAGTCAGTCCCCGCAATACGGCGACGATCTCCGCCCGCCTGCTGCCGCCCGCTACCGTGTTGCCGCAGGACGCCTTGTTGAAGGACACGCTGGCCGAGGCGGCAACGGCGCAAGCCGTCCAGCCGCCAGCGAAACCCGTCGAGGGGAAAAGCCGCCGTCCCGCACCGCGCACGCCCGAAGAAGCGGCGCAGCGCAAGCTTTCCGAAGTGCTGTTCTATCCGCCGGAGGCAGTAGCGCGCGGCATCGAAGGCGAAGTACGCTTGCTGCTGATGCTGGACGGCAACGGCACCATCCGCGACGCCCAGGTCGCCGCCGGCAGCGGCCACAAGATGCTCGACGAAGCGGCACTCAAGGCCGCCTACGCCATGGGCAGCCTGCCGGAAGCCGACGCGCGCGAGGTGATCCTGCCGGTGGTGTTTCGCTTGCGTTAGGGTGTGTTCTCAATCATTTTATCGGATGCGTTGTGGCCAAAAGCGTCGACTGCTAGGCGTGCGACGCAGTCAATGGCCACTCCCTTGATAAGGAGCGCAACGACGCAGCCGGCGCTTTTGGCTGCAACCCGAAGGGAACGGGACTTGCCGGGCACATGGCCGCGTTGCGTCGGCTTGCCGTGGAATGACCACTGTCTTCGCCGCCGCGCCTTGCCCTGTGCCCTGAAGGAAATCCCCTTGGGGGACACCCGGAAAGTCCCGTTCGCACCGATAAAATGATTGAGAACACACCCTAGCAGCCAGGCGCCGCTACTTCTCTTCCAGGTAGCGGCCGAGTTCGTATTTCGCGATCTGGTTGCGATGCACTTCGTCCGGGCCGTCGGCGAAGCGCAGCGTGCGCGCGTGGGCATAGGCATGTGCCAGCGGGAAATCGTCGCAGACGCCGCCGCCGCCATGCACCTGCATGGCCCAGTCGATCACCTCGCAGGCCATGTTCGGCGCCACCACCTTGATCATGGCGATCTCCTTCTTCGCCACCTTGTTGCCGGCGGTGTCCATCATCCAGGCAGCGTTGAGCGTGAGGAAGCGCGCCTGGTCGATGAGCATGCGCGCGTTGGCGATGCGCTCGCGCGTCACGCCCTGGTCGGCCACCGGCCGGTGGAAGGCGACACGCTTCAGCGCCCGCCTGCACATGAGTTCCAGCGAACGCTCGGCCAGGCCGATGAGGCGCATGCAGTGGTGGATGCGGCCCGGGCCGAGGCGCCCCTGGGCGATCTCGAAGCCGCGGCCCTCGCCGAGCAGGATGTTGGAGGCCGGTACGCGCACATCCTTGAAGTCCACCTCGCCGTGGCCGTGCGGCGCGTGGTCGTAGCCGAAGACGGTGAGCGGGCGCACCAGGGTCACGCCCGGCGTGTCCATCGGCACCAGCACCATCGACTGCTGCTGGTGGCGGTTGGCGTGGGTCGGGCTGGTCTTGCCCATGAAGATGAGTATCTTGCAGCGCGGGTCGGGCGCGCCGGAGGTCCACCACTTGCGCGCGTTGATGACGTATTCGTCACCGTCGTGGACGATCTTCGCCTCGATGTTGGTGGCGTCCGAAGAGGCCACTGCCGGCTCGGTCATGGCGAAGCCGGAGCGGATTTTTCCTTCCAGCAGCGGCTGCAGCCACTGCTGCTGGTGCTCCGGCGCGCCGTAGCGCACCAGCACCTCCATGTTGCCGGTGTCCGGCGCCGAGCAGTTGAAGACTTCCGGCGCGATGGGTGAGCGGCCCATGATCTCGCACAGCGGCGCGTATTCGAGGTTGGTCAGGCCGGCACCGAACTTCGACTCCGGCAGGAACAGGTTCCACAGGCCTTCGGCCTTCGCCTTCTCCTTCAGGTCGTCGATGACCTTTGTCGGCACCCAGGGGTTGCCCTTCCGGCGGTTCGCCTCGACCTCGGCGTCGAAGGCGGCTTCGTTCGGATAGACGTGCCTGTCCATGAAGGCGCTGACGCGCTGCTGCAGCGCTCTGACTTTTTCCGAATGTGCGAAATCCATTGTGGTCCTCTAGTGAAAATCATGTTTGTCGTCATTCCCGCGGAAGCGGGAATCCATTGGGCCGATGGATCCCCGCTTCCGCGGGGATGACGGAGTGGTTCGTCATATCTTCCCCGCGATGATCTTTTCCACCTGCCGCCACGCCTCCTCGGCGAGCGGGCGGGCGCGCTTGCCGGTGTCGATGGCTTCCTGGCTGGCAGCGTTGCCTTGCAAGGCGCGCGCCATGATGCCCTGGAGGATGGCGGTGAGACGGAACATGTTGAAGGCGAGGTAGTACTCCCACTCGGCGGCCGAGATCGATGCGCGCCCGGTGCGCTGGCAATACCGGGCGACGTACTCCCGTTCGGTCGGGATGCCGAGGGCGGCGAGGTCGTGACCCTGCAGGCCGCGAAACTGTCCGGGCGACAGGCGCCAGGTCATGCAATGGTAGGCAAAGTCGGAGAGCGGATGGCCGAGGGTGGACAACTCCCAGTCGAGCACGGCGAGGATGCGCGGCTCGCGCGGATGGAAGATGACATTGTCGAGGCGGTAGTCGCCGTGCACGATGGACGTCTCGTCGCCGGCCGGGATGTTGGCCGGCAGCCAGGCCATGAGGTTGTCCATGGCTTCGATCTTCTCCGTCTCTGAGGCGCGGTACTGCTTGCCCCAGCGGTCGATCTGGCGCGCGAAATAGCTGCCGGGCTTGCCGTACTCGGCCAACCCCACGGCGGCGTAGTCGACGCGGTGCAGGGCAGCGATGACGCGGTTCATCTCGTCGAAGAGGGCCGTGCGTTCAGCAGGTGCAAGCCCAGGCAGCGCCGGGTCCCACAGGATGCGGCCTTCCACGTAATCCATGATGTAGAAGGCGGTGCCTATGACGGCATCGTCCGCGCACAGCGCGTAGCTCTTCGCCACCGGCACGTCGGTCTGCGCCAGCGCGGAAATCACGCGGTACTCGCGGTCGACGGCGTGTGCGGAAGGCAGCAGCTTGCCGGGCGGCTTGCGTCGCATGACGTATTTCTTGCCACCGGCGGAGAGCAGGTAAGTCGGGTTCGACTGCCCGCCCTTGAACTGCTCGACGCTCAATTCGCCGGAGAAGCCTTCGACGTGGGTGCGCAGCCAGTCGGCAAGGCGGCCGGTGTCGAAGGCATGCCGCTCCGAAACGGCGCGCGTGCCGGTGAACTTCTCGCTCATTGACGGTCTACCCCCCGCCCCCCTTCCCGAGGAAGGGGGTGATGATCGTTCGCCGCTGCGCAGCTCCAAAGTATTTGGCTCATATCAACTTGACGATCTGCTTGCCCAGGTTGGCGCCCTTGAGCAGGCCAATGAAAGCCTTCGGTGCGTTCTCCAGCCCTGCCGCCACGGTCTCGCGGTACTTGATCCTGCCCGTGGCGACGCCCTGTCCCAGTTCCTGCAGCGCCTGCGGCCAACGCTCCATGTGTTCGGAAACGATGAAACCCTGCATCCTGATGCGGTTGATCAGCACCGAGCCGATGTTCTTCAGCGGATACGGCTCAGTGTTGTATTGCGCGATAAGGCCGCACAAGGCGATGCGCGAGAAGGCGTTCATGCGCGCCAGCAGGGTATCGAAGATCTCGCCGCCGACGTTCTCGAAGAGGCAGTCGATGCCCTGCGGCGTCGCTCCCTTGATGTCTTTCCACAGATTGCCGGCCTTGTAGTCGACGCAGGCGTCGAAACCCAGTTCGTCGACGACGTAGCGGCACTTCTCCGCCCCGCCGGCGATGCCGACGGCGCGGCAGCCCTGCATTTTCGCCAACTGGCCGACGACGCTGCCGACGGCGCCGGAGGCAGCGGTCACCACCACCGTCTCGCCGGCCTTGGGCTGGCAGATCTCCAGCAGGCCGTACCAGGCGGTGACGCCGGGCATGCCGACTGTGCCCAGGTAGGCCGAGAGCGGAATGTGGCGGTCGTCCACCTTCTGCAACAGGGTGCCATCGCTGACGCCGAATTGCTGCCAGCCCAGCATGCCCACCACCTTGTCGCCAACCTTGAACTTCGGGTGCATCGACCGCACCACCTCGCCCGCCGTGCCGCCGATCATGACGTCGCCGAGGTTCACCGGCGCAGCGTAGGACTTCGTGTCGTTCATGCGCCCGCGCATGTAGGGATCGAGCGACAGCCAATGGTTGCGCACCAGCACCTGCCCGTCCGTGATCTCCGCCACCGGCGTTTCGACCAGCTTGAAATTGGCTTCCTCGACCCAGCCCGTGGGGCGGCTGGCGAGGAGGATCTGCTTGTTGGTTTCGCTCATATCGTTACCTTTTCGTCATTCCCGCGGAAGCGGGAATCCATGAGTCCCCGCCTCCGCGGGGACGACAATCAGCTCGCCGTCTCGCCGGAGCTGACTTTACGTTTCACCTTGAAGGATGCCATCGCTTTCGCCACCAGTTCACCCTCCGCGTCGTGCATCTCACCCTCGCAGAAAATGATCGAGGCGCCGCTGCGCAGCACGCGCGCCTCGACCGTCAGGCGGCCGTGGCCGGCGGCGATGAAGCTGACGCTCATGTCCACCATTACCACGCCGGCGGCATGCGGCACCATGCTGCGCGCCGCCGAGCCCATGGTGACGTCGAGCAGCGCCATCACCACGCCGCCGTGGGCATACGCCCAGCTGTTGTGCAGTTCCGGCCGCACCTCGACGGAGGACACGGCAAGGCCCTTCTCCCAGCGCTCTTCCTTCGCCTGCAGCAGGTCGATGAAGGGAATGTCCAGCCCGAAGAACTTGCCCTTCTTCACTTGGAAATGCACGCCCCGCCATCCACCGCGATGGTCTGGCCGGTGATGTGGCGCGAGGCATCCGCGGCGAGGAACACTACCGTGCCCATCAGATCCTCCTCGCCGCCGAGGCGCGCCAGCGGCGTGGCAGCGACGATGTGGTCGCCCATCTGGTCGAGCAGGCCCTGCGACATCTTCGAGGGGAAGAAGCCGGGGCAGATGGCATTCACGTTGATGTTGTAGCGGCCCCACTCCGAAGCGAGGGTTCGGGTGAAGTTCACCGCCGCGCCCTTGCTGGTGTTGTAGGCGATGGTGTACATGCCCTGCGGGCTGCCGGAGAGGCCGGCGACGGAAGCGATGTTGATGATCTTGCCGGACTTCTGCGGAATGAAGCAACGCTTGCCGACCTCGCGGCTGAGGAAGAACATGGCGTTGATGTTGAGGTTCATCACCTTGTTCCAGGCCTCGTCCGGGTAATCCTCCGCCGGTGCGCCCCAGGTGGCGCCGGCGTTGTTCACGAGGATGTCGATCGTGCCGTACTTCGCCATCACGGCGTCGACCATGGCGGGGATCTGCTCGAACCTGGAGAGGTCGTTGGTGACGGTCATCGCCTCGATGCCCTTGGCCTTGAGGTGCGCCTCGGCCGCCTTCAGTTCGTCGGCCTTGCGCGCGGTGATCGCCACACGGGCGCCCATCTCGCCCAGCGCTTCCGCCATCTGCAGTCCAAGTCCGCGCGAGCCGCCGGTGATGAGGGCAGTCTTGCCGGTGAGGTCGAAGAGTTGTTTGACACTCATTGCTGGTTCTCCAAAAAAAACCGCTTACAACGCGAAGATCGCAAAGGCGCAAAGGACGCAAAGAACAACTTCTTGAGTATTTGCACTTCTTTGCGCTCTTTGCGCCTTTGCGATCTTCGCGTTAATAGCGGATGTACATTTTCAAATTACCTCAAACAGGCCCGCTGCGCCCTGGCCGCCGCCGATGCACATGGTGACGACGACGTATTTCGCGCCGCGGCGCTTGCCCTCGATCAGCGCATGGCCGGTCAGGCGCGCGCCGGAGACGCCATAGGGATGGCCGACGGCGATGGCGCCGCCGTTTACGTTGAGGCGGTCGTCGGGGATGCCGAGCTTGTCGCGGCAGTAGATGACCTGCACGGCGAAGGCCTCATTGAGTTCCCACAGGCCGATGTCCTCCAGCTTGACGCCGGTGCGCTCGAGCAGGCGCGGGATGGCGAAGACCGGGCCGATGCCCATCTCGTCCGGCTCGCAGCCGGCCACCGCGAAGCCGCGGAAGATGCCAAGCGGCGCGATACCGCGCTTCTCGGCGAGCTTGCCGTCCATCACCACGCAAGCCGAGGCGCCGTCGGAAAACTGGCTGGCGTTGCCGGCGGCGATCACCCCGCCGGGGATTGCCGGCTTGATCTTCGCGACACCCTCGTAGGTGGTGTCGGCGCGGATGCCCTCGTCGGCGGACACCGTCACTTCCTTGGTGTACAAGCGGCCGGTCGCCTTGTCGGCAAAGCCGGCGGTCACCGTGATCGGCACGATCTCGTCGTTGAACTTGCCCGCGGCCTGGGCGGCGGCGGCACGCTGCTGGCTGCGCGCACCGTACTCGTCCTGCTTGTCACGCGGGATGCCATAGCGCTTGGCAACGACCTCGGCGGTTTGCAGCATGGGCCAATAGATTTCCGGCTTGTGCTGCTGCAGCCAGGCCTCCATGAGCATGTGGCGGTTGACCTCGTTTTGCACGCAGGAGATGGACTCGACGCCGCCGGCCACCATCACCGGCACCTTGTCCACGATGACGCGCTGCGCCGCCATGGCGATGGTCTGCAGGCCGGAGGAGCAGAAGCGGTTTACCGTCACGCCGGCGGCCGTCACCGGCAGGCCGGCGCGCAGGGCGATCTGCCGCGCGATGTTGCTGCCGCAGGCGCCCTCGGGCGTGGCGCAGCCCATGATGACGTCCTCGATTTCGGCCGGGTCGATGCCGGCACGGGACACGGCGTGCTGCACCACATGGCCGCCGAGGGTGGCGCCGTGGGTCATGTTGAAACTGCCGCGCCACGACTTGGCCAGGGCGGTACGGGCGGTGGATACGATTACGGCTTCGGTCATTGCAAACTCCTGTTCGTTTGTTCCTGTAGGTCGGCCTTCAGGCCGACGATTGGCGGTTGTTTGTCGGGCTAAAGCCCGACCTACAACCCGCCCCACATGGTCCCTAGTTGAACGTCTTGCCTTCGGCGGCGAGCTTCGCCAGCAGCGGCGCGGGCTCCCAGAAGGCATCGCCGCTGACGGCCTTGAAGCCCTGCATGGCGCGCGCGACGTTGTAGAGACCGACCTGGTCGGCATAGAGCATCGGCCCGCCGCGATAGAGCGGGAAGCCGTAGCCAGTGAGGTACACCATGTCGATGTCGGAAGCGCGCTGGGCGATGCCTTCCTCGAGCAGGCGCGCCGCCTCATTCACCAGGGCGTAGATGCAGCGCTCGACGATCTCCTCATTGGCGATCTTGCGCGGCGTGATGCCTTTTTTCTTGCGGTAGTCCTCGATCATCTTGTCCACCACCGGGTCGGGAATGGCGTCGCGTTTGCCGGCCTCGTAGCGGTACCAGCCCAGGCCGGTCTTCTGCCCGAAGCGGCCCTGCTCGCACAGCGTGTCGGCGATCTTCGCGTACTTCACTTCGGGCTTGTCGACGTAGCGGCGCTTGCGGATGGCCCAGCCGATGTCGTTGCCGGCGAGGTCGCTCATGCGGAACGGGCCCATCGCCATGCCCCATTTCTCCAGGGCGCGATCCACCTGCTGCGGCGAAGCGCCTTCCTCGACGAGGAAACCGGCGATGCGGCCGTAATGCTCGATCATGCGGTTGCCGATGAAGCCGTCGCAGACGCCGGAGACAACGGCGGTCTTGCGGATATTCTTGGCGACCTGCATCACCGTCGCCAGCACATCCTTGGCGGTGGCGGCGCCGCGCACCACTTCCAGCAGCTTCATGATGTTGGCCGGGCTGAAGAAGTGCATGCCGACCACGTCCTGCGGCCGCCGGGTGAAGCCGGCGATCTGGTTCACATCCAATGTCGAGGTGTTGCTGGCGAGGATGGCGCCGGGCTTGGCGACGGCGTCGAGCTTTTTGAACACCTGCTCCTTGACGCCCATGTCCTCGAACACCGCCTCTATGATGAGGTCAGCATCCTTCAGGTCATCGTAGGACAGCGTGCCACTCAAGAGGCCCATGCGCTGGTCCAGCTTCTCCTGCGTCAGTTTGCCTTTCTTGAGCGAACCCTCGTAGTTCTTGCGGATGATGCCAAGACCCTTGTCGAGCGCCTCCTGCTTCATCTCGAGGATAATCACCGGGATGCCGGCGTTGAGGAAGTTCATGCTGATGCCGCCGCCCATGGTGCCGGCGCCGATCACGCCCACCTTGCCGATCTTGCGCGTCGGCGTGTCCGCCGGCACGTCGCCGATCTTCGAGGCGGCGCGCTCGCCGAAGAAGGCGTGGCGCAGGGCCTTCGACTCCGGCGTCTGCACCAGGTGCACGAAGGCCTCGCGCTCCACCTTCATGCCCTCGTCGAAGGGCATGGAAACGGCGGCGGCGACGGCGTCGATGCATTTCAGCGGCGCCGGGAAGTTCTTCGCCACGGCGCCCACCATGTTGCGCGAGAACTGGAAGAAGGCCTCGGCGTTCGCGTAATCGATCTTCAGGTCGCGCACGCGTTTCAGCGGCCGCTTTTCCTTCACCACCTTTTCAGCGAAGGCCAGCGCACCGGCCTGCAGGTCGCCGTCGACGAATTCGTCGAACAGCGGCGTGCCCTTGAACTGCTCGGAAGGTACGATGGCGCCGGAGACGATCATGTTGAGCGCCGCTTCGGCTCCGATCAGGCGCGGCAGGCGCTGCGTGCCACCGGCGCCGGGGAGGATGCCGAGCTTCACTTCCGGCAGCGCGATCTGCGCACCGGCGACGGCGACGCGATAGTGGCAGCCGAGCGCCAGTTCCAGACCGCCGCCCATGCAGGCGCCGCTGACGGCAGAGATGACCGGCTTGCCGCTGGCCTCGATGGCGCGGATGACGGTGTTCAGATTGGGCTCGGCCAGCGCCTTGGGCGAGTTGAACTCGCGGATGTCGGCGCCGCCGGAAAAGGCCTTGTCGGTGCCGATCAGCACAATGGCCGAGACCTTCGCATCAGCCAGCGCCTGATCGAGGCTGGCGATGATGCCGCTGCGCAGCTCGTAGCCGAGACCATTGACGGGCGGATTGTTCATGGCGATCACGGCGACGGCGCCGTGCGTCGAATAGGCAGCTTGGGTCATTTTTCTAGTCCTATCGCTTACTGATAAACGGGGTACGGGAGGGCACTTATCCCGTCATTCCCGCGAAAGCGGGAATGACGGGATGGTTACATGTATTGCCAATCTTTGGTAGTTTCGCTGTGCGAAACTATATTTCGATTTACTCGAAAGCATGGTATCTTTCGAAGCGTCATTTGTAAACCTTATAAGAGACTACCCCCATGCAAAACAGAGACAAACTCTATATCGGCGGCCACTGGACGGCCCCCTCCGGCAAGAAGACCATCGACGTCATCAGCGCCTCCACCGAAGCAGTCATGGGGCGCGTTCCGGAGGGTGACGTCGCCGACGCCAACGCCGCCGTCGCCGCCGCCCGCAGCGCCTTCGACGGCTGGGCCGCCACACCGGTAGCCGAGCGCGCCGCCTATCTCAAGAAAATCCAGGAGGGCCTCAAGGCCCGCGCCAACGACATCGCCCGCACCATCAGCGGCGAGGTCGGCATGCCGCTCAAGCTCTCAACCATGATCCAGGCAGGCTCGCCCATCGGCACCTTCGGCCTGTACGCGCGCATGCTGGCCGACTTCGCCTTCGAGGAGAAGGTCGGCAACTCCCTCGTTGTGCGCGAACCGATCGGCGTCGTCGCCGCCATCACGCCGTGGAACTACCCCTTGCACCAAATCGCCGCCAAGGTCGCGCCGGCGCTGGCTGCCGGTTGCACCGTGGTGCTGAAGCCCTCGGAGGTCGCGCCGCTCAATGCCTTCATCCTCGCCGAGGTGATCGACTCGGTGGGACTGCCCGCCGGCGTCTTCAACCTCGTCACCGGCACCGGCCCTGTGGTCGGCGAGGCGCTGGTCACCCACCCGGAGGTGGACATGGTGTCCTTCACCGGCTCCACGCGCGCCGGCAAGCGCGTCTCGGAGCTGGCGTCGCAGACGGTGAAGCGCGTCGCCCTGGAACTCGGCGGCAAGTCGGCGGCGGTGATCCTCGACGACGCCGACCTCGCCGCCGCCGTGCGCGGCACGGTGAACGCCTGCTTCCTCAATTCCGGCCAGACCTGCACGGCGCACACGCGCATGCTGGTGCCCGAATCGCGCTACGCCGAAGTGGCGAAACTCGCCGCCGAATCCGCCGCCAAGTTCACCGTCGGCGATCCCTTCGCCGAAACGAGCAAGCTCGGGCCGCTGATTTCCGCTGCCCAGCGCGACCGCGTGCAGGACTTCATCCGCACCGGCATCACCGAGGGCGCCGAGCTGCTCTGCGGCGGCGCAGAGGCCCCCGCCGGCCTGACGAAAGGCTACTACGTGCAGCCGACCGTGTTCGGCCGCGTCAAGCCGGGCAGCACCATCGAGCAGGAGGAAATCTTCGGCCCGGTGCTGTCGATCGCCACTTACAAGGATGAGGACGAAGCCGCGCGCATCGCCAACGGCACGCCCTACGGCCTCGCCGGCGCGGTATGGGCCGGCAGCGACGAGAAGGCCATCGCCTTCGCCCGCCGCCTGCGCACCGGCCAGGTGGACATCAACGGCGGCACCTTCAATGCGCTGGCGCCCTTCGGCGGCTACAAGCAGTCCGGCAACGGCCGCGAGCTGGGCAAGTACGGCCTCGAGGAATTCCTCGAATACAAGGCGCTGCAATTCAAGCTGGCACCGAAGGCAGCATAGGTAAAAACTCAAAATACCGAATCACGTCATCCCCGCGGGAGCGGGGATCCAGAACGCCGCCTAACCCCTGGATTCCCGCTTCCGCGGGAATGACCATAATCTAGGAGAACAGCATGCTCAAGCTCTGCGGCTTCGCCGTCAGCAACTACTACAACAAGGTCAAGCTGTCGCTCCTGGAGAAGGGTATCGCCTTCGAGGAGGAACTGGCTTATCCCTCGCAGAAGGACGAACTCCTGAGGGAATCTTCCATGGGCAAGGTGCCCTTCCTGCGCACCGATCGCGGCGTGCTGACCGAATCGCAGGTGCTCACCGAGTACATCGAGGACATGTTCCCCGAGCCAGCGCTGTATCCGCAGGATCCCTTCGAGCGCGCGCGCTGCCGCGAACTGATCGAGCACCTCGAACAGCACATCGAGCTGCCGGCGCGGCGGCTCTACGGCGAGGCCTTCTTCGGCGGCAAGGCCTCCGACGAGACCAAGCAGGAAGTGGAGAAGCTGCTCACGCGCGGGACGAAGAGTCTGATGCAACTGGCGCGCTTTGACCCCTTCATCGGCGGCAGCGTGTTCACCCATGCCGACTGCGCCGCCTGGGCGCACCTGCCCCTGCTGTCGCAGGCGACGAAGAAAATCTACGGCCGCGATTTCCTCGAGGAATTCCTGCCCGCTGCCAAACCCTACCTGAAGCTGCTCGCCGGACGGCCGCACGTGCAGAAAGCGAACAACGACCGCAAGGCGGCCACGGAAGCCCACATGGCAGCCAAGGCCACCATGGCCGCGAAATAACATTCCACTCCGGAGCAGCACCATGGATCTGAACTACACCCCCGAAGAACAGGCCTTCCGCGCCGAGGTGCGCAAGCTCGTCGCCGCCATCCTGCCGGCCGACATCAGCGCCAAGGTGAAGGGCGGCAAACGCCTCGCCAAGGACGACTTCGTACGCTGGCAGAAGGCGCTGCACGCGAAGGGCTGGGGCGCCACCATGTGGCCGACGAAGTTCGGCGGCACCGGCTGGTCGGCCGTGCAGCAGCACATCTTCGAAGAGGAATGCGCCGAGGCCGGCGCGCCACTGCAGCTGCCCTTCGGCCTGAAGATGGTGGCGCCGGTGATCATGGCCTTCGGCAGCAAGGGCCAGCAGGATCATTTTCTGCCGCGCATCGTCGACGGCAGCGACTGGTGGTGCCAGGGCTATTCCGAGCCGGGTTCCGGCTCCGACCTTGCCTCCCTGAAAGCGAAAGCGGAGCGCCAGGGTGATCATTACGTCGTGAACGGCCAGAAAACCTGGAACACCCTCGGCCAGTACGCCGACTGGATTTTCTGCCTGGTGCGCACCAGCAGCGAGGGCCGCCAGCAGGAGGGCATCTCCTTCCTCCTCATCGACATGAAAACGCCGGGCATCACCGTGCGGCCGATCATCATGAACGACGGCGAGCACGAGATCAATGAAGTCTGGTTCGAGGACGTCAAGGTGCCGGCGCAGAACCTCGTCGGCGAGGAAAACAAGGGCTGGACCTACGCCAAGTTCCTCCTCGGCCACGAGCGCACCGGCATCGCCGGCGTCGGCCGTTCCAAGGCCGCCCTGCATCACCTCAAGGACATCGCCCGCACAGAGCTGTCCTACGACAAGCCGCTGATGGAGGACGTGCGCTTCCGCGACAGGATTGCCCAGGTCGAACTGGAACTGATGGCGCTGGAGATCACCAATATGCGCGTGCTCTCCGCCGAGAAGGATAAGAAAGCGCCGGGGCCGGAAGCCTCCATACTCAAGATCAAGGGCTCGGAAATCCAGCAGGCCATCGCCGAGCTGCAGATGCAGGCGCTCGGTCATTACGCCCTGCCCTGGTTGCCAGAGGCGCTCGATGCCGACTGGCAGGGCAAGCCTGTCGGCGCTGACTACGCCGCGCCACTCTCGGGCCACTACTTCAATTACCGCAAGACGACCATCTACGGTGGTTCGAACGAGATTCAAAAGAACATCATTGCGCAAATGATTCTGGGGCTTTAACCCGTCATTCCCGCGAAAGCGGGAATCCACAGGCCGCATGGATTCCCGCTTTCGCGGGAATGACGAAGAGGCGGATACGAAATAAAGGAATCTACGATGGACTTCAACTACACCGACGAACAAAACGCCCTGCGCGATACCCTCGCCCGCTTCATCGCCAAGGACTACGGCTTCGAGCAGCGCCGCGCCCTGGCGAAATCCGACATCGGCTTCAGCCGCGACCACTGGAAGCAGTTCGCCGAGCTCGGCCTCACCGCCCTGCCCTTCGCAGAAGACTTCGGCGGCCTGAATGGCAATGCCGTCGACACCATGCTGGTGATGGAAGCCTTCGGCCGCGGTCTTGTGCTCGAGCCCTACCTCGCCACGGTGATCGTCGCCGGCGGCCTGATCCGCGACGCCGGCAGCCCGGCGCAGCAGGAAGCGCACCTGCCCTCGATAGCCAGCGGCAAACTGATGCTGGCGCTGGCCCACTACGAGCGCGGCGCCCGTTACAAAGTCAGTCGCGTGGATACGGCGGCCAAGGCCGACGGCGGCGGCTGGACGCTCTCCGGCAGCAAGGGCGTGGTGCTCGGCGGCGGCGCTGCCGACAAGCTCCTCGTCTCGGCCAATACCGGCAAGGGACCTAACGGCACGGGAGCCATCTCACTGTTCCTGGTGGACAGCAAGGCGGCAGGCGTCTCCGTGCGCAGCTATATGACGCAGGACGGCGGCCGTGCCGCGGAAGTCCGCCTCGACAAAGTGTCCGTCGGCGCCGACGCGCTGCTCGGGCCGAAGGATGGCGCCCTGCCGGCCATCGAGCGTGCCCTCGACTATGGCATCGCCGCGCTGTGCGCCGAGGCCGTCGGCATCATGGCGGCGCTGAACGAGGCGACGCTGGAATACCTGAAGACACGCAAGCAGTTCGGCCAGCCCATCGGCCGCTTCCAGGCGCTGCAGCACCGCATGGTGGACATGGTCATCGCCACCGAGCAGGCGCGCTCGATGGCGACGCTGGCGGCGGTCAAGGCCGATGCGCCCGACGCCGCCGCGCGCCGCCGCGCGCTCTCCGCCGCCAAGGCCTACGTTGGCCAGCAGGCGCGCTTCGTCGGCCAGCAGGCGGTGCAGTTGCACGGCGGCATGGGCGTAGTGGACGAGCTCAACGTCAGCCACTACTTCAAGCGTCTGACCATGATCAACATCACCTTCGGCGACACCGACTACCACCTCGGCCTGTTCAGCGACATGCTGCTGGCGGCATGATGCTGAAAATGAAACCCATCGAATTTGCTCCCTCTCCCGCTGGCGGGAGAGGGCTGGGGAGAGGGTGGACAGCCATTACCTCTACCCCTACCCCTCTCCCTAACCCTCTCCCCGCGTGCGGGGAGAGGGAATAATGGTTGCGGTACGCCAAGCATGAGTGAACACGTCATCATCGACTTGAAGGGCGGTGTCCTGCGCATCGAGATGCGCCGGCCGGAGAAGAAGAACGCCCTCACCGGCCCCATGTACGCCGCCATGGCCGACGCGCTCGAACGCGCTGCAGGCGAGGACGCCGTGCGCGTGGTCCTGATCCACGGCCAGCCGGACGTGTTCACCGCCGGCAACGACCTCGGCGATTTCCTCAACGGCCCCACCGACGATCCGAAGCGGCCGGTGTTCCGCTTCCTGCGCAACATCGCCGCTGCACCCAAGCCGCTGCTTGCCGCGGTAGCCGGCAACGCCGTCGGCGTCGGCACGACGATGCTGCTGCACTGCGACCTGGTCTACGCCGGCGAAGGTGCCCGCTTCCAGCTGCCCTTCGTCAACCTGGCGTTGTGCCCGGAGGCCGCCTCCAGCTACCTGCTGCCGCGCCTCGCCGGCCACCAGCGTGCCTCGGAATTACTGCTCTTCGGCGAGCCCTTCAACGCCGCCAGGGCGTACGAGATCGGACTGGTCAACGCCATCCACGCCGATGCCACACTGCTCGATGCGGCGCTGGAACGCGCGCGCAAGCTCGCCACCCTGCCCGCCGCCTCGCTGCGCGAAACCAAGCGCCTGCTCAAGCAGGGCCATGCCGCGCTGGTACAGCAGACCATGCAGGATGAAGGCGAAATCTTCCTGCGCCAGCTTGCTTCGCCCGAAGCCAAGGAAGCCTTCAGCGCCTTCCTTGAAAAACGCAAGCCCGACTTCTCGAAGTTCAGCTAGGAGAATGCGCGACATGCACTCCACATTTTGTCGTCCTCGCGAAAGCGGGGACCCATGGATTCCCGCTTCCGCGGGAATGACGCGATTACGATGATCAACGCCATCCCCGCCGGCTTCAAGCCCATTGAGCACCTCGGTCACTACCTGACCCTGCTCGGCCCGTTCTACTGGAAGAAGACCGACGGCCCGCTCGTCGTCGGCGTGCGCATCGACGAGCGCCACACCAACACCCGCGGCATCGTGCATGGCGGCATGCTGGCGACGCTGGCCGACAGCGCGCTGGGCATCGTGCTCTACAACTCGCGCACGCCGCCGCAACCGATCGTCACGGTGAGCCTGACCACCGACTTCATCGAAAGCGCCCATCCGGGCGACTGGGTCGAGGGGCATGTCGACATCCTGCGCGTCGGCAGCCGCCTCGCCTACGCCAACTGCCACCTGCATGTCGGCGAACGACGCATCCTGCGCGCCAGCGGCGTCTTCGCCCTGATGCCGCCGACCAAACCCAAAGAGGAATCCGAAGGATGAACAAGAAGTACAAGTACTACTGGGAGGATTTCCCCGTCGGCTCCGTCACCGAATACGGCGGCGTCACGCTGACGAAGGAAGACATCATCCGCTACGCCAAGGAATTCGATCCGCAGCCCTTCCACACCGACGAGGAGGCGGCGAAGCACTCCCAGTTCGGCGGGCTCATCGCCAGCGGCTGGCACACCTGCAGCCTGTGCATGCGCATGATGTGTGACGCCTACCTGCTCGACTCGGCCAACCTCGCCTCGCCCGGCGTGGAGAACATCCGCTGGCTGAAGCCGGTGCGGCCCGGCGACACGCTGCATGTGCGCAGCGTCGTGCTGGAAGCGCGCCCGCTGGAGAGCAAGCCGCACATCGGCCTGATGCGCAACCGCTGGGAAGTAATCAACCAGAACGGCGAGGAAGTGATGCAGATGGAAGGCTACGGCATGATGCACCGGCGCAATCCGGAATGAAAAATCATTCCCTGCCTGGCCTCCCCCGTCATCCCCGCGAAAGCGGGGATCCACGAGCATGCTCGGCGGCCCTGGATTCCCGCTTTCGCGGGAATGACGGCGCATGAAGATCCACGTCCTGCTGAAGAAGGAAGAGCTCGATGCCCAGCGCCTGCCGGGCAAGACAGTGATCGTGCTCGACATCCTCTTCGCCACCTCCAGCATCGTCGCCGCCCTCGCCCACGGCGCGGCCGAGGTGATTCCGACGCTCGACGCCGCGTCGGCACAGGCCGAGGCGGCGCGCCATCCGGCCGAGACCTGCGTGCTCTCCGGTGAGCTCAACGCCGACACCCTGCCCGGCTTCGTGCACCCGACGCCGCTGGCCCTGCTGGCAGAAAACCTCGAAGGCAAGACGCTGGTGTATTCCACCACCAACGGCACGGTGGCGGTGGCCAAATCGCGCGAGGCCGACCACGTCTACGCCGCCGCCCTGCTCAACGCCGAGGCGGTGGTGGCGCACATCACGCAGCACCATGCCGGCGAGACCGTGCTGATCGTCTGCTCCGGTTCCGCCGACAACTTCAACCTCGAGGATTTCTACGGCGCCGGCTACCTCGTCTCGCTCTTCGCGCGCGAACTGAACGGGCACGAATTCTCCGACGCCGCCCTCGCCGCCCTGCTGCTGCACGAGAAATGCGAGGCCGGCGAATGCCTGCGCCGCGCCCGCGTCGGCCGCATGATGCTGGCGCGCCGACTGGACGACGAGATCGACTTCGCCGCGCAGAAGAGCCGCTTCGACGTCGTGCCGAAGCTCGACGGCAAACGGCTAGTGGCGGTATGAGCAGGAAGCAGGGGCCCCGCACAGCGGGGATGCGACCGTCCGCGAATGCGGCCGGCCGCCGACGGCGCGACCTCTGGATTCGCGAACCCGGTTCGGAGGCGGCGGCATGAACAGCAACTTCGTGCAGCTCGACGACATCCGCCTGCACACCGTCGAGGCCGGCACGGGCAAGCCCATCCTCTTCGTGCATGGCTTTCCGGAATTCTGGTACGCCTGGCAGAACCAGCTCGAGGAATTCTCGCGCGACCACCGCGCCGTGGCTGTGGACATGCGCGGACACAACCTCTCCGACAAACCCGCCGACGCAAAAGCCTACCGGCCCAAGCACCTCGTCGCCGACCTGCACGGGCTGATCCGCCACCTCGGCGGCAAATGCATCGTCGTGGCGCACGACTGGGGCGGCGCCGCGGCGTGGAACCTCGCTGCCGCGCATCCGGAATGCATCGAGAAACTCATCATCATCAACTCGCCGCACCCGGTGACGTTCGTCCGCGAACTGCGCGACAATCCGGCCCAGCAGGAGGCCAGCCGCTACATGCTGTGGCTGCGCAAGGCGGGCGCCGCTGCAAAGCTGGCCGAGAACGACTACGCCCTGCTCGCCGCCATGCTGTCGAAGACCACGGCCGATGCGGCCTGGCTCACGCCCGACACGCTGGCGCGCTACCGCGAAGCCTGGTCGCAGCCCGACGCGCTCGACTGCAGCCTCAACTACTACCGCGCCTCGCCGCTGCACCCGGCCACGCCGGATGACCCGGGGGCGGCCGGCCTGCAGCTCGATCCGACCGCCTTCACCGTGCGCGTGCCGACGCTCGTCATCTGGGGCGAGCGCGACACTGCGCTGCTGCCCGCGCTCCTCGATGGGCTGGACGCATTCGTGCCCGACCTCACCGTCAGGCGCATTCCCGACGGCTCGCACTGGGTCGTTCACGAAAAGCCGGACGAAGTGAACCGCCTCATCCGCGAATTCATCCAGGAAAGCCCATGACCAAAATCACCCTCGGCAGCCTCGACGAACTCAAGGATTGGGTCGGCAAGGAAGTCGCCGCCAGCGACTGGCTGCAGGTCGACCAGGCGCGCATTGACCGTTTCGCCGACGCCACCGGCGACCACCAGTGGATCCATGTCGACCCGGCGCGCGCCGCCGCCGAATCGCCTTTCGGCACCACCATTGCCCACGGCTACCTGACGCTTTCGCTCATCCCGCACCTGATGATGGAAACCCTCGATGTCCAGGGTGGCCGCATGAGCATCAACTACGGCCTTAACCGCGTGCGCTTTGCCGCGCCGGTGCGCGCGAGAGACTGCATCCGCGCCCGCTTCACCCTCGCCGGGATGGAGGACTTCGCCGGCGGCGTGCAGCTCACCTGGCACATCCTGATCGAGATCGAAGGGAGCCACAAGCCCGCCTGCGTCGCCGAAATGATTGCGCGGCGCTATGTCTGAGCCGGGCGCCGGGGTTATAATCGTTCAAGGTTCAAGCGGTTCCCCTACAACACCGACAAGGAGGAAGACGATATGGCAGCCTACACCTGCAGCAAGTGCGGCATGAGCATCGGCACCATGACCTGCGGCAAATGCGGCAAGGAACTCAAGCACAGCTCGATCACCACGCCCGAGGGCAAAACCGTGCATGTTTCCGAATGCCCGGACGGACACGGCAAGGTGAAATCCCCCATGTGCTGCGGCGAGGACATGACCTGTCCAGTTTGAGCAGTCCGTTTGCCCTGTTTCGCCGCGCGCAAACAGGCTTTGCGCGGCAGCATGCCCCAACCCCTGAACAGGAAAACGCCCGGAGGAAACCCTTCGGGCGTTTGATTCTGCGGATTGCCGCAGCATAAGAAAAATCCCCACAAAGGAGACATGACATGAGTGAATCCATCTACGACATTCCCCTGCGCAGCATCGACGGCACCGCCACCGACCTGGGCGCCTTCCGCGGCAAGGTGGTGCTGGTGGTCAACGTCGCATCCGCCTGCGGCCTCACGCCGCAGTACGCCCTCCTGGAAAAGCTCTACGAGGACCAGAAGGACGCCGGCCTCGTCGTCGCCGGCTTCCCCGCCAACAATTTCAAGGAGCAGGAACCCGGCAGCAACGAGGAGATCGCCGAGTTCTGCACCTCGAAGTTCGGCGTGAAGTTCCCGATGTTCGAGAAGCTCTCCGTCAAGGGCGCGGATCAGCATCCCCTGTACAAGCGCCTCATCGAAGCCCAGCCGCACGCCCGCGAAAAACCGGGCAGCGACTTCCGCGCCAAGCAGGCGAGCTACGGCCTCAAGCCGGACAACGAGACCGACGTCCTGTGGAACTTCGAGAAATTCCTCGTCGACCGCTCAGGCAAGGTGGTCGACCGCTTCACCCCCAACACCGTGCCCGACGACGCCGTGCTCAAGGACGCCATCGAGAAGGCGCTCGCCGCCTGACGAGCGATATTCGTGAAACGGCATCGCCGTGCCACAGCGACTGACTTTCGCCGCGCCGTATTGCGAGGACTAGTGCCAGCCCTTGTATCTGTGGTACTGACTTTTACCTAGACGAGAATTTGTGACCGGCTGGTGTTCGGCGATTTTGTTGAAAAACTCTTGACCCCGAGCTTATCTGTGATTTTCAGGGGTCTTCTACCCCCTACCCGAAGAATGATCGCCGATTGTGGTGCGATCTGAGAGGCCGACTTTCCCGCGTAGGTAGCTGCCGATAGCGGCAAGGGAGTTTTTCAACAGAATCCGGCCGGAGCGGACAGTCGCTTGCTAAATGCGGGATGGCCGCATATGGCTAGGAACGGACCTCGCGGAGTGTCCCAACCAAGTCTATGTTAATCCTTTATCGGCTTGCTACCTGAGACACGGCTTACGATGGAATCAAGGCGAACCCGCTTGTCGGTCACCAAGGAGGCGTCGGATACCCCGATGCCGTCCGAGGAGTGGGTGATGGCCTGGGCAGTGGATGCAACAACGGGTCAGCCTCGGTACATCCTGGAGCTGGACGAGGATCACCGTGGCGGCCAATGCAACTGTAAGTGCCCGAGTTGCGACCTGATGCTGACAGCGGTCAATGCCGGCAAGTCAGTCTGGAAGCGCAGACCCCACTTCCGCCATCCCGCTGGCGCCTCACGCGAGAATTGCGTCATCGTTGCCGCGCGTAAAGCCGTCGAGGCGATGTTCGCTCGACAGAAAAAGATAGTTCTGCCTCGTCGCCGACGATCTCGCGAGTTGGAGGGATTGAGCGGCAGGTATTTCAATGCGTGGGTCGAGCACCCGGCTGAAACGGTCGGTATCACCGACTGTACGTTCGAGGACGAGACCCGGGCGATCCTGAACCTAAGCGATGGACGGCGGTTGCTGGTGCAGCTAGTGGGTCGAGGGGAGGCCAGTAAGGGAGGCAACCCTGATGACGGAATCACCGCCCGGATCGAGATTCGGGTCGATGATCCGACGGTAGCCGACATGGCCCCGGAAGACATTCTCTCCCGGCTGGAACTCTCCTGGAGTCAAGGCTGCTGGATTCGACACTGGGCGGACGAAGAGCTGGGTGTCGATGCCGAGGCCCAGGCGCGTGCCCAAGCAGCTGCAGCCCTAGACTGGATCGAGGATGACGACCTCCACGTGGATCTGAGCTCAGCAGAACGCCGCGAGACGCTTCTGCACCGAGAAGTCAAAGCCATCCTCGAACGCGAACGCCGGATTCGCGTGCCGGAGCTGAAAGCAATAGTAGATTGGCGACACGCGAACGGCCAGGTCGCCACCAAGTGTTGGTCGCAGCCTGCTGAGGAAATCACTCTTTCATCAGTTGAACTTGAAGTCCATCTCGGCCGATCCGTGCCTGACGTGATTGCCACCTGGGCCACCGAAGACGGGTGGAGCCATTCCATGCTGATCGAAGTTACCGTGACCAACCCGATCACCGAAGAGCGGATCGAACGCCTGTCCTCATTTGGATGGCCAGCGCTAGAAATCGACATCGGCCGAATGGGTGGTGTGGTGAACAGGGAGGAGTTCACTCGTCTCGTCGTGGATGAGGTGGCCGGCAAGCGTTGGCTTTATCACCCGACTCTCGAAGAAGGGCGGAGCCACCTGCTGGCCGCACTCAAGGCCGACGAGGCTTGGGCTGTCGAGGCAGAGCAACGTAAGCAGGCGATCCTGGCTGTACCGGCTACGGAGTGGGCAAACCGTTATCTAGACGCCGTCCGTCGTCGATGGCGCGAGCAATCCCTGTTCGGCGACCAGCTACCGGACACTGAAAGCCTGCGGCAGTCGCAAGCCGACGTTGTTGAGGCGATTCACTCCCTCGGCGAGCACGGCTACCCAGCTACCATTCTGGATGACTATCCGCTGAGAAGAGTGATCGCACGAATCCTTTCGTTCCACGACGGAACCGTCATCGAGTATCGATCGGATGTCTGGGGCATCATCAATGCCATACTCAGCGACGGCGCGGAGGCCAGGAGGTGGCACACGCTATATCTGATTGCGCTGAAGGTTTATCCGCCTACCCTGAGCGATGTTCATCGAGACAAGGTTAAAGCGTGGCGCGACAACGTCGTAAAGAGCATCCGGAATGAGGAGGATACCTATGTCCGGGAAACGACCTACGACCAGATGATTGGTCTCCTGTTTCCTGAGATGCGACCCGCACTCAGGGAGCCGTTCGGTACGCCTTTGTACATCCCGGAACGGGAACGAGATGACGATTCCTGGATGGATTATCGTTCGTACAGCTTGGCCCTGGCGCTCGAGCCGCGATCGTCGCCCAATGCTCCGAACAACCTCGACGCGCGGCTATTCGACGCATCCGGCAAAGCTGCCAGCCAAGGACAAAGCCCGATATCGTTTGCCAAGGGCTACGCGAGCCAGGTCGAAGGGTTGTCGGTTGAGCAGATCGTCAATCGCTTGATCGAAATAGGGGTCGCAAGGAACAAATGGATGTGGAGTTGATCAGAAAGGTAAGTCCTACCTTGAGGGCGGTGTTGTCTGCGCGGCCGGTAATCCCCCCACCTTCATCGATACGGCGGAGTTTCGGATACGTTCGATGGTCCGGTCGGAACTTTGGTCGGTCATAAGGACTGTGTCAGAGCGACTCGTGTCGCACGCCCTCTCCTCTTCCAACTAAGGGCAACAAAGGGGCCCAACTAAAGGGGGCAAGTCCGCATTAATCTGAGCAAATCGAAGCTGATCCCTTTAACGCTCGGTTAGCTAAAACGTGCCGTCCACAACAGCCTTTCCGAATATGCTCTTTATGGCGTCCATATGATCCGCCTTCCCGTCCTTGACTGCCTTGATGTGTGTTTCATATCGCATCACAAGTTCTTGGTCGCGCATGACCACAGCTGGTTGATACCGCTGAGACCTTAAGTTATTGAACCAAGTTTTTGCTCGTTTGTGAACACGCATGAAGCCAAGCAATGCATTCGTTCTGATGTCTTCATGCGAAGTCATAACTATCTCCGACTTATGGTCAGTTTCACTTGGTTGCGGGAACACTCTTACTACTGCCTTCTTCTTACGCCTGTACCTCGCCGCATCTTGAGTTACTTTGAATATGTTCGCAGCAGAGGAATGTGTGTACACGTTCTCGGATGCGGCGACAACCTGCAGCATGTTTAGTTCATGTACGTCCATCGCTGAAGCTATGTGGACGTAAGATCGTTTAGCTCTGCCGAAGTGATATACATCCCGATCATACATAACGAGAGTAAGGAAAGGCCAAATCGGGAAAAAGATCTGAAGTCCCTTCGATGCAAATCCGGTGTTGCTGCCGTCAGTGCGCCACCGCATGAACTGGTTGTACTTTACGACAGGGTTGTCACTTGTGATGAATTCGGAACCTCGTGGAGCCAGCAGTACGCGGCACTCGAGGTCCATGAGGAGAGGAAAGCTAAGAACACCATATCCCATAGAGATTAGCGCCGGATCATCGTAGCCGAATCTAACTTGCGAAAGCATGTCTTGCGTGACCTGCCGATCATGCTTCATGAATTCTCGCATCATGCCGTCTGTGATCTCGTTCAGTGCGTCGGCCGCGTACTTCGTTCTATTTGCCTGTATTGCGATATGGAAGCAGAGGAGGAGGTGGCCTGCGGTGAAGTAGTGCGGCAGGCGTACCTGTTGGTTGATGATCTGGAATAGTCTGGCAACTTCGCCTTCTGCACCAGAAAGGCTCTTTTCGCTCTCGGGATTCTTCCCGTAGAAGTAGTCTCGGCAACATTGTCCTTTTATTGGCGCGTTCTTGATCAGCCGTTGGCTGCCGATGTTGAAAACATCGATACTCTTCCCGGATCGCGAGAAATTTCGCAGGTAGAAACGCGGGACGAAGTGATGACTCTTGTTGTCGGGCACAATATCCTCCAGCTGCTGGTACAAGCTAGGTGATTGTGACACTCGCTATGCAGTATTTGCGATCAATTCCTTGCTGCCGCTTTATGTCGAAGGACTAAACCGCTCGCGCGGTAGGGGGTGCTGAATCGTTGTAGGTGCTGCTGGGGGCGTATGAGGTTTGCTGCGGCAGGAATCTGCCAATGTTGGATGCGAGGCAATCCGCCTCGATTTCTGACAGGAGCAAGCCATGGAAACTCAGAAGCCGAACGTCGGCCCGTTGCGCCAACGCATGATTGACGACTTGCGGATGCGCAAGTATGGCGAGAAGACGCAACTTGATTACCTGCGCGCCGTGCGCAACTTCACGAAGTATCTCGGACGTTCGCCGGATACCGCCGCCGTGGGGGATCTGCGCAATTACCAGTTGCACCTGGTCGACCACGGCATCTCGCCTGCCTCGCTCAATGCCGCCATCAGCGGGTTGAAGTTCTTCTTCAACGTGACGCTGGATCGCAGCGAGGTCATGGCCAAGATGCAACCGGTGCATCTGCCACGCAAGCTGCCGGTGATTCTCAGCCGTGAGGAAGTAAGCCGCCTGATCGCGGCAGCCGGTAACCTCAAACATCAAACC
>JADFDU010000012.1 GCA_018262775.1 Rhodocyclaceae bacterium
TCAGGCGCAAAGGAATCGAGTACAGTTTGCAGCGATGGACTCCAAATCAGACTGCTACTGAAATAGGGATCACGTCGCGGACTGTGCATTCTTCTGCTCGACGGCTGGTCGAATCCGCGTCATTTCGCGCAGGTGAGTGGGCTCTTCGTCTTGGCCAAACTGGCCTTGATGGGGTGGTTCGTGTTCCAGCCTGAGCGGCGCGAATGGATCTTCTGGCTGATCCTCGTCTGCTCGGCGCTGGTGGCCCATGCGCCTGCCAGTCTGCGCCATCGAGACGTCTTTCTTAAACGCTAGCGCAGACAGCGCAACCTGAATCCTTGCCGAGTTGTATCGCGCGCCACTCCATGGCCAGGCCGTCGAGCAGCAGCAGCCTGCCCGAGAGCGATTCACCGCAACCGACGATGAGCTTGAGGGCTTCTGCCGCCTGTGTCGCACCGATGATGCCGACGAGTGGCGCAAAGACGCCCATGGTTGCGCAGCGGACTTCTTCTGCGTCCCGGCCCTCCGGGAACAGACAGTTGTAGCACGGGCTATCCAGGCGGCGCAGGTCGAACACCGAGACCTGTCCGTCAAAACGGATGGCCGCGCCGGAGACCAGAGGCTTGCGCTGCGTCACGCAGGCACGGTTGAGGGCATGGCGCGTGGCGAAATTGTCCGAGCAGTCGAGGACGACGTCTGCGGCAGCGACCTGTTCTTCGAGCGCGGCGCCCTCCAGCCGCTGTGCCAGTGCGATCACCTTCACTTCGGGATTGATCCGCGCCAGGGTGTCGCGGCCGGATTCCACCTTGGGCCTGCCGACCGAGGCGGTGTGGTGCAGTATCTGCCGCTGCAGATTGGTGAGATCCACGCTGTCGTCGTCGCACAGCACGAGGGTGCCGATGCCGGCGGCGGCGAGATACATCGTCGCCGGCGATCCCAGGCCGCCGGCGCCCACGACCAGCGCCCGCGCTGCCAGCAGCCGCTCCTGGCCCTCGATGCCGATCTGCGGCAGGAGGATGTGGCGGGAATAGCGGAGGAGCTGCGCGTCGTTCATTCGGCCGACATCAATCGCAACGCGCTTAACCAGTAGCGCTCACCGATCTTCCCGCAGTTCTGCCGGGGTGTCGTCATGGTCGCCGTGCGGGTGATGCTGGTAGGCCCGTATATAGACCTGGTTGGATTGCTTGATCAGGCGCGCCGGCTCCTTGAGGTTCCGCAACTGGGTTTCCTCGGTGAAATAGACGATGGCGCGGACGATCTTGAAGTAGAGGGAGTTATCGAGATGATAGCCAAGCTTGCGCAGGGCGTGTTCCAGCCCCTCGCAAGTGTAGTCGAGCAGGTCGTAGCCGACGGTAATGCTGCGCACATGCGGTCCGGGGACAACCTCCAGATACTCAAGCCCGGCCAGCAGTTCCATCGCCCTTTTCGCCTGGTTTGGCGGCATTTTGGTAAAGCGGATTTCACGGCGCTTGACACTGCCGAACTCGGGCACGACAGGTGCGTGGTCAGCGCCGGGAACGCGGTGGGCCAGTTGGCGTGCGCGTTCCGGAGTCATGGCCACCCCGTCATTTTGCCTGCATGATCTGCAAGCCCTTGAGGAGGTTCAAGGCTTGATTGAGCTGGTAATCGTCCTTCGAGGCGATTTCGAAGCGCGCCTTCTCCTCTTCTTCGGTCTCGTCCTTCGTCGGTTTGCCCTTGGTGGGCGCCTTGGTCTGGGGCTTGGCGGCCGGCGGGGCCTCCTTGTCTTTGTCGTTCTCCAGGTGGCGCTCCAGGTCAGCCTCACGCAGGCGCGGGCCGAAGCTGCCGTTGGCGGTCTCCTCGACGATGATGTCCGGCGTGATGCCCTTGGCCTGGATGGAGCGCCCGCTCGGCGTGTAGTAGCGTGCCGTGGTGAGCTTGATCGCCGTATTGTTGGCAAGCGGCAGGATGGTTTGCACCGAGCCCTTGCCGAAGGTCTGTGTGCCCATGATGACCGCGCGTTTGTGGTCCTGCAGAGCACCGGCGACAATCTCCGAGGCAGAAGCCGAGCCGGCATTTACCAGCACGACCATCGGCACCGTCTTGACGCCGGCCGGCAGGTCCTTGAGGAAATCGGTACGCGTGCCGCGCAGGTAATCCTCCGGACTGGCGAGGTATTTGCGCTTGGCATCCTCGACGCGGCCGTCGGTGGAGGTGATCAGCGTCGCGGGTGGCAGGAAAGCGGCGGAGACGCCGATGGCGCCATGCAGCAAACCGCCCGGGTCATTGCGCAAGTCGAGGACAAGGCCCTTCACCGGACCCTGCTTGTAGAGCTTGTTGAGATGCTCGACCAGCTTGTTGGCGGTGTCTTCCTGGAACTGGGTCAGGCGCACATAGGCATAGCCCGGCTCGATCAGCTTTGATTTGACGCTCTGCACCTTGATGACTTCGCGCGTGATGGCGACGACGATGGGCTTCGTCTCGCCCTTGCGGGCAATGGTGAGGGTGATCTGGGTCTTCGGCTTGCCGCGCATGCGCTTCACCGCGTCGGACAGCGTCATGCCCTTGACCGGCGTGTCGTCGAGCTTGACGATGAGGTCGCCGGCCTTGATGCCGGCGCGGTAGGCCGGCGTGTCCTCGATGGGTGACACGACCTTGACGAAGCCGTCCTCCATGCCGACCTCGATGCCCAGTCCGCCGAATTCGCCATGCGTATTGACCTGCAGGTCTTTGAAGGCATCGGCGTCGAGGTACTGGGAATGCGGATCCAGTCCGGTGAGCATGCCCGAGATGGCATGGGTGATGAGCTTCTTGTCCTCGACCGGTTCGACGTAGCCCGTCTTGATGGCGTTGAAGACATCGGCGAAGGTGCGCAGCTCTTCGATGGGCAACGGCGCGACGGCCTCCTTCTGGGCGATGGCCGAGAAATTGAGACTGATGAAAATGCCGGCGATCAACCCGAAAAGCACAAGACCGGTTTGCTGCAACTTGTTGCGCATGATTGCTCCGTTGGGGGGACAGGCTATCTCAGGCTGACCCATTTCAAGGGGTCGATCGGCTGACCCAAATGCCTTAATTCAAAGTATAAACCCGTTTCCGGATTGCCGCCGCTGTTGCCTATCGAGGCAATCGCCTCGCCGGCCTTCACCGGCTGGCCGACGGCCATGAACAGGGATTCGTTGTTGCCATAGACGGACAAATAGCCGTCGCCGTGATCGACGATGGCCAGATTGCCGAAACCGCGCAGCCAGTCAGCGAAGACGATGCGTCCAGCGGCAATGGCCTTGACCTCGGCGCCTTCGGCGGCACGGATGAACACCCCTTTCCAGGTCGTACCGCCTTCCTCGCGTGGAGTGCCAAAACGGTTGGCAAGTTCCCCGCGGATGGGCAGGGACAGGCGCCCTTTCAGGCGGGAGAAGGCACCCTCGGGCAGCGAGGCGTCGGGCGTGCGTTCGTTGCGCAGGGCCGGTTCCTGTGAGGCTCGAGGTGCCCGCGCAGGCTTGGCGACGATGCGGCCGAGGCCGGCGATCAGCGTGGTCAGGCGTTTTTCATCCCGCTTGAGCTTATCCACTTCGCGGCGCTGGGTCTTGATCCGCTGCGACAGACGGGCAAGGACGGTTTGCCGCTTTTTCTGCTGTTCGATGAGACCGGCGCGTTCGCGTTGCCGGCTTTTCTCGATTTCGGCCAGTTCTTCACTCTTGTCGCGAGCCTGGCCGGCAAGACGCTTTTTCTCCTCCAGCGTATCGCCCAGGTCGCGGATCAGGTCGGCCTTGGCGTGCGAGAGCAGGCTCAGGTAGTGGCCATCCCGCGCCAACTGGTTGGGGTCGTCGCCGGAAAGGAGGTGGCGCATGGCGTCCGTCTCGCCGGCGTAGTACTGGCGTGTGAGCAACCGGCCCAGCTGCGCCTGCTGCGCGGCGATGCGCAGCGACAGCTTTTTCGATTGGCCGTCGAGGTTGGCCAGCGTAGCCTGAACCGCACCCTGCTCGCCGCCCAGTTCGCGCAGCCGGCGATTGGCATCGGAGATGGCCGATTCGGCTTCGCGCAACTCCTCGGCGGCGTCGGCGCGCGACCCTTCAGCCTGGGTGATGTCCTTTTGCAGCGATAGGATGCGCCCGCGCAGGTCTTTCAGTTCTTCGCGCTTGGCTTCCGGCGGGGCGGCGAAGGCTGCGGCACCCACTGCGAGCAAGGACAGGCTCAGGGCAGCGATAAGCGTGAAGCGGCGTCCCCGCCGATGATCTCTACTCGATCGCGGCGCCGACGCCGCTGCGGTTATCGTTGTCAGCCTTTTGCCTTTCCCTGGCTGGCCACGGCCTGCATGGCGGCGGCGATGGCGACCTGGTCACCCAAGTAGTAATGCTTGAGCGGCTTGAGATTGTCGTCCAGCTCATAGACCAGCGGCACGCCCGTCGGGATGTTCAGCTCGACGATGTCCTGCTCGGATACGTTGTCGAGGTATTTCACCAGGGCGCGCAGGCTGTTGCCGTGGGCGGCGAGGATGACGCTTTTGCCGGCCTTGACCGGCGGTGCGATGGTCGACTCCCAGTAGGGCAGGAAGCGGGCGACCGTGTCCTTGAGGCACTCCGTCGGCGTCGCGGCTGCAACAGCGTCGCTCGCATAGCGCGGGTTGGCCAGCTGGGCGACCAGGCGCACGTCACCCTGTTCCAGTGCGGGTGGCGGGGTAGCGTAGGCGCGGCGCCATATCTTGACCTGGGTGTCGCCATACTTCTCGGCCGTTTCCGCCTTGTTAAGCCCCTGCAGTGCACCGTAATGCCGCTCGTTCAGGCGCCAGGAGTGTGCCACCGGGATCCACATGCGATCCATCTCGTCGAGCACGGACCATAGCGTGCGTATGGCGCGCTTCAAGACGGAGGTATAGGCGATGTCGAAGGCGAAGCCGGCTTCTTTGAGCAACTGGCCGGCCTGGCGGGCTTCGGCGCGGCCCTTGTCGGTGAGATCGACGTCGGTCCAGCCGGTAAACCGGTTTTCCTTGTTCCAGGCGGACTCGCCATGGCGCAACAGTACGATTTTTTTCATGATTTATCGAAGAATGGCAGTATGGGCCGAATCACCGGGCAGATTGTCGGCACAGGTGTCGATACTAAGCGTCGGCACAAGTGCCAGTACAAGCGTAAGGTTAGGAAGTATTTTATAATATTCGATGTTGCAATTGGATTCCGGGATTCCGTCGAAGTGGATATCATCACCGACCTGATCGAGAAACAGGAACACATCGAGACCGCTGCCCGTGCGCTGAAGGCGATTTCGCACCCTTTGCGGCTGAAAGTCCTGTGTGTCATCGGCGAGCAGGAGGCCTGCGTGCAGGAGATTGTCGATGCCGTCGGTACTTCGCAAAGCAACATCTCGCAGCACCTGGCGATCCTGCGCGACAAGGGCGTGCTGCTCACGCGCAAGGATGCCAACCGGGTGTATTACCGTGTCGGCGATCCGCGCACGCTGCAACTCATCGTGCTCATGCGGGAAGTCTTTTGCGGCGAACCCCCCATACTCAAAAAATAGATGGAACAACTCCTGGATTTCTTGAAAGACAACCTCTCCTGGGCCGGCCTTGCCGTATTCAGCGGCGGCATGCTGCTGTGGCAGACCTGGACGGCGCACAGCGACGGCGCGGGCGTGTCGCCCATGCAGGCGACGCTCATGATCAACCGCGAGGACGCCGTGCTGGTGGATGTGCGCGAGGCGGCCGAGTTCGGCGGCGGCCATATCCCCAATTCCCGCCACATTCCGCTTTCCCAGTTCGGCAAACGCCTGCCCGAACTGGAGAAGTTCAAGGAGCGGGCGATCATCGTCAATTGCGCCAGCGGCCATCGCTCGGGCTCCGCCTGCAGTGCCCTGCGCAAGGCGGGCTTTGCCAAGGTGTTCAACCTCAGCGGCGGCATTTCGGCCTGGGACCAGGCCGGCCTGCCGATCACCAAGAAATGAGCGAGAAATGAGCGGGAAATGAGCAGTAATAAGGTCCTCATGTACTCCTCGGCGGTCTGCCCGTACTGCGTGCGCGCCGAACAACTGCTTACCCGCAAGGGCGTAGCCGAGATCGAGAAGGTGCGTATCGACCTCGATCCTTCCCGCCGCGAGGAAATGATGCAGAAAACCGGCCAGCGTTCCGTGCCGCAGATCTTCATCGGCGATTTCCACGTCGGCGGCTGCGACGACCTGTATGCCCTCGACCGCGCCGGCAAGCTCGATCCGCTGCTGCGCGGCGAATAGTTTCCAACCCTTTCTCACCCGGTTCCACGTTATGTCAGAGAATGAACAACCCGTTTTTTCCATCGAGAAGATTTACGTCAAGGATCTCTCCCTAGAAGCCCCCAACACCCCGCAGATTTTTCTCGAGCACGAGCCGCCCCAGGTCGAAGTCGGCCTGCAGTCGGAGGCGAATGGCCTCGGTGACGGCGTCTTCGAGGTGGTGCTCACCGTCACCGTCACCGCCAAGCAGGGCGAAAAGACCCAGTTCCTGGTCGAGGCGGCGCAGGCCGGCATCTTCCAGGTCCGCAATGTTCCGGACGAGGAACTGGAGCCGGTGATGTCCATCGCCTGCCCGAACATCCTCTTCCCTTACGTTCGTGAAACCGTGTCCGACGTCATCAACCGTGCCGGCTTCCAGCCGATCCTGCTGGCGCCGGTGAATTTCGAGGCACTCTATCGCCAGCGCCTGGAGCAGGCACAGGCGCAAGTCCAAAGCGGCGAGATCCCGATCCAGTGATGTGCGCCGGCCGCCGGGCCGCCCCAGGGGCGGCGCAGTCAACCTACGGAGCCGCGCAGCGGCGAACTACCGTTACTCCCGCCCCTGGGGCGGGGGCCGGGGGGCGGGTAGTCCGGATTGCCGCCGTCTTCTGCGCACTGACTTTGCTCGCCAGCAGCGCGTTTGCGCTGGAGTTCCGCTCGGTGGGCGAATCGGGCGCGGTGATGTTCGATGCCCCTTCGCAGAAAGCGAAGCCTTTGTTCATCGTCGCACGCGGCAGTCCGGTCGAGGTGGTCGTCAGCATCGAGGGCTGGACCAAGGTGCGCGACGCGGCGGGCGATCTGGCGTGGGTCGAGAGGGCGACCCTTGGCGACAAGCGCATGCTCATCGTCACGGCGCCGAGCGCCGAAGTGCGCAGCCAGGCCGACAGTTCGGCGGGGATTGTCTTCGAAGCGGAAAAGGATGTCCTGCTGGAATTGATCGAACCGGGCCCGGCCGGCTGGGCCAAAGTACGCCACCGCGACGGCCAGTCCGGTTTCGTACGCGTCAGCCAGGTCTGGGGGCTCTGATTTCCGCATGAAAGTCGCCGTCCTCGGCGCGGGGGCTTGGGGCACGGCGCTGGCCATTGCTTTTAGCCGCAACCACCAGACGGCCTTGTGGGCGCGGAACTCTGCTCAAGCTGACGCATTACGCGCGGCGCACACAAACGCCCGCTACCTGCCGGGTTACGACCTTCCGCAAGCATTGCAGATCGAGAACGATTTCGCCGCTACGGCCGCCGCCAGCGAACTCAATATCCTCGCCACCCCTATGGCAGGCCTGCGCGAAACCCTGCAGCTATTGCGTGCGGCGGCCCCGTCCACCCCAGTGATCTGGGTGTGCAAGGGGCTGGAGGCCGGCAGCCAGCGGCTGCCGCACCAGATCGTCGCCGAAGAACTCGGTGAACGGCTGTCCTGCGGCGCGCTCACCGGCCCCAGTTTTGCCGAAGAGGTGGCGCAGGGCCTGCCGACAGCCATCACCCTGGCCTCCGCCGACGGCGACTTTGCCGAAGCCACGACGCAGGCCCTGCATAACCCGCGCCTGCGCATCTATGCCAACCACGATGTCGTCGGCGCCGAAGTGGGCGGGGCGGTGAAAAACGTCATGGCCATCGCTGCGGGCATTTCCGACGGCCTGGGCTTTGGCCTGAATGCCCGCGCCGCGCTGATCACGCGCGGCCTGGCGGAAATCACACGGCTTGGCCTGGCGTTGGGCGGCAAACGTGAAACCTTCATGGGGCTGGCCGGCATGGGGGACCTCATCCTCACCTGTACCGGCGATCTTTCGCGCAACCGCCGCGTCGGGCTGGCGCTGGCGCAGGGCTTGCCGCTTGAGCAGATTCTGCGGGATTTGGGGCATACCGCCGAGGGAGTTTCCAGTACCCGGGAAGTCGCCATTCTCGCCCAGCGGCTCGGTATCGACATGCCGATCACCCAGGCGGTGAAGGGCGTGCTCCATGATGGCGTGCCGGTCGACGCGGCCGTGGAGCAACTGCTCGGCCGCGATCCCAAGCTGGAAACCCTGTAGGTTGGTCCTCAGCCCGGCTGCGGCCATGGCTATCGGGCTGAAGCCCGACCTACGTGCCTCCCGCAAACCCGTTTTGCCGCCAGGCCTCGAACACCATGACCGCCACTGCATTGGAAAGATTCAGGCTGCGGTTGCCTGCCGCCATCGGCAGGCGGATGCGTTGTGCCGGCGGCACGCTTTCCAGCATGTCCTGCGGCAGACCGCGTGTTTCCGGGCCGAAGACGAAGGCATCGCCGGCGCGATAGCGGGGTGTGTCGTGGCGGACGCCGCCGCGTGTGCTGACGAGAAACAGCCGGCTTTCACCGAGGGACGCCAGACACGCAGGCCAGTCCTCGTGCACTCGGACCTCGGCCAGATCGTGGTAATCCAGGCCGGCGCGCGCCAGTTGCCGGTCTTCCAGATTGAAGCCAAGCGGCTTCACCAGATGCAGTTTCGCACCGGTATTGGCCGCCAGTCGGATCACATTTCCGGCGTTGGGCGGGATTTGCGGCTGGTAAAGAACCACATGAAACACTTGAACACCTTCAAGAATAAGGGTAATTTCTCAAATAATCAGTAATGTTACGTGTTTTTCCGGATAAACAAGCTTAACTTTTCAGGAGCCCTATGGCCCGTCCCGAGAAATTCCGCCTGGGCGAAATTCTCGTTCAACAGAGCCTGCTGAGTCAGGAGCAGTTGCTGCAGGCGCTGGATGAACAAAAGAAAACCGGCCGCAAACTGGGGCGGGTGTTCGTCGACATGGGCTTCGTCACCGAGGAGCAGATCTCCGAGGCCATCGCGCGGCAGATCAACGCCCCCTACATCAATCTCAAGTACTTCAACATCAAACCGGCCACCGTGCGCCTGCTGCCGGAAGCCCAGGCGCGCCGCTTCCGCGCGCTGGTGCTGGAAGAGCGCGACCACACCATCCGCGTCGGCTTCGCCGATCCGACCGACCTCTTCGCCTACGACGAGGTAGCGCGCATCCTCAAGCACGAGATCGAACTGGCCGTGGTCACGGAAAGCCAGCTGCTGGAAACCGTCGACCGCGTCTACCAGCGTACCGAGGAAATCACCGGCCTGGCGAAAGAACTGACCGCCGAGATGGGCGAGGGCATCGTCGATCTCGGCGCGCTGGCGCTCACACCGGGGCTGGAAGAAGCGCCGGTCGTCAAGCTGCTGCAGTCCGTCTTCGAGGCGGCCACCCAGGTGCGCGCCTCCGACATCCACATCGAGCCGCAGGAGCGCTCGCTGGTGATTCGCTTCCGCATCGACGGCGTGATGCACGTGCAGACCGAGGCCGACATGAAGATCGCCTCGGCCCTGGTGCTGCGCCTGAAGCTGATGTCCGGCCTGGACATTTCGGAAAAGCGCCTGCCGCAAGACGGCCGCTTCAACGTCAAGGTCAAAGCGAACGCCATCGACGTGCGTATCTCGACCATGCCGACGCAGCATGGCGAATCGGTGGTGATGCGCCTGCTCAACCAGGGTTCCGGCATGCTGCGGCTGGAGCATCTGGGCATGCCGCCGGAGATCCTCGAACGCCTGCGCGCGACCATCCACCGCTCCAGCGGCATGGTGCTGGTGACCGGCCCGACCGGCAGCGGCAAGACCACCACGCTGTATGCGGCCCTGGCCGAGATCAACACCACCGAGAAGAAGATCATCACCGTCGAGGATCCCGTCGAATACCGCCTGCCCGGCATCAACCAGGTGCAGGTCAACGAGAAGATCGAGCTGAGCTTCGAGCGCGTGCTGCGTTCCGCCCTGCGCCAGGACCCGGACGTGATCCTGGTCGGCGAGATGCGTGACCAGATCACCGCCGAGATCGGCCTGCGCGCGGCCATCACCGGCCACATGGTGTTGTCCACCCTGCACACCAACGATGCCGCCAGCACGCCGATTCGCCTGCTTGACATGGGCGTGCCGCGCTACATGATGGCGATGTCGCTGCAGATGGTCATCGCCCAGCGCCTGGTGCGCGTGATCTGCGAGCACTGCGCGCGGCCGCGTCACCTCAACCCGCAGGAGCATGAGTGGCTGCGGGTCGAGATCGGCGACGAGGTGGATCGCCACGAATACCGCGAAGGTGCCGGCTGCTCGCACTGCAACGGCACCGGCTATCTCGGCCGCAGCGGCATCTACGAGATGCTGGAGATGACCGCCCCCGTCGTCGAGGCCGCCAACCAGGAGGATCCGGCCGAATTCATCCGTGCCGCGCGCGAGCAGATGGCCCACCATACCTTGCGCCGCGACGCCATCCGCGCCGTCATCGAGGGCCGTACCACGGTGTCCGAGGCCATGCGCACCACCAGCCAGTACGAGGAGTAGTCACACCGTGCCGTTTTTTGCTTACGTCGGTCGCAACGCCCAGGGCAACCGCATCGAGGGCGTCATGGAAAGCCCGAACGGCAGCATCCTCGCCGAGCACCTGAGCGAGAGCGGCATCACGCCCATCCAGATTTCCGAATCGACGGCGCCGGCCGAATCCGCCGGCAGGCAGCTCTCGCGGCTGTTTGACCGGCAGAAGGCCGGCTTCCTCGACGTGCTGCTCTTCAGCCGGCAGATGTACACCCTCATGAAGGCCGGCGTGCCGATCATGCGGGCGCTCGCCGGCCTGCAGGAATCGGCCATGAACCGCGCCTTCGCCGCGGTCATCCAGGATCTGCGCGAAGCGCTCGACTCCGGCCGCGAACTGTCGCAGGCACTGGCGCGCAACCCTGCGGTGTTCGGCCCCTTCTACGTCGCCATGGTGCGCGTCGGCGAGACCACCGGCCGCCTGGAAGAAGTGTTCCTGCAGCTTTTCCATCACCTGGAATTCCAGAAATACATGAAGGACCAGGTCAAGTCGGCGCTGCGCTATCCCAGTTTCGTCGTGCTGGCCATGGCCATCGCCCTGGTCATCATCAACATCTTCGTCATTCCGGCCTTCGCCAAGGTGTTCAAGGGCTTCAATGCCGAACTGCCGCTGATGACACGCATCCTCATCGGTTTTTCCGATTTCACTCTGGCCTGGTGGCCGGCCATGCTGACGATGCTGATCGTCGCCGTCTTTGTCTTCCGTGCCTTCGTCAGGACGATCGACGGCCAACTCGCCTGGGACCGCTTCAAGCTGCGCATCCCCATCGCCGGCAAGATTATCCGCAAGGCCACCCTGGCGCGCTTTGCCCGCAGCTTCGCCATGGCGGCGCGCAGCGGCGTCCCCGTAGTGCAGGGACTGACTTTGACCGGGCAGGTGGTGGAAAACGCCTACATCGCCAAGAAGCTCGAAGACATGCGCATGGGCGTGGAGCGCGGCGAGAGCGTGCTGCGCACCGCCGTCGCCTCCGGCGTGTTCACGCCGGTGGTGCTGCAGATGGTCATGGTCGGCGAGGAATCGGGTTCGCTCGACGAGATGATGCTGGAGATTGCCGACATGTATCAGCGCGAGGTCGAATACGAGCTCAAAAACCTGTCGGCGCAGATTGAACCGATTCTCATCGTCGCCCTTGGTGTGATGGTGTTGATCCTGGCGCTCGGCGTGTTCCTGCCGATGTGGGACCTGGGCAAGGCGGCGATCAAGTAATGCCCAGCATCCCCGTGGGCGCCGGGCGGCATGACAGGCGGCATCACAGGCAGCATCATATGGGCGGCTTTGGCCTTGTCGAACTCGCCGTTGCCCTCGCCGTGCTGGCTGCACTGCTGTATTTCCTCCTCGACCGGGTGCTCTACATGCAGGAGATGGCGGAGAAAACAGAGGTCGAGGAAACAATCCGCTCGATCAATTTCGGCCTGCGTCTGGAGGCGGCCAGCCGCCTTGCCCGCGGGCCTGACCCGAAGCGCTTGCATTTGGAAACTGACAATCCGATCAAATGGTTAAAGACGCCGCCGAGAAACTATCTGGGGGAGTATGCCAAGGCTCCCGCAGGCGCCAAAGCGGGTTTCTGGTATTTCAATCCGGGCAGCCGACAACTGATATACCGGCCCAATCGCGCAGAGCACCTGACGGTCGACGGAAAAAAAGACAAGGAACTCAGGTTCGCTGTCCAGTCCAGCGAAGGGGCGTCGCAGCCGCGTCTGCAGCCGCATCCGTCGTATATCTGGTTCGAAAACCCTGCCGGGGGAAACCGGTAATAGTTGGCATAAAGAATCGAAGCAATGGGTTATGATCGAATCACATCGAAATTTCCAAAGGAGTAATTTATGAAAAAGCAAAGCGGTTTCACGCTCATCGAACTGGTCGTCGTCATCGTCATTCTCGGCATTCTCGCCGCGACGGCATTCCCGCGCTTCATCAATTTACAAAGAGATGCACGTGTCGCCAAGTTGCGCGCGCTCGAAGGTGCAATGCAAAGTGCCGTGGCTATGGTGCATGGCACCGCGCTGGCACGAGCGGGGCAAGGAGCAGTCAATAATTGCACGCTCCCGGCCAACGGCAACGGCGGGACAGGCGTGGCTATGGAGGGGAGCACGGCGGCGCAGGCTAAATGTATTACTGTGACGTACTTCTATCCGGCTGATGCATTGGCTGGTATTGCGAAAGCAGCGCTTACCGTGCCTACCGCAGCGGTCACCGGCACACCCACTGTGGTGGAACTAAATCTCCAAGGGTATTCATATAGCGCAGCCAACGGCATGATGGTGCAGAGCGGAACAGGCGGGTATGTTGCGACCTGTGCGGTGCCTTACACGGCTTCAGGTCTCGGCGGTGTGCCGACCATTGGTCCGGTCGATTTCAGCGGCTGCTGATAGACAGTCATCATGACGGCGGGGCGGTCATGGACCCGCAAGGCGGGCTTCACCACGGTGGAACTCGTCGTCACTTTGGTGATCATCGGCCTGCTAGCCAGTATCGCTCTGCCGCGCTTCCAGGACAACACGGCCTTTACCCAGCGCGGCTTTTCCGATGAGGTGAGGACGGCCCTGCGTTACGCGCAGAAGGTCGCCATCACCAAGCGACGGGAGGTTTGCGTCGATTTCCCGGCTGGCCAGGTGGTGCTGACCTTTAACCCCAGCACCATCCCCGGCGCCGCCTGTAGCAGCGCCGTCAATCTTCCCGGACAGTCGGCACCCTACAGTATCAATGCCCCGACCGGCATTGCGCTTATCGCAAGCGCAAATTTCCGCTTCAACGGCCTCGGCCAGCCATCTGTCGCACCGGTGACGGTGGCGCTCACCGGCCGCGCCCTGCCGATCACGGTCAGCGCAGAGACCGGCTATGTCTTCAACTGAAAAACGCAGTATCGGCAGGCGCTCGCGCTGTCGGGGGTTTTCCCTCATCGAGGTGATCATGTTCATCGTGATCATCAGTGTTGCGGTGGGCGGCATCATGCTCATGTTCGCCAACACCACCCGCGCCAGCGCCGACCCCCTCATCCGCAAGCAGGCCCTGACGATCGCCGAGTCGCTGCTGGAGGAGGTGCGCATGATGCCCTTCACCTTCTGCGATCCGGACGATCCGGCGGTATCCACGGCGGGCGCTCCCGCCGCCTGCGGCACGCCTGAAGTGGTGGGGCCCGAGGCCGGCGAAACGCGCTATTCCGCCTTGACGCCATTCGACAATGTTAATGACTACAACGGCTTCGCCATGGCGGCGGGCATTCTTGATATCACAGGCCCCCCTGCGATTCCTGGCCTGGGCGCCTACAGTGCAACAATTGCCGTCGGCGGCATCGCCTTCGGCGGCATCGCCGCCACCGATGCGCAACTGATCACCGTGACTGTCACCGGCCCGGGCGCCATTACGGTCACGCTCAACGGCATCCGCACCCGCTATGCGCCGAACCTCTGATCCGCAGCGACTGCGCGGCTTCACCCTGATCGAGTTGATCACGGCGATGGTGATTACCGGCATCCTGGCTGCCGCGGCGGCGGTGTTCCTGCGTGTGCCGATCACCGGTTATTTCGATGTTGCCCGACGTGCAGCATTGACCGATATCGCCGACCTGGCGGTGCGGCGTATCAGCCGCGACCTGCAGACCGCCCTGCCCAACAGCGTGCGCGTGACCGGCGCCTGCGATGGCGTGGGGCTGTGCTATCTGGAGTATCTAGGAGTGCGCACTGGTGGGCGCTATCGGGAGGAGCCTGCAGGAGGCGTTGGTGTGCTGCAGTGCCCCGCTGGCCTTGTGGCGGGTTACAACGATGCGCTCACGATCGGTTCGGACGATACCTGCTTCCGCAGCCTGGGCACGATACCCAACCGGGCAAACATCGCCACCGGCGCGGTGGCCGGCGATTTCCTCGTGGTCTATAATCTTGGCCTCGGCTTCGCCGACGCTGATGCCTACTTCAGTGGCCCGGTGACGGGAGGCAACAAGAGCCGAATCCTGGCAACAGCGGCAGGACCCGGCAGCGAAGACCGCCTGGAATTTCAGAGCCTGAAATTTCTGCTTGCCTCGCCAGACCGGCGCTTCCAGGTCGTGTCCGGGCCGGTGACTTACATTTGCAATCCCGCGGCACAGACGCTGACCCGGCAATGGGGCTATGCCATCACGGCGGCACAGGCGACGCCACCGGCGGGGGGCGCTGCATCCCTGCTCGCCAACGGCGTCACCGGCTGCAGTTTCACCTACAATCCGAGTGCCGTAGCGCAGCGCAACGGCGCGATTTCGATCCGTCTGGAACTGACCCAGACCGATCCGGTGGGGACGGCGGAGCGGGTGACGCTGTTCTCGCAGGTTCATGTGAGCAACGTGCCATGACCGCCAAACAGCGCGGCTTCTCCATCATCACGGCGATCTTCCTGATCGTGGTGCTGGCTGCGCTCGGCGCCTTCGCCGTGAGCATGTTCCGCGTGCAGCAGAGCAGCGCCGCCTTCGACGAACTCGGCACCCGCGGCTACCAGGCAGCGCAGGCGGGCATCGAGTGGGGCGCGTGGCAGGTGCTGCGGCCTGTCGTCGCCTCCTGTACAGCCGCAACGAATCTGGCCCTGCCCGGCTCACTGGTGTTATTCACCGTCACGGTGAATTGCATATCGACGACGCATACCGAAGCCAGCAACGTAGTTAACATCTATCAGCTGACGGCAACAGCCTGCAATCAGCCGGCGGGCGGTGCCTGCCCGAATCCCGCGCCGGGGCCGGATTACGTCGAGCGGCAGGTGCAGGGGGCGGTGGAAAGATGAGGCAGGGAGATCCGTCGGGTAGCGGATTGGGCAACAGGGCGCAGTGTGATCGCCGTCCTGCAGGGACTGACTTTTACAGCGAAATGCGAGCCCGCGAATTTCTCCATTTCACGGCGAAACAAGAGCCATGAAAACTATCGAGTTGCTCCAGTCGCTCGCAGATGAAAACGTCCAGTACGTGCTGGTAGGCGGATTGGCGGTGCAGTTGCATGGCTTCATGCGCGCCACATTCGATATCGATCTGGTTCTGGCGATGAACGACGGGAACCTGGCCCGCTTCATCGAGGTGGCCAAACGCTTTGGCCTGAAACCGGGCATCCCGGTGCCGATCGACTCGCTTAGAAATGCCGACCAGATCGATCAATGGCACCGGGAAAAAGGCATGCTGGCTTTTTCGTTGCGGGAACCGCAGCTTGCCGGCAGTGTCGTCGATGTCCTGGTGCGGCCCGAGATATCGTTTGAAGTCTTGATGGCCAATGCGGTGAAGGGCATGCTGTACGGTCGGGAAGTGCGGATCGCCTCGATCGATGATCTGCTGACCATGAAGCATGCGGCGAATCGGCCCAAGGATCTGCTCGACATCGCGGCACTGGAAAAAATCAAGCGGGGGGAGGATCCGAATGTTTGAGAAAAATAATCATCCCGACGCGGACATTCCGGAAGAAGTCATGCTGGGCCGCCTGGCGCAATCCGAACAGATGAAGGAGTTCTTCATCCAGATGTGGCTGCAAAATCCGGCCCTGGCGGAGCATGCCGGGCGTGCAGTACAAGAAATCCTTGAACCGGCGCGCCGTCCTGCGGGGACTGACTTTGGCGAATAATTCCATGAAGGATGTGCAGACTGCTTTCGGTTTCGTGCGGAGCGTCGGAGCAGCGGCCTTGTTCTGCCTTGCCGCCCTGTCTGGGCAGGCGTCGGCAGGCGTCGTGCCCGGCCTGACAGGAACCTATTACGACAATATCAACTATACAGGCGCGACGGTGGTGCGCGTCGATCCGAGCGTCGACTTCAATTGGGGTTCGGGACCTCCAGATGCGGCCATCGGCCCGGATACCTTTAGCGTGCGCTGGACGGGCTTCGTGCGTGCGCCGACCACCGGCAACTATTTTTTCCAGACACGTAGCGACGACGGTGTCCGGCTTTGGGTCAACGGCGTGCTTGTCATCAACAACTGGACCGACCATGGGCCCACGGATAACGCCAGCGCCGCCGTGGCGCTGACGGCCGGAACGGACTATGCGGTCATCATGGAGTACTACGAGAACGGGGGCGGTGCAGAGGCAGGGTTGCGCTGGCAGAGGCCGGCTGATGCAGCCTTCTCCCCCATCCCCCCCAGCGACGGCACCCAAGGTTTGCTGACCACTGACACTACGCCTCCCACACTCACCACAGTCAACACAAGTTGCGGCATCAACAACCGGGTTGCCGTGACGTTTTCCGAGCCTGTTGATCCGGCGAGTGCAACCATAACCACGAATTACAGCGTCGATGCCGGTGCCGTGCCGGTCACCGGGGCCGTGCTCAGCCCCGACCAGCGCACCATCATTCTTTCGACGGGGGTGCTGACGGCCGGGGGGCACACCGTCAACGTAAGCGGCGTCGGCGATGTGGCGGTACCGTCCAATATCATGGCGCCGGCGGGCCTCCCTTTCACCTACAGCGGCGGTGGGCTGCGCAACGGCCTGTCCGCCACCTACTACGACCAGGGCAACATGTCCGGTGCTTTCTTTACCGGCAGCACAATGGCCCAGATCGATGGGCCGGTCGATTACAACTGGGGGAACGGCGCGCCGGCATCGGGAATCGGCGCAGACAATTTCAGCGTACGCTGGACGGGCTATGTCCAGGCGCCGAGCACCGGCAGCTATTCTTTCCGCACGGTGAGCGACGACGGTGTGCGACTCACCGTGGGCGGCGCGCTCCTCATCAACAACTGGACGGACCATGGGGCGGCGACGGACACCAGCGCCGCGGTCAACCTCGTGGCGGGTCAGTATTATCCGGTCACGCTGGAGTTTTATGAGCGCGGCGGCGGCGCGGTGATCAGCCTGCAATGGCAGCCCCCCGCAGCAGCTTTCGCCGCAATCCCGTTGGCCAACCTCTTACATTGCGACACGACAGCGCCGACCCTGTCCGGCGTCTCGACGATCTGCGGCGTTTCCAACCGGGTCAATGTCACCTTCTCTGAGCCGGTGAATCCGGCAAGCGCCACAGTGGCGATCAACTATGCGCTCAATCATGGCGCGACAGTGAGCGCGGCCGCCATGACTGGAGATCCGCGTACCGTGCAACTAACGACTTCGCCTTTGTCTTCCAGCCTGACCTATACGCTGACGGTGAACAATGTCACGGATACGGCCGTCCCGCCCAACACCATCACACTCAACAGCCAGATTAATTTCACCCTGGCTTCAGGCACGTTGACGAACGGTATCCAGGGCACGTATTACGACCAGGGTGGAGCATCCGGGGCTTTCTTCACGGGAGCCGCGGTGTTGCGCGTCGACCCGGTGGTGGATTTCAACTGGGGCGGAGGCAACCCTGTTGCCGGCATCGGTGCGGACAATTTCAGCGTCCGCTGGACGGGCTATGTCCAGGCGCCAGTATCGGGCGTTTACACTTTCCGTACGCAGAGCGACGACGGCATCCGCTTGTGGGTGGGTGGGACGCCAGTGATCAACAACTGGGTGGATCACGGTCCGACCTACGACACGGGCATGGTGACCTTGGCGGCTGGGCAGCAATATACCGTGACGCTGGAATACTATGAACGCGGCGGCGGGGCGGTGGCACAACTTCAGTGGCAAAAGCCGGGCGACGCCGTCTTTTCGACGCTGCCGAACCCCAACTTGTTCTACTGCGACACGACCACTGTCGTTCCGGGTGGGTTCAATGCCTTTGAGACCGCCACGCCGGTCGGCAGCATCACGGGAGTCATCAAGACCAAGGTGGCCGCACAGGCATTCGATGTGGCGGTCGTCGCATTGAATGCCGCGAAAACCGGCGTCGAGAGCGGCTTCACTGGCGATGTCAGAATCGAGTTGCTCGATGCCACCGATAACAGCGGAGTGCTGGACGCCAACGGCTGCCGCCCGACCTGGACGTCGTTACCTGCGTTCTTGCCACCTACGCTGAGCTTCGTTGCTATCGATTCTGGACGCAAGAACATCTCGCTGACGGAGAACAATGTCTGGCGCGAGTTGCGCGTACGGATGAGCTATCCGGCGATCGGCGCGCCGCTGGTGGTCGGTTGCTCGACTGACAATTTTGCCATCCGGCCGGCTTCATTTACCGGATTTGTGGTGCAGCATGCGGATTGGGAAAACCCGGGTCTGTTCGATATGAACAACCTGTCTCTTGCGCTCAGGGTGAATGCGCCTCCCGACCCGCCTCCGATCAATCTGACCAATGCTCACAAGGCAGGAAGACCGTTCCGCGTGTCGGCCACGGCCGTCGATTTCCTAAATGTGGCCACATCGAACTATATAGACTCGCCGACAGCCGTATTGACCAGTTGCATTGGCACTCCGGCATGTACGACATTGATGTCCGATTGCGCGTGCACGCCAACAACCGGAACCCTTTCATTAACTGGTAGCGCGGTTGCGGGCGCGTATGTAACGGCGGCTGCGACCTATGACAATGTCGGTGCTTTTACGGCACAGTTGCGGGACACCACGTTTGCAGCTGTCGACTTGGCGGATACACCGAACGATTGTTCGATTTCCGGGGCTTACATCTGTTCGTCACAGATGAACGTAGGGCGTTTTGTGCCGGATCATTTCACGCTGACGAGCAGTTCTTTCCTGCCTGCATGCGGTACTGGTCCGGGCGCACTTACCTTCATGAACCAGGGATTCCCGATATTGTCCGCGACCATCGAGGCCAGAGCCTATGGCACCGAATCGATAACGTCCAACTATCACAGCCCAAATTTCGGTACGACGCAGATTGCCCCTGTTGACTGGAAGGCGGAAAACGCAAACAACGGCATTGACTTGTCCTCACGGTTAAGCGTTCCGCAGCCGCCACAGATATGGACCAATGGTGTTTATTCCCTGTCTACTACCTCTGCCCAATTCCGCCGGGCAATGCCTGACAATCCGGACGGCCCCTACGACCAACTACAACTGGGGGTCGCGGTTACGGATCCGGACGATGTGTTATTGAATGGATTGGACATGAATCCACTTACGGCGGGAGCCTGTATACCGCCGAATTGCACAGCCAGGGCCGTTGGCGCATTGTCGAGTGTGCGTTTCGGACGTCTGCAAATGCTAAATGTGCATGGCTCTGAACTGCGTGCGCTGCCGCTGACGGTGCGCAGTGAATATTGGAGTGGCAGCGGTTTTACTCAAAACGCCGCCGACGCCTGCACCACGCTGACTGTGGGCAACTTCGCCCTGTCGAACTGGCAGCGCAATCTGAATCTCGGCGAAACTGCATTGGCAGCGGGGGGGCCCTGGACAGCGAGCGGGGGCCTATTTGTTGGTCCGAGACTGACCACACCCGGATTCAACAACCAGGGTAGCGTCGATGTCACGATCAACTTGGGTGCGATGCCTTGGCTACTGGGTCGCTGGGACGACGCCATCAATCCGGATGGCGATGCGGCGACGATGTATGACGACGATCCCATAACGAGAGCGACCTTCGGCATTTACCGCGACCGGCTGATTTTCAGGCGTGAGGTCACCCGCTAAGGAAATGACTATGTGATAACCCCGTTTATTAGATTGACAACCATACTGAAAACCTTTAGTTTCCGTGGGTTATATGGGTAAGTTAACGTAAAATGAGAATTTTTAACACCGGTAAGCGGAACGGCTGGCTCGCCGTTTCAAGCCGTGACGGTGTAGTGGATCTGACGCATATCCAGGTGGGTGCGGGCGGACGGCCGGAGGTAACACTCTGCGAATCCTTCAGGAAGGAAGGCGCCGAGGTCGACACCTATGCGCGCCTGCGCAAGCAGTTCGCGCTCGACCGCTATCACGCCACCACCAGCCTGCGCTTCGGCGAATACCAGTTCCTGCAGGTCGAACCACCGGATGTGCCGCCGGCAGAAATGAAAGAGGCCATGCGCTGGCATATCAAGGGCATGGTCGACTTTCCCGTCGACAAGGCGACGCTCGATGTGCTGGCCGTGCCGACGGAGAATGCCGGCGGCGCGCGCAGCCGCTTCGTCTTCGTCGCCTGCGCACCCAACGAGGTACTCGGTGCGCGCATCCAGACGCTGCAGAAGGCGAAGATCGACCTCGAGGCCATTGATGTACCCGAGACGGCGCAGCGCAATCTTTCCACGCTCTACGAGCCGCCGGGGCGCGGCATGGCCATGCTCGGCTTCTCCGCCGAGGGCGGGCTGCTGACGTTTACTTATCGCGGCGAACTGCAGGCATTCCGGCGCCTGGATATCACCCTCGATCAACTGACCAGCGCGGATTTTGACGAACGTCATGCGCTGTTCGACCGCATCGTGCTCGAATTGCAGCGCTCGTTCGACACCTTCGAGCATCAGCATCATTACGTCAATCTGGCGCAATTGCTGGTGATGCCGCTACCGGAAGAAATCGGTTTGGCCACTTATCTGTCGCAGAACCTCTATGTGCTGGTAGAAGCCGCAGACCTGGGCAAGGTGCTGGATCTCATCAAGGTGCCCGAACTGCGTGCGCCCAGCCGTCAGGCACAGTGCTTCCATTTGCTGGGCGCGGCCCTGCGCGGCTTCGAGGTGCGCAAGTGACCCAGCAGATCAACCTCTTCAACCCGGCGCTGCGCGCGAAGCGCGAGTGGCTGACCGGAAAATCTCTCATACTTGGCCTCAGCGTCATGGTCGTGCTGCTCGGACTGTATGGCGGCGTGGTGCGCTGGGAGAACCAGCGGCTCACGGAGGAATCCACTCGCGTCGGTGCCGAGCTGAGCGGCGGGCAGGAGGAGCTGGCGCGGCTCAATCAGGAGATTGCCCAGCGCAAGGTGAGTAGTGAAACGCAAGCCGCCCTGCAACGGGCTGAAGCTGCCCTGCGGGGCCGTGAGCGGGTGAAGGCGGCCCTGGAAAGCGGCGCCCTAGGTTCCCAGGACGGCTTCTCCGAGTTCCTGCGGGCGTTTGCTCGCCAGGCTCAGGACGGCCTGTGGATGGTCAGCCTGCAGATGGCCGAGGGCGGACGCAACATCACCCTTGAAGGCCGCACGCTCAACCCCGAACAGATTCCCGGCTACATTCGCGGGCTCAACAGCGAACCCACGCTGCGCGGCCGCTCCTTCGAAGCGCTGAACGTGCAACTGGTCGGTGACGACAAGCCTGCGGCGCGACCCTCCACTGCAGTCGCAGCCGAAGCGCCCGCCCAGGGAGGGGGGGGAGGGCAGGAGGTGGCAAAACTGCCGCTCTTTCACGAGTTTTTGTTGACTGCGACGGTGCGAAGCGCTGCGGACACTGCGGCAGGCGGGCCGGCGGCGGAGGCACGATGACAGAGCGCACCCCGAACGGAATGGGCAAGAGGCTGGCAGCCTGGCAGCAGAAATTCGATGCCCTGTCGCTGCGTGAGCGCATGCTGGTGGCGGCGGCCGCCTTTATCGTGGTGTTTTTTGTGGTGGATACCTTGCTGCTGAGCGCGTGGTCGCGCCAGAATGCCGGCCTCAAGGTCAGCCTGCCCGAGCAGCGGGCAGAAGCGGCGCGAGTTGCGGCGCAGGTCAAGGAACTGCAGGCACAGATCGCCGATAATCCCGATACGCAGGCAAAGGCGCGGATCGACGAAATCGAACGCAAGATTGCCGCCATCGATGCCGGCCTGCAATCGTCCGCCAAGCAGCTCGTTCCGCCCGACCGTATGGCGACGCTGCTGGAAGACCTGCTGAAGCGCAACCGGCGTCTCCAGCTCGTGAAAATGACGACCCTGCCGCCGGAGGAACTGCTCGGCCGTGCTCAGCCCGGGGATGCGGCGGCTGTAGCCGGGGAGCAAGCAGGGCAGCAAGCGACCGCAGCAGGGCAGGGAGACAGCCAGAACATCTACAAGCACGGCGTGGAGCTGACCCTGCGCGGCAGCTATTTCGACATGCTGGATTACCTGGCGCAGATCGAGTCGCTGCCCTGGCAGATGTACTGGGGGCAACTGAAGCTGGATGCGCGGGACTACTACCGCCCCGAACTGAAACTGACCTTGTACACGCTCAGCCTCGACAAGGTGTGGTTGACGATATGACCAAAGGAAATTCGACCGCAGGAAGTACGCAGCCCGGTGGGATGAACAGCCTGCTTCGCACTGGAATGCAGTCACTGGTGACGCGAGTACTGCTGGTGCGCCTCTGCGCCGTGGTCCTGCTGGCTGCGCTGCCTGGCCTCAGTCTGGCGCAAGGGATGCGGGATCCGACGCGGCCGCCGCCGCAGTTCCTCGATCCGGCCTACGAGATGCAGGATGCAACGCCGCCTGACTCCGGCCTGCAGACGATCAAACGCACCGGCAAGCGCTACCTGGCGTTGCTCAACGGCGAGTGGATCAAGCCGGGCGACAAGGCGGGCGAGGCGGTGGTGGTGAAAATCGAGGAACATGCGGTCGTCCTGGGTTATGCGGACGGGCGCCGGGAAACCATCGGCATGTATCCGGATGTCGAACTGCGGCCGAAGCGGGCTGCCCGAAAAGCGGCTGGAAAATAAGGAAAAATCATGATGCGAATCCTCTGGATAGTCACAATGTCGGCGGGTTTTCTGCTCGCGGGATGCGACACGATGTCGTCGATCAAGCCTGGCGTGGTGCGCGATTCGATCGACAGCGAGATGCAGCGCGCCACGGAGAACCGCAACCGCGAGGCGGCGCCGGATGCCGTCAGCCGCGCTCTGGTGCCGCCGCTGACGGGGCAAATCGAGGCGCCGGCGGGACGGGCGGCCGAGGCGCGCTTCGACCTCTCGGTCAGCAATGCCCCGGCCAGCCAGGTGTTCATGGCCATTGTCTCCGGCACGCGCTACAGCATGCTGGTGAGTCCCGAGGTGAGCGGCAGCATTTCCGTCAACCTGAAAGATGTCACGGTGATGGAGGCCCTCGATACCATCCGCGAGCTGTACGGCTACGAATACCGGGTGCAAGGTACGCGCATCTTCGTCCAGTCACTGGCAATGCAGTCGCGGGTGTTCAAGGTGAACTACCTGACGGCGCAGCGGCAGGGCCGCAGCGATACCCGCGTCGTTTCGGGATCGATCACCTCGACGACGGCAGGTGCCGGAGGCGCGGCGGTGCCGGCGGCAGGGGCGGGCGGTACGACCACCCAGCCTACCAGTGGCAGCTCCGTGTCGACCACCAACCAGATGGATTTCTGGGGTGAGATCAGCGAGGCGATCAAGGCTGTCATCGGTACTGAGGGCGGACGCAGCGTGGTCATTTCGCCGCAGTCCGGTGTCATCGTGGTGCGCGCCATGCCGCGCGAACTGCGCGAGGTCGAGAACTTCCTGCGTGCGTCCCAGCTGACCATCGAGCGCCAGGTGATGCTGGAGGCGAAGATCGTCGATGTGGTGCTCTCCGAGCAGTTCCAGGCCGGCATCAACTGGGCGGGATTTACCGCCACGGGGCGCCACCGCCTTTCCTCTGGCGCGGATACCAACCAGTTCAAGACACAGGCGCCGAGCCTCGGCATTAACCATCCTGGGGAAGTCGCGACACAATACAACACGGACTCCGGTTCGTTCGTTGCCAACGATCTTGGCACCATTCTGGCGGCGCCACTTGCCGGCGCAGTCGGCCGGCTTGCCGGCGGCCCGCTTGCCGGCATAATGGGTCTGGCGTTTCAGACAGGCAGTTTTCAGGCGCTGATTTCCTTTCTCGAGACGCAGGGCTCGGTGCATGTGCTGTCCAGCCCGCGCATCGCCACCATCAACAACCAGAAGGCGGTGCTCAAGGTCGGCACCGACGACTACTACGTGACCAACATCAGCACCACGACTTCGTCCAGCGGCAGCAGCACGACGACCTCGCCGACCATTACCGTGCAGCCTTTCTTCTCGGGCATTTCGCTCGACGTGCTGCCGCAGATCGACGAGAACGACAACATCATCCTGCACATCCGGCCGTCGGTCAGCGTGGTGTCGGAAAAGAACAAGATCATCAACCTCGGCACCCTGGGCACCTACCAGCTGCCGCTGGCTTCCAGCAGCATCAACGAGACGGACAGCATCGTGCGTGTGCGTGACGGCAACATTGTCGCTCTTGGCGGACTGATGGAATACATCCAGTCGGACGACGGCGGCAAGGTGCCGGGGGTCGGCGACGTGCCCGTTGTCAATGCCCTGTTCAAGCAGGGCAAGAAGGGCTTGCAGAAGCGCGAGATCGTCGTCCTCCTGAAGCCGACGGTGATCCATGGCGACAAGCAGTGGGAGGACGATCTCGTCAATACGCGCGAGCGCCTGCGCGCGATGGAGCGCCCGCTACCGCCCGCCGTGCCGGTGCAGCAGTAGCGATGTACCTTGAGCATTTCGGCCTGCGCGAGCTTCCCTTCGGCATCACGCCGGACACCAGCTTCGCGTTCGCCGGCACGGCGCACCAGGAGGCGCTCAACACGCTGCTGATCGCGCTGAAAAGCGGCGAGGGCTTCATCAAGATCACGGGCGAAGTCGGCACCGGCAAGACGCTGCTCTGCCGCCGCCTGCTGGCCACCCTGGGCGCGGACACCGTCAGCGCCTATCTGCCCAACCCCTACCTCGAGCCACGCACCCTGATGCTGGCGCTGGCGGAAGAACTCGGCGTCGAACTCGACAAGGATGCCGACCAGTACCACCTCCTCAAGGGCTTGAACCAGGCACTGCTTGAGTTCGCGCGGCAGGACAAGTCGGTCGTTCTTTGTCTCGACGAAGCGCAGGCCCTGCCGATGGAAAGCCTGGAATCGCTGCGGTTGCTGTCGAACCTGGAAACCGAGAAGCGCAAGCTGCTGCAACTGGTGCTGTTTGGCCAGCCGGAACTGGACGAGCGGCTGGCCAACCCCTCGGTGCGGCAGTTGCGCCAGCGCATTTCCTTCCACTACCGCCTCGGCGGGCTGAAGCCCGACGAGATGGAGCTGTATCTGGCACATCGCCTGCGCGTGGCGGGCTACCGCGGCCACCGCGTCTTTCCCAAGGCAACGGTGCGGCAAATCCACCGCGCGGCGAACGGCACGCCGCGGCTGGTGAATATCCTGGCGCACAAGGCCATGCTGGCCGCCTACGGCGAGGGCCGGCAAGAGGTCGCGCCGCGCAATGTCAAGGCCGCCGCGCGGGATACCGAGGGCGCGCGCCTGCCGGCGTGGAGATTATGGTGAGGAACCGCCTTCCGCCGGGCTGTGCAGCCAGACACATGGAGCCGCGCAGCGGCGAACAATCGACACCCCCTTCCTCGGGAAGGGGGATGGGGGGAAAGCAGTCATGAGCCTGATCAACAAGATGTTGCAGGATCTGGAGTCGCGACGGGCGACCCTGTCTGGCGATGCCGGCACGCAGCATGAGATCCGTTCGCTGCCGCCGCAACGCGATGCGTTGCCATGGGCAAAATTTTTCCTGGTTGCAGTGCTTGCTCTGGTGGCCGGCGCCGCTGTCTGGTTTCTTTCAGGATCGCAGACGCAGCATGCCCCGGCGCCAGCCCCTGCACCCATCGCTGCCGGCCCGGTGGCTGCGCCCATAGCGTCAGCACCCATAGCGCCAGCGCCCGCAACGGCGCCAGACACGCAAGCGCCAGCGGCATCGCCTCAACCTGCCGAGGCGCCTCCCCCATCACCGCCAGCCGCTGCAGCCACCCTGCCTCAGCCACCCCCCGCTGCGCCTGCTGCCGAGAAAAAAATCCCCGCCGCGCCGCCCCCGCCGGCTGCAGCCGCCAAGACCCGACCGGCGCAGGAGCCTGCGCCGGTCGCACGCAAGGAAACCCCATCATCGCACAAGCTGACGGAGAACCGTAGCAGCCTCAAGGTGGCCACGACGCTGGGAAAAGTGCCGCTAACCGAAACCCAGACGGCTGGCGATGATGTTCGCATCGAGAAGAAGGTGCGCATGTCGACTTCGCGCGAAAGAGCCGAGAACGAATACCGGCGCGCCTTGGGTATGGTGAACCAGGGGCGCGTTCAGGAAGGCATGGCTGTGCTGCGCGGCGCGCTGAGCGAGGATGCGGCGCATGCTGGCGCCCGCCTGGCCTTGTTCAGCCTGCTGATCGAGCAGCAGCGGTTCGAGGATGCCCAGGCGTTGCTCGAGGAGACGCTGACGCGCGATCCGGCGCAGCCGCAGATGGCTTCGCGGCTCGCCCGCCTGAAGTTGACGCGCGGCGATGCGCGCGGTGCCGAGGAAACCTTGAGCCGGGCCGCGGGTGCGGCGACGGACAATCCGGAGTATCGTGCCCTGCATGCTGCCGTACTGCAGCGACTGACTTTCCACAAGAAAGCCGTGATGGAATATCAGGCCGCCCTGCGCCTTGTGCCCCAAGCGAGCGTGTGGTGGATGGGGCTGGGCATCTCGCTGGAAGCGGATGGCAGGCTGCCCGAGGCGCGGGACGCCTTCCAGCGCGCCAGGGCGACGGGCGCGCTGACGCCTGAATTGACCGAATTCGTCGAGCAGAGGCTGAAGCGCCTGCAGTAAGACGCAAGTCAAGCCGGCAGCGTTCGCGCGACCACCCAGTTCTCCACCCTCAGCGCACCGTGCAGCTTCAGGATGCGCGCGAATTCATTCAGCGTGGCGCCAGTGGTCATGACGTCGTCGACGACTGCGACGGATTTTCCCGTGAGGTCGACGCGGCATTCGAAGGCGTTGCGGATGTTCGCCTGGCGCGCCTTCCACGGCAAACTGGCCTGCGGTGCGCTGTTGCGGACGCGGAAGCTAGCGTTCGGCACGAGCGGCACCGCGAGGCGTTGTGCCAGCGGCCGGGCGATTTCCTGCGCCTGGTTGAAACCGCGCTCCCACATGCGTTGTACGGAGAGCGGCAGGGGCAGGATGCAGTCGATTCTGGCCTGCCCGATGGCGCTTGTGAGTGTGTTGGTGAGTGCGTTTGTGAGTTCATTTGCGAGCCAGCCGGCCAGTGGCAGGCGGTGGCGGTACTTCAAACCCTGTATCAAATGCTCCACCGGAAACGCATAGCGGAAAGCGGCCGATGTGGCATCGAAATGCGGTGGCGTCTTCTGGCAGGCGCCGCAGACGGAACCTGCGACCGTGGGCAGGGCGCAGATCGGGCAGAGTGGGCCGGCCAGATAGGGTAAAGCGGCTGCACACTCCGCGCAGACCTGCCGCTCGTCACTCTCCTGGCCGCAGACGAAACAGTCCTGCGGCAGCAGGCGGGTCAGTGCTTGAATTGTCGTCCGGTAAATTGACAAGTCCCCACCCATGAACGATCATCCCTGAACCGATTCTAGCCGAAGCAATTCCCCGACATGCATACAGCCGCAGCCGCACGCGTGGGCAAGGACTCACATAAGCAGAAGAACTGGACAGCCGCCGGGATCCAGGCGCTGTTCGAGATGCCCTTCAATGACCTGCTCTACCGTGCCCAGCAGGTGCATCGTGTGCATTTCGACGCCAACAGCATACAGCGCTCGACCCTGCTGTCGGTAAAGACGGGCGGCTGCTCGGAGGATTGTGGCTACTGTTCCCAGTCCGCCCGCAACCACACCGGCCTCGAGCGCGAATCGCTGCTGGATCTCGACGAAGTGGTGGCTGCTGCCCAGGCCGCGAAGGAAAAGGGCGCCAGCCGCTTCTGCATGGGCGCTGCCTGGCGCGGACCGAAAGACAAGGATCTGGAGCAGGTGAGCGAGATGATCCGCGCCGTGAAGGCGCTCGGTCTGGAAACCTGTGTCACGCTGGGCATGCTCAAGGCAGGCCAAGCGGAACAATTGAAGGCTGCGGGTCTCGACTACTACAACCACAATCTGGATACCGCGCCGGAGTTCTACGGCAACATCGTCACCACCCACAGTCAGGCCGACCGCTTCGACACGCTGCACAAAGTGCGCGAGGCAGGCATCAGCGTCTGCTGCGGCGGCATCGTCGGCATGGGCGAGACGCGCGCTGGCCGCGCCGGCCTGATCGCCGAGTTGGCGAACATGAGTCCGCCGCCGGAATCCGTGCCCATCAACAACCTCGTGCCGGTGCCGGGCACGCCGCTCGCCAACGCCGAGCCGATCGATCCTTTCGAGTTCGTGCGCACCATCGCCGCGGCGCGCATCACCATGCCGGAGAGCCTGGTGCGCCTGTCAGCCGGCCGCCAGGAGATGTCGGACGAATTGCAGGCGCTGTGCTTTCTTGCCGGCGCCAATTCCATCTTCTACGGCGACAAGCTGCTCACCACCGGCAATCCGGAAGCGGGCCGTGACGAACGCCTGTTCGAGCGGCTGGGATTGAACGCCGTCTGATGCGGACTGACTTTTGCCGGGCGGCGGCTTCCTACGACGAAGCCGCCGTCCTGGCGCGGGAAGTCAGTCTGCGCATGACGGCGCGGCTCGACTTCATGAAGCTCGCTCCGACCCGTATCGCCGATATCGGCTGCGCCACCGGCGACGGCATCCGTGCGCTCGCCGCCCGCTACCCACAGGCCATGCCGTTGGCGCTTGACTATGCGCCAGCCATGCTGGCCGAGGTGATTCGACGGTCCTCATTGCTGGAGCGGCTACGCCGTCGTGCGCCCCGCTGCGTCGCGGCCGACGTGCGAGCGCTGCCTGTTGCCAATGGCGCCCTGACGCTGGCTTGGTCCAATCTCATGCTCCACTGGCTCGACGATCCGCTGCCGGCCTTCGGCGAACTGCATCGCGTGCTGGAGACGGGTGGGCTACTGATGTTCAGTACGCTGGGGCCCGATACGCTCAAGGAACTGCGTGCAGCCGGTGCGACCACCCTGCGACGCTTTCACGACATGCACGACCTTGGTGACATGCTGGTGGCGGCCGGCTTCGCTGATCCGGTGATGGACATGGAGATGATCGAGCTTTCTTACACTAGCCCACGCGGTTTGCTGCGCGACCAGCGTCTTCTCGGCGTGCGTGACGGCCTGCTCGGCCCGATGGGGTTCCGCGCGGGGCGACGCGTTTTCCGGGCGTGGAATGAATCCCGGCGTGAAGGGCGTCTGCCGGCCACCTTCGAGATTGTCTACGGCCATGCCTGGAAGGCCGAGCCGAAAATTGCGCCGGACGGCCGTGCGATCATTCGGTTTCGCAACAAATGAAGCGGGTGGGACAGCGGGTTTTTTGCGAAGATCAGCGCGAGCGGGAATAGGTGCTGAGTTGCCGCTGCCGCTCTCGCGCCAGCCGCATCGCGCGGAAGCCCAGTAATGCGCCGAGCAAGATTCCATACAGCAGCGGCAGCGAGATATCCTTCTTCACCAGCCACCAGAAGTGGATGACGCCGACGATGGCGATGGCGTAGACGGCGCGGTGCAGCTGCGTCCAGCGTCGTCCGCCGAACCGCTTGATCATCGCCGCGTTCGAAGTCGCCGCCAGCGGAATCAGCAGCAGAAAGGCGGTGAAACCGGCGGTGATGAAGGGGCGCTTGGCGATGTCCTTGACGATGGACGCCCAGTCGAAGAACTGGTCGAGCCAGAGGTAGGTGAGGAAGTGCAGCGTGGCGTAGAAGAAGGCATACAAGCCGAGCATGCGGCGCAGCCGGATCAGCCAGTGCCAGCCTGAAAAGTGGCGCAGCGGGCAAGCTTGATCGCGGCGATCTGGCGCAGGCTCGGCTGCATCAATAGAACTTCCTCAGATCCATGCCGGCGTATAGCTGCGCCACCTGTTCGGCGTAACCGTTGAAGGGCAGGGTTCTGCGCTTGAAGAATTCGCTGATGCGGCGCTCCTTCTCCTGGCTCCAGCACGGATGGCTGACGTCGGGATTGACGTTGGCATAGAAGCCGTACTCTTCCGGTTGCGCCATGTTCCAGCTTGTCTGCGGCTGCTTGTCCGTGAAGCGGATCCTGACGATCGACTTGCCACTCTTGAAGCCATACTTCCACGGTACGACGAGCCGCAGCGGCGCGCCGTTCTGGTTCGGCAACACATCGCCGTAAAGGCCGACCGCCATGAGGGTCAGCGGATGCAGAGCCTCGTCCAGCCAGCCGCAAACCTTCGGTATAGGGCCAAGTCCAGGTAAGGCAGGTTGAGGCCGGGCATGGCGTCCGGTTCCATCTGCGTGACGAACTCGACGAACTTGGCACTGCCCAGCGGCTCGGCCTGCTTGATCAGGGCGGCCAGGGGAAATCCCACCCAGGGAATGACCATGGACCAGCTCTCGACGCAGCGCAAGCGGTAGATGCACTCTTCCAGGGGCGCAATTTTGAGGATGTCCTCGATGGCGAGCGTGCGCGGTTTTTGCACCATGCCTTCGATGCGCACTGCCCAGGGGCGGATCCTCATGGCGCCGGCGTGTTCTGCAGGCTGACTTTTGCCGCCGAAGCCGAACTCGACGAAATTGTTGTACGTGGTGATTTCGCGCAGGCTGTTCGGCGGTTCCTGGATGCTGTAGGGGCTTTTCCGAAGATCGGAGAATGTACCATCGGCCCAGGCGCGGTGTGGCAGGCCGGCATACAGGGTAGTCCCGGCCAGGGCGGTGGCGCCTGCGGCCTTGATAAAGTCGCGGCGCCCCTCGAACAGGGAGTGCGGCGTAATTTCGGAAGGGAGGATAGCGTCAGGTCGCTTGATCAGCATGGCATTCTTCACATGGAGCACATGTCAAATAGACCGGCTCGCTTCCCGAAAACTTACGGGTTCAGCTGGCGATACACTGCGGTGGCGATGAGCAGGAGGTCGGGTTTCCCCATTTCAGCGGAAAGGGCATAGCCGAAATGGCCGTCCAGCCAGTAGAACACGCTGATGCCGCCTTCCTTCGCGAAGCGGAATGCGGTCTCGCGGCTGCTTTGCGCATCGCGCTGGACGTAGAGCGTCAGACGCTGCCCGCGCTTATCCTGATACATGAATTGCGCCACCGGGCCGGTGGCGCCTGGCAACAGGCGGCCGCCGACGAGTTCGAGACCCTGTCCCGCGAGGTGTGGGGGTTTGAGGTCCGCCCCCAGCCTTTTCGACAGCCAGGCGACAAGATGGGCTTCCTCGGCGGCGCCGACTTCAACGGGATGACGCACTTCCGGGCTGAAAACGGCATGCGCCAGCGCTGCTTGCCGCGCCAGGGATGTGCTCGGCTGCGGCCCTTGGGGTGGCGCCGCGCCGTGCAATTGATAGCCGATAATCCCGCCGACCGCCAGCCAGGCAATGGCGGCCGCCATGCCTAGCGGAAGACGCGATGTCGGTTTCGCCGCCTCTGCCAGGCGCGTCGGTACCGGCTCGTCGAGAACGGGATCGAAGGCCCGGTGCAACTGTTCGCCCTGGATGCGCCATTCGGCAACCGTCTGGCGCATTTCCGCATGATCCGCCAGCCAGGCTTCCACTGCATCGCGGCGCGCTGCGTCCAGGCGTCCGTCGGCGTAGGCATGCAATTCCTGCTCGCTGATCGTGGGCGCATTCATTTGATGACTTTCAGGTGCGATTCTTCAAGCTCGCTGCCAGCCAGCAGCGCGCGCAGGCGTTCGCGCCCGCGCGACAGCCGTGACATGACCGTGCCGATGGGCACACCCAGAATCTTGGCGGTGTCCTCGTAGGAAAGATCCTCCAGCCCGACCAGCAGGAGGACTTCGCGCTGCACTTCGGAGAGCTGCGACAGGCAGCGGGCGAAGTCGCGCAACTCGATGGAGTCGGTTTGGGTTGCCCGTGTCGGCAAATCCGGGAGAGCCTCGTCTCCCGGGCAGTCCACGATCCTTGGGCCGCGCGCCTGATTGACGAAACGATTGTGCATGATGGAGAACAGCCATGCGCGCAGATTGCCGGGCCGCCACAGCGACCATCTGCTGAGCGCGCGTTCCAGCGTGTCCTGCACCAGGTCGTCGGCGCATGCGGCATCCCCCGTCAGCGCGCGCGCATAGCGGCGCAGACGGGGAATCTCGGCAACGATATCCGCTTGACGGCTCATCAGCGAGGAGTCTACTCCCTGGCGATGTGCCAGACGTTGTTAACGCCGTCTCCCGTCCTGTCGCCGGGTTTCTGGTCCTTGACCCAGAAATAGAGGGGCTTGCCGCGATGTGCCCACTGCTTCTTGCCGCCATCCCGCGTAATGATCGACCAGTCTCCCGAGGCCCGGTCCGCATCGGTGGCGAACAGCGGCGGCCAGTTGGTGGCGCAGGGCCCGTTGCAGGCGCTCTTGCCGCTGCCGGCGGTGTCCTTGTCGAAGGTGTACAGCGTCATGCCGTTGGCGCCGACATACATACCATTCACCATGCTGACGGGTGCGGTAGCGGATTTCATTTCGGAGGACGCACAGCCGGCGAGGAGGCCGAGCGTCACAAAGCCGGCAGCAAGACCGGCACGAAGGGATGGGTTTTTCATGGTTTCTCCTGTTGAGGTTGGGTGCTACGCCGCGTAAACAAGCGGGACACCCTGTTTATTCCTCAAGGGAAGAAAAAAGGGGATGGCAATTGCCACCCCCTTTTGAAATCACTTGCGATGAACTTGATCTGATCAGCGCAACCCGGCGATATAGTCGGAAACGGCCTTGATCTCTGCGTCCGACATCTTGTCGGCGACGATGCGCATCATTTTGTTCGGGTCGTTGGCACGCTCGCCGCTGCGGAAAGCCTTCAGTTGCGTTTCGGTGTATTCGGCGAACTGGCCGCCGATGCGCGGGTACTGCGCGGGAATGCCGGCGCCAGCCGGGCCGTGGCAGGCGGCGCAGGCGGGCAGACCCTTGCCGGCATTGCCAGCGCGATAAAGTTTCTGGCCGGCCTCGATGGCCTGATTCTTGGCCAGTTCGCCCTTTTGGGTCTGGCTGGCATACCACGCGGCGACGTTCTTCATGTCCTGATCGGACAGTCCGGCGACCATGCCGCCCATAATCGGGTTGATGCGCTCGGCGGGTTTACCGTCGTCGGCCTTGAAGTTCTTCAGTTGCTTGTAGAGGTAATCCGCATGCTGGTCGGCGAGCTTGGGATTGGCGGCGAGCGCGCTATTCCCGTCGGGGTTGTGACAGGCAGCGCAGATTTGCGCGGCGATCTGCTGGCCTTTGGCGGCATCTACTTTGGGTGCGTTGCTTGCTGCAGGCTTGTCTGCTGCCTGGGCTGCAACTGCAAAGGCGATTCCCAGCGACAGGACGATGAAACGATGCATCATGAGTACGACTCCCCGAACCGGATTTTGAAAACGATGTTTCGCGATGTTTCGGTATGCACCGACACCCATGGTGTGAGTGCCAAAAGCGGTGACCGAAGCTAAAAAACTGTTATTCTATACCAACTTACCTTGCTTGCGCGATGTTCTGCGGGCCCCGCCCCGCTAGCCCTATGTCCCTGTTTGCCAATGCGGTTTTTACGCTCTCGGCAGCGAAGCTGAGCGATTTGCCAGCGCCGGCGGGCGCCGAGATCGCTTTCGCCGGCCGCTCCAACTCCGGCAAGTCGAGTGCGATCAATACCTTGACGGGCAGGACGCGGCTGGCTTTCGTCAGCAAGACGCCCGGACGGACGCAACTCATCAATTTTTTTCGCCTCCAGTGCGGCGCATTTCTCGTGGATCTGCCTGGCTACGGTTATGCCGATGTCCCGGAAGAAATCAGGCGGCAGTGGCAGGGTGTGCTGGCAGCCTACCTGACCCGTCGCGCGAACATCTGCGGCCTGGTGCTGATCATGGACGCACGCCGGCCGCTGACCGACCTTGATCGCCAAATGCTGGAGTGGTTCGGCCCGACCGGCAAGCCCATCCATATACTCCTGACAAAGTCGGACAAACTGACGCGCACCGAAGCAGCGAAAGTTTTGCAGGCCACCCGCAAAGAACTGGTTCCGTGGGCCGATCAGGTAAGCGTGCAACTATTTTCGAGCCTAAAGAAAACCGGAGGGGATGAGGCAGAACGGGCCATTGGCCGCTGGCTTGAACTGGATGAAAATACGGCAGAAAAAAGAAAAGCCCCCGGTTAAAGGGGAGAAAAACCGGGGGCAGAAACGCCTTAACTTGATTAAGGCACCCGCTCAGGGAGGTGAAGCGGGAGACGGTTCAACACCATCTGTCGATTCTGAGCGAAAATCTTCCGCGTAAGTTCCAATAAGTGCGAATTAAATATTTTTCTTGTGAAGAAACCATGAGCTTATCAGGTGCTTTTCCCATGACCCGTATGCGGCGCATGCGTCGTGATGACTTCTCTCGCCGCTTGATGCGGGAACACCGTCTGACGGCCGACGACCTGATCTATCCCGTTTTCGTATTGGAGGGTCAGGGCCAGTCCGAACCGGTTGCCTCCATGCCGGGCGTGTTTCGCCATTCGCTTGACCGATTGCTGCAAGTGGCAGGAGAGGCGGTGCAGCTGGGCGTGCCGGCTCTGGCACTCTTCCCGGTGATTGCGCCGGCGCTGAAAACGAACGGGGCGGAGGAGGCCTACAATCCGCACGGCCTTGTGCCGCGTGTGGTGCAGGCGCTGAAGAAGGCGTATCCCGAACTGGGCGTGATGACCGATATCGCGCTCGATCCGTACACCCGCCACGGCCAGGACGGCCTCATCGACGAAAACGGCTATGTGCTCAACGACGAGACGCTGGAAGTGCTGGCCAAGCAGGCGCTGACGCATGCGCAGGCAGGCGCCGACGTGGTGGCACCTTCCGACATGATGGATGGCCGCATTGGCCGCATCCGCGCGGAACTGGATGGCCAACGGCAGATCCATACCCGCATCCTGGCCTATTCTGCAAAATATGCTTCGAGCTTTTATGGGCCCTTCCGTGATGCCGTGGGGTCGGCGGGGAATCTGGGCAAGGGCAACAAATACACCTACCAGATGGATCCGGCCAACAGTGACGAGGCGCTGCGCGAAGTGGCGCTGGATCTTGCCGAAGGCGCAGACATGGTGATGGTGAAGCCGGGATTGCCCTACCTGGACATCGTGCGGCGCGTGAAGGATGCATTCAAGGTGCCGACCTGTGTCTATCAGGTGAGCGGCGAGTACGCCATGCTGAAGGCTGCAGGCCAGAACGGCTGGATCGACGAGAAGGCGTGCGCGCTGGAGGCCTTGCTGTCGATGAAACGTGCCGGTGCAGACGCAATCCTGACCTACTTCGCCCTCGATGCGGCGAAGTGGCTCAAGGAAGGCAATTAGGTTTCAAGATGGCAGCGACAGGCAGCCGGCCAGCAGCATCGGCCACTGCTGCGACCATTGCATCATCGGCTCGCGCGTGAAGCCGCTCTTGACGAATAGCTGCCAGCGGCCGATGACATAACACAGGCAAAGATTGGCCGCCGCCGCGGCATCCTCACCCAGCGGCAGTTCATTGTTTGTCGCCGCGATGCGCAAAGCCTGCTTGAGCGCCGCCTCGACACGATCGAGCAGTTGGTTGATGCGTGCCTGCAGGCGGTTGTCCTCGTTAACCAGCGCATCCCCGATCAGCACCCGCGTCAAACCACGGTTTTTCTGGGCGAACCCCAGCAGCATGGCGACCATCAGTTCCGCCTGCTTCACGCCGGACTGTTCTTCGGCGCAAATCCTGTTGATGACGGAGAAGAACCCGGTTTCGATGAATTCGATCAGGCCTTCGTACATCTGCGCCTTGCTGGCGAAGTGGCGGTAGAGCGCCGCCTCCGAGACATCCAGTTTCCTTGCCAGGAGGGCCGTGGTGATTTTCTCTCCCTTCGGTTCCTGCAGCAATTCGGCGATGGTCTGCAGGATCTGCAGTTTGCGTTCCCCCGGTTTGGCGCCCATGGTTATTCCTTGTTATCCCAGCGCGCCAAGGCGGCGCGGCAGTTCGAGCACGGATTCTAGCCTGAGGTCGACCCAGGCGGGGCAGCGCTTCTCGCTGCTGATCCAGATCGTGCGCATGCCGAGCCGTTTGGCTGTCTTCAGGTTTTCTGCGCTGTCCTCGACCAGGATGCAGCGTGCCGGCTTGAGACGGTGGTCGTGGATCAGGCGCCGGAAACCCTGTATTCCCGGCTTGGGCCGGAAGCGCATGTGCTCGATGGCGCAGACAGCATCAAACGCATGACGCACGCCCATGATGCCGAGCACTGCTTCGGCGTAATGCCGTGGGGCGTTGGAAAAGACGATCTTGGTGCCGGGCAGCCGCTGCAGGACGTGCCGTATCGCTGGCGCATACACCACCATGCCCGGCAGATCGGCAAACTGATGCGTTTGCTGCAGAAAGTGATGCGGATCGGTACCGTGATGGCGCATCAGGCCCAGGAGTGTGGCGCCGTAGCGCCGCCAGTAAGTTTCGCGCAGCATTGAAGCTTCGGCGTCGCCGAGTCCCGTCTGCCGCGCGACATAGTCGGTCATGGCGCGGTTGATGTGCGGGAAAATATGCGGCTCGGCGTCGTGCAGGGTGTTGTCGAGATCGAACAGCCAGACCCGGCGATTCGGGGCGTTCACTTGCTGTTGATCATGGTGCCGACGCCGTGGTCGGTGAGGATCTCCAGCAGCAGCGCATGCTCGACGCGGCCGTCTATGATATGCACGTTCTTAACGCCGCTGCGGGCGGCATCCAGCGCGGAACTGATTTTCGGCAGCATGCCGCCGGAGAGCGTGCCGTCGGCAACAAGATCGTCGATCTGCTTCGGTGTGAGGCCGGTGAGCAGTTTGCCGTCCTTGTCCAGCACGCCCGGCGTGTTGGTGAGCAACACCAGCTTTTCAGCCTTGAGGATCTCGGCCAGTTTGCCCGCGACGATGTCGGCGTTGATATTGTAGGACTCGCCCTCGCTGCCTACACCGATCGGCGCGATGACGGGAATGAAGTCGCCCGAGTCGAGGAAGGCGATCAGGCTCGGATCAATCGAGGTGATTTCACCCACGTAGCCGAGGTCGAGCAGGGTTTGCGGGCTGTCATGCTTCGGCATGAGCAGCTTTTTGGCACGGATGAAGGCACCATCCTTGCCCGACAGGCCGACGGCCTTCCCGCCGTGCTGGTTGATGAGATTGACGATTTCCTTGTTTACGAGTCCGCCCAGCACCATCTCGACGACATCCATGGTGTCGCGATCCGTGACGCGCATGCCCTGGATGAACTCGCCTTGCTTGCCGACGCGCTTGAGGAGCGTCTCGATCTGCGGTCCGCCGCCATGCACCACCACGGGGTTCATGCCGACGAGTTTGAGCAGCACCACGTCGCGGGCAAAGCACTGCTTGAGGTTCTCGTCCGTCATGGCGTTACCGCCGTACTTGATGACGATGGTCTTGTCCTGGAAGCGACGGATATAGGGCAGGGCCGCGGCGAGGACGCTGGCTTCGACCGTGGGGGAAATAGTGATGTCGGTCATGATGGCTGGGGAGGGCGTGAAGCACCAATTCTAACCGCCGGCCCCATAAAGAAAAAGCGGGAAGCCGAAGCTTCCCGCCGGAGGACCGGCAAACTGCCGGAGCGGGGGTCAGTCAATAGCCAGGCGCTTGGCTGCGGCAGCCGTCTTTTTCGGTAGCGTCAGGTCGAGCACCCCGTCGGTAAATTTGGCAGCGGATTTCGATTCGTCGATGTCCTGGCCGAGCTGGAAACTGCGCGACACCTTGCCGAAATAACGCTCGGTGCGCAGGACGCGCTCGCCCTCTTTGACTTCCTTTTCCTGCTTCCGCTCGGCGCTGATTGAGACGACGGAGCCGTCGATATTTACGTGGATGTCTTCCTTGCGGATACCTGGCAATTCGGCATGCACCCTGTAGGCGTCGCCTTGCTCCTTGACGTCTATCTTGACGGAGGGCACGTCGGCCTGATTGCCGAAATCAACGGGGCGAACGAAAAAGCCGCGGAAGATGTCGTCGAAGGGGTCCGAACCGGAACGCACGATATTGGCCATGATGTTTCCTTTCAACAAATAAGATTTAAACCCATGCAACCAATATAGGGTGGACTAGTGCAGTTTCAAGAGGACCCGTTCAATGGCTATAATTCCAGTCATGTCAAATAGTTGCGGAGGCGAGCGCACCTGCCCCGGTTGTGGCCGGGTATTTACCTGCGGAATGGAGGCCGGCTGGCCACGCTGCTGGTGCGCGGCGTTGCCACCCCTGTCTGTCCTGCCAGAAACGGGCGAGGGGTGTTACTGCCCGACCTGCCTTGAGATGAGGTTGGCCGAAAAGTTGGTCAAGCCGGTTTGATCCGCCAAGGCAGCATCAGGATGGCGTCGCGGTTACTCCATGAGAAAACCGTTTTGGCCGCCTCGTGCCAAGGTAACCATCGGTAGCCGAGGTGTTCATCGGGAGCAACGACGACCGGTCGGGGCGATGGCAGTATCAGGCTGAATACATGCTCGATGTTTTCCGTTACGCCGGGCGGATAGCGGTGTTGCCATTCCGGATAAATTTCGAAGCGGTTGGTCAGATGCCAGTCGGCTAGATCCCCTGGCCTAGCTGCGATGCCTGTTTCTTCCGCGACTTCGCGAACGGCTGTACCGGGAAGCGGCTCTTCGCCTTCCTGGCTGCCTGTCACCGACTGCCAGAAGCCGGGATGCGCGGCCCGTTCGAGCAGCAGCACCTCGAGCGCAGGCGTGTGAATGAGGACGAGGACGGAGACCGGTTTCTTCACCTATGTTCCGGGAAATCGGCCATGTTGTCGACGTGCACGTCGATCAGAACCCAGAACGGGATGTTCTCGGTGCGCCAGGTGTCGGCGGTTGCAGCGAAAACCTGCAATGCAGTGGCGAAATTTTCGGCATGCGCGGCTTGCAAGTCATCGCAATGCTCCAGCAGGAGTACATGGCCACCCGCCGGTAGCCAAGACAGGTCGCTTAAGCAGTCCGCGAGCGCGTCCCAGTTATGCCCGAACCAGTCGGGAAATTGCAGGGCGACAGCCAGGCGCTCCATAAGAGTGGTTTTATCACGCACAGCTGACAGATCGATCCGATAAACGGCAAAGCCACAGGTTTTGGCAGCGACGAGCAGGGCGGCCATGTCTCGCTTCGGTGCTCGGTAGACGCCGGCGCGATTAGTGTCGCAGAGGATTTTCTGGTAGCTTTCAAAGCTCATTCGCGGATTCTTCGGAAGCTGAGATAGTGATCGTCAGTGTAATAGTACTCACCCGAGTCCCTGACATCGCCCGTGCTGCCCAGGCCGGCAACGATGCGTCGGGCACCGCGGGTGCGGCTACTGGAAGTGGGAACGGTAAACTCACGGTAGTAACCGCGCGGCTGCAGCGGCAGACGGCGCTCGAAGTTGCCGAATACCGATCCGTCCTTGCGGTAGGGGAAAGGACCGCCCCGCTTGATCAGGGCAAGCGTTTCGCGCGCTTTGCCCGGCAGAGCCGTCGCCTGAATGGACGGTACGCCGTTGTCCAGACGCAAATCCCGCGCCGCCACCGGGGGCGCTGCGAGAATCGACAGCAACAGAAGACACAGGCGCAGCATTACGCCCCCGGTGTTCAGCTCACGGATGGTTTGGCTGTTTCGGTCTGCCGCAGGCGGATATGCAACTCGCGCAACTGCTTCTCGTCAACCGGTCCAGGTGCGCTGGTGAGCAGGCACTGCGCGCGCTGGGTCTTGGGAAAAGCGATCACGTCGCGGATGGATTCGGCTCCCGTCATCATGGTGACGATGCGGTCCAGGCCGAAAGCGAGTCCGCCGTGCGGCGGCGCGCCGTACTTGAGGGCATCGAGCAGGAAGCCGAACTTCTGTTCGGCCTCCTCGGCGCCGATGGCGAGCGCACGAAACACCTTGGACTGGATGTCTTCGCGATGAATACGCACCGAGCCGCCGCCGATTTCCCAGCCGTTCAGGGCGAGGTCGTAGGCTTTGGCCATGCACCGGCCAGGATCGCTGTCGATGAACGCTTCGTGGCCGTCCTTGGGGGCGGTGAAGGGATGATGCAGAGCCACCCAGCGCTTGTCTTCATCGTCGTATTCGAACATCGGGAAATCGACAACCCATAGCGGGTGCCAGCCGGATTCCAGATAGCCTGCCTCTTGCCCTTTTTCGTGGCCGATCCTGACGCGCAAGGCTCCCATTGCGTCGTTTACGATCTTGGCGCGGTCGGCGCCGAAGAACACCAAGTCGCCATCCTGGGCACCGGTGCGGTCTATGACCTGCGTGACGATATCGGCCGGCAGAAACTTGATAATGGGGGATTGCAGGCCTTCGATACCCTTGGATATTTCGTTAACCTTGATGTAGGCCAGCCCCTTGGCGCCGTAGATGGCGACGAAGGTGGTGTAGTCGTCGATTTCCTTGCGCGTGAAACTGCCGCCGCCGGGAATGCGCAGCGCGGCAACGCGGCCGTCGGTGAGTTCCGCGGCGGCGCGGAAGACCTTGAAGTCCACGGCCTTCATGAGGTCGGTGAGTTCCGTGAATTCCAGCTTGACCCGCAAGTCTGGCTTGTCCGAGCCATATCTGGCCATGGCTTCCGCGTGGCTGAGGCGTGGGAACGGATTGGGCAGGTCGACGTTCAGAGTTTCCTTGAACACGTAGCGGATCAGTTCCTCCATGATCGCCGTGATCTCCGTCTCGCCGAGAAAAGAGGTTTCGATATCGACCTGGGTGAATTCGGGCTGGCGATCGGCACGCAGATCCTCGTCGCGAAAGCACTTGGTAATCTGGTAGTAGCGGTCGAAACCGGCCACCATGAGCAATTGCTTGAATAGCTGCGGCGATTGCGGCAGGGCGAAAAACTGGCCCGCATGCACGCGAGACGGCACCAGATAGTCGCGCGCGCCTTCGGGCGTGGACTTGGTCAGCATCGGCGTTTCGATGTCGATGAATCCCTGTGTGTCGAGGAAGCGGCGGAAGGCCATCGCCACCTTGTAGCGCAACTTCATGTTGTGTTGCATCTGTGGGCGGCGCAGATCGAGTACGCGGTGCGTCAGGCGTACGTTCTCGGAAAGATTGTCCTCGTCCAGTTGAAAGGGCGGCGTGACGGCGGGATTGAGTATCTCGATGTCCTGCGCCAACACTTCGATTTCACCGCTGGTGAGATTGGGATTGACGGTGCCTTCCGGGCGGCGACGCACCAAACCGGTGATCTTCAGCACGAACTCGTTGCGGATGCGTTCTGCGGTGGCGAAGGTTTCCTGGCGATCCGGGTCGCACACCACCTGCACAAGGCCCTCGCGATCACGCAGGTCGATGAAGATGACGCCACCATGGTCGCGGCGGCGATGTGCCCAGCCGCACAGTGTGACGACTTGGCCCAGGTGCGCGGCATTGACGAGGCCGCTATAGTGAGTACGCATTTGAATTGCCCAGAAAAAACCGTGCTGGCGGCGTGTGTTATTGGTTCTGCGCCCGTCCGGCCGGATTGCGCATGGGGGGTGCCACAACCCCCATCGAGATGATGTACTTCAAGGCCTCATCGACGCTCATGTCGAGTTCGATGATGTCCTTGCGCGGCAGCATAAGGAAGAATCCGGATGTGGGGTTGGGTGTCGTCGGCACATAAACGCTGACATATTCACCGCGCAGATGCCGGGTGACGTCGCCGCCGGGAACGCCTGTCTGGAAGGCAATGGTCCAGGCGCCCTCGCGCGGATACTGCACCAGCAGCGCCTTGCGGAAGGCTTCCCCGCTCGAGGAAAACAGCGTGTCGGAAACCTGCTTGACGCTGTAATACACGGACTTGACGACGGGGATGCGCGACAGCACCCCCTCCCAGAAGCGCACCAGCCGCTGGCCGATGATATTGGCGGTGACCAGGCCGGTGAGGAAAACGATCAGCAACGTGGTAATGACCCCAATGCCCGGGATATAGAGGCCCAGCAGGTGTTCCGGACGAATCGCCTCGGGTAACAGCAGAAGCGTCTGGTCCATTGTTCTGACGATGAGCGCCAGCACCCAGGCGGTGATCGCCAGGGGAACCCAGATGAGCAATCCGGTGATGAAGTACTTTTTCATGCCATAGCCAAGCCGTCCCGGGACGGCGTGCATCCTCCGCGGGGCGACAAAGACGAACCAGGTGCTGGCCGCATGCTAGCTGTTGTCGGAACAGGCACAGCCGCTACAGCCTTGCGCAGGAGCAGGCGCAGTTTCTGCCTTTGCCTCGGGCTTCGCGGCGCCGCCTTTGAAATCGCTTGCGTACCAGCCGCTACCTTTCAACTGGAAACCGGCAGCAGTCAACATCTTGCTGAACGATTCCTTACCGCACTCAGGGCAGGTCGTCAGCTTCGCGTCGCTGTGCTTTTGCAGAAACTCCTTTTGGAACCCGCATTCGCTGCAGCGATACTCATAGATCGGCATGGCAACCTCCGGAAAGTAAGCCTGAAATTATAACCTAAGCCGTTGCCCATAAAGCACTAATGTGTGCCGGCACGGTCACCACCCAGATGGTGGCGAGGCGGCCGGAACTCAAGATGCCAGCGAAGCTCAGATTAATACAGGCTGAGGTATTGCTGGGTCAGCGGCTTGCCCCAGAAGAGGGCGATGATGCCGGCGGCAGCCAGATAGGGGCCGAAGGGAATGGGCACATTGCGGCCGTACTTTACGGCAACCATGAGCGTGATGCCGACTATCGCGCCGACCATGGAAGAGGCGAGGATGGTCAATGGCAGCATCTGCCAGCCCAGCCAGGCGCCGATTGCGGCAAGCAATTTGAAGTCGCCATAGCCCATGCCCTCCTTGCCGGTGGCGAGCTTGAAGGCCCAATAGACTGCCCAGAGCGACAGATAACCTGCTGCCGCGCCGATGATCGCGCTTTTCAGGTCCGTGAAAGTGCCGCCTAGATTGAGCAGCAGACCTGCCCAGAGCAGGGGTAAGGTGATGCTGTCGGGCAATAGCTGGGTGTCGAAATCAATGAAGGTCAGGGCGATCATGCTCCATATGAAGCACATTGCGCCCAGGCCTGCCCAGGTTGCACCGAAGCGCCAGACAGCATAGCCGCAGAGCAGCCCGGAAACGGCTTCGACCAGCGGATAACGCGGGCTGATGCGTGCCCCGCAACCGCTACAGCGACCACGCAGGACTAGATAGCTGATTATCGGGAGGTTTTCCAGTGCGGTGATGGCATGCCCGCAGTGCGGACAGCGCGAGCGCGGTGTGGCAAGGGTCAGTTTTTCGGTGGGCGGGGGCAATGGCTCACCGCGTAATTCGGCGCATTCCGTCAGCCAACCGTGTTCCATCATTTTCGGCAGGCGGTGGATGACGACATTGATGAAGCTGCCCACCGCCAGGCCGAGGAGGACGGCGGCAGCCGTCAAAAGAGCCGGCTCAGGCGGTGTCATGCTGGAGCAGTCGGCGTATCGTGGAGACTGACTTTCGGCGCCCCCGCATCAGACAACCGCGCCCAGCTTGAAGATTGGCAGGTACATGGCGACTACCATGCCGCCGATCAACGTGCCCAGCACGACCATGATCATCGGTTCCATCAGGCTGGACATGGCCTCGACCGCATCGTCCACCTCGGCTTCGAAGAAGTCGGCCACCTTGCTTAACATGGCGTCGAGCTGGCCGGATTCCTCGCCGATGGAAACCATCTGGATCACCATGTTGGGAAAGACGTTGACGTTCTGCATGGATACGGTAAGGCTGGTTCCCGTGCTGACTTCCGACTGGATCTGCTTCGTTGCCATCAGGTAAACGTAGTTGCCTGCGGCACCACCGACAGAATCCAGCGCTTCGACCAGCGGCACGCCGGCTGCGAACATGGTAGACAAGGTGCGCGCCCACCGCGCCATAGTGGCCTTGCGGATGATGTCTCCAAATACCGGCAAGCGCAGGAGCAGGCGATCCATGACGATCTGCACCTTTAGCGAACGCTTCCACATATAGAAGAAACCGTAAAAGCCCCCCCCCAAAATACCGAAGACGATGTACCAGTTGGCGACCATGAAGTCCGACATGGCGATGACTATCAGGGTCGGCGCCGGCAGGTCGGCGCCAAAGCTTTTGAAGACATCCTTGAATGAGGGGATGACGAAGATCATGATCACCGCAGTGATGACGATGGCCACGACAATGACCGCGATGGGATAGAAGAGGGCCGATTTGATCTTGCTCTTGATGGCGAGTATTTTTTCCTTGTAGGTCGCCAGGCGATCCAGCAGGGAGTCAAGGATACCTGCCGACTCACCGGCGCCAACGAGGTTGCAAAACAGGGCGTCGAAGTAGAGGGGAAACTTGCGAAAGGCCTGGTTGAGCGAGGAGCCTGTTTCCACGTCCGCCTTGACGTCCATCAGCAGCTTGGCGACGGCCTGGTTGGAAGCACCTTTGCCGACGATGTCGAAAGCCTGCAACAGGGGTACGCCGGCTTTCATCATGGTGGCCAACTGGCGGGTGAATAGCGTGATGTCCTTCTCGGTGATCTTGCCGCCGCGCTTGAAAGCCTGTTTTTTGATCTTGCTGACGAGGATGCCCTGACGCCTCAGAGTGGCATTGACCAGCGCCTGACCACCTGCGCGCATCTCGCCCCGCATCAGCTTGCCGGCCTTGTCCTTGCCTTCCCAAGCGAAGGTGTATTCCTTGACACCGGCGTCCCTCTTGGCGGTTCTGGTTGCAGTTGCCATCCTGTTCTCCCTATTCGTTCGTTGTCGCAAGGACTTCTTCGAGCGAGGTCAGGCCCTGCTTGACCTTGAGCAATCCGGACTGCCTCAGATCCTTGATGCCTTCCTGTTGGGCCTGCTCGGCAATGTCGATCGAGTTACCGTTGGTCATGATGATGCGCTGTATCTCCTCCGAGATCGGCATGACCTGATAGATGCCAACGCGGCCTTTGTAGCCGCTATCCTTGCATTTGTCGCAGCCGTTCGGTCCGTAGAGTTGCCAGCTGCCGTCAATTTCGTGTTCATTGAAGCCCGCCTGCATCAGGGCCTCCATGGGGATGGAAATGGGTTTCTTGCAGGAGCACAGGCGGCGCGCCAGCCGTTGGGCAGTGATCATGATCACGCTGGAGGCGATATTGAACGGGGCAATGCCCATGTTCTTCATGCGCTCGAGCGTGGTCGGCGCATCGTTGGTGTGCAGCGTTGACAATACCAGGTGGCCGGTCTGGGCGGCCTTGATGGCAATTTCTGCGGTTTCCAGGTCGCGGATTTCCCCGACCATGATGATGTCCGGATCCTGTCGCAGGAATGCCTTGAGCGCAACGGAGAAATTCAGGCCCGCCTTGTCATTGACATTGACCTGGTTGATTCCCGGCAAATTGATTTCGCAAGGATCCTCCGCCGTGGAGATGTTGATTCCGGGTTTGTTCAGCAGGTTGAGGCAGGTGTACAGCGAGACGGTCTTGCCACTGCCGGTCGGTCCGGTAACGAGAATCATGCCGTAAGGCCGATCGATTGCGGCCATGAGCACTTCGCGTTGCTCCGGCTCGTAACCCAGGGCGTCGATGCCGAGCATGGCACTCGAAGGATCAAGGATCCGCATAACGATTTTTTCGCCATGCAGCGTCGGTAGCGTACTCACACGAAAGTCGATCGCGCGCGTCTTGGACAGCACAAGTTTCATGCGACCGTCCTGGGGAATACGCTTTTCCGATATATCCAGTCGGGAAATAATCTTGATGCGGGAGGCGATTTTTTCCTTGATGACCAATGGAGGCTGGGCAATTTCGCGCAGGACGCCATCGGTGCGGTAGCGGATTCTGTAATACTTCTCGTAAGGCTCGAAGTGGATATCCGACGCCCCCTCGTTGATCGCATCGAGCAGTATCTTCTGAATGAAACGGACGACTGGTGCGTCATCGACTTCGACGGAGCCCGCCTCGGTGCTCGCCGCCGCCTCGGATTCGTCAGCCAACTCGAGATCGAGGTCGTCCCCTGCTAACTCGTTGAGTTTGGTCTCTGCGGTTTCCGACAGACGCTGAACGATCGGCGCCAGCTTGCTGGCTTCGACCACCACCGGATCAACAGCCAGTCCGGTCTGAAAGCGGATTTCATCCAGGGCGCGCAGGTTGGTCGGATCGGCCAGCGCGACTGCAATGCGGTTGCCGCGCTTGGTCAGAGGAATGACCTGATGGGCTTGCATCAGCTTGCGGTCTATGGCGGCCGTGGGGAAGTGGCTTTCCTCGAACGCGTTGAGGTCGAGCAGGGGATAACCGAATGTTTCCGCAGCAAAGGCGGCGATGTCCCTGGCGTTCAGCCGTCCGCCGGAGATGACTTGATTGACGAATCCCCCTCCGGTGCCCGCACCCTTCGCGGCAAAAGCGTCTGCTTCGGCCTCCTTGAGGCGGCCTTGCTGGACCAGCGCGCGTGCCAAGCCGCTGAGGGTTGTCTGGAGAGATGCCGCCATCGGTTCCTGTGATTGATCCGAAATACTCATCGAGTATCTCGGGCGATGATGCCCTTCTGCCCCCGTTTTGTAAAGACTATCAGTCGGTTGGAGCGGATTCTTGAGCGATTCGTTGTGTCGTGAGTGTCGCGATGAGGCGACGTCAGATGGGCGGCTTGAATATCCGGACCATCTTCACCATGCGATCCTGCGTCTGAATGATTTCAATCGGTACGCCGGCAATCTTGAGCGATACGCTGGTTTCGGGTATGTCCTGAAAATGCTCAAGGATCAGGCCATTAAGTGTTTTGGCGCCTTCTAGGGGGAAAGCCAGATCGAGCTTGCGGTTCAGCTCTCGCAGGCTACGGCCTCCATCTACCAGAGTGCTGTCATCGTTGCCCCAGGCAATTTCGTTGCTGCTACCGGGGATCGTGGTGGTGAACTTGCCAATCAACTCTTCGATGATGCCTTCAAGTGTGACCAAGCCTTGGATTTCGCCGTATTCATCCACCACCAAGCCGATGCGCTCCCGGTTCTCCTGAAAGAACTGAAGCTGGGTATAAACGGCCGTTGCCGCCGGAATGAAATAGGGTTCGCTGAGTTGTTCACGCAGGCACTCCTTGTCCATGCTGCCGGCAAGAAGCGTCGCCAGCAAACGACGCTGATGCAGGATGCCGACGATATTATTCAAGTCGTTTTCGAAGACCGGCATGCGCGTGTGGTAGCTGGTGGCCAGTTGTTGGCGGATGTCCTCAATGGGCGCGGCAAGATCGATGGCCTCAATCACCCCTCGCGGGATCATGATGTCCTCGACGGTAATGCTTTCCAGATCGAAGAGATTGAGAAGAATCGACTGGTGCTGTTGCGGAATGAAATGCCCTGCTTCGAGAACCAGCGTGCGCAGCTCCTCTGGCGAGAGCTGGGCCACTTCGCCGCCACTCTTGGGCTTCTGCCGCGTCAGGAAGAGAATTGTTTTGACGAAGAGATTGATGAACCACACCACAGGCTGGAACAGCCGCAGCAGTGGCGTCAGCAGGAAACTGACTCTTGGTGCCAGTCGGTCTGCATTGCCCGCGCCAATCACTTTTGGCGTGATTTCGGCAAAAACAAGGATCAGGAAGGTGACGAGAAGCGTCCCGGCGATGAGTGCCCAGTCTTTCTCGCCGAAAAGCTGGAGGGCGATGACGCTAACGAGCGTGGCGGCAGCAGTGTTAACCAGGTTGTTGAAGAGCAGAATCACGCCGAGCAGCTTGTCGGTGCGGGCAAGCAGATCAAGCGCCAGGCGTGCGCCACGCTGCCCTTCCTGAGCCCGATGCCGCAAACGATAACGGTTGGCCGCCATCATGGCAGTTTCGGCCAGCGAAAAAAAGCCGGAAATGACGAGGAGTACGGCCAGCGCTGCGAATTGCGCCGAGAGGGGGACGTCTATCAAGCGAGGCGTTCAGTCAAGCGGAGTGTTCAGTATCATGGCGAGGATGAGGCCTGTCAACCGACCCGGCCGAGCAGTACCTCAAGCACGAAGCGGCTACCGATATACGCGAAGAGCAGCGCAACAAAACCCGCCAAGGTCCAGCGCAATGCCTTGCGCCCTCGCCAACCCCAGGCATGACGTCCGACAAGCAAGGCGGCGAATATCAGCCAGGAAACAATAGAGAAAAGCGTTTTATGGTCGAAGGAGAGCGCCTTGCCGAATATCGTTTCGGAGAATGCGAAACCCGAGGCCAGGGTCAGAGTGAGCAGGGCGAAGGCGATGGTGATGAGCCTGAACAATAACGATTCCATCGTCAGCAGGGGCGGCAGGCTGGACAGCGGCCGCGTCAATTCGCCCCGGTGCAGGCGCCGCTCGGCGACTGCCATGACGATGGCGTGGAGTGCAGCCAGGGTAAACAGGCTATAGGCGACCATGGCTATGAAAAAGTGAACGCGAAACATGGCCGAGGAAATATTGGCGAGCACGTGCTGCCCGGGAAAGAGGCCCGGCAGGAGCGTGCATACGGCAGCAAGAGGCAGGACAAGGGGCTGCAAGCCTTCCAGCCTGGCATGGAAGCTCTCGACCCAGTAGATCAGCACGGCCAGCCAGAGCATGAGCGACAACGCGGTCGAGAAGCCGAAGCGCATGCCGCCTTCCCCGAACAGTTCTCCATAGAGCACACTGCCATGCAGCAGCAATGCTGCGGCAAGCGCAAGCCTTTCCCAGACGCGAATCCCTTGCACCGTCTTGGCGGCGGCTGGGTGCCAGCGGGTGCGCCAGAAATGAAAGCCGAGAAAGGCGTAAAGGGCGGCAGGTAGCAGATGCGGTAAAATTCCTTGCATATTGAAAGTTTACATCCTTCCTGGAGTATTCGGTACATCATGCTGGACAATCTGACGCAACGTCTTTCCCGCGTCGTCAAGACATTGCGGGGCCAGGCGCGCCTGACGGAAGACAATATCGCAGACGCTTTGCGTGAAGTGAGGATGGCGTTGCTTGAAGCCGATGTCGCCTTGCCAGTGGTCAGGGACATTGTTGCACGCATCAAGGGAAAGGCCGTAGGCCAGGACGTGATTGGCAGCCTCACCCCCGGCCAGGCCTTGGTGGGTGTGGTACACCGCGAATTGACCGAGTTGATGGGGGGGGCGCACAGCGGGCTCAATCTCGCCGTGCAGCCTCCCGCGGTCATCCTGATGGCGGGACTGCAGGGCGCGGGCAAGACTACGACCATTGGCAAGCTGGGCAAGCTCCTCAAGGAGCGTATGAAAAAGAAAGTGCTTGCTGCCAGCGCTGACGTCTACCGTCCGGCAGCAATCGCGCAACTGAAGCTTGTGGCCGAACAGGCAGGGATCGATTTCTTTCCCACGCAGGCAAACGACAAGCCCGCCGCCATAGCCGCTACCGCACTCGATTTCGCCAAGAAGCATTATTACGATGTCGTGTTGTTCGATACCGCCGGGCGGCTGGCCATCGACGAGGCCATGATGCGTGAGGTCGTGGAATTGCATGCGGCGCTGCAACCGGTCGAGACCTTGTTCGTGGTGGATGCCATGCTGGGACAGGATGCGGTTAATACGGCCCGCGCCTTTAATGAAGCCCTGCCGCTTACCGGCATCATCCTCACTAAACTCGATGGCGATGCGCGGGGCGGGGCGGCGCTGTCGGTGCGCCATGTCACCGGCAAGCCGCTCAAGTTCGCCGGCGTCGGCGAGAAACTTACCGGACTCGAGGAGTTCCACCCTGAGCGCATGGCATCGCGCATCCTCGGCATGGGTGACGTACTGGGCCTGATCGAAGAGGCGCAGCGCGGCATCGACCAGGTCAAGGCGAAGGAATTCGCCCAAAGACTGAAGACTGGCAAGGGCTTCGACTTGAACGACTTCAAGGAACAGATCGGCCAGATGCGCAACATGGGCGGCCTGTCCGGCCTGCTCGACAAGTTGCCGGCCCAGTTTGCCCAGGCCGCGCAACAGGCCGGTTCACAGATCGAAGACAAGACCGTCCGCCGCCTCGAGGGGATCATCAATTCCATGACGCAGCAGGAACGGACCCGGCCGGAGCTTATCAAGGCATCCCGCAAGCGGCGTATCGCCATGGGCGCCGGTGTGCAGGTGCAGGAGGTCAACCGTTTGCTCAATCAGTTCGAGCAGACGCAGAAGATGATGAAGCAGTTTTCCAAGGGGGGGCTGCAGAAAATGATGCGCGGCATGAAGGGCATGCTGCCCGGGATGCACTAGGGCGCGCATTGCTATTTGCCTATCGCTACTTGTTGGCTGTCCGCAGCGAGTAGTACCAATGCCTTTCCCAGGCGGCGCGCACGGCATCGGGATATTCTGCCCGCCCCAGGCTGCCGTTATAGCGGCCTAGTGCCCGGAACAGGTCGCCTCTTTCGATATCCAGATAGTGCTTGAGGATGGTGCAGCCATAGCGCAGGTTCATGCGCAGATGGAACAAATTGTCGTTTCTGCCGCCGATCAGCTTCACCCAAAAAGGCATGACCTGCATGTAGCCACGAGCCCCGGCTGAAGACACGGCGTACTTCTTGAAGCCGCTTTCGACCTGGATCAGCCCGAGCACTAATTGCGGGTCCAATCCGGCACGCGTTGCTTCGTAATGCACCGCGCGCAGGAACGCCAGACGACTTTCCTGATTGGGTATGCGTTTGGCAAGTCGCCCGGACATTTCTTCCAGCCAATGCACCGCCTCGACCGGGTTCCGGAATGAACTGGTTGGCGGCTTGCGGTCGGACAAGGCCGAGTACATTGCGGCCTGGACGCTGGCGGCCAACGGCTCGTACTTCTGCGCACCGGCCACAACCGGTCCGGCGACAAGAAGCAGGAAGAAGAGAGGGGAACTCTGCTTCACGCGCGTAGGCGCTCGCGCACGTAAGCGCAGATTTCGGTGAGTGGTACCTTGGCCGCTGTGGCTTCGCGGCGCCCCTGATACTCAACCATCCCCTCCTTGAGGCTACGCTCGCCGATGGTGACGCGGTGCGGAATGCCGACCAGTTCCAGGTCGGCGAACATGACGCCGGGGCGCTCGTCTCGGTCATCCATCAGTACATCGATACCGGCGGACCGGAGTTCGGCATAAAGCGTGTTGGCGGCGTCCCGCACGGACTGACTTTTGCCGTAGCCGATCGGTGCGATGGCAACTTCGAAGGGCGCAATGGCGCGCGGGAAGATGATGCCGCGCTCGTCATGATTTTGTTCTATGGCGGCACCCACGATGCGTGTCACGCCGATGCCATAGCAGCCCATTTCCATTGCGTGCGGCTGGCCGGCCTCATCAAGGAAGGACGCTTTCATCGCTTCCGAGTATTTAGTGCGTAATTGGAAAATATGCCCGACCTCGATGCCACGACAGATGGAAAGGGAACCCTTGCCATCTGGACTGGAATCGCCCTCGACGACATTGCGGATATCGAACACATGGTCCGGTTCGCGCAGATCGCGGCTCCAATTGACCCCCGTCAGGTGATAGCCTGCCTCATTGGCGCCGCAGACGAAATCACTCATCTGCGCAACCGTGCGGTCGGCGACGATCGGAATACCCTGATCGATACCCACGGGGCCGATATAGCCGGGGCGGCAGCCGAGGAAGCGCTCGACCTCCTCATCGCTGGCAAAGCGGAAAGGATTGAGGAAGGGTAGCTTGCTCGCCTTGATTTCATTGAGCGTGTGATCGCCACGAATGAGCAGAAGGAGAAACTGCTCTTCATGCATGACCGCAATGGCCTTGACGGTTTTCGCCAGGGGCAGCTCAAGCAGCGCCGCCACGTCCTCGCAGCGGGTCTTGCCCGGCGTGGCGACTTTCTTCATGTGCTCGGTATGCACATTGCGAGGGTTAGCAGGTGCGACGCCTTCCGCTAGTTCGACGTTGGCGGCGTAGTCGGAGTCCGCGCAAAAGGCGATGGCATCCTCGCCGGAATCCGCCAGCACATGAAACTCGTGGGAACCGGTGCCACCTATGGAGCCGGTGTCGGCAGCTACCGCACGGAAACTCAGGCCAAGACGGGTGAAAATGCGCGTGTAGGTATCGTGCATGTTACGGTACTCGCGCTGCAGGTCAGCATAGCTGGCGTGGAAGGAATAGCCATCCTTCATGAGGAACTCGCGGCCGCGCATCACTCCAAACCGGGGGCGAATTTCGTCGCGGAACTTTGTCTGAATCTGATACAGATGCAGCGGTAGCTGTCGATAGCTCCTGATCTCGCGCCGTACAACGTCGGTGATGACTTCCTCGTGGGTCGGGCCGATGACAAAGTCCCGTTGATGGCGATCCTTGAAACGTAGCAGTTCGGGCCCGTACATCTCCCAGCGGCCGGTTTCCTGCCACAGTTCGGCCGGGATCACTGCGGGCATGAGCAGTTCGATTGCGCCGGCGCGATCCATCTCTTCGCGGATGATGTTTTCCACTTTACGCAGGATGCGCAGTCCAAGCGGCATCCAGGAGTAGATGCCGCCCGCCAGCCGTTTGATAAGGCCGGCACGCAACATGAGCTTATGGCTGACGATTTCTGCGTCGGAAGGCGCCTCCTTGAGGGTGGCGAGGAAAAATTGCGTGGTGCGCATAATCGTAATAGAGACGAAAAAGAGAATTTTACCGTAGTACGCCAAGCCGCCATACTGACGGAGCCCCTCTGCTTTCAATCGCGCGTGAATTGTGGAAAAATGAACCCAGTTTAATTCTTGGTGGATAGCAATCATGCTCGACCGTGAAGGCTTTAGGCCTAACGTCGGCATCGTTCTGGTCAACGGCAGGAACGAGGTATTCTGGGGAAAGCGAATACGAGAGCATTCATGGCAGTTCCCGCAGGGCGGGATCAAGCACGGCGAATCGCCCGAACATGCGATGTACCGTGAGTTGCATGAGGAAATCGGCCTGAGGCAGGAGCATGTCAGAATTCTCGGGCGCACGCGGGATTGGCTGCGTTATGAAGTGCCGAAGCAATGGATTCGGCGCGAATGGCGCAATACCTATCGCGGCCAGAAACAAATCTGGTTCATCTTGCGTTTGACGGGGCGAGATACCGATGTCTCCTTGCGCGCGAGTGATCATCCCGAGTTCGATGCCTGGCGCTGGAGTGACTACTGGGTGCCTCTTGAAGCCGTGATCGAGTTCAAGCGCGGGGTGTACAGGCAGGCACTGACCGAGTTGTCCCGTTTTGCCTTCCGGCATCCGGCGGATCGAGAACCCCAATGGGCAGCTCCTTCCGACATCTTGCATTCCTGAGGCGGCCTAGTGGCCGTTCAGTCGGCTGATGACGTAATCCGCAGGTGCCATTTTCGCGCCCCGAGCCGTCAGCAGGGCAAGGTATCATTGCAACGCGACTTGATTCGAGAGATATCGGAATGCATAGGTGGAAAATGATCATGCTTTGTATCGTGGCCGCAGGGGGCCTGCTGCCCGATGCAGAGGGGGCGGAGTATTTCGGAGACAAGAAATATGGCGAGAACTACGAGGAAGAAAAAGTCTGGATTGAGTCCGCTGCCACTTTGCCAAAATTTCCCAGCACCGAGAGTTTTGTTGATTATTTTGTAAGTGCTGCATCCCCAAACAAATACTCCATAGCACCACAAACCATCAGTGTCGCCGTGGACGGGGTGGTGCGATACGTGGCGGCAGTGAAGACACCAGGCGGTGTCCTCAATGTCAGCTTCGAAGGGCTTCGCTGTACTACGAAAGAGGTAAAACTCTATGCTTTTGGCCATGCCGACGGTACATGGAGCAAGTCTCGCAATGATCGTTGGTCGGCAGTGCGCCCGGGCTCATATCAAGCGACCTTGTTTAAGGAGTATTTTTGTCCGCGTGGCGTGATGATATTCACCGCGGGCGAAGGGGCGGACGCCCTAAGGCAAGGGGGGCATCCTCTGGTCAAGTAATCGCCACAAGCAACTCTCCACAATCAGGTTGTCCCCCTAAAATTGACGGATTGCAGTCGGATACGTGGAGGTTAGCAGTGATGGATCGATTGATTGTCGAATTTGACAAGGCATTGCGTGCCGTGTTTGCGCCGGGGCGCAGCGTGCGTGCCATGCCCGGCAGTGATGTGCCCGACGCCGAACTTTCCGAATACGAGAAGCGTCATGCAGCAGCCTTGATGCGCGTGAATCATTGCGGCGAGATCTGTGCGCAGGCGCTTTATCAGGGGCAGGCTTTGGCATCAAGGGACCCTGCGGTGTGCTCCGCCCTGCGCCATGCCGGCGGCGAGGAAAGCGAGCATTTGGCCTGGACCGAGCGACGTTTGAGCGAACTGGGAGGGCGAAAAAGCTTGCTGAATCCGCTTTGGTATGCCGGATCATTTTCCATTGGAATAGTGGCGGGCCGGCTGGGTGATGACTGGAGCTTGGGTTTCCTGGCTGAAACCGAGCATCAAGTCGAGGCGCATCTACAGGGCCATTTGCAGCGATTGCCTCCGCACGACCGCAAATCTTGGGCTGTCCTTGAGCAAATGAAAAGCGACGAAATCGGTCACGCGATTACAGCGAAACGCCTAGGTGCCCGAGCGCTGCCCAAGCCGGTCAGCCTAGTTATGCGCTTAGCGTCAGGTGTCATGACGCGTACGGCCTACTGGATTTGATCAGCCCTCCACAACTTCCCAGCCATGCGTAATTTCTGCCGTTTTGCCGAGCATGATGGAGGCCGAACAATACTTCTCGGCGGACAGATGGATGGCGCGCGCGACCATATCTTCTTTTAACCCTTTGCCCCGCACCGTAAAGTGAAAATGTATTTTCGTGAACACTTTCGGATCATTGGCTGCACGTTCGGCTATTAAACTGACCTCGCAGCCAGAGATTTCCTGGCGGCTTCGCTTGAGGATCAGCACTACGTCATAAGCAGTACACCCACCGGCTCCCGCCAGGATCAACTCCATGGGACGAGGGGCTAAATTGTTACCGCCGCCCTCCAAAGCCCCATCCATGACCGCGATGTGGCCGCTACCCGTGCGCGCTGAGAAGGCCATCCCGTCTTTTCCCATCCACTGAACGTGGCATTCCATGATGTGAATCCTCTTGGTAGCTTGCCGATGTGTATCGAGATTTTAGCGGAACCCCCAGATGATGGCTGCGCAATGACAAAGAGTTTAGTGCGACGCAGCAATTTAGTCTGGTAATACCCTGGTTAATTGAATAAAGTAAATTTATATGAAAAAAATACAAGCCAATATAATAAAATAACTTTTTTTAATCAAATAGTAACAAATATATCTAAACTAATAATTAGAGCATAAGTGAATAATCATGCGCCGCACAATAAAAACCTTGTAATGCACAAAAGCCTTTGCAATAATGCAAGTAGTTTGAGCGTTGAAGCACATTATTATGAGTTTTCGGCGTTCCAGGTTTTGTCTCCTCCACCCTCCTCCTTTGGTGTGGATTTAGCGCGATCCTTTGCGGATCGCGTTTTTTTTCAGTGCCGGATTGAATTGCCAGGAGGCAGTACCTAGCGTGGCATGCCGCGAATCCAGCCTCAGCACGTTTGACATGCCCATGCAAAATACAATAGAATCCACGGCTTTCGAATCCACGGCTTTCCGTATTTCGCAGTTAGCCCCAGAGGAAACACCATGAGAACGTTTTCCGCCAAGCCGCATGAAGTCAGGCACGACTGGTTTATTGTTGACGCAACGGACAAGGTGCTCGGTCGGCTGGCCACCGAGATTGCCCGCCGCCTTCGCGGCAAGCACAAGCCTGAGTTTACGCCGCATGTCGATACGGGCGACTTCATCGTCGTCGTGAACGTTGAGAAGTTGCGTGTGACGGGCGACAAGGCAGAGAAGAAAGTGTATTACCGTCATTCCGGATACCCTGGCGGTATTTACGAGGATACGTTCGCCAAGTTGCAACAGCGCGCGCCTGTGCGCGTACTGGAGAGGGCTGTCAAGGGTATGTTGCCGAAGGGCCCGCTTGGCTACGCCATGATCAAGAAATTGAAGGTTTATGCTGGTGGCAGTCATCCGCACGTTGCCCAGCAACCCAAGTCGCTGGAGGTTTAAAGAATGGCTGCGAATTTTTATTATGGTACCGGCCGGCGCAAGACAGCGATTGCACGGGTTTTCCTGAAAGCGGGCAACGGTAAGTTTGTCGTGAACAACAAACTGGTCGACGAGTTTTTCTCGCGAGAGACAGGACGCATGGTTGTGCGTCAACCCCTCGAACTTACGCAACATAATGCCACCTTTGACATTCTGGTTAATGTTTGTGGTGGAGGCGAATCCGGCCAAGCGGGTGCTGTTCGTCACGGCATTACCCGCGCCCTGATCGAGTACGACGCCACCTTGAAGCCCGCTCTTTCCAAGGCAGGCTTCGTTACGCGCGACGCACGAGAAGTCGAACGCAAGAAAGTCGGATTCCACAAAGCGCGTCGGCGCAAGCAGTTCTCCAAGCGTTAATAAAACATGGAGCAATGAAGAAGCCGCCGCCAGGCGGCTTCTTCATTTGTGATGCTTGGATTGCGCTGTCGGGAAATCGTGCATTACCATAACCCTTTCCTCTGGAGAATCTGATGATCAAGGTTGGCATTGTCGGGGGAACCGGCTATACGGGTGTGGAACTGTTGCGCTTGCTGGCACAGCATCCGCAGGTTGAGTTGCGCGCCATTACATCGCGTAGTGAAGCAGGTGTATCCGTCGCGGCCATGTTTCCCAGCCTGCGCGGGCGGGTTGCCTTGAGTTTCGTCGCTCCCCAAGTAGGAAATCTGGAAGATTGCGACATCGTATTTTTTGCAACGCCGAATGGCGTCGCTATGGAGCAGGCCAAGATACTTCTCGATGCCGGCGTGCGGGTGATCGATTTGGCAGCGGATTTTCGAATCAAAGATCCTGCCGAATGGGAAAAATGGTATGGCATGAAGCATGCTGCGCCGGAACTCATAGCGGAGGCGGTATATGGTCTGCCTGAAGTAAATCGCGAGAAAATCAGATCAGCCAGACTGGTGGCCAATCCGGGCTGTTATCCGACCGCAGTGCAACTGGGCTTATTGCCGCTGGTCGAGTCCGGATGGGTGGACACGGACCACCTGATAGCCGATGCGAAGTCCGGCGTATCGGGGGCCGGTCGCAAGGCGGATGTCCATACGCTATTTTCTGAGGCGTCCGACAATTTCAAAGCCTATGGAGTGCCGGGTCATCGCCACCTACCCGAAATCCGACAGGAATTGTCCATTGCTGCAGGCAAAACGATTGGTCTGACGTTTGTGCCGCATCTGACGCCGATCATCAGGGGAATCCATGCCACGCTGTACGCTAGAGTGGCACGTGAAGCGGATTTCCAGGCGCTCTACGATGAGCGTTACCGTGCCGAGCCTTTCGTGGACGTGCTGCCCTTTGCCAGCCACCCGGAGACGCGCTCGGTACGTGCTGGCAATATGTGCAGAATTGCGCTTCACCGGCCGCAAGGAAGAGATACGCTTGTTGTTTTGTCGGTGATCGACAACTTGGTCAAGGGAGCGGCTGGCCAGGCAGTGCAGAACATGAACATCCTGTTCGGATTTGACGAGTGCGCCGGGCTTACGCAGATTCCCGTTTTGCCGTGATGCTGCGCCGATGGCGCAACCGTTTCGGCATTTCTGCGCCGAAGGTGGCAGTACGTACCCACATCCCGTGGTACTGGCGCATTCTTGCAACCATCGTGGTAATGTCGATTTCAATCGCGCTCGCAGGATGGGTCTATGATGCCGGCCGAGAAATAGCCGGGTTTGACAGACACGAGACGGAGCAGGAGATCAACACCTTGCGCGATCGTGTTGCCGAGTTAGAGCACGAAACCACCAAACTCAGCGCCTTGGCGAATGCTGGCGAAAGTACATTGCAGATCGAGCGCACGGCGCAGCAGCAATTGGTCAGCCAGGTCAAGGCACTGGAACTGGAAAACGGTCGCTTGAAAGAGGAGTTAGCTTTCTTCGAAAATTTGGCTGCTGCTGAGGGGAAAGAAGCCGGTTTTACCATCAATCGACTTCGCATCGAACCGAATGGCACTCCTGGGCAGTATCGATATCAAATGCTGGCGGCGGCGCAGGGGGGTAAAAAGGACCGCGAATTCAGAGGAAGTGTTCAGTTAGTCATCAGTCTGCAGCAGGGGGGCAAAAGTGCTATGATGACTTTACCTGCCCCGGGCGATCCAGATATGGGAAAATTTAACTTAAATTTCAAACACTTCCAGCGAGTTGACGGGGTTTTTCGGGTTCCCGTGGAAGCACAAGTTACAAGCGTTGAGGCACGTTTGGTTCAGGACGGCGTAACGCGTGCTTCGCAGACGGTTACGCCATAGAAAGAGGAGGGTTGCCATGTTTTTCAAAAAAGACACATCTGCCAAACTGCAAAGCCGGATAGATAGCCTGATCGGAGCCGGTACCAAGGTTGAGGGAGATGTAACTTTTGCCGGGGGACTGCGGGTGGATGGCGAGGTGAAAGGCAATGTCCACTCGACGGGCGAAGGGGGAGGGACGTTGGTGATCAGCGAGCATGCGCGGATCGAAGGGGAAATCCATGTCTCTCATCTGGTTATCAATGGCACCATCATCGGCCCAGTCTATTCCAGTGAATTTCTTGAACTTCTGCCCAAGGCCCGCGTCACAGGAGATGTCCAGTACAACAGCCTAGAAATGCATTTGGGTGCCATTGTCCAGGGGCGGTTGGTTCATCATGGTGGCACCGGGAAGGCTATTGAACTGAAACTGGCTTCCAGCAATTGACGAAGCCGTTACTAGCACATATATTGTTGAAGTATTGATTAGTTTAGGAGTTACCAATGAACGCTGTCACCGAAATGATACCCCTCAACTTTACCGACAATGCCGCCAATAAGGTGCGAGAGTTGATTGAGGAAGAGGGCAATGCCGAACTCAAGCTGCGAGTGTTTGTGACGGGCGGCGGCTGTTCGGGTTTCCAATACGGATTCACTTTTGATGAAGTGCAAAACGAAGACGACACCGTGATGCAGAAAAATGGCGTCATGTTGCTGATTGATCCGATGAGTTATCAGTATCTTGTCGGAGCAGAAATTGATTACACCGAGGGCTTAGAGGGTGCGCAGTTCGTCATCAAGAATCCGAATGCAGCATCGACCTGCGGCTGTGGGTCGTCATTTAACGTATAGTCAAGTTCTTTCGTCAGGTTAGGCAAGGGGAGCTGCGGCTCCCCTTTATGCTTAGGCGGGATGGATTGCTCCCAGCATGCGTGTCCCCTTCGCGCCTGTGACGCTGGGCAGGTTGCCGGGCAGGCCCAGCACGGTTTGTCTCGCTAGCCAGGCAAATGCCAAGGCCTCAACCCAGTCCGCCCCGATTCCAAGCGTGTCGCTCGTCATGACCCGTGTTTGCGGCAGTAGGACGGATAAGCGCCTCAACAGCGTTGCATTGTGTGCCCCACCGCCACAGACAATGAGTTCATCTGGCTCGCCACACCAGCACTCAATGGCGGAGGCGATTGATTTGGCACTGAGTTCGAGCAGAGTGGCTTGGACGTCCTGTTCCGACTCGCTACCCAGCAGGTGCGCCTTCAGCCAGTCGATGTTGAATTGTTCTCGTCCGCAACTTTTTGGGGGAGGGAGTGGGAAAAAAGGATGGGCCAGCAGAGCGTCCAGTAGTTCTGGAATCGATTGACCGCTCAATGCCCAGCGCCCTCCTACGTCGAAGGCTTGTCCAGTGCGTAGCTGAATCCAGGCATCAAGCAACATGTTGCCTGGCCCAGTATCGAATCCTATTGTGTTGCAACCGGGCTTGAGACTGGTTACGTTAGCGATGCCCCCCACGTTAAGGATAATGCGGTGGGCCTCAGGCGAACGAAAGGCAGCTTCATGGAATGCAGGTACCAACGGCGCACCCTGACCGCCGGCGGCAATATCACGACTACGGAAATCCGTAACAACGGTAATCCCACACAATTCAGCTAGCAACGCAGGATTACCTACCTGCAAGGTATAGCCTTCACGAGGATTGTGGCGGACCGTTTGGCCGTGGCAGCCGATTGCGCGAACCGATGTTGCCGCGACGCAGGCCTTGACTAGTGCGGTCTCAATGGATTGATGATAAAGATGGGCGAGTTCATTGCCGATCAGTGCGGCAATATGTAATTCATTCAAGCCCTCATTCTGCAGCGCCAACAGCCGTTCAGCTAGCTCTCGCGGATATGGGAGATAACAGCTGGCACATAGCTTGGGTGGGAATGTGCTGAAATCCGCCAGCACCGCATCGACGCCATCCAGGCTGGTGCCGGACATAACACCGACATACAGGCCGCTCCCGGTGGTCTGATGGGCGTCGTTAGGGACCATCTCGCGGCAGGTCGTGAGATACCTGCTAATCTAGCAGAGCGAGATTGACGCCACGGATCCGGTCAAGACGATAAGCGAGCGGATCGGCATGGCGCTTGAATTCCGCCATTTGCTGTGGTGCCAAGGGAGGCGCACCGGGTAGTGTGATGGCCAGAGGGTTCTGATGCACGTCATTGATGCGGAACTCGTAATGCAGATGTGGGCCAGTGGCCCAGCCTGTCCTGCCGACATAGCCGATGATGTCGCCCTGGCTTATGCGCATGCCCTTTCGCATGCCTGCCGCGAAGCCGTTCAAGTGTCCGTAGTATGTCGTGTAGCGGCCTTGATGACGCAAGACTACCAAGTTGCCATAGCCCCCTCGCTTGCCGACGAATTCCACGATGCCGTCACCTGTTGCCTTGACGCGCGTACCGATCGGTGCGCCATAGTCGACACCCTTGTGTGCTCGCCAAGTCTTGTGAATTGGGTGGAATCGAGAGTACGTAAAACCTGAAGTGATGCGGGAAAACTCTAAAGGGGAACGAAGAAATGCTTTGCGGATATTCTTGCCTTCAGCCGTGTAATAGCCCTGACCGTCCTTGCCCTCGTACCAAATGGCACGGGAGGTTTTGCCATTGTTGACGAACTCCGCTGCTAGAATACGGCCGGCGCGTACAGGCAGGCCCTGATTGAAGAGCATTTCATAGACGACGCTGAAGCGGTCTCCCTTGCGTAGGTCACGCTGAAAATCAATGTCGCCACCAAAAATATCAGCAATCTGCGTGGCGATGCTGTCGGGAAGATCAATGGCGTCGGTGGCGGCGAACAGCGAACTGCGGATTTCGCCTGACTTCATCAAGACCTGGGGTATAAGGGCCTGAGCCTCTTCGCCTGCCAGCAATTTGCCATCCCGCTTTTGAATCACGAGGACATTGTCTTTGGCCCCGTTCAGCGGGAATGTCAAGGCGAGCAGTTCGCCGGATTCGCTGGTGCGGGCACTCACGACCTTTCCGGGACGCAACTGGCGGAAAAGAGGTTGGGTACCCGGCTGCTGGCGCAAATACGCAAAGGCCTGTTCGTCCTGTACACCCAGGCGGGACAGCAGGGCTGCAACGGTGTCGCCGCGTTGTATGCGCTCCTCGCGTACGAAATCTCGACTCACTGAGGCGCGACCGGTATCCAATTCGAGAGGAAGCTGCTCAACGACCATGCGCTGATATGCCTTGATCTCCGCGCTGTCCGGAGCGGTACCGAAAGCCGCCATCATGCTAAACAAGGAAATACCCGCTATTACGGCCCCAGCCCAGAAATGGCGGGGCCGGTTTTCACGGATGGCATGGAGTTGCGCTAAAATTCGCGTCTTTTCGGTATTCATACAGGCGCACGGGTAAGAATTCGGGCGAGTGTATCAAAAAACCGGCCTAAGCCCAACCTTGGGATACTCCACATTATGACGGACGTCCAGCAAGCCCTTGCTCTTCTAAAACGTGGCGCCGATGAGCTGCTCATTGAAAACGAGTTGGTGGACAAGCTCAAGTCGGGCCGACTGTTGCGTGTCAAGGCCGGATTTGACCCGACGGCACCCGATTTGCACTTAGGGCACACCGTACTGATCAACAAACTGCGGCATTTTCAAGAACTCGGCCACCATGTAATGTTCCTCATCGGGGATTTCACCGGCATGATCGGTGATCCGACCGGACGCAACGCAACGCGGCCGCCGCTCTCGCGAGAGCAGATCCTCGACAATGCCAGGACCTACCGAGAGCAAGTCTTCAAGATTCTCGATCCGGAAAAAACAGAAGTTTGTTTCAATTCCACCTGGATCGAGGCGCTTGGCGCGGCAGGCATGGTCAAGTTGGCAGCCCTGCATACAGTGGCTCGCATGCTGGAACGCGATGATTTTTCCAAGCGCTTTGCCAACAACCAGCCCATTGCCATACATGAATTCCTCTATCCGCTATGTCAGGGATACGATTCCGTGGCAATGCGCGCCGACGTCGAACTGGGTGGTACCGACCAGAAATTCAACCTTCTTGTTGGCCGCGAACTTCAGAAGCACTATGGTCAGGCACCCCAGTGCATTCTCACTATGCCGCTGCTCGAGGGCCTGGATGGCATCAATAAAATGTCCAAGTCCTATGGCAACTATGTCGGCATCAACGAGCCGCCCAGGGAGATTTTCGGCAAGCTGATGTCGGTGTCGGACGAACTCATGTGGCGCTATTACGAGTTGCTCTCCTTCCGTTCAAGTGAGGAAATAGCGCGCTTCAAGCAGGAGATCGTGGCCGGCCGCAATCCGCGTGATGTGAAGGTCCTGCTGGCCCAGGAGATTGTTCAGCGCTTCCATTCGCGCCAGGCGGCCGAGAGCGCCCTGGCGGACTTTGAGGCGCGCTTCCGGCAAGGCGCCATACCCGAAGATATAGCGGAAGTTCATATTGCCTGTGGAACAGAACACATGACGATTGCGCAGGCGATGAAGCAGGCCGGTTTGACAGGCAGTACTTCAGAAGCGCTTCGTATGATCGAGCAGGGTGGTGTGCGGCTCGACGGGGAGAAAGTGAGTGATCGTGCTTTGATTCTGAAACCTGGAACAACAGTTGTACTACAGGTCGGCAAGCGCAAATTCGCGCGTATTTTTCTCTCTTGATGAGCCGTAATTCAGCCAACAATAGAGCATTGCGGAAATTAATCTGCAAAAGCCTTGACCCGCATTTTTCGATCTGTATAATGCGCGGCTCTTCTCGTTGCTCTGCAACATTGTTCTTTAAAAACTTAAACAGCCGATAGGTGTGGGTACTTGGTTGGTTGGGCGCTGGGGTTTAGGCCTTGGTGGATCGATTTGATTGAGTGCTCATACTTTGGATAGAGATGTTTCAGCTTGTGAGAGCAAGTTGGGACTCTGTGATTCTTTATGAGTTGAAGTTTATTAAGCAGAGATTGAACTTAAGAGTTTGATCCTGGCTCAGATTGAACGCTGGCGGCATGCTTTACACATGCAAGTCGAACGGCAGCATGGGCTTCGGCCTGATGGCGAGTGGCGAACGGGTGAGTAATGCATCGGAACGCGTCCTGTAATGGGGGATAACCTGGCGAAAGTCAGACTAATACCGCATACGTCCTGAGGGAGAAAGCGGGGGATCGTAAGACCTCGCGTTATAGGAGCGGCCGATGTCGGATTAGCTTGTTGGTGGGGTAAAGGCCTACCAAGGCGACGATCTGTAGCGGGTCTGAGAGGACGGCCCGCCACACTGGGACTGAGACACGGCCCAGACTCCTACGGGAGGCAGCAGTGGGGAATTTTGGACAATGGGGGCAACCCTGATCCA
>JADFDU010000013.1 GCA_018262775.1 Rhodocyclaceae bacterium
ATCGCCTTCTCGTTCCCATCAGTTCCTCCTGAACACATTATGCTAACGAATGTGTCCGGGAAATCGGGGGAAGGCCAGTATTACGAAGTAAGTGCAGTGCTGCACGTACCACATCGCTTGTTCTCTCTTCTGCCAGTGGAGCAACAAACACTTCGCTCCCTAGCGTTTTCACACGGTCAAGGGATATTGCCTCCCACTTATTTCCTATAGCCAGTTCAAAGGCAGGGATTGCACGAAAAACCGCATCCCAAGCATTCACTGCTGAAGAGTACCGCACACTTCTAGGTACTGAGAGCCAAAGGCTACCCCATTGTTTCTCAGTCCATTTGTTGAGGGCGCCCGCGGCAACAGCCTCAGAGAGTCGAGCCGCCATTGACTCCAGAATTGCGGGGTGGCAGTTCCTAAGAAAACTTTCAACCTCAGTCTGAAACTGTCCCTCCACAAACCCTTCGCGGTTTAGGCGTGGCTTAAAATGCTTTGGGTCAACGTCTATGGAGCCCGTGATCCCCCAGGCTTCCTTCACTTCGAATTCTTGAACGTATATTCCTCGATATAACACTGCGACTTTCGAAACGCCAGTCATGGCGTCCCAGCCGTTAGGATCAGCAACAGGGCTCAGATGTGAGCGCTCGACCCATTCTGGATGCGTTAACTGCACAGGATAGTCTGGCCGATGAACCCCACCTTGAACCAGAGCCTCGCCCTCGGGCAACACAAGACCGGATAGCCCATCTACGTCCCGGCACCAATGCACGAAACTGTCTAGAAGAATTTTAAAGGTAGCCTGATCACGCATCCAAAGCGTGACATTGGTTCCTTGTGTCTCCTGCGTAGGTGTAGCTTCAGCGGCATCGCCTCCTGCGAGCATTCTGCGATTGAATGACAAACCAATGGGACTCGTTCTGCCATCGAATGTTTGTAGATCGAAGGCATCACCAGCCATGAAATAGCTAATTACCCCAATTCCAAATTCACCAACAGAGTCTTTTTTCGCTTCAACTGTGGCGGCTGACGCGCCGACCTTTGTGAATAGAGCGCTAACATCAATCTGGCTCATTCCGATGCCGTTATCGCCAACGATCACGGTAAGGTCGTCACGATTGAATATCACTGTAATGTGTGGTTTGAGGCGAGTATCCATCTTCTGTCGCCTGCGCACCGCATCAATTGCATTGAGAACTGCCTCTCTGAGCGCTGCACTCGGGTTGGAGTAGAAGCGGTCGCCAGTGAGAAGATTGAGTATCCTCTCTTGGTCAAGCGTGAATGACGGTGGCCATTTCTCTTCAGACATGGATGTATTAAGTCAACTTACTCACGTACTTCGAGGTTCGCTGAATTACTTTCTTTGAATAGTCGTATGCTGTCATTTTGCTTTCTAATCTGTTGAAAGGCAATGCCACAAGCATGCTGATAGGTAATGTATGGGGATTGTATCTGTATGCCATTGGCGGGGGAAAGCCGACCTCTCAGCAATCATTCACACTACTTCAAAGCGACTATTTTTCTATGTGGACTCTAACGTGTAAGCCACAATGGAGAGTGACTATGCGATTCTATTCTTTCCGGAGGAAGCGCCCAGTCCATCACATCGTTGAAGGCGCACACTGCGTTTAAATATTCAGGATTGCCCGATGACCTCCGCCCGAACCATCCTACTGACCACCCTCACCATGTTTGCCTTTGCCGGCAACTCGGTGTTGTGCCGCATTGCGCTGAGGGAGACGGGCACCGATGCGGCGAACTTTACCACTATACGGCTGGCGTCTGGGGCGGTGGTGCTGTGGCTGATCGTGCGGTTCTATCGCCAGTTGCAGGCGGGCGAGGGCAACTGGATGTCGGCGCTGATGCTGTTCGCCTACGCCGCCGGCTTTTCCTTCGCGTATTTGAGTTTGACGACGGCGACGGGCGCGCTGCTGCTCTTCGGCGCGGTGCAGGCGACGATGATTTGCTACGGCTTGTGGCGCGGCGAACGCTTCGGCGCGTGGCAATGGGTCGGCCTCGCGCTTGCCGTCGGCGGGCTGGTCGGCCTGCTGCTGCCGGGGCTGTCGGCGCCGCCGCTGTTCGGCGCGGCGCTGATGCTGATGGCGGGCGCGGCGTGGGGCGTGTATTCGATCCGCGGCAGGGGGGCGGGCGACGCCACGCGCGTGACGGCGGGCAACTTCCTGCGCGCGGTGCCCTTCGCTATCGTGCTGAGCCTGCTGCCGCTCGCCGACGCCCGCATGGATGCGGCGGGCGTCGGCTACGCGCTGGCCTCCGGGGCGATCACCTCCGGGCTCGGCTACGCCATCTGGTACACCGTGCTGCCCATGTTGAAGTCGACGAGCGCGGCGACCGTGCAGTTGAGCGTGCCGGTGATCGCGGCGCTGGGCGGCATCGTCTTCCTCGGCGAGGCGGTGACGCTGCGCTTCGTGCTGGCCTCCATTGCCATCCTCGGCGGCATCGCGCTGGTGATTCGCGCGCCGTCCCGCAGGGGCTGACTTTCCCGCTCATCTCAACGCTCTCCCCGCCCCACAGGGATTTCCTTCGGTCACAAGCGGGGAGAGGACGAGGGTGAGGAGTAGAGCGTTCAGATTCTATGGCTTGACACATGTATAGCATAGCTATACATTCACCATGAATGATCAAAACCTTTCGCCACAAGGGCCTTGAAGCGTTCTTCAGGTCCGGCAGCAAGGCAGGGATACAGGCCGCCCATGCCAAGCGATTGCGGCTGCAACTTGCCGCACTCGACGGGGCTGTTTCTCCCAAAGGCATGAATCTGCCAGGTTGGCGGCTTCATCCACTTGCCGGCGATCTGACGGGCCATTGGGCAGTTTGGGTCAGCGGCAACTGGCGCATGACTTTTCGGTTCGAAGGCGTTGACGCAGTGTTGGTTGATTATCGGGATTACCACTGACCATGACTCGAATGCACAACCCGCCCCACCCGGGCGAAGTACTCAAGGACGGCGTGTTCTCTGAGGGCACGGTGACCGTCACCGAAGCTGCCGCGGCGCTTGGCGTCACGCGCGTGGCCTTGTCCCGCGTGCTCAACGCCAGGGCTGCCATCAGCGCAGAAATGGCGGTCCGCCTCGGCAAGTGGCTGGGCACCAGTTCCGAGATGTGGATCAACATGCAGGCACAGCACGACCTGTGGAAGGCGGAGCAGGCGCTCAAGCGCCAGGTGGCAAAAATTTCGCCCATCAAGCGCGCGGCCTGACCTGTTCCACTGCCCGTCCCGCAGCGACTGACTTTCCCGCTATGATTGCCTCGGAGAGACGTTATAGCTTGGAGCAATCAATGACTGTCGAACTGGATTTTTCGAAACTGAATCTGCAGGACGCGCTCGACCTGGCCGTCCTCATCGAAGTGGAGGCGGAGGAGCGTTATGCATGGTTCGCCGACATGCTCGGTGAAAACTACCCGGGGGATGCGGGGGATTTCTTTGCCATGATGGCGCGCAACGAGAAGCGCCACGGAGACGAACTGGCCGCGCGTCGGCGCGCGTTCTTCGGCGATGCGCCTTCGCGCGTGACGGCGGACATGATCGAGGATGTCGAGGCGCCGGGCACCGGGACGCCCCGGCCCCACATGTCGCCGCGGCATGCCCTGGAAGTGGCGATGCAATCCGAGATCAAGGCCTACGAGTTCTTCGACCAGGCCCTGCCGGGCATCACCGACCCCGCCGTGCGCGAGTTGTTCGAGGATCTGCGTGAAGAGGAGCGGATCCACCAGGGGCTGCTGGAAAAACAGAAGGCCAAGTATCCCGACACGATGGAACCGGATGTGGCGCCGGAGGACATCGACACCCCCGCGTTGTAGCGTCCGGCTGCCGGGGCGAACGGCGAGGGCGCAAATGTCGCCCCCTCGCCGTCCTGCAGCGGCTAACTTTCCCCCTTGCCGGCATGTAGCTTAAAAGCTACAATAGCCCATGATTGAAGTATTCCGCTACGTGACCGAGTCGGGACGCGAACCGGTGACGGAGTGGCTCCAGTCTCTGCAGGACAAGCGGGCGCAAGCCAAGATCCGTGTCCGCCTGAAGCGTCTGGAGGCGGGCATGTTCGGCGATTGCGAGCCGGTTGGCGACGGCGTGCTTGAGTTGCGCGAGCACCTGGGGGCGGGATACCGGGTGTATTTCAGCCGGCAAGGCAAGGCCATCGTGATCCTGCTATGCGGCGGCAGCAAGAAAACCCAGTCGTCGGACATCAAGACAGCCAAGCAGTTTTGGGCTGACTGGAAACGGAGGCAGACATGAACAGAAAGGTGAAAGCGGCGGTTGCACACCACGTGAGCGAAGTCGCAGAACTGCGCGCGGACCGCGACCTCGCGGTGGAATATCTCAAGGCGGCGATGGAATCCCTCGACGATCCGGATGATCGCGCGGCCGGGTTGCTCGCCCTGCGCACGATCGCTGAAGCCTACGGCGGCCTCGGCGCGGTTGCGGCCGAAGCGGGCATCAGCCGGGAGTCGCTTTACCGTGCTCTGTCCGCCAAAGGCAATCCGACCCTGAAAACCATCCTTGCCGTCCTCAAGGCCGTCGGCATGCGGCTCTCGGTGGAGCCCGGCGAGCGCCTGGCCGCCTGACGGCTGATCGCTTCCGCCGTATCGCAGCGACTGACTTTTGCTTGTCTTGTCATTCCGGGCGCCCCGGCTGGGGCGACCCGGAATCCAGTCGTTGTTGTGGATTCCCGCTTGCGCGGGAATGACGGGGGCTTGCTTAGCGCGGGCCGCCCATGCCACCTACGCCACCTCCGCCACCCATGCCACCCATGCCACCCATCTGACCACGCGAACCGTGCTCGCCGCGTCCGCCGTGTTTGCCGTGGCGGCCGCCCATCGGGTGGCGCGTCATGTCGGCGAGGGTCTTGGCCTGCTCGGGCGTCAGCGCGCTTTGCAGCTTGGCCGTGGCGTCGGCGAGGGTGGTGAGCTTCGTCGCCATCTGTGCGGCCCTGTCGGCACGATGGCGCATCAGCGTAGCGGCGTCGGCGTCCTTCGCCGGCGGCGTCGGCCGGGCGTCGAACATCCCCTGGTACACCTTGGCATAGGTCTGCCAGGCGTCCTGCTGCGAGGCCTTGATCTCCAGGCGTTCGGCCATCTTGTCGAGGCGCGCCTGCATGCGGGATTGCATGCGCTGCTGCATCTGCGCCTGCATCTCCGGCGTCATTTCGCGCGCGCCGGGGCCGGGGCCAGGGGCGGCCGAGGCGGGGACGGCGGCGGCGAGGGCAAGGCCGGCGGCGAAGAGGGCGGTGGTGAGCTTGTTGCGGGTAATCGATTTCATGTGAGTCTCCGTGTGGTTGAGGTACGGTGCCCATTAAACACGCCGTGTGTAACGGGCATTTTTCATCTACCGGTGGTTTTGTTAACGCTTTGTAACGCTTTGTCGAAGGTCGCTCACAATTGCGCCGCGGCGGCTGCGGCGCACTACACTAGCGCCCATGAACAAGCGAATCCTCATTGTCGATGACGATCCCGAGCTGCGCGAACTGCTGCGCGGCTACCTGGGCGATAACGGTTATGCGGTGGATGCAGCGGCGGACGGCGCCGCCATGCGGCGGATGATGGCCGCCGCCATGCCGGACCTGGTGATCCTCGATCTCATGCTGCCGGGCGAGGACGGCCTCGTGCTGTGCCGCGAGCTGCGCGCCGGCTCCGCTATCCCTGCCACCCCTGCCACCTCTGCGTTGCCGATCCTCATGCTCACCGCGCGCGGCGAGGACACCGACCGCATCGTCGGCCTGGAGATGGGCGCCGACGACTACCTGCCGAAACCCTTCAACCCGCGCGAGTTGCTGGCGCGCATCCGCAGCATCCTGCGTCGTTCCGGCGAGAACGCCGTGCGCGAGGCACCGGCGCGGGCGCTGTCGTTTGCCGGCTGGACGCTCGACCTCGGCGCGCGCCACCTTGTCGGCGCGGATGGTGTCGTCGTGGCGATCTCGAGCGGCGAGTTCAAGCTGCTGCGCGCCTTCGCCGAGAATCCGTTCAGCGTGCTCTCGCGCGATCAGTTGATGGATGTGCTGGCCGGGCGCGAGGCCGGCCCCTTCGACCGCAGCGTGGATGTCATGGTGCATCGCCTGCGCCGCCGCCTGGGCGACGACGCGCGCGAGCCGGCGCTGATCAAGACGGTGCGCAGCGAGGGTTACCTGCTGGCGGCGGACGTGGAGCGGAAAGCGTGAGCTTGCGCCTTCCCCTCTCCCCCGGCCCCTCTCCCGCATGCGGGAGAGGGGAGTGGCGCTCCCTTTCCCTTGAGGGAGAGGGCTGGGGAGAGGGTGAAAGGGAGGTGAGATGAAATTGCTGCCGAAGAGCCTCTTCGGCCAGATTGTGCTGGCGCTGGTCGCGGGCCTTGTCGTCGCGAACGTTGTCGGTGCCTGGCTGATGGCGGACGAGCGCGCCCGCTTCGGCGAGCGTTTGCGTGGCGAGTACGCGGCGCAGCGCATCGCCGGCCTCATCACCCTGCTCGACGGCATGGTGCCGGAGGAGCGTGCCCGCGTCGTGCGCGCCCTCAGCGTGCCGCCGACGCGCCTGTCCCTTGACGAGCCCTGGCGGGCGAGCGGTGGCGATGCCTCGCCTGATGCCGAAGCCTTCCTGCACCGCGTAACGCGCGAACTGGAGCGGCCGGTGGAATTGCAGGTGCTGTCGATCCGCCGCGCGCTGCCGCGACTGGAGGAGCGCCGCAAGTTCGCGCAGCCGGAAGAGCGTCGCAAATTTGCAGCGCGTGGCGAAGGACATGAGGGGCCGCGCCACCTGATACTGGTGTCGGCGCAGGCGCGGCTCGCCGACGGCGCTGTGCTCACCTTCCGCCAGACCCTGCCGGAGGCGCCGGGCGACTGGCCGCTGCGGGTCTTTGGCCTGCTGGCGCTGCTCGCCGTGGTGGTGGCGCTGCTCTCCGGCTGGGCGGTGCGCCGGCTGACGCGGCCGCTGTCCGCGCTGGCGGATGCCGCCGACGGACTGGCGCACAATCTCGACCAGCCGCCCCTGCCCGAGCAGGGGCCGCAGGAAGTGGTGCGCGCGGCGCGCTCCTTCAACGCCATGCAGCGCGCGCTGAAAACCTATCTGGAGACGCGCGCCCAGGCGCTGGCCGGCGTTTCGCACGACCTGCGCCTGCCGCTGACGCGCCTGCGCCTGCGTCTGGAGCAGTTGTCCGAGGGGGATTCGCGCGCGGCGATGCAGCGCGACATTGAGGAAATGGACGACATGATCAACGGCACGCTCGATTACCTGCGCGCCGGCAGCGACACCGAACAGGCAGTCAGGCTCAACCTGAATGCGCTCATCGAAAGCCTGATCGAGGATGTTGAGGATGTCGGGGCAGCCGGCGCAAAAGTCAGTCTCCACGGCACGGCGGCACCGATCCTGGCGCGGCCGCAGGGGCTGCGCCGCTGCCTCGCAAACCTCCTCGACAACGCGCGCCGCTACGGCGGCGGCGAGGTGGACGTGACGCTCGCCGACTCAGCCGGCTCGGTCGACATCCGCATCGAGGATCGCGGCCCGGGCATTCCAGCGGAAGATCGCGAACGCGTCTTCGAGCCCTACTTCCGCCTCGAAGCCTCGCGTGCGCGCCACACCGGCGGCGCCGGCCTTGGCCTGGCCATCGCCCGCGCCGTCGCCCGCGCCCACGGCGGCGAGGTGCGCCTAGAAGCGCGCGCGGGCGGCGGCACGACAGCGATCGTCACGCTGCCGCGCCGCTGAAGCCGCTCACCTTATTACCTCGTTGCCTCGTTGATTACCGCCGGGCCGCACAGCGCGCCGCATTGATCCCGACACCGCCTCATGCGACGATGCGGCTTCGTCAAACCGGAGTCGCCGGATGCATATCCTCCCCGCCTTCCGCGAAACGCGGAACGAAACCCTGTTCGACCTCATGCGCGCCTATCCGCTGGGTCTGCTGATCACGCATGGTCAGGATGGCCAGGGTGGCCAGGGTGGCCTTGTCGCCACGCCGCTGCCCTTCCTGATCTATGCCGACGAGGGGCATTACGGCACGCTGCGCGCCCACCTGGCGCGGGCCAATCCGCACTGGCATGCATTGCGGCAGGCCGCCGAATGCCTCGTCGTGTTCCAGGGTGCGCAGGGTTACATCACGCCGTCGTGGTACGCGACCAAGCAGGAAACGCATGAGGTGGTGCCGACCTGGAACTACGCCACCGTGCATGCCTGGGGCGCGCCGCGCGTGGTAGAGGAGGCCGCCTGGCTGCGGCGGCAGCTCGACGATCTCGTCCACGCCCGGGAAAGCATCCGTCCCGAGCCGTGGGCCATCGGCGAGGCGCCGCAGGATTTCATTGCCGCACAGATGCAAGCCATCGTCGGCATCGAAATTCCCATCGGCCGCATCGAGGGCAAATGGAAGATGAGCCAGAATCGCCCGGCCGCCGACCGCACCGGCGTGGCCGATGGGCTGCGCAATCCACAGGATCCGCACGGCAACGCAGCGCTGGCGGAGCAGGTGGCGGAACGCCATCTGCGCTAGTGAAACGCTGAACAAGTTGATGCCGCTCATGGTTCGACAAGCTCACCACGAACGGCATCAACAACTTGCCGTTCGTCCTGAGTCTGTCGAAGGAAGCCTGTCGAAGGAAGCCTGTCGAAGGAAGCCTGTCGAAGGATGTGTTCAGCGTTTCCCTAGGGCCCGTTCCTCCGCAAATCAGGGGCGCGATGAGGAAGCCCTGCTTGCGAACACCCGAAAAAAAGGAGCGCCGTAGCGCCCCTTCTGTTGCAGCGGCAAGGATCAGTTTTCCAGGTAGTCGGTAACATCTACCCACTTGCCGTTCTGGATCTGGCCGACGCGCGACTTCATGTTGCCCAGGTGCTGCGTCGCGGTGAACTTGTACTCCGGGCTGCCGAACATGTCGCGCGGGAAGGGGCCGCTCTCCAGCGCCTTGACGAAGCTCTCGGTGGTCAGCTTCGGTCCGGCCCGCTTGACGGTCTGGTAGAACAGGTCGGCGATGACGTAGCCGTAGGCGGAGAACAGGCTTGGATCCTCTTTGAACTTGACCTTGTAGGCAGCCGCCCAGTCACGCACGTTCTTCGAGGCGTCATCCGGATACGGCACCGAGACCTGATGCATGGCGTAGAAACCCTCCACCGCCTTGCCGCCGAGCTTGTGGATCAGGTCGGTGTAGGAGGCCGAGGTGCCGATGAACTGCGGGTTCCAGCCCATCTTGCGCGCCGTGCCGATGGTGCCCAGCGCCTCGCGGATGATGGTGCCCATCACCACCGTGTCACAGCCCGAGCCCTTCATCTTCGCCACTTGCGCGGAAAAATCCGTCGCGGCGCGCTTGAAGGAGGTTTTCTCGACGAAGGTCTGGCCGATGTCCTTGAGGCCGTCTTCGGAACCGCGCAACACCTCCATGCCGTACTCGTCGTCCTGGTAGATGATGCAGAACTTCTTCGAGCCGCGCTCCTTGGCCATCCATTTCACGCCGCTGCGGATCTGGTTGTAGTAGGGCGCGGCGAAGGAGAACTTCAGCTTGTTCAGCGGTTCGAACATCTCGCGCGCGCCGGTGAGCGGGAAGACGTGCGGGATGTTCTTCTCGAAGAGGATGGGCATGGTGGCCATGGCTACCGCTGTGCCGATGGTGCCGGCCATGGCGAAGATATGATCCTTCTGCACCAGCTTCTGCGCGGCGAGCAGGCCCTTCTTCGGGTCGTAGCCGCTGTCCTCGACGATCAGCCTGATCTTGCGGCCGTTTACCCCGCCGGCCGCGTTGACTTCGTCAACACGCATTTGCATGCCGTTGCGAGCGGGTTTGCTGAAACCGGCCAGGGGGCCGGACAAATCCTGGATCGAGCCGAGGACGATCTCGTCCTTGGTGACACCCTGCTGTTGAGCCTGGGCAGAAAATGCCAAGGTGGTTGCGGCTGCCAGGATGGCGAGTTTGCTGGTGAACTTGCTGTTTGTGCGCTTCATATCTAAGTCTCCTCTCCTCAGGTTATCTATGGGCGGTACATGGATTCTATAAGGTCTGCGTACTTTTGGTTAACGAACTTGCGTTTGAGCTTCATGGTCGGGGTGAGCTCTTCGTCCTCGGCGCCGAGCTTCTGCTCGATCAGGCGGAACTTCTTCACCTGCTCGACGCGGGCAAACTGCTTGTTGACCCGCGCCAGTTCGCCTTCGATCAGCTTGAGGATTTCCGGTGCGCGGCACAGGCTGGTGTAGTTGGAGAAGGGGATGTCGTGGTCCTGGGCGAATTGCTCGACGGTTTCCTGATCGATCATGATCAGGCACACCAGATAGGGCCGCTTGTCACCGATGACCACCGCGTCGGTGATGTAGGGCGAGAACTTGAGCTGGTTCTCGATCTCCGAGGGCGTGATGTTCTTGCCGCCGGCGGTGATGATGATGTCCTTGAGGCGGTCGGAGATCTTGAAGAAGCCGTCCGCATCCACGGAGCCGACGTCGCCGCTGTGCAGCCAGCCCTCCGCGTCGATGGTCTCGGCGGTTTTCTCGGGCTGGTTGAGGTAGCCCATGAAGATGTTCTCGCCGCGCACCAGCAGCTCGCCGGTGTCGGCGAGCTTTACTTCGCAGTAGGCGTTGGCGACGCCGATCATGCCGGGCTTGATGCGCGATATCGGTGTGCAGGTGGCGCCGCCGCCGGTCTCGGTCATGCCCCAGACTTCCAGCATCGGTACGCCCAGCGCCATGTACCAGCGCACCAGGTCGGGCGAGATCGGCGCCGCGCCGGTGACGAGGAAACGGCAGCGGTGGATGCCGATCAGCTTGCGCACGTTGTTGAGCACCAGCACCCGGCCCAGCCAGTGCAGGGCCTTGAGCCCGCTGCCGATGGGCTTGCCCTGCTCGTAGAGCGCGACCATGTGCAGGCCCAGCCCGACGGCCCATTTGTAGGCGAGCTTCTCCAGCGCGGTGGCTTCAGCCAGGCCGATGGTGACGCCCGAATAGAATTTCTCCCAAATGCGCGGCACGGCGAGAAACACAGTCGGCTTGATCTCGCGCACGTTCTCCGGGATGGTCTCCGGGTTCTCGACGAAATTCAGCTTAGCACCGGTGTACAGCGAAAAGTAGGCGCCCGCCATGCGCTCGGCGACGTGGCACAGGGGCAGAAAGCACATGTGCTCGTCTTCATCGTCCTGCGCGATGATGAGGTTGAAGCCGTGGACGGAGTACAGCACGTTGCGATGCGAGAGCATCGCTCCCTTGGGTTTGCCGGTGGTGCCCGAGGTGTAGATGAGGATGGCGAGGTCATCCGCCTCGCGGCAGTTGATGCGGGCTTGCCATTCCCTGTCGGCTTCGGCGCCGAGGCGTGCAATGCGCTCGCGGCCGATTTCGCGCAGGCGCTCGAGGCCGATCACCTGCGGGTCGTCGAGGTCGCGCAAGCCTTCGGTTTCCCAGACGATGATCTTCCTCAGGAGCGGCAGGTTGTCGCGCGCTTCCAGTGCCTTGTCGAGCTGCTCCTCATCCTCGACGAAAAGATAGACCGAACTGGAGTCCTGCGTCAGGAACTCGACTTGCGTGGCGGCGTCGGTCGGGTAGATGCCGGAGCTGATGCCGCCGGCGCACAGCGAGCCAAGATCACTGAACAGCCACTCCTGTCGAGTGTTGCCGAGGATCGAGACCGTCTCGCCGGGCTCGAAGCCCAGCTCGATCAGGCCCATGCCGATTTCGCGCACGATCTCGCTGAGTTGGCGCCAGGTCAGGGTCTGCCAGAGCCCGTAGGATTTCTGGCGGAAGATGATCTTGTCGCTGCGCCGCTCGACGGCATTCCAGAACATGCGCGGGATCGTGTCGCCCGGCACGACGATCTCGCGGGTCGACCAGGTTTGCGAATTGTCCGTATTCCACCACATAGCCGTATCCGTGATCCGTATTAGCGCCAGTTCTTCTTTTTCTTCCAGCGGCGCGTGCCGCGCACGCCGCTTTCCTTGATGCCGAGGTAGAACTCCTTGATGTCGTCCTTCTCGCGCAGGACGGCACAGGTGTCTTCCATGACGATGCGGCCGACTTCGAGCACATAGCCGAAGTCGGCATACTTCAGCGCCACGCGCGCATTCTGCTCGACGAGGAGAATCGTCACGCCGCGTTCGCGGTTGATGCGCAGGATGATCTCGAAGATCTCCTTGGTGAGTTTCGGCGACAGGCCCAGGCTGGGCTCGTCGAGCAGCATGATCGTCGGCTTGGCCAGCAGCGCCCGGCTGATGGCCAGCATCTGCTGCTGGCCGCCCGAGAGCAGGCCGGCCGGCTGCCCGCTGCGCTCCTTGAGGATGGGGAAATAGGCATGGATCTGCTCAATCTCGCTGTCTACCGCCGCGCGCTCGCCGATGGAGCGCGTATAGGCGCCCATGAGGAGGTTCTCCCGCACCGTCAGCAGCGGAAAGATCTCGCGGCCCTCGGGCACGTGGGCGATGCCCTGGCGCACGATCCAGGCCGGATCCTTTTTCTGGATCGGCTCGCCCTTGTAGATGACGCTGCCCTTCTGCGGATCGATGATGCCGGAGATGGTCTTGAGGATCGTGGACTTGCCGGCGCCGTTGGCGCCGAGCACGGTGACGATGCTGCTCTGGCGCACGGCGAGGGACACGCCACGGATAGCCTTCACCGGGCCGTAGGATGACTCGACGTTGTTCAGCTGCAGGATGATTTCGCCGTCGAGGCTCATTGACCGCCCCCGGCGCCGGGCCGCCCCAAGCCGGAGGCGGCGTGAGACATGGAGCCGCCGGCAGGCGGCGAACTTCCGTCACCCCCGCCCGTGGGGCGGGGGGTGGGGGGCGGGGGGTCATCTTCGGCGCCACCGAGGTAGGCTTCAACGACGTCGGGATGCGCCTGCACTTCCGCGGCCGTGCCTAGCGTCAGCATCTCGCCCTGGTTGAGCGCCAGCACGCGGTCGGAGACGCGCGACACCAGCCCCATGTCGTGCTCAACCATGAGCACGGTGATGCCGAGGTCGTGCTTGATGTCTTCGATCCAGAAGCTCACGTCTTCGGTCTCCTCCACGTTGAGGCCGGAGGAGGGTTCGTCGAGCAGCAGCAGCTTCGGCCGCATGGCCAGCGCACGGCCCAGCTCGACGACCTTGCGCACGCCGTAGGGTAGGCCGCCGACCATCTGGTCGCGGTAGTGCTGCAGGTCGAGGAACTCGATGACCTCCTCCACGGTGCGGCGGAACTGCATCTCTGCGCGCCGTGTCGCGGGCGTGAATAGCAGGTCCTGCAGCCAGTTGGTGTGGCGGTGGCAGTGGCGTCCGACCAGCAGGTTTTGCAGCACGGTGGCGTGCTCGAACAGCTCGATGTTCTGGAAGGTGCGGGCGATGCCCAGCCGGGCGATCTCGTAGGGCGCCAGGGCGGATATCTTTTCGCCCTCGAAGGTGATGAAGCCGCTACTGGGCTGGTAGAGGCCGCTGATGAGGTTGAAGATGGTGGTCTTGCCGGCGCCGTTGGGACCGATGAGGGAAAACACCTCGTTCGGCCAGATTTCGAAAGAGACATCGTCGACTGCCTTCAGGCCGCCGAACTGGACGGACAAATGTTCGACCTGGAGAAGCGGCTTCATCCAGCCCTCCGCTGGGCCGTCCCAAGGAGGGTTGCAGTCATTTGACGGAAGCGGCGCAGCGGCTGAACCGTTGTCACCCCTTTCCTTGGGGCGAGAGCGGGGTTTCGTGGAGCACTGCTCCGCGCCGCGCGAGCCGGGCGGCTGTGCAAAGCCGGCCGTGGGGCAGGGGGCGGGGGAAAGGTCGTCATTACATCCGCTCCGATTTCATGTAGCTCTTCTGTCGTCGAAAGAGGCCCTTGCGATAGAAGGGGAAGAGCTGGAAGTAGGTGCGGACTTTCAGCCAGCGGCCGTACAGGCCCATTGGTTCGAAAAGGATGAAAGCGATCAGGATGATGCCGAAAACGGTCGGTTGCAGGCCGGTCTGCTGCGCGATCGCCGGTGGCAGCCAGTCCTTCGCCATTACGATGAACTGCTGCACGGAGAACCAGAACGCGGCGCCGAAGATGGCGCCGTAGATGGAGCCGACGCCACCGACGACGAGGATGATGAGCAACTCGATCGACTGCAGGAAGGTGAACTGGTCGGGCGTGATGAAGCGCAGCTTGTGCGCGTAGAGCGCGCCGGCGATGCCGGTGATGGCGGCAGAAATCGCGAAGGCGGTGGTTTTATAGTAGGCCAGATTGATGCCCATGCTCTGCGCCGAGATCTCGGAGTCGCGGATGGCGACGAAGGCGCGGCCGGTGGGACTGCGCAGCAGGTTCATCACGCCCAGCACGCACAGCACCAGAATGATCAGGCACAGGTAGTACATGCTTTGCTCGCTGTCGATGGCCAGGCCGAAGACCTGCAGGGGCTCGAGCATCATGCCGCTGCTGCCGCCGGTGATGCTCTCGGCGCGCGTGATGCCCTCCTCGACGATGAAACCGAAAGCCAGGGTGGCGATGGCCAGATACATGCCCTTCACGCGCAGGGCCGGCAGGCCGACGATGATGCCGGTGATGCCGGCGATCAGGGCGGAAAAAGTCAGCGATAGCGCAAACGGCCAGCCGAGCTGATGCAGATAGGCTTCGGTGTAGGCGCCCATGGCGAGGAAGGCGGCATGACCGATCGATATCTGGCCGGTGAAGCCAACGAGGACCATGAGGCCGAGGCTGATGACGGAATAGATCCAGATGAATACCAGCTGCGAGACGTAGTATTCCGGCAACAGCCAGGGCGCGATACACAGCACTGCGGCCAGCAGGGCGTACCAGAAGACCTGGCCGCCGTGTTTGAAGAGGCGGATGTCCTGATGGTAATTGGTTTTGAAAAGGAATCGCATTGTGTTCCTAAACCCTCTTCCTCAGGTTTTCACCGAACAGTCCGTTCGGCTTCACCACCAGCATGACCAGCACCACGATATAAGCAGCGATGTCCTTGAAACCTTCCGGCAGGTAAAAACCGGCCAGGGTTTCGATGATGCCGACGATGAGTCCGCCGACCAGTGCGCCCGGGATGCTGCCGAAGCCGCCGACCACGGCGGCGGGGAAGGCCTTCAAGCCGATGAAACCCATGTTGGCGTGCACGAAGGTGATCGGCGCCAGTAGCAGGCCGGCGCAGGCCGAGACGGCGGCAGAAATGCCCCACACCAGCATGTTGATGCGCCGCACCGGAATGCCCATGTAGAAGGCCGCCAGCTGATTCTGCGAAGTGGCCTGCATGGCGATACCGATCTTGGTGTACTTGAAGAGCAGGAAGAGGCTGAGGATCAGCAGGGCAGTGACGGCAATGATCATCAGATGCTCCATCGACAGCACCAGCCCGCCACTTCCGTCACTGCCGCCGATGCGGACGATCTCGTCCCTATAAGGCACCGGCAGGACATAGGTGTCGGTGCCCCAGCCCGGGATCATGGTGACCACGCCGCGCGCGAGGAAACCGATGCCGATGGTCGCCATCACCACGGTGAAGGAGGGATGGCCGAGCAGGGGGCGTAGCACGGCGCGCTCCAGGACCATGCCGAACAGCATCATGACGATCAGGGTGGCGATGAACGCCACCCAGAACGGCATGCCCAGCGCCACGGTGCACGTCAGGCCGACGAAGCCGCCCAGCATCATCAGGTCGCCCTGGGCGAAATTGACCGCCTCGGTGGCCTTGTAGATAAGCACGAAGCCCAGCGCGATCAGGCCGTAGATGCAGCCTTGCGCGATGCCGCTGGCGACGAGTTGCAGAAATTGCAGCAAATCCAACCCCCTCCGTAGCGCCTACTTCAGTGTGAGCCGTGCAGGCTGTCGCTGCGATGTTTCGCAGTGCAGAATAGTCTTTCGCTATTCAGGTTTCGAGGCGATTATGACTTATATCGAAAAGAATTGTGAACCCTCTTTGGATTTCTTTATCAGGTCATCGGTAGGACGGAAACGATCGCCGCATTGTTTCGCCAGGCGGTCGCAGGCGGCGACGAAATTGGCCACGCCCATGGTGTGGATCTGGCCGATCGGGCCACCGCGGAAGGGCGGATAGCCCCAGCCGAGGATGGCGCCGACGTCGGCGTCCTGCGGCGAACGCAGCACGCCTTCCTCGAGACAGCGCACGGTCTCGATGGACTGGATCAGCATGAGGCGCTCGATCACCTGTTCGAGGGAGGGTTGTTCCCCGCGCACGGGAAAATGCTCCGCCAGTCCCGCCCACAAGTGTTTTTTGGCATTCTCCGGATACGCATAGAAACCCTGCCCGTTCTTTTTGCCGAGGCGCCCGAGTTTTTCCACCATCAGCGCAGCCACCTGGTCGGCGGCGCGCGGCGTGTACTTGGCGCCGAGATCGGCCTGCGTCTGTCGGGAGATCTTGTGCACCAGCTCGAGCGAGACTTCGTCGGCCAGCGCCAGCGGGCCCACCGGCATGCCGGCGATGCGCCCGGCGTTCTCGATCAGCGCCGGCGCCACGCCTTCCTGTAGCAACGCCATGCCTTCGGAGAGATAAGTGCCGAAGACGCGGCTGGTGTAGAAGCCGCGCGCGTCGTGCACCACGATCGGCGTCTTGCCGATGGCCTTGACGAAATCCATAGCGCGGGCGAGCGTCGCCGCTGACGTCTGCTTGCCGAGGATGATTTCCACCAGTGGCATGCGTTCGGCCGGCGAGAAGAAATGCAGGCCGATGAAATTGGCCGGACGGCTGCTCGCCTCGGCGAGTCCGGTGATGGGCAGGGTAGAGGTATTGGAGGCGAAAATTGCGTCCGCAGAAATCACCGCTTCGGTCTTCTGCGTCACCTCGGCCTTCAAGACGCGATCCTCGAACACCGCCTCGACTACCAGCTCGCAGCCGGTGAGGTCGGCGTAGTCGGCGGTGGGGTGGATGCGCGCCAGGACAGCTTCGGCGCCGTCTTGCGACAACTGACTTTTGGCGATGCGCTTTTGCAGCAGCTTCGCGGAATAGGCCTTGCCCCTTTCTGCCGCCTCGCGCGTCGTGTCGAGCAGCACCACGTTGAGGCCCGCCGTCGCGGCCGCGTGGGCGATGCCGGCGCCCATCATGCCGGCGCCGAGCATGCCGATCTTCGTGTACTTCTGCGTCGGCACATCCTGCGGCCGGCCCGCCAGTTTGTTCGCCTCCTGCATGAAGAAGAACAGGCTGCGGATCATGTTCTTCGCCTCGTGGCTGAGCACGAGGTTGACGAAGTAGCGCGTCTCGCTCTTCAGGCCGGTGTCGATGTCCGTCTGCAGACCCTCGAAGACGCAGGAGAGGATGTGCTTCGGCGCCGGATAGTTGCCCTGCGTCTTCTCGCGCAGCATGGCGTTGCCGGCCATGAAGATCTGCATGCCCGCAGGCGTCATGACGCCGCCGCCGGGAATCCTGAAACCCTTCTGGTCCCACGGCTGCAGCGTTTTACCCGGCTTGCCGTCCTTGCCCGGCACGGCATTCTTCGCCGCAGCGTCGATGACCCAGGTGCGTGCCGCCTCGCGTTCGCTGCCGGCCGCCACGACGGCGTGGATGAGGCCGAGCTTCTGCGCTTCCGCGGCCTTGATGCGCTTGCCTTCGGTGAGCAGCAGCAGCGCCGGCTGGATGCCCATCAGCCGCGGCGCGCGCTGCGTGCCGCCGGCGCCGGGCAGCAGGCCGAGCGTGACTTCGGGGAAACCGAAGCGCGCCTTGGGATTGTCGGCAGCGACGCGGTAATGGCAAGCCAGCGCCAGCTCCAGGCCACCGCCGAGGGTGGTGCCGTTGAGCGCCGCCGCCACCGGCTTGCCGGTGGTCTCCAGCGCACGCAGCAGGCGGTGCCAGGCGCCGAGGTTGGCGGAGAGGGCCTGTGCATCGTCAGCCTTGAGCAGCATGTCGAGGTCGCCGCCGGCGATGAAGTCGGCCTTCGCCGAGGCGACGACGATGCCCTTCACGGCCGGGTCGGCGAGCGCCTTCTGCGCGGCCCCGGCGAAGGCCGCCATGCTCTGTTCGTTGAGGACGTTCTGCGAGCGGCCCGGCAGGTCCCATTCGAGAGTGGCGATGCCGTCTTTGTCGATCGATGTGTTGATCATGTCTGTTAAACCCGTTCGATGATGGTGGCCGTGCCCATGCCGGCGCCGACGCACAGCGTGGCGAGGCCGGTGGCGAGGTTGCGCCGCTCCATTTCGTCGAGCAGCGTGCCGAGGATCATGGCGCCGGTGGCGCCGAGCGGATGGCCCATGGCGATGGCGCCGCCATTCACGTTGATTCTCTCGTGCGCAATGGCTAGCACGTCCATGTAGCGCAGCACCACGGCGGCAAAGGCTTCGTTGAGTTCGTAGAGGTCGATGTCCTTTGCCGACATGCCGGCGCGCTTGAGCGCCTTCTCGCTGGCGGGGGCTGGGCCCGTCAGCATGATGGACGGCTCCGAGCCGATCGAGGCGAAGGCGCGGATGCGCGCGCGGGGCTTCAGCCCGAGCTTTTCACCCATTTCCTTCGTGCCGAAGAGCACGGCGGCGGCGCCGTCGACGATGCCCGAGCTGTTGCCGGCGTGGTGCACGTGATTGATGCGCTCGACTTCAGGGTAACGCTGCAGGATCACCGAGTCGAAGCCGTACTGCTCGCCCTGCTCGGCAAAGGCGGGCTTCAGCTGCGCCAGCGATTCGAGCGTGGTTTCCGGCCGCATGTATTCGTCGCGGTCGAGAATGGTCAGGCCGTTGATGTCCTTCACCGGCACGATGGACTTCGCGAAGCGACCCTCGTCCCAGGCCTGCTTGGCGCGGTGCTGCGATTCGACGGCATAGGCGTCGAGATCGCCGCGCGTGTAGCCCCACTTGGTGGCGATGAGGTCGGCGGAGACGCCCTGCGGCACGAAGTAGGTCTTCGCCGCCACCTGCGGGTCGGTCGGCCAGGCGCCGCCGGAGGAGAACATCGGCACGCGTGACATCGATTCGACGCCGCCGCCGACGACGAGGTCGGACTGGCCGGACATGATCTGCGCCGCCGCCTGGTTGCAGGCCTCCAGACCCGAAGCGCAGAAGCGGCTGACGGTGACGCCAGGAGCGGTCTGTGCGTAGTCGGCGTAGAGCGCGGCAACGCGGGCGATGTCGGCACCCTGTTCGGCCACCGGCTCGACGCAGCCGAGGATGACGTCGTCCACCCGTGTAGTGTCGAGGGCGTGGCGGTCACGCAGGGCGCGCAGGGCGGTGGCCGCCAGCTCGATCGGCGTGACGCCGTGCAGCGCGCCGTCCTTGCGGCCCTTGCCGCGCGGCGTACGCACGGCATCGTAGATATAGGCTTCGGTCATTGAACGGATTCCTTAGAGGGTGCGACTGATGATTTCCTTCATGATCTCGTTGGTGCCGCCGTAGATGCGCTGCACGCGGGCATCGGCGAAGGCCCGGGCGATCGGATATTCCCACATGTAGCCGTAGCCGCCGTGCAATTGCAGGCAGGCGTCGATCGCCTTGCATTGCAGGTCGGTGGTCCAGTATTTGGCCATGGCGGCGTCGACGGCGTCGAGTTTCTTGTCCTCCAGCAGTTCCATGCAGCGGTCGACGAAGACGCGGGCGATCTGCACTTCGGTCTTCACTTCGGCAAGGGTGAAGCGCGTGTTCTGGAAGGCCATGATCTCCTGGCCGAAGGCCTTGCGCTCATGCGCATAGGCCGTCGTCCACGCCAGCGCGGCCTCGGCGCTGGCCACCGCCGAGAGTGCGATCTGCATGCGCTCCCACGGCAGCTCCTGCATGAGATAGACGAAGCCGCCGCCTTCGTCGCCGAGCAGGTTCGCCGCCGGCACGCGCACGTTGTCGAAGAAGAGTTCCGCCGTATCCTGCGCCTTCAGGCCGATCTTCTTCAGGCGCTTGCCTTTGGAGAAGCCTTCCATGGCGGTGTCGACGACGAACAGGCTGATGCCCTTGTGGCCCTTGGCCGGATCGGTTTTGGCGACGACGATCACCAGGTCGGAGTGCCAGCCGTTGGTGATGAAGGTCTTGGAGCCGTTGAGCAGCCAGTGGCCGTCCTCCCCGCTTTTTACACGTTGCGCCGTCGTCCGGATGCCCTGCAGGTCGGAGCCGGCGGACGGCTCGGTCATGGCGATGGCACCAATCATCTCGCCGCTGGCCATCTGCGGCAGATAGCGCTGCTTCAGGTCCTCGCTGCCGTAATGCAACAGGTAGGGCGCGACGATTTCCGAATGCAGGCTGAAGCCGATGCCGGAATCGCCGATGCGTGCCAGTTCCTCGATGAGTACCGCGCTGTAGAGCCGGCCGGCATCGGCGCCACCATACTGCTCAGGCATGGAGGGGCAAAGAAAGCCGGCCGCGCCGGCTTTCTTCCAGACCTCGCGATCGACATAGCCCTGTTCCTCCCAGTGCTCGCGATGCGGCTGCACTTCGGTTTCCATGAAGCGCCGCACGGCGGTGCGGAACAGCTCGTGTTCTTCCTTGAACAGGGTTCTTTCGAACATGGCGGGACCTCGAAATGGGCGGGAGGTGAAGGTATTGCGACCAGCCGGGAAGGGTAGTAAAGTGCCTTGACACTGTCAAGCAAGCAATTGCTTTGTTATCACACCACCTTGTTTCACATGGAGAAACCGCCATGGACGCGCAACATCCCCCGCTACTCGCAACACACGAAGTCATCAACCAGGCGCAGGCGCTGGAGAACTACAACGCCTATTCCCGCAACCTGCCCCTGCAAGAGGCCGCCGCACGCGAAGGCGCTGGCTGGGCACAGGACTGGCTTGTCGCGCGCGGCGCCGAAGTCGGCAGCGCGGCATGGATCGTACACGGCCGCCTGGCCAACGAAAATCCACCCACCCCCAGACTCTTCGACCGCTACGGCAATCGCCGCGACGAGGTCGAGTTCCATCCCTCCTGGCATGAATGCCTCGGCTGGCTGAAGCGTCACGGCTGCGACACCGGGCCGTGGGCCGATCCTAAGCCGGGCGCGCATGTCGCCCGCGCCGCGGCCTACGTCATGTTCGCCGAGATCGAGGACGGTTCGCTCTGTCCCACCACCATGACCTACGGCGCCGTGCCAGTGCTGCGGCATGTGCCGGAGATCGCCCGCGACTGGATGCCGCTCATGCTCTCGCGTGAATACGACCGGCGCTTCATTCCCGCTGCGCAGAAACGCGGCGTGCTGATCGGCATGGGGCTCACCGAGAAGCAGGGCGGTTCGGACGTACGCGCGAATACCACGCGCGCCGAGCGCCTGAGCGACGGCTCCTGGCGCATCGTCGGCCACAAATGGTTTTTGTCGGCACCGATGTGCGATGCCTTCCTCGTCACGGCGCAGTCGCCGAAGGGGCTGTCCTGCTTCTTCGTGCCGCGGTGGACGGCGGACGGCCGTCTCAACGAGATCCGCATCCAGCGCCTCAAGGACAAGATGGGCGACTGCTCCAATGCCGGCACCGAGGCCGAGTTCTGGGGCTCGCAGGGCTGGCTGGTCGGCGAGGAAGGGCGCGGCATTCCCACCGTGCTGGAGATGGGCGTGTACACCCGCCTCGATTGTGCCATCGGCAGCACCGGCATCATGCGCGCGGCGCTGTCGCAGGCGCTGCACCACACCCGCCAGCGTGCCGCCTTCGGCAAGCTGCTGCGGCAACAGCCGCTGATGATGAACGTGCTGGCCGACATGGCGCTGGAGACCGAGGCCGCCACCGCGTTGTCCATGCGCCTAGCGCGCGCCTTCGATGCGCAGGAAGATGAGGCGGAGGGCCTGCTGCGGCGCCTGCTCACGCCGGTGGCCAAACTGTGGATCTGCAAGCGCTGCCCGACGCTGGTGGCGGAAGCGATGGAAGCGCACGGCGGCAACGGCTACGTCGAGGAAGGGCCGATGCCGCGCCTGTTCCGCCAGAGCCCCTTGAACTCGATCTGGGAAGGCTCCGGCAACGTCATGTGCCTGGACACGCTGCGCGCGCTGAGCAAGCATCCGAAAAGTGCGGAAGTGCTGGCGGCCGAGGTCGCGCCGGCACTCGGCAGGAACGCGGCGTTCGACCGACACGTCGCCCGGCTGCAGAAGGAATTGGGTGACGCTGACGGCATCGAGACGCGCGCGCGCCGCCTGACGCAGGACATCGCGCTGGCCATGCAGGCGGCGCTGCTGCTGCGTTTCGCGCCGGCGGCCGTGAGCGAGGCCTTCTGTGCTTCGCGCCTCGCCGGCGATTGGGGCCATGTCTTCGGCACGCTGGCGAAGAACACCGATTTCGAGACCGTCCTGCAGCGTGCCTGGCCGGATAATTCTTGAGAATCGCGGTCATGCATGGCAAGCGATCGTCATCCCCGCGAAAGCGGGGATCCAGCACATTGCGGGGGAAAGACATGGATTCCCGCTTACGCGGGAATGACGCTATGGATTGCATGTTTCACAGCTTGTTAAACGAGTCCCTGGAAGCCCGGTGAAAACCATCCGCATCGGCGCCGGCCTCGGCTTCTACGGTGACTCGTGGCGACCGATTGCCGCGAGCATCGAGCGCGGCGCGGTGCAGTACATCGGTTCGGACCATCTGGCCGAGCTGACGCTGGCGATCCTGCAGAAGGACCACATGAAGGATCCGGCGGCGGGCTACACGCGCGACCTCGTGCCGATGCTGACGTCGCTGTGGCCGCTGGCGCAGAAGCACGGCGTGAAATTCCTGCTCAATGCCGGCGGACTCAATCCCGAAGGCGCACGCGACGCGCTGGTGGCAGCGTTCTCGAAGCGCGGCTGGCAGGCGAAGATCGCCACGGTTACCGGTGACGCGGTAATCGAACGCATCGACGCGCTGCGAGAGACGGGCGAATCCCTCGAGCACCTCGACACCGGCGCCGCCATCGACACGGTGCGCAGCCGCATGCTTTTTGCCAACGCCTACCTTGGTGCGCAGCCGCTGGTGCGGGCGCTGGAGAGTGGCGTCGACATCGTGCTCACCGGCCGCGTTGCCGATGCCGCGTTGTTCCTCGCGCCGCTGATCCACGAATTCGGCTGGGCGGCGGATGATTGGGATCGCCTCGCCGCGGGCCTTACCGTCGGCCACCTGCTGGAGTGCTCGGGCCAGGGCAGCGGCGGCAACTTCAATTCCTATCTGGCCAACGGCTGGGAATCGGTCGCCGACCTCGGCCACATCGGCTATCCCATCGCGGAAGTCAGTGCCGACGGCACGGCGATCCTCACCAAGGCGCCGGGCACCGGCGGCCGGGTGGGCTTCGATACCGTGCGCCAGCAGCTGCTGTACGAGGTGCACAACCCCCATGCGTATTTCTCGCCCGACGTCGTGCTCGACATGGGCACGCTGAAGCTCGACGACCTCGGCGGCGACCGCGTACGCGTCAGCGGCGCCACCGGCCTGCCGCGCCCGGAAAAACTCAAGATCGTCGCAGGCTACGACGACGGCTGGGCCGGCACCGCCACCCTCGGCTATTCCTGGCCCGGTGCCATGAAGAAGGCGCGCGCCACAGAAGCCATCATCCGCCAGCAGCTTGTTGAAATGAAACTCCAGTACGAGGAGATCCACACCGAGTTCCTCGGCTTCAACTCGCTGCTCGGCGATGTCGCCGACGCTGCGCATATCGAGGAACTCAACGAGGTGTACCTGAAGATGTCGGTGCGCGCCCAGGATCGACGCCTGGCCGAAGCCTTCCCGCGCCAGTTTCCCTGGCTGGGGCTGTCCGGCCCGCCGACGGCGAGCGGTTTTTCCGGCATCGAGCCGGCGCGCCAACTGCTCGGCCTGTGGCCGACGCTGGTGCGGCGGGACTTGATAGAACCCGGAGTAAAAGTCAGCCTCCAGGATACGGCGACATGAAAACAAAACTGGCCCACATCGCCCACGCCCGTAGCGGCGACAAGGGTGACCGTTGCGACATCGGCCTGTTCGCACCCGACGCGGCGACCTATGCCGTGCTGAAGCGGGAAGTCACCGCCGAGCGCATTGCACGCCACTTCGCCGGCATGGCCAGTGGCCCCGTCGAACTCTACCCCCTCGACAACCTGCTGGCGCTGAAGATCGTCCTCAACGCCGCCCTCCAGGGCGGCGCGGCGCGCTCCCTGCGCAGCGACAATCTGGGAAAATGCGCGGCCGCCGCGCTGCTGCGCATGGAAATAGCGCTGCCGCCAAATTTCGTCATTCCCGCGGAAGCGGGAATCCAGAACGATGCGTGAGCGATTGCCATGCGTCTATATCCTCGCAAGCAAGAGAAACGGCACACTTTACATCGGAGTGACAAGCGACCTCGTCAAGCGCGTCTGGGAACACAAGAACGATCTGGCCGAGGGCCTCACGAAGAAATACGGCGTACATCAGCTCGTATATTTCGAGTTGCATGAGGACATGGCAACCGCCATACAGCGCGAGAAACAATTGAAGAAATGGAATCGCGATTGGAAAGTTCAACTGATTGAAAAGGGCAACCCGCAATGGGACGATTTGTACGATTCACTGGTATGAGCGGGGAACCTGGATTCCCGCTTGCGCGGGAATGACGGGGTGAGCGTCCGCATAGAAAAAAACGGCCGCATCACCACGGTCATCCTCGATCGCCCGGAAAAGCGTAACGCGGTCGACGGCGCGACTGCCGCCGCACTGGCCGCGGCGTTTCGCGCCTTTGAGGCCGATGCGCAAGCGGATGTCGTCGTGCTGTGGGGCGCCGGTGGGCACTTCTGCGCCGGCGCCGACCTTGGTGCGTTTGCCGACGCGGCGCAGCGCAACAGCCTCTCGCCAGACGGTGATGGGCCGATGGGGCCGTCGCGCCTGCTGCTCTCCAAGCCGGTGATTGCCGCCGTCTCCGGCTACTGCGTCGCCGGCGGCCTGGAGCTGGCCTGCTGGTGCGATTTGCGCGTGGCAGAAAAAAGCGCGGTGTTCGGCGTCTTCTGCCGCCGCTTCGGCGTGCCGCTGATCGACGGCGGCACGGTACGGCTGCCACGCCTGATCGGCCAGTCGCGGGCACTCGACATGATCCTCACCGGTCGCGCGGTGGACGCCGAGGAGGCGCTGGCGATGGGGCTGGCCAACCGCGTCGTCGCGGACGGCGAAGCGCGGCAGGCGGCCGAAGCGCTGGCGATGGAATTGGTGGGTTTTCCGCAAGCCTGCCTGTGCCATGACCGTTTGTCGCTGCATGAGCAGTGGGGCATGACGCAGGACATGGCGATGAACAACGAATTCAGGCATGGTCAGGCGACGCTGGCGAGCGGTGAATGGCTCGATGGCGCAAAGCGCTTTGGCAAGGGAGCAGGCAGGCATGGCAGTCGCTAAGACGAAACCGAAATCGCGGGTGTCCGCCACGGACGAGGGTAACCGCCGCGCAGATCTGATCCGCGCGGCAGGCAGGCTGTTCGTGGAGAAGGGCTTCGATGCCACCACCATCCGCGACATTGCCGACGCGGTCGGCATGCGCTCGGGCAGCCCCTTCTACCATTTCAAGAGCAAGCAGGACATGCTCAAGTCGGTGATGATCGAGGGCCTGCAGGCCGCGCTCACCGCCCAGCAGGCAGCCATCGTCGGTGTGCGCGGCGCCGAGGCGCGCTTTCGCGCCCTGGTGAAGAGCCACCTGCGCATCATCCTCGAGGACCACACCGAGTTCCCGGTGCTGCTCTACGAGTGGCGCGCCCTCAGCGACGAATCGCGCGCCGAGGTGATTGCCGTGAAGGATCGCTATGAGTCGGTCTGGCAGTCGGTGCTGAAGGAGTTGAAGAAGGCCGGCCTGCTCAAGGACGACGGCCGCGTCACGCGCCTGCTGCTGTTCGGCGCCTTCAACTGGACGGTGCAGTGGTACCGGCCGGACGGGGAATTCACGATCGACGACATCGCCGCGCGCGCCGCCGACCTCTTTCTCTGCCCGCGGACGGAAGGACGGCACTGATGGCCTTCGCGCTCTCACTGCTGCTGCCCATGCTGGCGCTCTCGTTCTGGGTGTTCTGGCGCCTGTCGCCGCAACGGGAAGATGGCGTGCCGCCGCGGCGCTTCAACCTCGCCGCCATTGCCGGGGCCCTGCTGCTCGCCGCGCTGATCATCTGGTATGTGCGCAGCAACATGCTGACAAGTCGCGACCACGCCACCTGGCCGCTGGTCGCGGCTTTCTATCTTGCGGGTTTGATGCCGATCTACCTTGCCGTGGCGGGGCTGGTCCGGCGGAAATGCTACGGCTCGAAAGAGGCGGACAAGCCGCTCGAACTGACGCGGGACCTCTCCAAGACGCGCTTCTGACGAACCTCAGCCGGGGTTTGGCGCTACCCTAGTACCCTGGTGTGCGGCGCTGCCATCCGCGTCAATTGGAATGTCAGTGTGTCCTAGCCCACGCCAGGGCTGAGCGGTAGCGCGCAGGCCGCGCGATATTCCGCCGCCAGCCGCGCCGCCAGTTCGGTGGCCGGCGGCACGTCGTGGATGGTCGCCACGCCGTGGCCGGCGCTCCAGGTGTCGCGCCAGGCTTTCGATCCCGTTGAGAAATCCTCCGAGCCGCCGCCCTGGGCGAGCGCCTCGCGCGTGTAGCCGGCTTTCTCCAGGCTGGGCCAGAGGAAATTGGCGAGGGTGCCGGTGATGGCGCTGGTGTAGACGACGTCCTTCGCCGTGGTTTCGCAGATCATCTGCTTGTACTCGGGCACGGCCATGGATTCCTGCGTGGCGATGAAGCGCGTGCCCATGTAGGCGAAGTCCGCCCCCATGACCTCTGCGGCGCGTATCGAGGCGCCGTCGGAAATGGCGCCGCCCAGCACCAGCGCGCCGTCCCAGAACTCGCGAATCTCGCGCACCAGCGAGAAGGGGCTCTGCGTGCCGGCATGGCCGCCGGCGCCGCCGGCGACGGCAACGATGCCGTCCACGCCGGCGGCAATCGCCTTCTTCGCATGGTAGGCATGGATGACGTCGCTGAAGACCACGCCGCCGTAGCCGTGCACCGCCTTCACCACTTCGCCGGGATGACCAAGGCTGGTGATGACGAAGGGCACCTTGTGTTTGACGACGAGTTCGAAATCCTGCTCCAGCCGCTTGTTCGAGTGGTGCAGGATCAGATTGACACCGTACGGCGCAATCGGCGCCTGCGGATTTGCCGCCATCGCCGCGCCCAGTTCGGCATTGATCTGCGTCAGCCATTCGTCGAGGACTTCGATCGGGCGCGCATTCAGCGTCGGAAACGTCCCGGCGATGCCGGCGCGACAACAGGCGATGACCAGGTGCGGACCGGAGACGAGGAACATCGGCGCGGCGATGACGGGGGCAGTCATGCGGCCGCGAAACAGTTGTGGAAGGCTCATGTCAGTGGCGCCCGGCCATCCGAAGCCACTGACGCGCCCCCTTGGGGGGCAGCGAGCAACGCAAGCGTGGGGGCTGTTTCATGTCGGTTCAGTTGCAGAAGAAACGTTGGTTGATGTAATCGATGGCGGCCTCCGGCTTGAGATAGCCCTTGAAGGCCCAGCCGGCGGCGAACGAGGCAAGGGCCACGCCGAGAACAATCAGGAGTATGCGGGCTGACTTCATTACGTGGGCTGGGCAGCGAGGCGCGCCATGGGCCGCTCGTCCACCGGCAGGTTGATCAGTCCCGCCAGCACGCTCAGCGCGATGCAGATCATCCAGACGATGTCGTAGGAGCCGGTCTTGTCGAACACCAGACCGCCCAGCCAGACGCCGAGGAAGCTGCCGACCTGGTGGCTGAAGAAGACGAAGCCGGAGAGCATGGCGAGATAGCGCACGCCGAAGATCTGCGCCACGAGGCCGTTGGTGAGCGGCACCGTGCCCAGCCACAACAAGCCCATGGCCGCGGCGAACAGCGCCACCGAGATCGGCGTCAGCGGTGCCAGCAGGAACGCCACGATGACGATACCGCGCGCGAAGTAGAGGCCGGCGAGCAGATTTTTCTTGCGCCAGCGGCCGCCGGCGAGGCCGAAGCCGTAGGTGCCGAAGATGTTGAAGAGGCCGATCAGCGCCAGCGCCAGCATGCCGACGTTCGCACTGAGCCCCTTGTCGAGCAAGTAGGAAGGCAGGTGGGCGCCAATGAACACCACCTGGAAGCCGCAGACGAAGTAGCCGAGTGTGAGCAGCCAGAAGGCGCGCTGGGAAAAGGCCTCGCGCAGCGCCTCGCCGGCCGACTGGGCAAAGACGTGATGCACTTCGGTATCGCGCCGTTCGGCGGCACCGATGGCCAGCGGCATGATCAGCGCGGCGGCCGTGGCCAGGCCGATGAGCGCCATCAGCCAGCCGGCGTTGCCGATGAGAAACTGGCTGGTCGGCACCAGCATGAACTGGCCGAAGGAACCGGCCGCGCCGACGATGGCCAGCGCCATGGCGCGCTTTTCCGGCGCGACGGCGCGGCCGACCGCGCCGTAGACGACCGAGAAGGTGGTGGCCGACAGGCCCAGCCCCACCAGCACGCCGGCGGAGAGCATGAACATGAAAGGCGTGGTCGAAGTCGCCATCAGCGCCACGCCCGCGGCATACACTAGGCCGCCGCCGAACAAGACCTTGCCGGCACCCCAGCGGTCGGCCATCCAGCCGGTGATCGGGCCGCCCGCGCCCCACACGATATTCTGGATGGCGATGGCGAAGGAGAAGGCTTCGCGGCTCCAGGCGAGGTCTTGCGTCATCGGCTGCATGAACATGCCGAAGGTGTGGCGGATGCCGAGCGAGAGCGAAACGACGATGCTGCCGCAGACGAGCAGCAGGGTGGCCGTGCGGGGCGTCACGGGAGTGTTCATTGACGAGTACAATTATTGAGTTATCAACCACGCACTATAGCACCGGGCCCGCGATGCAATCCCATGCCGACGCCCGGGGTTAACCCGCCATGAAACTCAACGACCCGCAGCTCCTGAAGACACAGGCCTACATCGACGGCGCCTGGCGCGATGCCGACGGCGGTGCCATCTTCGTCGTGAACGATCCTGCCAGCGGTGCCCCCCTGGCCGCCGTCCCTGACATGGGTGCGATCGAGACGCGCCGCGCCATCGAAGCGGCCAACGCTGCCTGGCCAGCCTGGCGGGAGTTGACCGCCAAGGAGCGCGCCACGGTGCTGCGCAAATGGTTCGAGCTGATGCTGGCGCATGCCGACGACCTCGCGCTGCTCATGACTTCCGAGCAGGGCAAGCCGCTGGCCGAGGCCAAGGGCGAGGTGCTCTACGCGGCGAGCTTCGTCGAGTGGTTCGCCGAGGAGGCGAAGCGCGTCTACGGCGACACCATTCCCGCCACCCAGGCGGACAAGCGCCTCATCGTCATCCGCCAGCCGATCGGTGTCAGTGCCGCCATCACGCCGTGGAATTTCCCGGCAGCGATGATCACGAGAAAGGTCGCTCCGGCGCTGGCCGCCGGCTGCACCGTGGTGGTGAAACCGGCCGAGCAGACGCCGCTCAGCGCATTGGCGCTGGCGGAACTCGCGCAGCGCGCCGGCTTTCCGGCCGGGGTGTTCAACGTCGTCACCGGCAGTGCGGAATCCGCGCCGAAGATCGGCGGCGAGCTAACGGCCAACCCCATCGTGCGCAAGCTCTCCTTCACCGGCTCCACTGAAGTCGGGCGACTGCTCATGGCGCAATGCGCGCCGACCATCAAGAAGGTGTCGCTGGAACTGGGTGGCAACGCCCCCTTCATCGTCTTCGACGACGCTGATGTCGACGCCGCGGTGGAGGGCGCGCTGGCCTCGAAATACCGCAACACCGGCCAGACCTGCGTCTGCGCCAACCGCCTGCTGGTACAGGCCGGCATCTATGACGTCTTCGCGGCGAAGCTGGCGGAGAAGGTCAAGCAGATGAAGGTCGGCGCCGGCACCGAGGCCGGCGTCGTACAGGGGCCGCTGATCGATGCACAGGCGCTGGCCAAGGTCGAGGAACACCTAGCCGACGCCCTCGCCAAGGGCGCGAAGGTGCTCACCGGCGGCAAGCGCCATGCGCGCGGTGGTACCTTTTTCGAGCCGACGGTGATCACCCATGTCACGCCGGACATGCAATGCGCGCGCGAGGAAACCTTCGGTCCAGTGGCGCCGCTGTTCCGCTTCACCGAGGAAGCCGAGGCGGTCGCCCTGGCCAACGCCACCGAGTTCGGCCTGGCCGCCTACTTCTTCTCGCGCGACATGGCGCGCTGCTTCCGTGTCGCCGAGGCGCTGGAGTACGGCATGGTCGGCATCAACACCGGCATCATGTCGAACGAGGTGGCGCCCTTCGGCGGCGTCAAGCAGTCCGGCATCGGCCGCGAGGGATCGAAGTACGGCATCGAGGAGTATCTCGAGATGAAATACCTGTGTTTTGGGCTTTAGGTGTAATGTAAGCGATCACTTATATTATACTGAAAAAATTGTAACTATATGAAAATAATTGTATTAATACACATTTTTCGGCATGGCAAGGCGTGCTTACCTCATCGGGGTGCATCGCTTGTCCGTTTGGGTCGCGACCCAAACGGGAACAACCTGCATTCTCCGTACCCTCCTGCCGGATAATCTCCCAGCTATGGGTGCGGGATCATAAGGGCACCTCTAAAAATCGAGATTTCGTCATTCCCGCGAAAGCGGGAATCCAGGTTTTTCAACGCACTATAGATTCCCGCTTTCGCGGGAATGACGATTTATAGAGATGCCCATAAGAGAGCAGATGGCATGGGGTCTGGATAGGTTTTATTACGCTAACTATCTATGGCAACTTGGAATCCTTCAAATTTTTGGCAACAGGCATACCCATTTGGGCATCCTGTTCATTTAGTCAATATGTTCACAAGTTGTGAACAATAAATAAAACTGTACATCCCCCTTGACGTCGCAAGGCGTTATGTTCAATATTCACACACGTTCACATTTCGTGAACGAAAGAATTTCATGAACATGACTAAGAACCCGACTCCTCCTCCGCCCTGGCTACGGATTCCGCAGGATCTGCCCGAGAATCAGGCTGCACTGATTCAGGCCGCACGGGAAGCGCTCGCCATAACGGCCGGGCCCGCCCTGGCCCGGGCGCTGGGTACGGAACACCCCCTCTATCTTGCCGTTCCCTGTGAGATGCTTGATGCCGTGACCCTGGCGCGAATCATCCGTCAATGGCCGCAGCAGCCGCAGCCGGCTCTGCTGGTCGCGCCCCATGTCACCCCGGCTCGGGCGGAGCGTTTGCGGGAGGCGGGGATCCCTTTCATCGATGCGGCCGGCAACGCCTACCTTGAGGCCCACGGCATTTATGTCAACATCATGGGACGCGAGCCGCCGCTCGGGCTGGCGGCGGCGCCGAAGAAAATCCGCGTCTTCGCCGGTGCCGGCCTGAAAGTTCTATTTGTCCTGCTGTGCGAGCCGGCATATGTGAACCAGCCGTATCGGGAAATCGCCCGCGCGGCGGGAGTTGCCCTGGGCACCGTCGGTTGGGTGCTAGCCGACCTGAAGGGCCTCGATTACCTTCGGGTACAGGGGCGAGGGCGCAAGAAACTGTGCCGCAAAACGGAGTTGCAAGACCAGTGGGTAACGCAGTACCTCCAGCAGTTCAAGCCGGGCCTCAAGACCCGCCGCTTCCGCGCCGCGAATCCGGACTGGTGGCAGGGTGTCGACATCCGGGACTATGGCGCTTGCTGGGGAGGGGATGTGGCTGCGGCAAAACTTACCGGCCACCTCAAGCCGATGCAGATTACCCTGTGGTGGCAGCGCGACCTTGCGCCGCTGTTACAGGCGCAGCGCATGCGGGCCGATGCGGCGGGCGACATCGAATTGATTGAGGCTTTCTGGCATTTCGCCCCGGAAGCCGAAACCGCTCCGCCCCTGCTGGTGTATGCGGACCTGCTGGGGACCGGCGATCCGCGCGCCATGGAAACAGCGAAACTGATTCACGATAACCACCTTGCCCAACTTGTCACTGAAGATTGAGCCGGTGCAACGGGCGGCGCTGAGGGCCGTGGACGCGGCGGCGCGAGCAGCCGGGGCAGACTGGTTTGTCGCCGGAGCCACTGCGCGCGATTGGCTGCTGCAGGGTCTTTACGGCATCGAGACACTGCGAGCCACGAAGGATGTCGACTTCGGCATCGCGGTGCGCGATTGGGATGTCTTCCAGCGGATCAGGGAGGCCATTTCGGTTGCAGGCGAATTCGCGCTGGACTCACGCGCAGACCATCGCTTGAATCACCGCCAGGTGCGCGGATTCCATATCGACCTGGTGCCCTTCGGCCCGTTGGCTGATGCGAATGGCGAGATCGCCTGGCCGCCGGATCAGCACATTGTCATGAATGTGACCGGTTTCGACGAGGCTTTCGATGCTGCAGTACAGGTTGCCATTGAAGACGGCTTTGCTGTGCGGGTGGCGTCACTTCCGGGCCTGATGCTGCTGAAGTTTTTCGCCTGGCGCGACCGCCGGCACGAGGTAATTCAGAAGGATGCCTGGGATTTGCGCCTGCTGCTTACCCGGTACGAGGCAGCTGGAAATGCGGACAGGATTTTCGACGAAGGCGTGATGGAGATTGAGGAGTTTGACGCTCCTCGCGCCGCCGCTCGTCTGCTCGGACGAGATGTGGCCAGGATATTGCGATCACACTCACGATCCGCGCTATTGTCGCTGCTCGACGCAGAACTGCATGATCCGGATTCGTCCGCGCTTGTCGAGCAGATTGCACATGCGAGCGTGGCCGGTCGCCCTGGCCAAGGCGACCTGGATGGAGGACTGCGCGTCGGGGATGCATTGAGGTGGCTGACGTGCTTCCGTGCCGGCCTGGATGACTGATATGAACTTGATGGAGATCCGAACATGAAGATCCGCGCCGCAGTGCTGAACCAGGCGGGGCTATCAGCGCCCTACGTGCAAAGCCGGCCGCTCGCTATCGAGACGTTGGATCTGGGCGAGCCCGGCAAGGGTGAAGTGCTGGTGCGGATTGCTGCGGCCGGCCTGTGCCATTCGGATCTGTCGGTGATCAACGGCGACCGGCCGCGGCCGGTGCCAATGGCGCTGGGCCATGAAGCCGCGGGCGTTGTCGAGCAGGTGGGCGAGGACGTGGCGGATCTGGTGCCCGGCGACCATGTCGTCATGGTGTTTGTACCGAGTTGCGGCCATTGCGGCCCTTGCGCCGAGGGGCGACCCGCGCTGTGCGAACCGGGCGCCGCGGCGAACACCGTCGGCACCCTGGTCTCGGGCGCGCGGCGATTGTCTCGCAATGGGACAGCAATCCAGCACCACATGGGTGTGTCGGCCTTCGCCGATCATGCCATCGTCTCGCGCCGCTCGCTGGTGCGGATCGACCGCGAACTTCCGCTCGACGAGGCGGCGTTGTTTGGTTGCGCGGTGCTGACAGGCGTCGGCGCGGTGGTGAATACGGCGCGCGTGCCGCCGGGCAGCAGCGTCGCCGTGCTGGGTCTGGGCGGAGTCGGCCTCAACGCCCTTCTGGCCGCCGTCGCTTCGGGTGCGGAAAAAATCATCGCGCTCGACATGATCGAGAGCAAGCTGCAACTGGCGCGCCAACTCGGAGCGACGCATGCGGTGAACGCCGGGGACAAGGATGCCCTCGAGCAGGTGAAGGCGCTCACGCAAGGCGGTGTCGATTTCGCTTTCGAGATGGCTGGTTCGGTAGCGGCACTGGAACTGGCCTACCGCATTACGTGCCGTGGTGGTACCACCGTCACAGCCGGCCTGCCCAATCCGCAAAGCAACTGGCCGTTGCAGGCGGTCACGCTGGTTGCCGAGGAGCGGACGGTGAAAGGCAGCTACATCGGCTCATGCGTGCCGAGCCGTGACGTGCCGCGCTACATCGCACTTTATCGCGCCGGCAAGTTGCCGGTGAACAAACTGCTGAGCGCGCGCATTGCCCTCGACGACATCAACGCCGGTTTCGACCGCCTGGCGTCGGGCGAGGCTGTAAGGCAGGTGATCGTGTTCTGATGCCGGTTTACCGGCAGTAGGTGTCGGCCTGCTTCTGCCATTTTTCGGCGAAGCCGCCGCGTTCCGCGTCTTCCAGATAGATGCGCTCGCCATCCTTGCCCACGCGGTAGAGGGGGCGCTCCTGCTTGAGGGATTCCAGGGCGCTGCGCGCTTGCCGGCATTTGCTTTCCGCTTCCTGGACTTTTTTCTGCTGTTCCTGCTGTCCCTTTCCTTCGCGGAAGCGGCGCTCGTTCGAGTCCTGCAACTGTTCCTGCCAACTGCGGCTGTGCGGCGGTGCTTGCGTGTTGTCGAGGAGCGGCTGCGGGCTTGCCTCGAACTTTTTGGCCGCCTTGCCGGCCGGCGGGGTATCGGAATAATGCACCACGCCTTTTTCGTCGACCCACTTGTAGAGGCCGCCTGCGGCAAAAGCGGCGTGCGCTGTGATCATGCCGCAGGCACACAGCAATAGAGCAAGTCTGCGGCCCACGGTGCCGCCTCAGGCCTTGCGGTAGACCTCGGCGCCGGAGCTGACGAACTCCACCGCCTTCTGCTCCATGCCCTTCTTCAGGGCCTCCTCGTCGGACACGCCCTGCGCCGCGGCGTAGTCGCGCACATCCTGGGTGATCTTCATGGAACAGAAGTGCGGCCCGCACATGGAACAGAAGTGCGCGAGTTTCGCCCCTTCCTGCGGCAGCGTCTCGTCGTGGAATTCGCGCGCCTTGTCGGGGTCGAGGCCGAGGTTGAACTGATCGTCCCAGCGGAACTCGAAGCGTGCCTTCGACAACGCATTGTCGCGGATCTGCGCGCCGGGATGGCCCTTGGCGAGGTCGGCGGCATGGGCGGCGATCTTGTAGGCGATGATGCCGTCCTTGACGTCATCCTTGTCCGGCAGGCCGAGGTGTTCCTTCGGCGTGACGTAGCAGAGCATGGCGGTGCCGTACCAGCCGATCATCGCCGCGCCGATGGCGCTGGTGATGTGGTCGTAGCCGGGGGCGATGTCGGTGGTCAGTGGGCCGAGGGTGTAGAAGGGCGCCTCGCCGCAGTACTTCAGCTGCAGGTCCATGTTCTCCTTGATGAGGTGCATGGGCACGTGGCCGGGGCCTTCGATGATGGTCTGCACCTCGTGCTTCCAGGCGATCTGCGTGAGCTCGCCGAGCGTCATTAGCTCGCCGAGCTGTGCTTCGTCGTTGGCGTCGTGGATCGAGCCGGGACGCAGGCCGTCGCCGAGGCTGAAGCTGACGTCGTAGGCCTTCATGATCTCGCAGATGTCTTCGAAATGCGTGTACAGGAAATTCTCCTTGTGATGCGCGAGGCACCACTTGGCGAGGATCGAGCCGCCGCGCGAGACGATGCCGGTCAGGCGCTTGGCGGTCATGGGGATGTAGCGCAGCAGCACGCCGGCGTGGATGGTGAAGTAGTCGACGCCCTGCTCGGCCTGCTCGATGAGCGTGTCGCGGAAGATTTCCCAGGTGAGGTCCTCGGCCTTGCCGTCCACCTTCTCCAGTGCCTGGTAGATCGGCACGGTGCCGATCGGCACCGGGCTGTTGCGCACGATCCACTCGCGCGTCTCGTGGATGTTCTTGCCGGTGGACAGATCCATCACCGTGTCGCCGCCCCAGCGGATCGACCAGGTCATCTTCTCGACTTCCTCCTGGATGCTGGAGCCGAGCGCCGAGTTGCCGATGTTGGCGTTGATCTTGACGAGGAAGTTGCGGCCGATGATCATCGGCTCGGCTTCCGGGTGGTTGATGTTGACGGGAATCACGGCGCGGCCGCGCGCCACTTCGTCGCGGACGAATTCGGGCGTGATGACCTGCGGAATCGACGCGCCGAAGGATTCGCCCGGATGCTGGCGCTGCAGCAGCTCGGAGAGGCCTTCGCGCTTCTGGTTCTCGCGGATGGCGATGAACTCCATCTCCGGCGTGACGATGCCGCGGCGGGCGTAGTGCATTTGTGAAACGTTCATTCCGGCCCTGGCGCGGCGCGGCTTGCGCTTGAGGTCGAAGCGCATGTCCGCGAGTTGCGGATCGGCCTCGCGCTCGCGGCCGTAGGCGGACGTCAGTCCTGCCAGTGCCTCGCTGTCGCCGCGCTCTTCGATCCATGTCTGCCGCAGCGGCGCGAGGCCCTTGCGGATGTCGATCTTCGCCGCCGGGTCGGTGTAGGGACCGGAGCAGTCGTAGACGCAGATCGGCGGGTTCTTCTCGGCGCCCATCCCTGCGGGCGTGTCGGACTGGCTGATCTCGCGCATCGGCACGCGCAGGTCGGCGCGGCTGCCCGTGACGTAGATCTTGCGCGAATGGGGCAGGGGCTTGACGGCGGCTTCGTCCACATGGGCGGACGAAGCGACGAATTGTTCATTGGCGTTCATGGCGGACTCCTGACTGACTCTTAAAGGCCGCCCCGAGGAGGCAGCAAGCATTGCATGGAAGCCGTGCCACGCACGGCTGAACCATCGTCACCCCTTTCCTCGGGAAAGGGGCTGGGGGGGAAGGCTGTACTGATGCTTCCGGGCGAAGTGGCAATGCGGGAAGGAAGTCTTGCGGGCTCCCTACGACGGCATTACCCGTACAGGTTCAAAGGGTATGTTCTCAGCCGGGAAAAACACGGCACCCCCAGTGCTGCCCAAACTACTGCAAAGCGCGGCGCGACGCAAGGTTCGTCTGCGCGGAAGCACGGCTCTGCCCCATGGCGACGCGTTTGTCTCTGTGGTAGGTTTCAGCCGGGACGCCTATCTCGGGAGATCCATGTCACTCGCCTCGATCCTGTTGCTCGTCACGCTGGCCGCGTTGCTGCTGTGGGGCATCGTCCTCTTCAATCGCCTGGTCTCGCTGCGCAACCGCGCGCGTGAAGCCTGGAGCGGCATCGACGTGCAGCTGAAGCGGCGTCACGATCTGCTGCCGAAGCTGGTTGAGGCGGTGAAGGCCTATGCCGGCTACGAACGCGCGGTGCAGGCCGACAGCGTCAAGGCGCGCACCGGTGCCTCCCACAGCGAGCTCGAGCAGGCCGAGAACGCGCTGACCGGCCAGTTGCGCGGCCTGCTGGCGGTGGTGGAGGCCTATCCCGACCTGAAAGCCAGCCGCAGCTACCTCGACCTGCAGCAGCAGATCAGCGAGGCCGAGGAGCAGATCCAGTACGCGCGCCGCTATTACAACGGCACCGTGCGTGAGCTCAACATCATGGTCGATTCCTTCCCGAGCAATCTCGTCGCGCGCCGCTTCGGCTTCGCCGCGATGGCGTATTTCGAGATCGAGCTGGCCACGCAGCGCGACAGCCCCGCGCTGTCGTTTTCCTGAGGAGGACATCATGCCAAGGCTGATTTTCCTCGCCGTCCTCTGCGGACTGACTTTCGCGTCCGCCGCCTTCGGCAGCGAAACCATCCGCCATTTCGACGCGCAGATCGCGGTGCTGGCCGACGGTTCGATGGAGGTGACCGAGACCCTTCGCGTCAACGCCGAAGGCACCCAGATCAAGCGCGGCATCTATCGCGATTTTCCGACCATCTATAAAGCCTGGTACGGCCGCCGCACGGTGCCCTTCGAGGTGCTGTCGGTGAAGCGCGACGGCCAGCCGGAACCCTCGCACGAGGAAGCGAGGGACAACGGCACGCGCCTCTACATCGGCCGCAGCGACCGCAACATTCCCCGCGGCGAGCACGTCTACGAGATCCGCTACCGTACGGACTGGCAGCTCGGCTTCTCCCCCGATCACGACGAGCTGTACTGGAACGTCACCGGCAACGGCTGGGATTTCATCATCGAGCGCGCCACCGCCACCGTCATGCTGCCGCAGCGCCTGCCCGACTCGGCGCTGACGCTGGAGGCCTACACCGGGCCGCAGGACGAGAAGGGGCGCGACTGGCGTGCCGGCATCGACGCCGCGGGTTATGCCCGTTTCGAGACGACGGCGCCGCTGGGACAACGCGAGGGGCTGACCCTCGTCGTCGGCTGGCCGAAGGGGCTGGTCGCCGAACCAACGCGCGCGCAAAAGCAGGCCCGCTGGCTGCACGACAACGCCGAAGTCAAGGGCGGCCTCTTCGGCACGATCCTCCTGCTCGTCTATTACCTCATCGTCTGGCGCCGCTATGGGCGTGATCCGGCTGCGCAGACGATCATCCCGCGCTTCGCCCCGCCCGCGGACATCTCGCCGGCGGACGCGCGCTTCCTCATGCGCACGGGCTACGACGAGCGCACCTTCGCCGCCGCCCTGGTCGGCCTGGCCGTCAAGGGACACCTGATCCTCCACGAGGACGACGATCATGACTTCACGCTCGAACGGCCGCGCGACGTCCCGCCCCAGCCACTGCTGAACGACCAGCAGGCGCTGCTCGACGCCCTTGGTCTTGCACCCGGTAGCCAGCTATCCCTAGAGTCGAGCGCTGCGCAAGCGATCAGTGCGGCAAGGAAGGCGCTCAAGGACGAATTGCGCAAGGAGCACCTCAAGCGCCACTTCGTCACCAACGGCATCTATCTCGTGCCGGGATTGATCGCCAGCGCCGCCGTGCTGGCCTGGGCCGGCTTCAGTGGCGCGCAAGTCGAGCCGGTCTTCTTCTTCATGATCGTCTGGCTCACCGGCTGGACCTTCGGTGTCTATGCCCTGCTGGCGCAGGTGGGGAGCGCCTGGCGCAAGGTGCGCGAGGGCAAGTGGCTGATGATCGTGCCGGCGCTGTTCATAAGCGTCTTCGCGATTCCCTTCATGGGCGGCGAGATTTTCGGCCTTTACATCCTGACCTCGCAAAGCTCGAGCGTCTTGGTCGCGCTGCTGTTCCTGCTCGTCGGCATCAACTACGCCTTCTATCACTGGCTGCGGGCGCCGACCCTCGCCGGCCGCCGGCTGATGGAGGAGATCGAAGGCTTCCGCATGTACCTCGACGTGGCGGAGAAGGACGACCTGCGCGTGCGCCGCGGGCCGGAACGCACTATCGATCTGTTCGAGAAATACCTGCCCTATGCATTGGCGCTCGGCGTCGAGAACGCCTGGGCCGGGAAATTCGCCGACATCCTTGCCGGCATCAAGGCCGAAGGCGGCGGCACCTCCATGCGCTGGTACAGCGGCCCCTCGCTGCATGGCCTTGGCAGCGGCAACTTCGCCGGCAGCCTGGCGGGCGGCCTGTCCGGCGCCATCTCCTCTGCGACGGCGCCGTCGGGCGGCAGTTCGGGCGGAGGTGGCGGCGGCTCCTCGGGTGGTGGCGGGGGTGGGGGTGGCGGCGGCGGCTGGTAAGACGAAAAGTACTTGACCAAAACTGTCGGCCGAATTAAATTACCGGCCGGTCAGTTATTAACTTTAAAACATGGTCTGCCCCACCACGCGCTGGCGCCGCCGCAAGGAAGCGCGCCCGCAGGAACTCACCGCCGCCGCATTGGATCTCTTCGTTGAGAAAGGCTATGCCGCCACGCGCCTGGATGAGATCGCGGTGCGCGCGGGGGTGTCGAAAGGCACCCTCTACCTGTATTTCAGCAGCAAGGAAGATCTCTTCAAGGCGGTCGTGCGCGAGGGCCTGCTACCGCTGCTGGCCGAGGGCGAAATCCTCGTGGCGAATGCCTCCGGCCCTGCCAGCGAATTGTTCCGCGCCATTGTCATGCGCTGGTGGGAACTGATCGGCGACAACCCCATCGGCGGCATTACCAAGCTGATCTTCGCCGAGGCGCGCAACTTCCCCGAGATCGCCCGCTTCTATGCCGAGGAGGTCATCGACCGCGGCAAGCGTCTGCTCGCCGCCGCCCTGCAGCGCGGCATCGACTCCGGCGAGTTCCGCCCATTCGATCCCGACGTCCTCGTGCACATCGTGTTCTCGCCGCTGATGATGCGGCTGATCTGGAAGCACTCGCTTGACTGCTGCGGCGTGCATAACGTGCCTATCGACGTCTATCTGCGTGAATACATCGAGCTGACGCTGCGCGGCCTGCGCCGTGTCGCAGCCTGAAAAAGAGAGAAGAAAACATGCGACGCCTGATCCTTTCCCTTGCGCTGGCGGCTGCTTCAAAAAGGCGTCCAATGAATTCACGAATCTTCGGCGCGGCGCTGGCTGCTGCGCTGCTGTCCGGTTGCTCGCAGCAGGTGGAGCAGGCGCCGCCCCTGCGCAGCGTGCGTGTCATGCAGATCGACGCAGCCGCCGTATCGGCGAGCCTGACTTTCCCCGGCGACGTGCGCGCGCGCCACGAGAGCCGCCTCGGTTTTCGCATCGGCGGCAAGATCGTCGAGCGGCGCGTCGATGTCGGCGCGATGGTGAAGCGCGGCCAGGTGCTGGCGCGCCTCGATGCACAGGACGTTGCACTGCAGGCGGCGCAGGCCGAGGCGAACCGCGCGCTGGCCGAAGCGGAGGCGAAGCGCTACCGTGAACTGCGGGCGAAGAACTTCGTCAGCCAGGCGGTGCTCGACGCCAGGGAGACGGCGCTGCAGACGGCCACGGCGCAGGCTGGCGTGGCACGCAACCAGGCGGCCTACGCCACGCTGCTGGCGGACCGCGACGGCGTCGTCACGGCAATCGAGGCCGAGGCAGGGCAGGTGGTGTCGGCCGGGCAGACAGTGGTGCGCGTGGCCGGGGACAGCGAGAAGGAAATCGTCATCGCGGTGCCGGAGAGCGAGGTGGAGCAGGTGCGCAACGCCGATGGTTTCAACGTCACCTTGAACAGCCTGCCCGGACGCAGCTGGCAGGGCAAGCTGCGCGAGTTGTCGCCCGGCGCCGATGCGGCAACGCGCACGTTTACGGCGCGCATTGCCGTTGCGGGCGATGATGCCGCCATGCGCCTCGGCATGAGCGCCGGCGTGCAGGCAAAAGTCAGTCGCGGCGATACGGCGTTTCACTTGCCGCTGTCCGCCTTCTTCACCCGCGACGACCAGCCGCACGTGTGGGTGCTCGATCCGGCGACGCAGACGGTGCGCATGATCAAGGTCGAGACGGACGGCGTCGTCGGCAACGACATGCGCGTCAAGGGTGGCCTGCAGCCCGGCATGTGGGTGGTCACTGCCGGCGCCAACCTGCTCGAGCCGGGACAGAAGGTGCGCCTGCCGGAGGCGGTGAAATGAAATACGAAACCTCTTTCAACACAGAGAGCACAGAGACACAGAGGGCACAGAGAAAACCATGAAATCTTTTGCAGTTCTCTGTGTCCTCTGTGCCTCTGTGTCCTCTGTATCAGAAGCGGTTGGGTCGTTGTCATGAACCCCGACGGCCGCTTCAACCTCACCGCGGCGGCGCTGCGCCACCGCGAGCTGACGCTGTTCTTCATTCTCGTCATCGCCATCGCCGGCTTCGCTTCCTATTTCAAACTGGGTCAGCGCGAAGACCCGGACTTCACCTTCCGTGCCATGGTCGTGCGCACGATGTGGCCGGGCGCCACGGCGGAGCAGGTGGACAAGCAGGTGACCGAGCGCATCGAGAAGAAGCTGCAGGAAGTGCCCTTTTTCCGCCATACGCGCAGCTATTCCAAGCCGGGCGAGTCGCTCATCATCCTCGAGTTGCAGGACACGGCGCGCGCCGCCGCGGTGGCCGACGCCTGGTACCAGGTGCGCAAAAAGCTTGGCGACATTCGCGGCACCCTGCCCGAGGGCGTCGTCGGGCCCTTCTACAACGACGAGTTCGGCGACGTCTTCGGCTCCATCTATGCCTTTACCGCCGACGGTTTCACGCATTCCGAATTGCGCGACTATGTCGAGGCAGCGCGCCAGCGCGTGCTGAAGCTGAAGAATGTCGCCAAGGTCGACATCATCGGCATCCAGGACGACCGCATCTTCATCGAGCTGTCGCAGCAGAAGCTGGCGGCGATGGGCCTCGACGCGCAGCAGATCGGCCAGGCGCTGGCGACGCAGAACGCCGTGGTGCCGGCCGGTGCGGTGAACGCCGCGACCCACACCATCCCCCTGCGCGTCAGTGGCGAGCTGGGTTCGGTGCAAGCCGTCGCCGACACGCGTGTGGCCGTGGCCGGCCGTAGCCTGCGCATCGGCGACTTCGCGCGGGTCTACCGCGACTATGTCGATCCGCCGATTTCCAAGATGTATTACCGCGGCCAGCAGGCGATCGGCCTGGCCGTATCCATGGTGAAGGACGGCGACGTGCTCAAGCTCGGCGAGGACCTCGACCGCGAAATGGCGGCGATCAAGGCCGATCTGCCGATCGGCATCGAGTTCGCCCAGGTGTCGAACCAGCCGCGCATCGTCAAGGCGGCAGTGGGCGATTTCATGCGCGTGTTCCTCGAGGCCCTGGCCATCGTGCTGGTGGTGAGTTTCCTCAGCCTCGGCCTGCGCACCGGCCTGGTGGTGGCCATCACCATTCCCTGGGTGGTGGCGGCGACCTTTCTCGGCATGCGCTATTTCGGCATCGACCTGCACCGCATTTCCACCGGCGCGCTGATCATTGCACTCGGCCTGCTGGTCGACGACGCCATGATCGCCGTCGAAATGATGTCGCGCAAGATCGAGCAGGGCCTGGGCAAGCTCGCCGCCGCCGCCTTTGCCTGGCGCAGCACGGCCTTTCCCATGCTCACCGGCACGCTGATCACGGCGGCCGGCTTCCTGCCCATCGGCACCGCCAAGTCGGCCACCGGCGAGTACACCTTCGGCATCTTCGCCGTGGTGACGCTGGCCCTGCTGATTTCCTGGGTGGCGGCCGTCACTGTCACGCCCTTTCTCGGCAACTGGATCCTCAAGGGGCCGCAGCACGAGCATGCCATTGCCGGCCATGACGTCTTCGATACGCGTTTCTACAACCGGTTGCGCGGCGTCATCGAGTGGTGCCTCGCGCAGCGCAAGCTGACCATGCTCGCCACGCTCGGCCTGTTCGTGCTCGGTGTCGTCGGCATGGGCTTCACGGAAAAGCAGTTCTTCCCCAATTCCAACCGCCAGGAAGTGCTGGTGGAGCTGTGGCTGCCGGAGGGGTCGAGCTTTGCCGCCACGGAGAAGGAGGCCAAGCGGCTGGAAGCGGCCATCGCCGGGGACGAGGACGTGGCTTCGTGGGTGACTTACGTCGGCAACGGTTCGCCGCGCTACTTTCTTTCGCTCGACCAGCAACTGTTCCGCAGTAATTTCGCGCAGACGGTGATCCTCAGCAAGGACCTGGAAGGGCGTGAGCGCATCGTCGCGCGCCTGCGCACGATCCTCGCGGAGCAATTCCCCGGCGTGCGCGCCCGCGCCAACCGCGTCGCGCTCGGTCCGCCGGTGTCCTATCCGCTGCAGTTCCGCGTCAGCGGCACGGACATCCCGAAAATCAAGGAGATTGCCGACAAGGTGGCCGAGGCCATGCGTGCTTCGCCGCATACCATGGACGTCAATCACGAGTGGGGCGCGCGCGCGCCGATGCTGCGCGCCGATGTCGACCAGGACAAGGCGCGCGCGCTCGGCGTCACCACGACCAGCGTGTCGCGCGCGCTGCAGGGCGCCATCAGCGGCGCCACGGTGGCGCAGTTCCGCGAGAACGACCGGCTCATCGACATCGTGCTGCGCGCCCCCGAACACGAACGCAACGCCATGGAGCGTGTGCTGGCCGTGCAGGTGCCGACGGCTTCCGGCCGCTACGTGCCGCTGACCCAGGTGGCCAACGTACGCGAGGCCTTCGAGGAGCCCATTCTCTGGCGCCGCAGCCGCGAACTGACGCTGACGGTGCGCGCCGACATCGTCGACGACATGCAGGCGCCCGACGTGGCGAATGCCATCGACAAGCATCTCGCACCGCTGCGCGCGCAGCTGCCGGCCGGCTATCACATCGACATCGGCGGCTCGCTGGAAGAGTCCGGCCGGGCGCAGGAGTCGATCAACGCCGGCATGCCGATGATGCTGGCGGTGGTGCTGGCCATCCTCATGATCCAGCTGCAGAGCTTCGCGCGCACTTTCATGGTGCTGCTGACGGCGCCGCTGGGTCTCATCGGTGTGGCGCTGGCACTGCTCCTCTTCCGCCAGCCCTTCGGCTTCGTCGCCATGCTCGGCACCATCGCCCTGGGCGGCATGATCATGCGCAACACCGTCATCCTGGTCGACCAGATCGAGCAGGACATCCGCGCCGGCGAGCCGCCCTGGGTGGCGATCCGCGAAGCCACCGTGCGCCGCTTCCGGCCCATCATGCTGACCGCCGCCGCCGCCATTCTCGCCATGGTGCCGCTGACGCGCAATGTGCTGTGGGGTCCGATGGCCTTCGCCATCATGGGCGGCCTGCTGGTGGCCACCGTACTCACCGTGCTGTTCGTGCCGGCCTTGTATGCGGCGTGGTTCCGCGTGAAGCCTGTCGGGGATGCCAACTAGGATAAAATCCGAGCCTTCATGCTGGCTGGCAACTGGCCTGGCAAGTGGCCTGGCAAGTGAGGCTAGTGAGACTGGCAAGCATAATTAGAATTTGCTAATATACACTCGGAGCAAGGCAATGAACCTGGAACAAGCGCGCTACAACATGGTCGAGCAGCAGATCCGCACCTGGGACGTGCTGGATCAGGAGGTGCTTGACCTGCTGATGACCGTCAAGCGCGAGCAGTTCGTGCCGCAGGACTGCCTCAAGCTGGCTTTCGCCGACACGGCGATTCCGCTGGGCCACGGTGCGGCGATGCTGCCGCCGGCCATCGAGGCGAAGATCCTGCAGTCGCTGCAGTTGCGCAAGGCCGACAAGGTGCTGGAGGTCGGCACGGGTTCAGGCTACATGGCGGCCCTGCTGGGCGCGCGCAGCGACCATGTGTATACGCTCGAGATCGAACCCGAGCTTGCGGCGCGCGCGCGAGAAAACCTGCAGCGCCAGTGCGCCGACAACGTCACGGTGATCGACGCCGATGGTGCCAACGGCTGGCCGTCGCAGGCACCCTACGACGCCATTGTCCTCTCTGGTTCGGTGGCGGAGATTGCGGACGCCGTACTGCAGCAGCTGAAGGTCGGCGGCCGGCTGCTGGCGGTGGTGGGCGATGCACCCCTGATGCAGGCAAGGCTCGTCACCTGCGTGGGCGAAGGCCGCTTCCAGAGCGTCAACCTGTTCGAGACCAGCATCCCGCGCCTGCGCAATGTGCCCGAGCGGGAAAAATTCGTTTTTTGAGGAATGGCTATGGTACAGATCACGGCAGTTGAACTGAACGAGTGGCTGCAGGCGCCGGACCGTCCCGATCCGCTGCTGCTCGACGTGCGCGAGCCCGACGAGTTCGCCACCTACCGCATCGATGGCTCAACGCTGATTCCCATGCGTGCCATCCCGGCGCGGATGCACGAACTGGATCGAACGGCCGACGTGGTGATGATCTGCCGCTCCGGCGCGCGCAGCCATCACGCCGGCATGTTTCTCAAGCAGAACGGCTTCGAACGCGTCTACAATCTTGCCGGCGGCGTCATTTCCTGGGCGCGCGACGTCCAGCGCGCCGTAGCCTGACGGCCACGGAGACCCACATATGAAAACTGAACGAAGTGAAGTTTCAGTGCAGGCTAATGCAGCTAATGCACGCGCAAGCATGCGTTATGCCGGAGCTAAAAAAAATCTGACCCTGCTCGCGCTGGCCCTGCTCGCCGCGCCGGCCTTTGCCACTGATCTGCTGCAGGTTTATCACGAGGCGATCGAATACGACGCCCCTTACGCCTCGGCCCGCGCTGCGCGCGATGCCGGACTGGAAAAACTGCCGCAAGGTCGGGCTGGCCTGCTACCGGTAATCTCGGCCTCGGCGAACACGACCTGGAACGATGTCGACTTTCAGCGGCGCACCGCAGGCGCGCCCGGGGTGGATGCACAGTACAACACCAACGGTTACCAGCTCACCCTGACGCAACCGCTTTTTCGCTGGCAGAACTTCGTGCAGTACGATCAATCGAAGCTGCAGGTGACGCTGGCCGAGGCGCAATTCGTGCAGGCCCGGCAGGATCTCATCCTGCGCGTGACCCAGGCCTATTTCGATGCCTTGCTCGCCGATTACAACCTGAGCCAGGCGCAGGCACAGAAGACGGCTATCGGCGAACAGCTCGAGTCCGCCAAGCGCAACTTCGAGGTGGGCACGTCCACGATCGTCGACACGCACGAGGCGCAGTCGCGCTTCGACCTCGTCACGGCGCAGGAACTGGCCGCGCAAAACGATCTGGAAATCAAGCGCCAGTCCCTCAGCCAGCTAATTGGCAAGGTGCCGGAAAAGCTGAACGTATTGCGTTCGCAGGTGCAATTGCAGCGGCCGCAGCCGGACGACATTGGCAAATGGGCGGAGACCGCCGAGACGGGCAGCCCGCTTGTCGCCGTGCAGCAGGCGGCGTTTGAAATCGCCGAGAAGGAAATCGGCAAGCAACGCGCCGGCCACTATCCGACGCTCGACCTGGTGGCGACGCGCGGGCGCAGCTCCGCCACCGGCGGCTTGGCGCTGGGCGTACCCGCGCCCGGCAGCGACACCCACGCCTCTACTATCGGCCTGCAGCTCACCGTGCCCCTCTTCGCCGGCGGTGCGGTGATGTCGAAGGAACGCGAGGCCGTCGCCCTGCGCGAGAAGGCGCGGTCTGATCTCGACAACACGCGCCGCAGCGCCGCCCTGAACGCCCGCCAGGCCTATCTTGGTGTGACCAGCGGCATGGCCCAGGTGAAGGCCTACGAGCAGGCGCTGATTTCGAGTCAGTCGGCCCTCGATTCGAACAAGCTTGGATATGAAGTCGGCGTGCGCATCAACATCGACGTGCTCAACGCACAGCAGCAACTCTTTTCCACCCGCCGCGATCTCGCCAAGGCGCGCTACGACACCCTGTTGGCGCAGCTGAAGCTGAAGGCGGCGGCGGGCACCCTGGGCGAGGACGACGTCCAGGCCATCAACGCATTGCTCGAGAAATAAGGGATCTGAATTGGGTGATGGGTTTGTTGATGATTCCTGAACCCCGCTGGCGACGCTGACAAATCAACCGGGATATCCATGCGCACCATCGGCCATCGCAAGGAACCGCCAATCGCATACTCGGCATCCGCCGCGCTGCTGGCCGAAGGCGCCCGTTTCAACGATGAAATCCACCGGTTGCCGACGGGCAATCGTACGTTCATCCCGAAGGGTGTTTACCGTTTCAAGAGCTTCGACGAAGCCAACCGCCATGATCGCGACTGCATCGTCGCCGGCATCGCACATGCTGCCTTGGGCCGGTACTGATGGAAGAATACAGCCGACCCGCCACCCTGGAAGACCTCAAGACATTGATCGCGGCCTTGAATAAGCAGGGTGCGGACTACCTTCTGATTGGCGGATACGCCCTCTTCGCCCACGGCTACCACCGCGCCACTACTGATATCGACGTGCTGGTGCCGGCCAACAAGGCAGCCGGTCAGAAGGTGCGTGACGCCTTGATGGTGCTTCCCGATCAGGCTGCCAGGGAGCTCGATCCGGCCTGGTTCGAGGAAGGCGAGAACATGCGTGTCGCCGATGCCTTCGTGGTTGACATCATGCTCAGTGCATGCGGTGAAACCTACGAAACCCTGAAGCAGTATGCCGAGACTGTCGAGCTCGATGGCATTCCGGTTCGCACCGTCAATCTAGAGGGTTTGCTGCGCACCAAGCAGACCATGCGTGACAAGGACATTGCCGATCGCCTCATCCTGGAACGGGCGATGGAGATGTTGCGCCAGCAGACGGATAGTGGTGGCATCAAGTCGTAGCATTTGCCATCACTCCCGATCCTGGCCTTCAAGTAACCAGCGACCAATTATCGCCATCATCCTTGCCGTCGCGCCGCGATGGCGCGCGGCGAATTCCTGCCCTGCCTCGCCCATGTGACGGCACGCTTCCGGGTCGCGCAGCAGGGCGTTGGCTGTTTCCAGCAGTTCCTCCGCCGAACCGATCTGCCGCGCTGCATTGCAGGCCAGCGCCTGCTCGGCCGCGTGCGTGAAGTTGTAGGTCGAGCGCCCGATCAGCACCGGCTTGCCGACGGCGCAGGCCTCGATCAGGTTCTGGCAGCCGTAGTCGAGCAGGCTGCCGCCGATGAAGGCGACGTCGCAGGCGGCGTAGTAGGCGAACAGCTCGCCCATGCTGTCGCCGAGCAACACCTGCGTTTGCGCCGCGACCGGGGCGTTCTCGCTGCGCCGCTGCAGCATCAAACCGACCTTGCCGGCGAGCGCGGCCACTTCGTCGAAGCGCTGCGGATGGCGCGGCACGACGAGCAGCAGCGCATCGCCCAGCGGATGTTTCGCCAGCGCTGCGAACAGCAGCGCTTCCTCGCCCTCGCGCGTGCTGGCGGCCAGCAATACCGGGCGCGGCCCGATCATCCGCCGCAGGGTTTCACCGTGCGCGATCTGTTCCGGCGGCGGCAGGATGTCGAACTTCACGTTGCCCAGCACCTCGACCTGCGGCGCACCCAGCGTGCGTAGCCGCGCGGCATCCTGCTCCGTCTGTGCGGCGATGGCTGCCAGACCTTGTAGTGCGCTGCGCGTCAGCCTGGGAAAGCGCGCATAGCGCCGCGCCGACTTCTCCGAGAGGCGGGCATTCGCCAGCAGCAGCGGAACGCCCGCCCGCTTGCACGCCGTCACCAGGTTCGGCCAGAGCTCGGTTTCCATGATGATGCCGACGACCGGCCTGAAATGCTGCAGAAAACGTTGTACGGCGAACGGATAGTCATAGGGCAGATAGACGCGCTGTACGCCATCGCCGAGCAGGTCTGCGCTGGCCTGGCGCCCGGTCGGCGTCATGTGCGTGAGGAGGATGCGGTGCTGCGGATAGCGTTCTTTCAATGCGGCCACCAGCGGCGCCGCGGCGCGCGTTTCGCCGACCGAGACGGCATGCAGCCAAATGACCCCCTCTCCTCGCGAGGGAGGGGGTTGAAGCGAGGGATAAACGCCGAACCGCTCCGCCACATGCTGCAGGTATTCGGGCTGCTTTCGGCTGCGCAGGAGCAGATGCAGCCCTACATACGGCAGCAGGAGCAGGAGCGCCAGGTTGTAGAGCAAGCGCGTCATGTCCCGAGCAATTCCCCGGTCACGGCGATGGCCTCGGCTGCCGTCGGCGGTGCGCCGGCCGCACCCAGGTTGATCGCCGTATCGCCAGCATAGACCCCGGTCAATTCCGGCCGCGAGCCGGCAAACAGGCACAAAGTCAGCCGCCCCAGGGCGGCGGCAATGTGGCTGAGGCCCGTGTCGACGCCGATCACGATCTGCGCCCCCGCCAGCAACTGTGCCAGTTCTGCGATGTCCATGGGCGGCGCGGCGACGGCGGCCGCCATGCCGGAAGCCAGGCGCGCGGCACGCTCGCGTTCCTCGGCGCTGCCCCCCGGCAGCACACAGGCCAGGCCGCGCGCGTTCAGCGCCGCCGCCAGTTGCAGCCAATCGGCTTCCGGCCACAATTTGTCGGCGCGGCTGCTGGCAGTGAGCAGCACGCAGTAGGGTGTTGATGGCAACCAGTCCGCGGCGAGCGGTGCGGCGGCGATGCCATAGTCGAGCGGCAGGTCCGGTTCGTAGCCCAGCGCCGCCGCGGCCAACCAGCGGTTGCGTTCCACCGCATGCAGGTTCTTCGGGATGACGTAGGTATCGTCGTAGCAGCGCGCCGCCAGCGGTTCACGCGCCACTTCCGCTGCGTAGCCGGCTCGGCGGCCCTGCGCGAGCCGTGCCATCAGTCCGCTCTTGATCAGGCCCTGCGTGTCGAGCACCAGATCGTAGGCTTCAGTGCGCACTGCCGCGCGGAAAGCACGCAGTTCGCGCCAGATGGAAACGGAAAAGAGGTTGCGGCGCCAGCGACGCACCGCGACCGGAATCACGTTGGCCACGGCCGGATGCAGGCGCGGGATGTCGGCGAAGCTTTCCTCCACCACCCAGTCGATGCGCGCTTGCGGAAAACGCGCATGAATGTCGCTCGCCACCGGCAGATTGTGCACGACGTCGCCGAGGGATGAGGTTTTGATTAGGAGGATTTTCATTGACGAGAATTATACCCTGTCAATGGCTTATGATAGACTTAGTCCATGGACCTAGTCCAAGGAGATAGACATGGCAACAATGGTTAACGTGCACGACGCAAAAACCCATTTCTCGAAGCTGCTGGAACGCGTTCATGCCGGCGAGGAGATCGTTTTGGCCAAGGCGGGCAAGCCCTACGCCAAGTTGGTGCCGCTGGGTGGGGAGAAGCCGCGTCGCCAGCCTGGCCGGCTCAAGGGTCTGATCACGGATGCCTTCTTTGAACCGTTGCCGCCCGAGGAACTCAAGCTGTGGGAGGAGGGATGGCCGGGCGACCCGCTGAACGAGGGCAAATGAAGCTGCTGCTGGACACGCACACGTTGCTTTGGTGGTTCATCAATGATCGGCGACTGTCTGCGCCGGCGCGGACTGCCATTCTCGATGAGCAAAACGAGATCCATGTCAGCGCCGTGAGTGCATGGGAAATCGCCACCAAGGACCGTCTGGGCAAGCTGCCCGAGGCAAGGGAGGCCACCCCCCGCTTTATGGAACTGGTTGCGGCCGACGGCTTTCGCTTCATGGGCTTGACCTGCGAACACGGTCTGAGGGCGGGCGGGTATCCGAACAGCCACGGCGATCCCTTCGACCGCATGCTGGCTGCCCAGACCGAGATCGAAGGAATGCAGCTCGTTACCTGCGATGCGGTATTCAGGGATTTTCCTGTCAAAGTATTGTGGTGATCCTCTTATCATGAAAATCCTTATCACCGGCGCCGCCGGCTTCATTGGCATGCACGTCGCGCAGCGCCTGCTGGCGCGCGGCGACGAAGTCGTCGGCATCGACAACCTCAACGACTACTACGATGTCGGCCTGAAGCAGGCGCGCCTGGCGCAGATCTCGGGCAACCCGGGCTTCCGCTTCATCAAGCTCGACATCGCCGACACCGCGGGCATGGCCGAGTTGTTCCGCCAGGAAAAGTTCGAGGGCGTCATCAACCTCGCGGCGCAGGCTGGCGTGCGCTACTCGCTCATCAACCCGCAGGCCTACGCCCAGACCAACCTCGTCGGCTTCGTCAACCTGCTCGAAGGCTGCCGGCACGGCAAGGTCGGGCATTTCGTCTATGCCAGCAGCTCCAGCGTCTATGGTGGCAACACGAAAATGCCGTTCTCCGAGCACGACAACGTCGATCACCCGGTCAGCCTCTACGCCGCCAGCAAGAAATCCAACGAGCTGATGGCGCACACCTACAGCCATCTCTTCGGCCTGCCGACGACGGGCCTGCGCTTCTTCACCGTCTATGGGCCGTGGGGGCGGCCGGACATGGCGCTGTTCCTGTTCACGAAAGCCATTCTCGAGGGACGCCCGATCGACGTCTTCAACCACGGCAAAATGCAGCGCGATTTCACCTACATCGACGACATTGCCGAGGGTGTGGTGCGCGTGCTCGACCGGCCGGCCGCGCCGGACCCCGCCTTCATCAAGGACCATCCCGACCCCGCCACCAGCTGGGCGCCCTACCGCATCTACAACATCGGCAACCACCAGCCGGTCGAACTCATGGCCTACATCGAGGCGCTCGAGGAAGCACTCGGCCGCAAGGCGGAAAAAAACTTCCTGCCGCTGCAGGACGGCGACGTGCCAGCCACCTACGCTGACACCGCCGAATTGCACGCCGCCACCGGCTTCGCCCCGGCCACCCCGGTGCGCGAGGGGGTGCGCTGCTTCGTCGAGTGGTATCGCGGCTATTACACGCCGTAGGTGCAGATGGGCCCCTTAAAAAATCGAGATTT
>JADFDU010000014.1 GCA_018262775.1 Rhodocyclaceae bacterium
TCAGCTTTTCCATGAGCAGCTTCACATCGCCGCCGTACTGGGGCGGCTTGTAACGGCTGCCGTGGGTGTCGCTGCCGACGGTGGTGATTTTTCCTTTGGGGTTGTCGCGGAACACGCCGGGGATCATGTCCGGGTCGGGCAGGTCGCGCGTGGTGAGGGCGTGTATCTCCCGGATGAAGTCGAGATCCAGGCGCCAGCCCGCGGTGCGGGCAGCCGCCTGGGCATGATCGTAGGCCGCCTTGATGTTCACGGCGCGGCGCTGCTCGGTTTCCTTGACCTCGACCGGGTCGAGCTGGAGCACCCGCGCAGTCTCTTCTTCGCTCAGCGTGCCGCCTTCGATGGTGTTGGTGCCGAACACGCTGCTGACCACGACCTCTTTCTCGAGCTGGCTCGCTACCTGGTTGAGCGGCGTCTTGATGAAGAGCGCGTGAGCGTCTTCCACCCGCTGCAGGGGAGCGGCCAGCGCTTCGAGGTCGACGCCGACCTGGAAGGTGAAGGGGCCGAAGCGGTCGGTTTCGACCCTGAGTTCGCAGTCTGGAAGACGCTTCATTGACAGAAAATGTCCTGAGAAATGTCCTTGGTATTAACTTTATTATTTCTTACGTTACAGCATATTACGCTATTTAGTAGCGTCTGTAATGGACAAATAATGTCTAATCATGAATTACATTCATGTCGAGTTTTTCGGACTGGTAATTTCTGATACTGGAAAGCCACAGGGTTTCCCCATTCGCTATTCGCAAATAGCGAATGCAGTCTAGAGTTAATTGACAACATATTGACTTATTGGTATTTTCGTTTTTCGCGAAATACGAAAGTATCGATTACCGCCATGCGTCGCCCAGTCAATCGCCAACCTGCACTGAAGCCACAGGATCTATATCTGCTCCTGGCGCTTGCTGCGGCCCCGGGGGACAACCGGACATATCCCGACCTGGCTGCCCTCACCGGTCTGTCGATGTCGGAGGTCCATGGCGCGCTCAAGCGGGCCGAGCAAGCCCGCTTGCTGGCGTTCATGAACAAGCAGCCTTCCATCATCACGCCATCGTTCAAGGAGTTTTTGCTGCATGGCGCGCGCTATGCCTTTCCGGCAGCGCGGGGTGCGATGGTGGGTGGCGTACCCACGGCCTATGCCGCCCCTCCGCTCGACAAGCTGATCGTGCCTTCCAGCGATCCCCCTCCCGTGTGGCCGCATGAAGAAGGCAGTGCGCGGGGGATTGCGCTGTTACCCCTTTATCCCAGTGCACCGGCCGCCGCACTGCGCAACCCCGCGCTCTACGAGAGCCTGGCGTTGTTCGATGCCTTGCGCATGGGGAGCGCGCGCGAGCGTAATCTTGCTGCGCAACTCTTCGAGGAACGGCTTTCAGCTCGATGATGAATCCAAACGATCCGAACCTGCAGCGCGTCGAGCTGATCGCCAAGGCGCTGGGCGAGCTGTGCGACGAGTTGGTACTGGTCGGCGGTTGCGCGACCGGGCTGCTGTGTACCTCGATGCAGGCCCCGCCGCCGCGGGCCACGTTCGATGTCGACCTCGTCGCGCAAGTGACGGCACTTGCCGGCTACCATGCGCTGGAGGCACGGTTTGCCGAACGTGGGTTCATGCGCGACATGTCGCAGGACGCGCCGATCTGCCGCTGGCGCGTCGGTGGCGTGGCGGTGGACCTGATGCCGACTGACGAGCGCATCCTCGGTTTTTCGAATCGCTGGTATCCCCATGCCGCCGCCACTGCAATAACGACGGTGTTGCCAAGCGGCAGGCAAATACGCCTGATATCTGCGCCTGCCTTTCTGGCAACGAAATTCGAGGCGTTTGTGCAACGCGGCGGCAGGGACATCATGGCCAGCCACGATTTCGAGGACATCATCAACCTGCTGGATGGACGTCCGGAAATTGCGGCAGAGGTTGCCGCAGACGATGAGGATCTGGCCAGTTATCTGGCAATGTGTTTTCGGGAAGTGCTGCTGCATCCGGATTTCGAGAACACCCTGCCCGGGCTCGTCGTCTATGACGACCTGTACGGTCAACGCATCGAAACTGTACGCCGACGCATTGCGGCGATCGCGAAAGCGGTTTAGCCCGCCGCCCATGGATTAAAGAAACACTCGGCCGGTCTTGTTGGCGCCGTATTGCAGCGACTGACTTTTGCTGGCATCGCCACAGCGGGCACTAAGTGGGCAGGTGCGAGGCGCGTGAGATTGTTCATCCAGCCGCTTCATGACAAAATCATTCATGCATTTCCAGATCATCCCTTGAGGAGTTCAAGATGAGACATGCCCTGATCGGCGCATCCCTGGTCGTCACTGCCCTGTTCCAGTCGGCACCTGCCGCTGCGCAGAGTGTCGACACGGCCGCCCTGGAGAAGTGGGCCAAGGCCGAGATCGTGCATTACGAGGTGGTGGGGGAGATCACGCAGAAGCATGTGCAGATTTCGCCCACCGATGCGGATCTGTACGCCGATGTGGTCGATCGGGTAACGCTGTCCCTGGACTGGAACAAGAAGAAGAGTGTGATCGTGGGCATGCCCGTCATCCGCAACGATGCGGCCAAGGTGTCCAACCTCTTCGGCATGGGCAAGAAGTGCCCGACCGGAAAGCTGAACGGTCCTTACGAGCATTTCGATGTGGTGGAGGTCAGGCCCGGCACGTCAAAGGGCCTGCTGGAACTGATCGGCAAGCGCATCCATCCGGAGACGATGGTGGCGGAGTCCTGCGGCAACAAGCTGCGCCTGTACAAGGGTGCGACGGAGGCGGTGAAGGAATACATCGCGCTGCCCGATCCGCAGATGCTGGCCATGGCCGGCATGATCCAGAAGGACAGCCCCATCACGGTGACGCCGGATGGGCGGTCGATCGTGATGAAGGCGCTGAATAACGGCTGGGTGTGGACGTTCACGCCGACGGTGAAGTAGGCCGGTTGTCGGGCTACACGGTGCAGGCGGGAGTTTCCGGGTAGAAGGATATTCAGGCCGCCAGCTTTGCGCTGGCCAGCCGATTAAGGCTGACGCCTTGTTCGGCAGCCTGGATGGCGAGCGAACGGTGGACTTCCGGCGGAATGCGCACGCGGAATTCGCCGCTGTAGTTCTTCTCCGCCAGCGGCACGGGAACGGCTTCACCTGTGGTCTGCATATCTGCCACCGCCTCAGCCACGATCTGACGGATTCCCTTCAGGGCGGCCTCTGGTGTTTTAGCCAGCCAGGACAGCGAGGGGAATTCCGTGCACAGGCCGACATGCTCACCGTCCTCGGCGGACCAGGTGACGCGATAGGTATAGTGATCAGTGCTCATTGCGCATACCTTCCAACTTGTCGATTGCCAGTAGCACCTGCCTGACCTGATACACCTTGGCTTTGCCTTTCTGATCCTGGATGTTGATCCGGGGATCGCCTGCCCAAGGCGTCTTGAAGATCGCGTGGCTGGTGCCCGTTTGCCGCGGTTTCCCGAAATGGATCTCGCACACTTTTTTGAGGTCGTTGAAACGGACATTGGCCGGTTCACGCCGCATCTGGTCGAGGATTTTCGCAGTAGCCGTCATCGAGAATGGTACCAATAGTGACACCACAATACAAGCCTGCCACCATTGTTCTGCAGGGGCCGGCTCACCAGGTGAGCCAATGCCGCCGTGTTGCAGGGACTGACTTTTGCGGAAGCCGCCCACGGCCGGGCGGCCGCGGACGGTTGATGCGGGATTTAGGTGAGGTTCAGGCAAACAACCAGGGTTGCGCGGCCTTGTGCTTCGCTTCGAAGGCCTTGATTTCGTCGGCGTGCTGCAGCGTCAGGCCGATCTCGTCGAGGCCGTTCAGCATGCAGTGCTTGCGGTGCGGCGTGATGTCGAAGGCGAAGGATTCGCCCGAGGGCGTTGTGACTTTCTGCGCCTCGAGGTTGACGTCGAGCTTGTAGCCTTCCGTTGCCGCGCATTCCTTGAAGAGTTTGTCCACTGCGTCCGTCGGCAGCACGATGGGCAGCAGGCCGTTCTTGTAGCAGTTGCCGAAGAAGATGTCGGCGAAGGACGGCGCGATGACGACCTGGAAGCCGTAGTTCTCGATGGCCCAGGGCGCGTGCTCGCGGCTGGAGCCGCAGCCGAAGTTGTCGCGGGCGAGCAGCACCTGCGCGCCGGCGTAGCGCGGCTGGTTGAGGACGAAGTCCTTCTTCAGCGGGCGCGTGCTGCAGTCCATGCCCGGCTCGCCGAAATCCTCGTAGCGCCACTCGTCGAAGAGGTAGGGGCCGAAGCCCGAGCGCTTGATCGACTTGAGGAACTGCTTGGGGATGATGGCGTCGGTGTCGACGTTGGCGCGGTCGAGCGGGCAGACCAGGCCGTTGAGGGATTTGAATGCTTTCATGGCGGTTCCTTATTGAAGATCACATGTGGCGTTGACGGAAATGCCGTCATTCCGGGGCCGCGCAGCGGAACCCGGAATCCAGAAGGCTTGTGGATTCCCGCTTGCGCGGGAATGACGAGTCAAAGATCGACGCATGCCATGCAAAATCGAATAGCTCATTAATGCTGCTTCCGGATGTCGACGAAGTGGCCGGCGATGGCGGCGGCGGCGGCCATCTCGGGGCTGACGAGGTGGGTGCGCCCGCCGGCGCCCTGGCGCCCTTCGAAGTTGCGGTTGGAGGTGGAGGCGCAGCGCTCGCCCGGGGCGAGGCGGTCGGCGTTCATGGCCAGGCACATCGAGCAGCCCGGTTCGCGCCATTCGAAGCCGGCCTCGGTGAAGATCTTGTCGAGGCCCTCGGCCTCGGCCTGGCGCTTGACCTGGCCGGAGCCGGGCACGACCAGCACCAGCTTGACGTTGGCGGCCTTCTTCTTGCCCTGGATGAATTTGGCGGCGGCGCGCAGGTCCTCGATGCGCGAGTTGGTGCACGAGCCGATGAAGACCTTGTCGACCTGGATGTCCTGGATCGGCGTGTCGGCGGTGAGGCCCATGTACTGCAGGGCGCGCTCGATGCCGACGCGCTTCTGCGCATCCCCCGCGTACTCTGGGCTTGCCGGGTTGGGCACGCGTCCGCCCACCGGCAGCACCTGCTCGGGCGAGGTGCCCCAGGTGACCTGCGGCTCGATCTGCGCGGCATCCAGTTCGACCACGCTGTCGAAGACGGCGTCGGCGTCGGAATGCAGCGTTTTCCAGTAGGCGACGGCCTTGTCCCAATCCGCACCCTGCGGCGCGTAGGTGCGGCCCTTGAGGTAGGCGGCAGTCTTGTCGTCGGGGGCGACGATGCCGGCGCGGGCGCCGGCTTCGATGGTCATGTTGCAGAGGGTCATGCGGCCTTCGATGGAAAGGTCGCGGATGGCGCTGCCGCCGAACTCGACGGCGTAGCCGGTGCCGCCGGCGGTGCCGATCCTGCCGATGATGGCAAGCGCGATGTCCTTCGCCGTCACGCCGGGGCTGACTTTCCCCTCGACCTTGACGAGCATGCGCTTCGAGGGTTTGGAGACCAGCGTCTGCGTCGCCAGCACGTGCTCGACTTCAGAGGTGCCGATGCCGTAGGCCAGCGCACCGAAGGCGCCGTGGGTGGAGGTGTGGCTGTCGCCGCACACCACGGTCATGCCGGGCAGGGTGGTGCCGTTCTCCGGGCCGATGACGTGGATGATGCCCTGGTTGGCGTGCTTGAAGGGGAAGTACACCAGCGCGCCGAAATCCTTGATGTTGGCGTCGAGGGTTTCCACCTGCAGGCGCGAGACGGGATCCTTGATGCCTTCGTCCCAGTGGTCGGTGGGCGTGTTGTGGTCGGGGTTGGCGACCACGCTCGACGAGCGCCAGGCCTTGCGCCCGGCCAGGCGCAAGCCCTCGAAGGCCTGCGGGCTGGTCACCTCGTGCATGAGGTGGCGGTCGATGTAGAGGAGGCAGGTGCCGTCGGATTCCTCGCGGACGACGTGCGATTGCCAGAGTTTGTCGTAAAGCGTCTTGCCTGCCATGATGGTTCCTTTGCTTGAATATAGAGTCATGCGCTCGGGGCGTCGTCCCCGCGGAAGCGGGGACCCATGGATTCCCGCTTCCGCGGGAATGACGGTTGTTTCAACCCGAAGTGGAAAAATGGTAGCCAGCGAATGGTACCCTGACAAGGCTGGTAGTTATACTAGTACTGCCATTAACAGCCAGGAGTCGATATGGATAGCCGCCGCAAGGAGCTCGGCGAGTTCCTGCAGGTGTTGCGCAGTCGCCATGCGCCGGAGGAATTCGGCTTCCCCGCCGGCAGCCGGCGTCGCGCGCAGGGACTGCGCCGCGAGGAAGTGGCGCAGCTGGCCGGCATCAGCCCGACCTGGTACACCTGGATCGAGCAGGGGCGTGCGGTGAATGTCTCGGCCGAGGCGCTGAACCGCCTGGCGCAGATGCTGCGCCTGACGCGCGGCGAGCGCGCCTACATCTTCGAGCTGGCCGGGCGGCACGATCCGCTCGGCGCGGCGCCCGAAGAGGATACGGCGTCGGCGCTGCTCAGCGGCCTGCTCGGCGACATCGGCATTCCCGCCTACATCATGGGCCGCACCTGGGACATGCTGGCGTGGAACAAGGCGGCGGCGGCGCTGTTTGCCGGCTGGCTCGACAAGAAGGTCAAGGCGGACAAAACGCACGAGCAGCCGCGCAACCTGCTGCGCTTCGTTTTCCTGCAGCCTTCGGCGCGCCAGTTCATCGCCGACTGGGAGACGCGCGCGCGTCGCCTCTCCGCCGAGTTTCGCGCCGACTGCCGCACGCGGCTGGACGAGCCAGCGCTGGCGCGCCTGGTCGACGACCTGAAGAAGGGCAGCCCGGAATTTTCGCGTTACTGGAAACAGCACGACGTGCTGGAACGGCAGGGCGGCCAGCGCGCCTTCAACCATCCGCGCCTGGGACGCGTGACCTATCAGCAGGTGACGCTGCGACCGGTGGACCAGGAGCACCTCAAGCTGGTGCTGCTGAAGCCGGAGCGGTGACTGAAGCCCGTCATTCCGGGGCCGCGCAGCGGAACCCGGAATCCAGGTGGGGTATGGATTCCCGCTTGCGCGGGAATGACGAACTGGACTTCAGCGTTCCTGCTCCCGCACCAGCTTGTACTCGATGGAATCCACCAGGGCGTGCCAGGAAGCGTCGATGACGTCGGTGGAGACGCCGATGGTGGTCCAGTGCTCGCGGTGGTCGGTGGATTCGATGAGCACGCGCACCTTGGCGGCCGAGGCCTGCTTGGAGTCGAGCACGCGCACTTTGTAGTCGGTGAGGCGGATCTCGGCGATGGCCGGGTAGAAGCGCTCGAGCGCCTTGCGCACGGCCTTGTCGAGGGCATTCACCGGGCCGTCACCCTCGGCGGCGGTGATCTCCACTTCGTCACCGACGCGGATCTTAATCATGGCCGAGGAATTCATGCCATTGACCGCGGGTTCGTTGACCATCACCTTGAACTCGATCAGTTCGAAGAACGGGCGGTACTTGCCGAGGATCTTGCGCACAACGAGTTCGAACGAACTCTCCGCCGCCTCGAACTGGTAGCCCTCGTGCTCGAGCTGTTTGAGGCGGTCGACGATCTTCTTCGTCTCGGGGGAATCCTTGCCGATGGATGGGTCAACAGCCTTGATGCGCGCGAGCAGCGTGCTGCGTCCGGCGACTTCCGACATCAGCATGCGGCGGCTGTTGCCGACCGCCTCGGGATCGATGTGCTCATATGACGCCGGCTGCTTCACCACGGCGTCGATGTGCATGCCGCCCTTGTGGGCGAAGGCGTCGCCGCCGACGTAGGCGGCTTTCTCGTTGTGCGGCATGTTGGCGATGTCGCTCACGGCGCGCGCCACGTTGGTGAGGTCGGCCAGGTTCTGCGGCGGGATGCACTCGATGCCGAGCTTCAACTGCAGGTTGGGGATGATGGAGCACAGGTTGGCATTGCCGCAGCGCTCGCCGATGCCGTTGATAGTGCCCTGCACCTGCGTCGCGCCGGCCTGCACCGCCATGACGGAGTTGGCCACCGCCATCTCGCAGTCGTTGTGGCAGTGGATGCCGATCGTCGTCTTGCCGAACTGCGCGACGGCCTTCTGCGTGATGTCGAAGATGTCGTTGGGGAAGGTGCCGCCGTTGGTGTCGCACAGGCACAGGCAATCGGCGCCGGCATCCGCCGCCTCAGCGAGCGTGGCGAGCGCGTAGTCCGGGTTGGCCTTGTAGCCGTCGAAGAAATGCTCGGCGTCGTAGACCACTTCCTTGCCCTGCTGCTTGAGGTAGCGGATGGTGTCGCCGATCATGCGCAGGTTCTCGTCGAGCTCGGTGCGCAGGATTTGGGTGACCTGATAGTCCCAGCTCTTGCCGAAGATGGCGATGGCGTCGGTGCCGGCGGCGAGCAGCGAGCGCACGTTGCCGTCCGTTTCGACCGCGACGCCGACCTTGCGCGTGGCGCCGAAGGCGATCAGCCGCGCGTGGCTGAGTTTCATCTCGCGCACGCGGGTGAAGAACTCGAGGTCCTTGGGGTTGGAGCCGGGGTTGCCGGCCTCGATGTGATCCACGCCGAGCGCGTCGAGTCGCTCGATAATCCTGATCTTGTCGTCCACCGAATAGGAGATGCCCTGCGCCTGGGCGCCGTCGCGCAGCGTGGAGTCGTAGATGGCAATTTTCTTCATCCCCGGATTTTACAGGGTGAATGGGCCTTATGCCCCCTCTCCCCGCAGCGGGGAGAGGGTTGGGGTGAGGGGCGTTACGCCCGGATCACCACCGGCGTGCCGTCGGTCACCAGGTTCCAGATGTCCTCAATGTGCTCGTTGGCGACGGCGATGCCGCCGGTGGTCCAGTCGCTGCCGTGCAGGGCGGCGCCGAGGGGGCCGAGCCAGTCGGGCGTGCCGTGCAGCTGCAGGCTGCCGCCGGTACGTTCGGGAGCGGACGGCGCCTGGCGGGCGAGACGCAGCGCGAGGTGGAAGGGACTCTTCGGGTTGCGCCCGACGACGACATAGCGGCCTGCCGGCGTGCGGCCGTCGCCACCGAGCGAGATGCGGTAGCTGCGCACGACGCGGCCACAGCCCATCAGCGTGAGGCGGTGGCGCGACTTGTCGACGACGAGCTTGTCCACCCGTGGCAACAGGATCGGCCGCGGATAACCCGAGTTGTCGTCGAAGGCGCGGGTATTGGCGAGGGCGACGGAGAAGCAGACGGCGGAGGAAGGGTGCATGCGTGGGCTCCTATTGGTTGTCGTCCCCGCGTAAGCGGGGACCCAGGGTTTTGTGGATTCCCGCTTCCGCGGGAATGACGAATTTGCCGAAGCGGACGGGGCATGCAATCAGGGGGAGGAGGAACCCGATCGCATCCCCGCCGCCGCGGTTCTGGAATGTTCACTCAGCGCCCGCCCGGCCGCCCGAAGGGCGCTGAGCGCCCCCGTGGGGGGGCAGCGAACAAAGTGAGCGTGGGGGCCGTTCATATGGCCTTCGCCGAGACGACGTAGCGCAGCGGCCCGCCGGCGCGCAGGGCGTCGAAGGGGTAGCAGGTGATCAGTGTCAGGCGGGGTTCGCCACCGTGCTGTGCCATCACGCGCGTCTCGCGCTTGTCGACGATTTCGCTGTCTTCGACGCGGTATCGCCGTATTGTGGCGGCTGACTTTTGCACGACGATTTCCTCGCCCGGATGCAACTCGCGCAGGAAGGCGAAGTGGGTGTCGCGGTGGGCGCCGATGACGCTGTTGCCGGCGTCGCCCGGCAGCGGCGTGCCGAAGACGTGGCCGGGGCCGAAGGCAATGCTGCGGCCGTTGGCGCCGGCGAGCACGTAGCGCACGATGCCGCGGTCGGGCACGGTGATGCGCGCCACCGGCCAGGTGTCGGCCCACGGCCAGGGCCTGGCCTGCGCCTTGCCGTCGAGCGTGCGCGCCCAGGCCTGCTTGATGAGCACCTGCGCCAGCCAGGCCTTGGCCTGGATGTAGCTGCCCTGGCCGAATTGCCAGACGCCGAAGGCTAGTGCGATGCTGGCTAGCCACAACTGCCAGCGGTGCGCCAGAGGGTCGGTTCGGTCGCGCACGATGGCCTGCGCAGGAGCGGCGTGCATGGTCGCGGGCCAGGCACATTCGACGCCGAGCGGCCAGTCTTCGCGGGAGGTCAGCGTTTTCATCTCAACCCCTCCCAAAGGCGATCGGCGTGCGGCGCGAGGTGCGAAAAAGTCCGCCCGCCAGCAGCAGGGCGAGGAAACCGACCAGCAGGTTCCAGCGCGAATCGGTGGCGCCCTGCGGCAGCTCGCCGAAGACTTTCTCGAATTCCCAGCCTTCCGGCAGGTTGGTGGGGACGGCGCCGGATTTCAGCGTGGCATCGACCGGCCGCACGGGTGTCTTGTCCACCGCGATGAGGCTGGTGTACTTGCTCACCAGGTGGTGGACGAGGGCGACATTGACCACCGCCTCGCGCACTTCATCTTCCTTCGCGCCGTCGCGCAGGCTGTCGACGAGCGAGGCGATCTTCGCCCGCGCCCACAGCACGCCCATGCCCCGACCCGTGCGCGCTTCGTCGAGCGGCAGCGTCGCCTGCCAAGGCCTCTCGTGAACCTCGCCGCGCAGGCCGGTGATGCGCAGATCGCCTTCCAGCTTGTCCAGCGCGGCGGAGACGACAATGGGTTCTCCCAAGTACAAATCCGGCACGCGCTGCGGCCAGGTTTCGGCGTGGCTGCCGTCGGGCCAGGCAATCTCGATGCCCTTCAGCACGGGCGATTCGAGCTTGGTGAAGAGGGCGCCCATCTTCTCCTTCACTTCCTCGATCTTGCCGATGTAGATGAAGGTGCCGCGGCCGCTCTGCGCGGCCTTCATCATGAAGTGGCTGTTGGGCGCCGAGCCAATGCCGACGGTGAACAGGCGCGAATCGCCGAGCTTGTCCTGGATCAGCTTGAAGAGGCCGTCCTCGTTGCCGACGGCGCCGTCGGTGAGGAAGATCACCTGGCGCACGCGGCCGGGGTTCTCGCGGCCGTTGAGCGCGAGGTTGAGTGCCAGCGCCATCTCGGTGCCTCCTTGCGCCTGTAGCCGGCGCACCCAGCTGACGGCGTTATTGCGATGGGCAACGCTGGCCGGGCGCGCGTCGGGGTAGAGGGCTTTCGCGTAGGAGTTGAATTCGATGACGTTGAAGCTGTCGCGTTCGTCGAGGCGCGAGACGGCGAGCGCCAGCGCCTCTTTTGCCTGGGCGATGGAGCTGCCGGACATGGAGCCGGAGGTGTCGATGACGAAGATCACTTCGCGCGGCAGGCGCGCGGCGGCGACCTCCTTCGCCGGCGGCATGACCATGAGCAGCGCGTAATGCTTGTCACCGCTTTGCTCGGTGAACAACGCTGCCGAAGGCGCATGGCTGGCCACCGGCGTCCACTTGAGTTCGAAATCCTTGTTGGCCGGCACTTCACCCGCGGCCAGTTCGACGATGCGGCCACCGCCTTCGGTTTCGCGCTGCGTGATCGGGTGATAGGTGCTGTCGACGCGGGCCAGCGGCACGCCGGCATCGAGCACGACCTTGAGGCGCACCGGATTGCTCGGCGCATGCTGATCGGGATGCAGCACCGGCGGCGTGATGTGCGCGGCGTCCGGCACCTGATCCGTGTTGGGCGCCCAGCCGTGGCCCCGGCCTTCGGTGGGCGTGCCCGGGATGTAGCGCGGACCGACCACCATGGGGAAGCGCAGGCTGTAGCCCTGCGCATCGAAGCGCAGCGTCTGCTGGTATTCGATTTCCACCGTGATTTCGCCGTGCGGCGGGATGTTGGCGACGCTGGTGGTGAACATATTGGGGCGCTCCTGCTCGACCAGCGCGGCGCGCTGGCCGGAGGACTTGGCCTGCTCGTACTGCGCGCGCGCGGCCTGGCGTTCCTTGATGTCGCCCTCGATGACGCGCTCGCCGATCTTCATGCGCAGGTGGTCGACGGCGGCGTTCTCCGGCAGCGGAAAGACGTAGATGCCCTCGAACCATGCGTCGTAGGGGTTGCGGTAGGTCTGCTTGACGACGGCGCGGGCGACGATGCCGGAGACCCTGATCTCGGCATCGGTCGCCACCGCCGGCACGGCGAGCGTCTCGCCCTTGGCTTTGAGCAGCAGCGTGCCCTGCTGCGCCTGCGCCGGTTGCATCGGCACGAATTCGGCGGCCTGCGCCTCCTGCGCCAGCAGCAGGACTACGCCGGCCAGCGAGACTGCGGTGGCGAGGCCGATGCTGAAGGCCAGGACGACGTAGGCGATGATATCGACGACGACCAGCCGGGATCGTGCTTGGGACGTCATCCCCGCGGAAGCGGGGATCCAGGGGTTGCTCTTGATTCCTGGATTCCCGCGTTCGCGGGAATGACGCAGCGCCGTGTTCATTGTTTTTCTCCTTCCCGTTGTGAGCGGACATCCGCCTGATTTGTATTGAAGCGGGCAAGTCGGGCGGCGGCGGGGAGGGAATCGGGCAGAACGGCGAAGAATTGTGGCAAAAAAATGGCAATTGCCTTCCCTGTGCTCCGGCTGCGGGGGTTTTCGGTATAGTCCGCGCCATGGTCAAGCGCATTGCCATCGTTGAGGACGAAGCTGCCATCCGTGCCAATTACACGGAGGCGCTGGCACGCCAGGGCTACGAGGTCGCCGCCTACGCGAAGCGGCCCGAAGCGCTGGCGGCCTTCCGCACGCGGCTGCCCGACCTGGCGGTGATCGACATCGGCCTCGGCGACGAGCCGGAGGGTGGCTTCGAGCTGTGCCGCGAACTGCGCGCGCTGTCGCCGCGCCTGCCGATCATCTTCCTCACGGCGCGTGATGCCGATTTCGACATCGTCTCCGGCCTGCGCCTGGGCGCCGACGACTACCTGACCAAGGACATCAGCCTGCCGCACCTGCTGGCGCGCATCGCTGCGCTTTTCCGCCGCATCGAGGTGCTGGGCGAGCCGTCGGGCGCAGAGGATCTGCTCGAGCGCGGTGCCCTGCGCCTCGATGCCAAACGCCTCAGCGCGACCTGGAACGCCGTACCGGTGGAACTGACTTTGACGGAGTTCTGGATGGTGCACACGCTGGCGAAGTTTCCCGGCCACGTGAAGGACCGCGACCAGCTCATGCACGACGCCCGGCTGGTGGTGGACGAAGGCACCATCACCTCGCACATCAAGCGCATCCGCCGCAAGTTCCAGGCCGTGGAGCCGTCGTTCGATCGCGTCGACACAGTGTACGGCATGGGGTATCGGTGGAAGGCATGAAACAAAGTTTGTCATTCCCGCGAAAGCGGGAATCCATAAGCCGAGTGGATTCCCGCTTTCGCGGGAATGACGCGGACTTATGCCGCTGGTTCAAATGAAAGCGCAATCGCCTTTCCGCTTCGGCCTCCGCTTGAAGCTGGCGCTGGTGGCGCTGTCGCTATTGGTCCTGCCCTGGGTGGGCTACCAGTACGTGCAGGAACTGGAGCGCTTCATGCTCGATGCGCAGAAGCAGGCGCTGCTGGCGACGGCGCGGGCGGTGGCCACGGCCCTGCACGAGCGGCCGCAGCTGATGCGCCTCAAACCTGCCACGAGCGCGGCGCGGCAGGCGGCGGAGGATAACCTCAAACAGGCAGCAGAACTGGCTGACCGGACCGGTGCGCCGGTGCTGGTCGAGGAGATCGGCCGCGAGTCGGCGCAGTCGGAACGGCAGTCCGTGGCGGAGATCGAGGCCATCCTGCACGGACTGGAGCGCTCGACGTCACGCATCTGGGTGGTCAACCGCGAACTGAAGCTGCTGGCGCTGGCCGGTAGCTTGAAGCCGCCGCCGGATGTGAGCACGAAGGCGAATAGCGCCGAAAGTGTCTGGCGCGCCATCCTTGCCGGCCTCTGGCGCGACATTTCCTCGCGCATCCTGCCGCGCCCGGCCGAGGATTTCGACGAGGCGCTCGACGAGGACGTGCTCGGCACCGGCCGCGAGGTCGCCCATGCCCTGCTCGGCGCGCCGGCCACGCGCATGCGCAACAGCGCCGACGGCCGCGCCGTCATCGTCTCGGCGGCGTATCCGATCTGGAGCGGCGACACGGTGGCGGGGGCGGTGGTGGTGGAGGAGACGACGCATTCCCTCCTCTCCGTGCGCAACCAGGCGCTGGAGCGCCTGCTGCTGACCACCCTCGCGGCGTTCGCCCTGGCCGCCGTCGTGCTGCTCGGTTTTGCCACGCGCCTGTCGAACCGCATCCGCCGCCTGCGTGACGAGGCGGAAAGCGCCGTGGATGCGCAAGGAAGGCTGAAGCGGCTGACCTCGGGCTCGCGCGCGGGCGACGAGATCGGCGACCTGTCGCGCAGCTTCTCCGCCGTGCTGGCGAAGCTGGCGCAGCACCACGGCTACCTGGAAAGCCTCGCCGGACGCCTGTCGCACGAACTGCGCACGCCCATCGCCGTGGTGCGCTCCTCACTGGAAAACCTGCGCCTGGAAACGGATCCGGCGCAGGCCCAGGTCTACCTCGAGCGAGCCGAGGAAGGCTTGTCGCGCCTGGCGAAGATCCTTACGCGCATGAGCGAGGCATCGCGCCTGGAGCAGAGCCTGCGCACGGAGGCGCGCGAGCGCTTCGACCTCGCCGCGGTGGTGACGGAATGCGTCAGCGGCTACCGGCATGCCTACCCGCAACACGCGTTTGCATGGCTGCCGCCCGAGCAGGCGCTGATGGTGGAGGGGTCGCCCGACCTGCTGGTGCAGCTGCTCGACAAGCTGGTGGCGAACGCCGTCGACTTCAGCCGCGCCGGTGCGCCGGTGCGCATCGAGCTGGTGCGCGAGCGCAACAATGCGCAACTCGTCGTCGCCAACAACGGCCCGCCGCTGCCGCCGGAAGTGCAGGGCCGGCTGTTCGAGGCGATGATCTCCTCGCGCCCGGATCGCGCCGGCAGCGGCCACGATGGGCCCCACCTCGGCCTCGGCCTCTACATCGCACGCCTCATCGCCGAATTCCACGGCGGCACGATTGCCGCGTGCAACCTGGATGCCGGCGAGGGCGTGGCGGTGACGGTGACCCTGCCGCTGGCGCCGGGGTAACATGCCGACGTGATTTCAAGCTCCGCACCCGCCTTCGACCTGCTCATCGTTGGTGCCGGCATCAACGGCGCCGGTCTCGCCCGCGATGCCGCCGGGCGCGGCCTCAAGGTGCTGATCGTCGACCAGGGCGACATCGCCGGCGCGACCTCTTCCGCGTCCACCAAACTGATCCACGGCGGCCTGCGCTACCTCGAGCATTACGCATTCGGCCTGGTGCGCGAATCGCTGGCCGAGCGTGAGACGCTGCTGGCCATCGCGCCGCATCTGGCGCGCGAGCAGCGCTTCGTCATTCCCCACACGCCGGCGCAGCGCCCGCGCTGGATGATCCGCCTCGGCCTCGCGCTCTACGACGGCCTGGCGCGCGGCTCCAGCCTGAAGCGGGCGCAGGCGCTGTCGCTGCGCGGCACGCCCTACGGCGAACCGCTGCGGCCGGAATTCACCCACGGCTTCGCCTACTCCGACCTCGCCACCGACGATGCGCGGCTGACCCTGCTCAACGTGATGTCGGCGGCACAGCTCGGCGCACAGGTGAGGCCGCGCACGCAGCTGGTCGGCGCGCACCGTGAGGGCCATGAGTGGCAGGCCGTGCTGCAGGCGGCGGATGGCACGCAGCAGGCCTGCACGGCGCGCATCCTGGTGAATGCCGCCGGCCCGTGGACCGCACACGTGCGGAAAATGATTGCCGGCAGCGACGGCCCGGAATCGCTGCGCCTAGTGCAGGGCAGCCACATCGTCGTACCGCGGCTGCATGCGGGCGAGCAAGCCTACCTGCTGCAGAACGACGACGGCCGCATCGCTTTCGTGATCCCCTTCGAGGACGACTACAGCCTCGTCGGCACCACCGAAGTGCCATTGGATGTGCCGCAGATCGCGCCGCAGATCGAGGCCGCCGAGACGGACTATTTGTGCAGCATCGTCGGCCGTTTCTTCCACGCAGCGCCTGATCCATCGCAGGTGGTCTGGTCCTTTGCCGGCATCCGCGCGCTGTATGACGACGGCCGGGGTTCGGCTTCGGCGGTCAGCCGCGAGTACCGCCTGGCAGTGGACGGCAGCGCGCAGGAGGCGCCACTGCTGTCGATCTACGGCGGCAAGCTGACCACCTACCGGCATTTGGCCGAGCGTGTGCTCGATCGCTTGCGCCCCTGGTTGCACGGCCTGCGTCCGGCCTGGAGCGCTGCCGTGCACCTGCCCGGCGGCGGCCTGGGTCCGCGCGGCCTGCCCGGCTTGCTGCTGGAACTGGCCGGGCGCTATCCTGCCCTGCCGCCTGATCTGTTGCACGCCCTGGCGCGGCGCCACGGCACGCTGGCCGTGCGCGTGCTGGGTACGGCACAAACGGAAGCGGATCTGGGCGAGCATTTCGGCGGCGGCCTGTATGCCGCCGAGGTCGATTACATGGTGGCGCACGAGTGGGCGCGCGAGGCCGACGACATTCTCTGGCGGCGGACGAAATGCGGCCTGCGCGTCGACGCGGCAGGGCGCGCGCGCCTGGCCCGCCATCTGGCTGAAAGGGAGTTGGTGGCATGAGTGTTTTCCGCGGCCGCAAGCAACGCTTCTGGCTCATGCTGTTCGCGCTCGCCGCCGCTGTGGCTGCCGAGGCATTGTTTCGCAGCGGCGCACTGAATCCCGTCGACCAGCGCCTGCAGGACGCCTGGTTCCAGTGGCAGGGCAAGCGCGCCGAAGCGCAGCACGTAGTCATCGTCGCCATCGACGAAGACACGCTGGCGGCCTATCCCGACGATCCGATGGTCTTCTGGACGGACCGCATGGCGCGGGCGCTGTCCCGCCTGCGCGCGGCCGGGGTGGAGGTCATCGGCCTGGACATGCTGCTCAGCATCAGTCCGGAGCGCTGGCTCGGCAAGCTCGGCGGCGAATTGCAGAATGCCGCGCGCGACTACGACCGGCTCTTCCGCGAGGAGGTCAACAGCGGCCGCCTGGTGTTGGTGGCGACGCGTTCGGGTTCCGGTGCGCGCGAAACGGATTACCTGCTGCCGAGCCCCGACTACCTGCTGGCGCTGCCGGACTTCGACATTCCCGGCTACATCGGCCTCGGCGACCTGCTCGACGAGGGCGACGGTGTCATCCGTAGCTATCTGGTGGCGCCGGTCGCCGCCAGCGGCACCCGGCTGCCGGAGTCGGGCGTGCCGCTGCTGGGCTTTCCGTCGCTGCTGGCGGTGCGCGCTGCCGGCCTCGATCCCCACAGCGGAAGCTGGACGCTCGGCGGACGCAAAGTCAGTCTCCGCGAGACGGCGACGCCGATTCCCTATCTCGGTCCGCCGGGCACGTTTCCGCGTGTCTCGCTGCAGGCATTGCTGGCCGACGGGCCGCTGCCGGAAGCCGTAGCCGCTTCGCTGCGCGGCAAGGCCGTCATCCTCGGCGCGACGGCGGCCGGTCTCAACGACGAGCATTTCACGCCCTATGCGACCCGCTTCTTTTCCGGCCGCGGCGCCCTCATGACGGGCGTCGAGGTACACGCCAATATCGTCGAATCCCTGCTCTCTGGCGAGCGCCTGCGACCGATGGGCGGCGGGCTGCGCCTGGCGACGCTGTTGCTGCTCGCCGTGCTTGCCGTCGCCGTCTTCGTTGCACAGCCGGCCTGGCAGGGTGGGCTGCTCTGGCTGTTGGGCGTGCCGCTGCTCGCGCTGGCCAGCTTCATCGCGTTTCGCACGGGTGTGCTGATGCCGGTTGCTGCCTATGCCCTGGTCGCCGGCTTCGCCCTGCTGGGCGTGCTCGGCTGGCGGCTGACGGGCGAGGAGCGCGAGCGGGCGCGGGTGCGCCAGATGTTCGGCCGCTACGTGTCGGACCAGGTCGTCGAAGCCCTGCTCCACGCCGAGTATCGGCCGGAGCTGGGTGGGCAGTTGCAGACGGTGACGGTGCTCTTCTCCGACATCCGCAACTTCACGACCATTAGCGAGCGGCTCAACGCGAAGGAGGTGGTGGAGATGCTCAACACCTACTTCGAACGCGCCTGCGCCGTCATGCTGGCGGAAGGCGGCAGCATCGACAAGTTCATCGGCGACGCGATCATGGTCGAGTTCGGTTCGCCCCTGCCGGTCGCGGATCATGCCATCCGCGGCGTGCGCGCCGCCGTCGCACTGCATGCGGTCGCCGGGGAATTCGCCGGCTGGATGGAACAACGCTTTCCCGGCCGCGACCTGCCGAAGTTCGCCGTCGGCATCGGCCTGCACAGCGGCGAGGCGATCATCGGCAACATCGGCTCGCCGACGCGCATGGAATTCACCGCCATCGGCGATACCGTCAACCTGGCTTCGCGCCTGGAGGGCATGACCAAGCAGCTGGGTTGCGCTATATTGGCCAGCGAGGCGACCCTAGTCAGCGCCGGCGATACGGTGGCCTGCGGCCGCAGCGAGGTCATCACGGTCAAGGGCCGCGAGGCGCCGGTCAGGGTATTCGAGGTACTTGCAGTCAATCAGGGAGCACAGCAATGATGCACAAAGCATGGTGGATGGTGGGGATCGCCTTCGTCTCGGTGAGTGCCTGGAGTGCCGAAGTCGGCCTCGTCACGTCGGTGTCGGGCAACGTCAAGCTGCAGGAAGAGAAGGCCAGCGCCAGCGAGCTCAAGTCCTTCGTCAAGCTGCGCGCCGGCGACCGCCTGTCGATGGAGGGCGCCTCGCGTCTGCAGGTGGTCTATTTTGAAGGTGGGCGCCAGGAAACCTGGCAAGGCACCGGCCAGCTGGAAGTCGGCAGCGGCGCGAGCAAGGTGGTCAAGGGCGGCCTGCAGCCGCAAGTGAAGACGCTGCCGGCGATCCTCGTCAAACAGCTGTCGAAGACGCCCTCGGCCGACGGCAACGTCAAGGCCGGCATGGTGCGCATGCGCTCGATGCCTTCCGGCGGCACGCTGGAGTCGGTCGAAAAGAACTACGCCGACCTGCGCAAGCAGGCCGATGCCGCCGATCGCAACCCGGAGCTGTATCTGCTGGCGAGCTATTTCGAACTGCGTGAATACGACAAGGTGGATGCGCTGCTGCAGCAACTCGGCGAGAAGTCGCCCGGCGACCAAGAGGTCAAGGTGCTGGCCGCGCTGTACCAGCGCGCCATCAATAACGCCCGCATGGCCAATAAAAAATAGCGATTTCCTGTCTTGGCGTATTGCCGATGGCAGGCAATCGGCGTTATAAACCCTATTCCTTGCCGGGTCTTCAGCCCGACCCGCCAGGCTCAAGGGAGGACATCAGGGAGGACATCATGAAAACCATCTATCGTGCCGGCCTCGTCGCCGGATTTGTCTCCGCATCCGGCTACGTCTGGGCGACGCCTTGCGAGAGTGCCCTGTCGAGCTATGCGTCCTATGTTTCCTCCGGCGACACGAGCTACGCGGCGGAGATCGTCTCGAATCATCCCGAGTGCTTCGGCGGTAGTCCGGGCAGTTCGCTGATGAGCATCAACAGCACGTCATTGTTCCTTGCCTTCGCGATCGGCAATGCGCTGGCCCTGCGCCAGTCCGCCGACGGGCCGGCTCCCAGAGCCGGCGCCGCCGTCAAGGGCATGGCCGCCGGCGCCGCCGCCGGCAAATGGAATGCCTGGGCCAACCTGAACAACAACAACACTCACCAGAGCTATACCGCGGCGAACGGCTTCAAGTCGAAAAATAACGCGGACATCATGACTACCGTGCTGGGCGTCGACTACGGCCTGTCGCCGACGATGGCGCTCGGCGTGTCGGCCGCCTTCGACGACGGCGATGGCTCCGGCAGGAACTACGGGCCGGGCGGCACGACGAACACGACGGACAGCAGCGGCTACGTGATCGCGCCCTATTTCGGCATGCAGTTGAACAAGGCGCTGTCCTTCGATGTAAGCGCCGGCATGGGACGAGGCAAGATCGACACCAGCACCAACACGGATGCCAGGGCCGACCGCTGGTTCGCCGCCGCCAACCTCAACTACAACCGCTGGATGGGCAACTGGCAGTTCACCGGCCGGGCCGGTCTGCTGCACGGCGTCGAGGACTACGGCGACATCAAGAACTCGGCCACCGGCGTCAAGTTCGCCGGCACGGACGCCAAGAACACCCTTGACCAGATTCGTCTCGGCGGACAGGTTGGCTACTGGATGAATGGCGTCATGCCCTTTGCCTCGCTCGCCTACACGAACGACGTGGGGCGCAAGACCACCCAGTTCGGCGTCAGCGGCAATCCGATCGGCCGTGACGCCTGGGTGTGGGGACTCGGCATGAATTTCTACTCGATGAAGGATGGTGTGGCGGGCGGCGTCACCTACAATGAGGAAACCGGCCGCAACAATCAGACCAACCGCAGCCTGATGGCCAACATCAATATCCGTTTCTGACGTACCTGACCGTGTCAACGCAATGGTGGGCCGCGCATGTTTGCGCGGCCTTTTTCTTGCTGGCCAGCGGCTGCGCCGGAACATCATCCGACTCATTCGGCGGTTCGCGCACAGATGTGGAGACCTGGGCCGCGCCGCGCGGCTTTCGCACCGAGGTGATCGAAACGGGCAATTTCAGGCTCTTCTCTCTGCTGCGTCAGCGCGGCGCGGTGAGGACGTTGCCGATCTACATCGAAGGCGATGGTGCACCCTGGCCGAGCGCCTTTCAGCCGCCGCGCGATCCGACACCGCTGCAGCCCGTCTCGCTGGCCCTGGCTGCGCGCGACCCCGCGCCGACGGTGGCCTATCTCGGTCGACCCTGCCAATACTTGGATGAACCCGAACTGGCCCACTGCGACAGTGCCTACTGGAGCGGCCGACGATTCTCGCCGGAAGTGCTGGCCGCCATGGACGAGGCGATCGGTCGCCTCAAGCTGCGCACCGGCGCGCAGCGCATCAGGCTCATCGGCCATTCCGGCGGCGGCGTGGTGGTCGCGCTGCTGGCGCTGCGGCGTGACGACGTGGCAGATTGGGTGACGCTCGCTGCGCCGCTCGCGCTGACGGTGTGGACGACGGCACAGGGCCTGACGCCGCTGGCGGGTTCGCTCGATCCCATGGCGCAGCCGGCGGCGGCGATCACGCGACGGGCCACCCATTTCGCCGGCGCGGACGATGCGGTCGTGCCGGCGGAAATCATTGTGCACTTCGTCGGCGCACACGGCGGCCGACTGGAAGTGCTGGCTGATTTCGACCATGATTGCTGCTGGGTGCGCGATTGGGCGCAGCTGCTGCGGCGTGTACCATCGCAGGAGGGTGAGCCATGAAATCCATAGCCGTGTTTGTCGTTGCAGTCTTGCTGCTGCCTGCGTTTGCCGCGGCGCAGGGTTTCCGCCCGCCGCCCTTCGCTGCCGGCATTCCCGGCCGTGCGCAGATGCAGGCCATCGAGCTTCAACGTCACCAGGCGCGGACGCTGCTCTACCGCGAAGCCCTCGAGGAACTGCGGCGCAACCCGCAAGTCGTCGATGTGCGCGAATGCGGCGCCGGCGACGACGAGAAAGCCCCGTGCCTGCCGAAAGCTTCGGCGGCGGGCGTTTCCGCGGCGGTCGCCACACAGCCGACGACGCGCCGCTTCGCCCTGCTGTTCGGCAACAGCCGCTACCAGTCGCCCATCCCGCCGCTGCAGTCGCCTTCCCGCGACGTGGACCAGGTTGCCGCTTCGCTCGGACAGAAACTCGGCTTCGAGGTTCGCGTCATCAAGAATGCGACCAAGGTGGACATGGTGCGCGCGATGGCCGCGCTGGCGCGCGAGGCCGGCCCGGCCGACAGCGTGTTTATCTACTATGCCGGCCACGGCTACCTCATGGATGACACCAACATGGGCTACTGGATTCCCGTGGACGGCTCGGTGAAGACGGCAGCGCAGTGGATCTCGAATACGGACATTTCGAAGCTGCTGGGCGCGATTCCGGCGCGGCAGCTGATGCTGGTGTCGGACAGCTGCTTCTCGGGTTCGCTGGCCCGCGAACAAGCGGTGTCGGCTGCTGCACCGGCCCGCCAGGAGGTGTTGCGCAGGCGCAGCGTGATCGTGCTGTCCTCGGGCGGCGAGGAGCCGGTGTCCGACGAAGGCAAGGACGGCCATTCCGTCTTCGCCTGGCACTTCCTGCACGCCATTGGACAACTCGAGGGAACGACCATCGGCTTCGATGTCTACAAGGATGTGCGCAAGGGCGTCAGTGACGACGCGCCGCAGCAGCCGCAATATGGTGCGGTGATGTCCGCCGGACATGAAGCAGGCGGGGAGTACCTGTTCGAATTCCCCGAAAAAAGATAGCGGCGGAAGCATCTTGTAGCGGGATGTGTCCGGCGGCGCGAATTCCGTGCGGCCTTGACATAAGCTGTCACCGGACATAGTGTTGGCCAACGTGGCGGCGCTTCGGCGCCGCAAACATCAAGGCTCAATAAATCAGGGCTCAACCGACACCCAGGAGGTCGGACGTGCCGCAGGACGATACCCGCAAGCCAGCACTCGACGCCCGCTCGTCTTCCGGCGAAGGCAGCGGCTTCGTGTCGCCGCAGAATTACGACCCCGGCACGGAGCCGACCATTTCCAGTGTGCGTGTCGATAGCGCGTATGGCCCGCCCACCCAGCCCACCCGCATCGATCCCGATGCGCCGATTCATCGCGTCGCTGCCGCACAGCGCAATCTTGTTGCCTTGCCGATTGGCTACACGCTGCACGAATTCACCATCGAGACCGTCCTCGGCACCGGCGGCTTCGGCATTACCTACCTTGCCCGCGACAACAACCTGCAATGCCAGGTCGCCATCAAGGAGTACCTGCCCAACGACCTGGCGGTGCGCACGGGTGGCCAGACGGTCTGCGCGCGGACCGAGTCGGATACGCACGGCTACCGCGTCGGCCTCGATGGATTCCTCACCGAATCGCGCGTGCTGGCCAGCTTCCGCCATCCCAATATTGTGCGGGTGACGCGCTTCTTTGAGGCCAATAACACCGCCTACATGGTGATGGACTACGAGCGCGGCGAGCCGTTGCGTGACTGGATCAAGCAGCACGGCCCGATCGGCGAGGCGCAGCTGCTGAGCATGTTCCTGCCCTTGCTGGAAGGCCTGGATGTGGTGCACAAGGCCCGTGTGCTGCATCGTGACATCAAGCCGGCCAATATTTATGTGCGCGAGGAAGACGGCAGTCTCGTGCTGCTCGATTTCGGCGCGGCGCGCTATGCCAGCGGCAGCGACAGCCGCAGCCTGACCAGCATCGTCACGCCGGGGTATGCGCCCTTCGAGCAGTATCACACGCGTGGTGCGCAAGGCCCCTGGTCGGACCTGTATGCCATGGGCGGCGTGCTTTACTGGCTGGTCACCGGCGAAAAACCGCTGGAAGCGCCGTCGCGGGTCAGGAGCGACACCATGCCCCCGGCCGCCTCCTTGTCGAAGGGGCGTTACAGCGCGCGAGTGCTGCGCGCCATCGACTGGGCGCTGTCGCCGGATGAAGCCGATCGCCCGAAATCCGTGTCGCAGTTCAAAGATGTACTGACCGGCAAGGTTGCCGCGCCACCGCTGCCGATTGCGGTCGCAGGGAATGCCCGGGCCGGCAGCGGGACAGCCAAATCAACCGGAAAGCTGTACTTGACGCTGGGCGTTGCGGGCCTAGCCTTGCTGACGGTGGGCGGATGGGCCTTCTTTGCCCAGGGAGGGGGGCCCGGCGTGCCGGAAGCGGCGGCACCGGCCGCAGTGGCTGCGGAACCCAAGGACACGGAGATCAAGGAAGCGCAGAATGCGACCGTGCCGAAGAAGGCTTCTGCCGCAGCAAAAAACACACACAAGAAACCGGAAGCGGCTGCCGCCCTGCCTGCGGTCGCCAAGCCTGATGTGGCGGAAAAACCCGGGGGAAAGGCCGCCGTCGTTGCCTCGACGGCGACCGTGATCCTCAATGTCATTCCGCAGGGGGAGGTCATCCTGGATGGGAAGAGGGTCGGCATGTCGCCGCCGCTGACGCGGCTGACGCTGTCCGCCGGCGTCAAGCACAAGATCGAAATCTATGGTGAGGGTGTCCCGCATTTCTGGACGGTGGAACTCAAGCCCGGCGAGAAACAGGAAATACGCGTAAATTTCCAGCGCTTGAGTTACTGAGCGTTTTCCAGGATGAGGAGGCGTTTCTCCAGCGACGCCGTGCGCTCCGCCAGCGTTCGGTTTTCTGCCTTGAAACTGTCGGCATCCGCCGGCAGCACGCCGACAGGCTGTTCGTAACGCAGGTATTCGGCGAAGTTGTCCGCCAGCCGGCGAAGCGTTTCGGCCTGCGCAGCGGCGATGCCGGTGGCAGTCGTCAGCAGGCGCCGCGCGGCAATGTCGCCGACCAGGTGACTGAGGTCTTCCTCGACATCCCATTCCAGATTGCGCAGGACAAAGCCGAGCGCTTCGGCGAAATCGGCGGCGCCGCTGATGTGCACTTTCTGCATCAGTGCGCCGCGTCCCTGACCCTGTAGCAGGACCAGCGGTGCGTCGGCGGGCAGGACGATTTCGACGGCGGGCGCTTCGCTACCGAGCGATTCGCAGGTGCCATCCGCCGCGATGCGGAATTCGACCGGCAGCGGCCCCAGCAGCAGACGCGCGCGCCGGCCGGCGAACGGCGCAAGCCGCGCACGCGCCCACGGTGCAGCGGCGAGCAGGCGGTTGACTGTCAGCAGGAAGGCCAGGTCGAGCACGGGGCGGAAGCGCTGCGAAGGCCTGCAAGCCTCCGCTTGTCGAGAATCAGGTTCAGTTGAACTGCTGGATGCCGGCAATGACCCAGCCGCGGTTGCCGTCAGAGGGCTTGGTCAGATGCCAGGCTTCATCGAAAGCCTCCGGCGTGGCGCCCTCGGCCTCGTTCTCACGAATGGCGCCGTGAAAGCGCACGCTGGCGACGTATTGGCCCTGCGCTTCGCTGACGTCAAGCAGTTCGGCGTTGAGCGTGACGATATCGGTCTGCTGTGTGCCGCCGCCACGTTCCTCGATCTCCAGCCTGATCTCGGCGAACATCTCGGGCGTGGTGAAGTTGCGGATGTCTTCGATGTTGCGCGCGTCGTTGGCGGCCTGCAGACGCACAAAATTGAGCTTGGCCTGGCGCAGGAAACCGTCGACGTCGAAGCCGGCCGGGATGCTGGCGGCGGCGGTTGTCGTGCTGCCGCCTGCGGCGGGTTGGGCGTCGAATCGGACCGGTGTCGGCGCATTGCCGCCTCCGGCGTATTGCAGGGACTGACTTTGCGTCGGCGCGCGGCGGCCGAACAGCAGGCGGATGGCGATGAACACTGCGAGAACGATGAGCAGCATCATGACGAGGGTGGCGAAACCCTCGCCGAGGCCGAAGTGCGACAGCATGGCGGCGAGGCCGATGCCGGCGGCCAGGCCGGCGACGGGGCCGAGCCAGCGGCTCATGCCGCCGGGCTTTGGTGTCGACGTGGATGATGAGGCCGGCGCGACGCCTTGCGTCGGCGCGGCCGGCGTTTGCGGCGTGGCATTGCGCTTCATGACGCTGCTGTCGCGCTGCATGCCGCTGCTGCGGCCGCCGCCGATGCGCTTGGCTTCGGCCTCCGCGACCAGGCCGAGGCCGAAGGCCGCGATGAAAAGGGCGATCAGGGCTTGCTTCATTCGAGTCTCCTAAATTAAAACTTGTAACCGCGGTGCAGGGCGACCACGCCGGCCGCCATGTTGAAGTATTCGACCTTGTCCAGGCCCGCCTGTTCCATCATGGCCTTGAGCGTTGCCTGGTCCGGATGCATGCGGATCGATTCGGCCAGGTACTGGTAGCTGCCGGGATCGTTGACGACCTTGCTGCCGAGCCAGGGCAGCACCTTGAATGAATAGAAATCGTAGGCCGGTGCCAGCGGCTGCCAGACCTTGGAGAACTCGAGGATGAGCAGGCGCCCGCCGGGGCGCAGCACGCGCGCCATCTCGGCCAGGGCCTGGTCCTTGTGCGTCATGTTGCGCAGGCCGAAGGCGCAGGTCACGCAGTCGAAGTGTTCCGAGGGGAAGGGCAGCTGTTCGCCATCGCACTGCACCGCCGGCATCATGAAGCCGTGGTCGATGAGGCGATCGCGGCCGCGCACCAGCATGGCGTTGTTGATGTCGGTCAGCCATACCTGGCCATGCGTACCCACCCGTTTTGCGAAAGCCAGCGAGAGGTCGGCCGTGCCGCCGGCCACATCGAGTACGCGGTCGCCCGGGCGCGCGCCGGAGACCTCGATGGCGAAGGCCTTCCACAGACGGTGCAGGCCGAGCGACATGAGGTCGTTCATCAGGTCGTACTTGCCGGCGACCGAATCGAAGACGCCGGCGACGCGCTGCGCCTTCTCGCCCTCGGCGACTTCCCTGTAGCCGAAATGGGTGGTCTTGTCGTTCATGCCGTCGCCGTATCGCCGGGACTGACTTTCAGTGGTGGCCGCAGCCGCCGCTGCCGCAACCGCCCTGTTTGGGTGCGGCGGGATTGTCGGCGGCGTCGCGGCTGGCGCCGGCGGCCTGCATGCGCTCTATGTATTCCTGCCAGAGGCGGTCGCGTTCGGCGCCCAGCCAGTACAGGTAGTCCCAGGAATAGATGCCGCTGTTGTGGCCGTCGGAGAAGGTCGGCTGGATGGCGTACACGCCGACCGGCTCGACATGATTGATCTCGACATCCTTCTTGCCGACCTGCAGCGTTTCCTGGCCGTGGCCGTGGCCGCGCACTTCGGCGGAGGGGCTGTAGACGCGCAACAGTTCGTAGGATAGCTCGAAGTGGCTGCCATCGGAAAAGGCGACCTCCAGCATGTGGGACTTCTGGTGCAGCTTGATCTCGGTGGGAGTGGGGGTGTCTTTGTCTAGTCCGCCCATGTCAGGTCTCCAGGCGTTGTCGGGGCATCAATCATACAGGAGAAGGTTAGCTGAATAACTGCGCTGCCACTATGGCCACTGCGCCTACCACTGTGCCTACAAACGCGTATAGGTGACGCGCTCGAAGTCGGGTCCATGGCTCAGCAGTTCGACCAGCTTCAGCTTCGCCTGCCGGTCGGTAAACACCTCGACGACGCGCTCGGCCTGGAACCCGCCGCGCGGCAGGACGAGCGTGGCCACCTCCTTCAGCGCCGGCACTGCCGGCAGCAGGAAGGCGCGCTCGTAGCGCTCGGAAGGCGAGACCTTGATGCCGGTCGGGCGCACGGCGATCGCCTGCGGCACACCGGGCAGGACATGGATGCCGATGAGCAGGTCGTCCTTCTGCATCAGGTTCCAGCTGACCTGCGCCAGGAGGAAGTGCTCGCCGTCGGGCGGCCGCAGGCAGAACAGCTGGCCGTGCGCGATGCGGGCGCCGGCTTCGCCGCGCTGCAGGCGGAAGCCGGAGACGGACTGGTTCTCGACCTGCCAGCGCTCCAGCGGATAACCGAGCTGCATTTGTGACGTGTGCACGCTCAGCTGCGTCGGATCGATCTGGTCGCGGAAGGTCCAGATGCGTTCCATGTCGCCGCGCGAATAAATGCGGACATGTTCGGGCTGATTGAACTCGATCCCGCCGACATGGTAGTGGATCGCCTCGAACCCCAGACAGACCTGGGCGACGCCGCTGCTGCCGCGCCGCTGGAAGCGGCGCGGCGTGGCGTTCAGGCACCAGGGCTTGTAGAGATGCAGGAGCAGGCGGCTGGCCGCTGTCGCCGGGCAGTCGTCGCCCAGGCCAAGCGCGGCGGGGCTCTGGCGCTCGCGCAGCCGCGCCAGCATTTCCTGGATCTGCGGCGAGAGCTGGCGCGTGTCGAACCAGCGCACCGAGCCCGTGCGCGGCAGCAGTTGCAGCGGACGCGTGCTCGCATCGCGCATGAGGTCGACGCCGAAGGCGCGGGTCTCGAGCGGCTCGCCGAGGGGGCGGACGACCGTCAGCGGGGCGAAGCGCTGCGCCCAGCGGCATAGCCAGGAGAATTCGTGGGCGCTGCGGCTGTAGGGGCTGGCCAGGTCGACGAGCAAAATGGCGATGTAGGCCTCGGCTGCGCTCTGGGTCTTGCTGGTCTCGTTGAGGGGTTCCGCCACCGGTTTCTTGTCGATGCCCCATTCTTCCGCCGTGGCGTAGTAGCCGTGCAAGTCGATCCAGATGCCTGGCGAAGGTTCGCGGCGGGCGCGGTAGAACTCGATGATGACCTTGCCGGCGTAATGCACGCAGCGCTGGCAGATGAGCGCCAGCCTGTTCTGCACCTGCGGATCGTCCGCCCCCAGCTGCGCCACCTGGGCGTAGGCGCGCGCCATGGCCTGCCACAGCGCGAGCACCTGGTGGAAGGCCTCGCTCTCGGCCGGCGTCGGCGGCAGGGGTTTGGCGGCGTAGCGTTGGGCGACCTCGTCCTGCAGGAATGCGAGCGGCGAGCGCAGCGTCTCGAGCACGTCGAGATAGGCGGCGGCCGGCGGCGGCCGGTGGGCGAGGCCCGTCAGCAGCATGACGAGTGTCTGGTGCGCCTCGCGTGCATTGGTCAGCGGCAGGCTGGTGATCAGCGCCGCGCAGGCGCGCGCGTCGGCGGTGTCGATGGACAGGGGTGCGCCGTTGGTGAGATTCATTGGCCTACCCCGCACTCCTCTTCCCAAGGAAGGGGATGATGGGCGTTCGCCGCTGCGCCCTGAAGGGCGGGTGAAGCCGCCCAGAAGAAGTACTCCTGGGGTGCGCGGCTCGGCGGACGGTGTTCATGATTTGTCGAAAGCACAGCGCTCGAAGTCGCTGCCGCGATCAAGTTGCTGCGTGAGGCGGATTTGCCGCGAGGATTGCTCGTAGAGTTCGATGATGCGCCCGCTGCGGAACCAGCCGGCCGGCACGATGACGGACTCGGGAAACTTCAGGGCGGGCACGGCTGGTAGCGTGAAGCCCGGGCGGTATTTCTCGTTGATGGCGGTCATGCCGGTGCCGCGCAGGGCCACGCAAGTCGGGTTGCCGGGCATGATCTGGATGCCAGCCTGCAGCTCGCTGCCGCCGGTCAGGCGCGACCAGCGTGCCACGGCGAGCAGGAAGCCGCGGCTGCCTGTGGGCATGACGGCTACCATCTGGCCGCCGCCGACGCGGCCGCCGGCCTGGGCCAGCGGTCGCGTCAGGCGGAAGCCCGTGGCGGATTCGTCGAGGACGCGCCATTCCTCGATCATGAAGCCGTGCATCTGGCTGAAGTCGTCCTCGTGGCGGGTGGCGATGCGGCCGAAGGTGGCGATCTCGTCGGCCTGGGCCTTGGAGAGGGCGTTGCCCTGGCCGGGCTGGCTGAAGATCTTGCCGGACAAGTAGTAATGGATGGCATCGAGGCCCGTGACCAGGCGGCAGGTGCCGTTGCCGGTGTGGCGCGGATGCAGGCGTGCCGCACCGCCCTTGCACCATTGCTGGTAGACATGCTTGAGCAGGTTTTCGCAGCCGGGCTGCACGCAGTCCTCGCCCAGGCCGAGGGAGGCCGGCGACTCGCCGCGCTGCAGGTGTACGATGCGGCGCTTCACGCTGCGCGACAGTTCCGACAGGTCGAGCCAGCGCAACTGCGCTCCATCCATGCCGGACTCCGGGGTATCGGCGGACAAATCGACGAGCAACGGCGGCACCCGCGGTTCGACGGGGGGCGCGTTGAGGACGGCGACCTTGCTGCCCCAGCGGTGCAGCCAGCGTTCGACCTGCATGAGTTGGCGGGCGGACAGCTCGTAGGGACTGGCCCGGTGCAGCAACAGCGTCTGCGCATAGGCGGCCACGACACTGCTTGCGGGATGTTCGGGCTGCAGAGAATCGTTGACCGGCTGCGCCAGTGCCTGCAGTTTTTCGGCGGCTAAGAAGACGCGGTGCAGTGTCTGCCAGAGCTGCGCGGGCGGATCGGTGGGCGCGCGATAGATGTCGAGCAGTTCCGCGCGCAGGGAGCCGAGAGCGCGCTGCGCGATCAGGGCGGCGTGCGGCCGCAGCTCGACGCTGCCCTCCAGGCAGGCCGTCAGACAATGCAGGTAGCCGGTCTGCACGGCCTGCCAGAGCGTGCGGTTGGCATCCATGCCGGCCTGCTCGGGCGGTGCCAGCGGCAGCGGCCGGCCGGCGAACTTGCGCGCCGATTCGGTCTGCGCGAAGGCGATGGGGTCGCGCAGCAACTCGAGGATCTTGAGCCGCTCGGCGGGCGCCATGGCAAAGCGGTTGAGCAGGTTGGCCTGCCGCAGCAGCAGCGTCTGCGCCTGCGCCGGATTCGCCAGCGGCTGCGCCGACAGCCAGTCGCGGCAGGCGCGCGCACTGTCGAAGGCTGGCGGCTGTTCGCTGCCAAAGGCCGGCAGATCGAAGGCAGTGGTCATGCCTGTTCCTCCGCCAGTGACTGGACAAAGGCATCGCGCATGGCGGCGCCGGCGATGGCCGGGCGGTTATTGGGGTTGCGCAGGGGGTCACGCGGGAGGTCACGCAAGGCGGGCCCCCACACGGCGTTGGGGAAATGGCGGTCGTCGCGCCAGCGCGGGATGACGTGCCAGTGCAGGTGCGGCACCACGTTGCCGAGGCTGGCGAGGTTGATCTTGTCCGGTCGGGCGGTGGTGCGCAACGCCTTCTCGGCGGCGAATACCACCGCCATCAGGTGCTGGCGTTCAGTCAGGTCGAGATCGGTCATTTCAGCCACATGTCGCTGCCAGATGACGCGGCAACTTCCGGGGTTGCTAGGGTTGTCGGGGTTGTCGACATCGGCGACGAGCACCAGCCGGCACTGTTCATCCTGCCAGAGTATTTCCCCGCCGTCTTCGCGGCACAGCGGGCATGCATCCGCAACGGACATGGCCGGCAACCCCTGTCTATGCATAAAGGATGGGTGCATTCTACCCCGCCCGCCGCTACAATCGAACGGCACCACCGCATTCACCCACACTTCGCCCACACAGTCACCCATACCCACCCTTTCTCCAAGGAGACCGTCCATGCGCACTTCAATCCTCGCGCGCAGTATTCGACCCTGGCAGCTGTTCGCTGCCATGACCTTGCTGCTTGCCACCGTCGGTGCCTGGGCGCAGGCGGGCACGCTGGACAAGATCAAAAAGAGCGGGACGATCGCCATGGGCTATCGCGAAGCCTCGATTCCCTTCTCCTATATCGGCGACAACCGGCAGCCGGTCGGCTATTCGGTTGAATTGTGCCAGCGCGTGGCGGAGAGCGTGAAGCGGCAGCTCGGCCTGGCGGAATTGCAGATCAAGTGGGTGCAGGTGGTGCCGGAGAACCGCATGGAAAAACTCATCAGCGGCGAGATCGACCTGGAATGCGGCTCGACCACCCATACCCTGTCGCGCCAGGAGAAGGTCGCGTTCAGCCTGCTGACCTTCGCCGACGGCGGCAGCCTGATGCTGAAGCGCGGCACCGCCATGAATGGCCTGGCGGACATGGGCGGCAAGAAAATCGGTGTCGTACCCGGCACCACGACCGAGCGGACGCTGCAAGATGCCCTATCGCGCCACAAGGTCACGGCGACGATGGTGAAGCTCAAGGACCATGCAGACGGGGTGGCGGCGGTCATGCAGGGCAAGGTGGATGCGTATGCGACCGATCGCGTGATTCTCTTCGGCCTCGTGCTCGGCTCGGGCAACCAGCAGAATCTGCGCCTGACAGAGGAGCTTTTCTCCTACGAACCGTATGCGCTGATGATGCGCAAGGATGATGCGGCGTTCCGCCTGGCGGTGAACCGCGAGCTGGCGCGCCTCTACCGCAGCGAGGATATCTACGCCATCTACGAGCGCTGGCTCGGTGTCTTCGGCGCACCCGGGCCGCTACTGAAGAGCCTGTACTTCCTCAACGGGCTACCGGAGTAGCTTTAATCCCCAAGCAGGTGCAGCACCACTTCGCGCCGCGCGCCGTCACCCGGGGACTGACTTTGGCGGTGATCTCGATGAGGCCGCGGCCGCGTGTAACGAACGGCAGGGTTTCGATCACCTGCCTCACGGCAATCAGCCCCGCTCGGCCAGCGCCAGGCGAATGCCCAGTCCGATGAAGAGCACGCCGGTGGCGCGGTCCAGCCAGCGGCCGACCGCCGGCCGGCTGCGCAGCCAACCACCGACGGTGCCGGCGTAGTAGCCGATGGCACTGAAGATCAGCACCGTTAGCGCCGCGAAGAGCGTGCCGAGCAGGGCGGTTTGTGCCGCCACATGGCCGCGCGCGGGGTCGACGAACTGCGGCAGGAAGGCGAGGAAGAACAGCGCCACCTTGGGGTTGATGGCATTGGCGACGAAGCCGCGCATGAGGTAGGGACGCATGGCCTTGTCGACGTGCTGCACGCCGGTATCCGCCGCGAGCGTTGCGCCCGGACTGCGCAACGCCTTCCAGCCGAGCCAGCACAGATAGGCGGCGCCGGCCAGCTTGAGGGCGGTGAAGGCGGTCTCCGAGGCGGCGATGAGGGCGGTGACGCCGAGCGTCGCGAGCAGGGTGTGGATGAAGCAGCCGAGCGCACAGCCCAAGCCGAAGCCGATGCCGGCGCGCCGCCCGCGCGACAGGCCGAGACTGAGCACGGAGAGATTGTCCGGGCCGGGGGCGAAGGTGATGAGGGCGGCGGCGAGGAGAAAGCCGGCGATCTGCGCGAAAGTCACGTCAGGCATGGTCTGAGTCCCCGTATGAATTGTTACAGCAGCACGCGTTCGATGCCGCCGGCATTGGCGCGGGCGACGTAATCTTCCATCCAGTTCGGCCCGAGCAGGTGCTTCGCCAGCTCGACGACGATGTAGTCGGCATCCGTGCCGGCGCTGTCGGCGTAGCGGTGCAAGCCCTGCAGGCAGGACGGGCAGGAGGTGAGGATCTTCACCGGTTCGTCACCGGGCAGGCGCGCGATGCCGCGTTCGATCTCCTCCTGCTTGCGGAAGCGCACCTGGGTGGATACGTCGGGCCGCGCCACCGCCAGGGTGCCGGACTCGCCGCAGCAGCGGTCGTTGAGGTCGACGCGGTTGCCGAGCAGCTGCGCCGCCACCTTGGTGCCGCTGTACACCTTCATCGGGTCGTGGCAGGGCTGGTGGTACAAATAGCGTACCCCTTTCACACCGTCGAGTTTCACCCCTTTTTCCATGAGGTACTCGTGGATGTCGAGCAGGCGGCAGCCGGGGAAGATCTTGTCGAATTCGTACTTCTGCAGCTGGTCCATGCAGGTGCCGCAGGAGACGATCACCGTCTTGATGTCGAGGTAATTGAGCGTGTTGGCGACGCGGTGGAAGAGCACGCGGTTGTCGGTGGTGATCTTCTGCCCCACGTCGGCCTCGCCGGCTGCCGTCTGCGGGTAGCCGCAGCACAGGTAGCCCGGCGGCAGCACGGTCTGCGCCCCAAGCTCGAAGAGCATGGCCTGGGTGGCCAGTCCCACTTGCGAGAACAGCCGTTCCGAGCCGCAGCCGGGGAAGTAGAAGACGGCGTCGCCATCGTATTCCTCCTCATTGACCTTCTGCGGGTCGCGGATCACCGGCACGATGGTGGCATCCTCGATGTCGAGCAGCGCCCGGCTGGTGCGCTTGGGCAGGCCGCCGGGCATCGGTCGGTTGATGAAGTGAATCACCTGGGTGCGCAGCGTCGGCGTACCCAGCGTGGCTTCGGGCTGGCGCGCGCTGCGCGCTGCGATGCCCGACCATTTTGCCAGCCGGTAGGCGAGGCGCTGCGCCTTGTAGCCCCACTCGATCATGCCCTTGCGCAGCAGCTTGATCGTGGCCGGGTCCTTGAGGGTGAGGAAGGCCATCGCCGCCGCCTTGGCCGGCACGAACTTCTTCTGGCCTGCCTCGCGCAAGAAGTTGCGCATGGCCACCGAGACGTCGCCGTAGTCGATGTCCACCGGGCAGGGCTTCAAACAGCGGTGGCAGATGGTGCAGTGGTCGGCGATGTCGTTGAATTCGTCGAAGTGCTTCAGCGAGATGCCGCGCCGCGTCTGCTCTTCATAGAGGAAGGCCTCGATCAGCAGGCCGGTGCCGAGGATCTTGTTGCGCGGCGAGTAGAGCAGGTTGGCGCGCGGCACGTGGGTCGAGCAGACCGGCTTGCACTTGCCGCAGCGCAGGCAGTCCTTGATGCTGGCGGCGATCTTGCCGATGCCGGACTGTTCGAGGATGAGCGACTCGACGCCGAGCAGGCTGAACGAAGGGGTGTAGGCCTTGCCGAGGTTGGCGCCGGGCAGCAGCTTGCCCTTGTTGAAGTGGCCCTCCGGGTCGATACGCTGCTTGTAGTCGACGAAGGGCGTGATTTCCTCCGGCGTGAGGTAGTCCAGCTTGGTGATGCCGATGCCGTGCTCGCCGGAGACGACGCCGCCGAGGCAGCGCGCCAGCGCCATGATGCGGTCGACCGTGGTGTTGGCCTCTTGCAGCATGGTGTAGTGGTCGGAGTTGACCGGAATATTGGTGTGCACGTTGCCGTCGCCGGCGTGCATGTGCAGGGCGATGAAGACGCGGCCGCGGAGGATGTCACGATGGATGCCCTCGATGCGCTCGCGCACCGGCCCGAAGAGCACGCCGTCGAAGATGTCCTCGAGGCGGCATTTCAGTTCGCCCTTCCAGGAGACGCGCAGCGAATAGTCTTGCAGGCGGTGGAAGATCGTAACCCCCTCTCCCCCGGCCCCTTCCCCGCGTACACCCTCTCCCTGGCCGGGGAGAGGCAGCGTCAGCTCGATGCCGTGCGCGGCGAACCCGGCTTCCGCTTGCGCCAGCGGCAGGTCGAGATGGTCCAGCAGCCACTGCCAGCGGCCGCGCACCGCTGCGATTGCCGCCAGCGCCTGTTCGCGCCGGTCGCCGATGAGTTCCTCCGCTTCGAGGCGGACATCGAAGGTGTGCAGTGGCAAGTCGCCCTGCAGGAATTCGGCTAGCGCATCGCACAGGCGCAATTTGTTGCGGATCGACAGCTCGATGTTGAAGCGCTCGATGCCGTCGCAGTAGTCGCCCATGCGCCCGAGCGGGATGACCACATCCTCGTTGATCTTGAAGGCGTTGGTGTGGCGGGCAATGGCGGCAGTGCGGGCGCGGTCGAGCCAGAAAGTCTGGCGCGCCTCGGCCGTGGTGGCAATGAAGCCCTCGCCGCCGCGGGCATTGGCCAGGCGCACCACGGCGGAGGCCGCCTGCATCACCGCTGCTTCGTCCTCACCGACGATGTCGCCGAGCAGCACCATCTTCGGCCGGCCGTGGCGTTTTGCTTTTGTCGCGTAGCCGACCGCCCTGACGTAGCGCTCGTCGAGGTGCTCCAGTCCCGCTAATGTCGCGCCGCCCGGACGCTGCTCCAGATAGTCCTTGATTTCAACGATGGCCGGCACCGCCTCGCGCACCTGGCCGAAGAATTCCAGGCAGACCGTGCGCGCCACCGGCGGCAGGCGGTGCAGGATGAAGCGCGCCGAGGTGATGATGCCGTCGCAGCCTTCCTTCTGCACACCGGGCAGGCCGGCGAGGAACTTGTCGGTGACGTCTTTGCCCAGGCCGCTTTTGCGGAAGCGGCTGCCGGGCACTTCCAGCGTTTCCTCCGAGAGTAGTTTACCGCTCACCGAGTCCGTATGGCGCAGGCGAAATTTGGCCACGGCCTGGTCGTGGATCTTGCCCAGGTTGTGCTCCAGCCGCTCTACCTCCAGCCAGTTGCCTTCGGGATCGACCATCTTCCACGAGGCCAGGTTGTCGAGCGCCGTGCCCCACAGCACGGCCTTCTTGCCGCCGGCGTTCATGGCGATGTTGCCGCCGATGCAGGAGGCATCCGCCGAGGTCGGGTCGCAGGCGAAGACCAGGCAGGCCTCCTCGGCGGCCTCCATCGCGCGCCGTGTCACCACGCCGGCGCCGCAGGCGATTGTCTCGTACGGCTGCGTCGTGCCCGGCAAAGTCAGTCGCTGCAATGCGCCGATTGTGTCCAGCTTTTCCGTGTTGATGACGGCCGCGTTCGGCGTCAGCGGCACGGCGCCGCCGGTGTAGCCGGTGCCGCCGCCGCGCGGGATGATCGTCAGGCCGAGCGCGATGCAATCCTTCACCAGACCGGGAATTTCCGCCTCCATATCCGGGCAGAGCACGACGAAGGGGTACTCGACGCGCCAGTCGGTGGCGTCGGTGACGTGCGAGACGCGCGCGAGGCCGTCGAAGCAGATGTTGTCGCGGCGCGTGTGCTTCGACAGCGCGCGCAGCACTTTGGCGCGCAGCGCGGCGGTGGCATCGAAGCCGGTGGCGAAGCGGTTAACCGCCTGCTGCGCCGCTGACAGCAATTCCGCGACGCTCTCGTTGCCCTGGCGGCGCTTCTCGATCTCGGCGAGGCGATGCCGCAGCCCGCCGATCAGCGCTTCGCGGCGGCTGCGGTTGTCGAGCAGGTCGTCTTCCAGATACGGATTGCGCTGTACCACCCAGATGTCGCCCAGCACCTCGTAGAGCATGCGCGCCGAGCGGCCGGTGACGCGCTCGGCGCGCAGGGTGTCGAGCACCCGCCAGGCGTCCTCGCCGAGCAGGCGGATGACGATCTCGCGGTCGGAGAACGAGGTGTAGTTATAGGGAATTTCGCGCAGGCGGGCGGTCATGCGGGTGGAAGCGGCGGCAAAGGACGAATTTTAGCTTACGCAGCGCAACACGCGGCGGAATCAAACCTTTGCGGCCAATGCGGCCGCCTGCTAGGCTTGCGCTGCTATGGCCATCGACTATCTGAAAAAAATCCTCAACGCGCAGGTCTACGACGTGGCGATCGAGTCGCCGCTCGAGTCGGCGCCGAACCTTTCCGCGCGCCTGAACAACACCCTGCTGCTCAAGCGCGAGGACATGCAGCCGGTGTTCTCCTTCAAGCTGCGCGGTGCCTACAACAAGATCGTCGGTCTGCCGCCGGAGAAGCGCAGGCGCGGCGTCATCTGCGCCTCGGCGGGCAACCATGCGCAGGGTGTGGCGCTGGCGGCAGCGGAGGTCGGCTGTCGGGCAGTGATCGTGATGCCGGAGACGACGGCGCAGATCAAGATCCGCGCGGTGGAGGCACTCGGCGGCGAGGTGGTGCTGGCGGGCGAATCCTTCGACGAGGCCTATGCCCATGCGCTGGTGCTGGAGAAGAAGCAGAAGCTGACCTTCGTCCATCCCTTCGACGATCCGGAGGTGATCGCCGGCCAGGGCACCATCGGCATGGAAATCCTGCGCCAGCATCCGCGCCCGATCCATGCCGTCTTCTGCTGCGTTGGCGGCGGCGGCCTGATCGGCGGCGTGGCCGCCTACATCAAGCGCCTGCGCCCGGAGACGAAGATCATCGGTGTCGAGGCGGCCGACGCCGACGCCATGACGCAGTCGCTGGCGGCGGGCCGACGTGTGCGCCTGGCGCAAGTGGGCTTGTTTGCCGACGGCGCGGCGGTGAAGCAGGTCGGCGAGGAGACCTTCCGCCTTGCCCGCGAATATGTGGACGAGATGGTAGTAGTCGGCACCGATGCTCTGTGCGCGGCGATCAAGGATGTCTTCGAGGACACGCGCGCCATCCTCGAGCCGGCGGGCGCACTGGCCGTGGCCGGCGCCAAGGAATACGTGCAGCGCCACAAGATCCGCGAGAAGACGCTGGTGGCGGTGGCCTCCGGCGCCAACATGAACTTCGACCGCCTGCGCTTCGTCGCCGAGCTGGCGGAAGTCGGCGAGCAGCGCGAGGCGGTGCTGGCGGTGACGATCCCGGAGACGCCAGGCAGTTTCAAGAAGTTCTGTGCCCTGCTCGGCCCGCGCAACGTGACGGAGTTCAACTACCGCTACGGCGACCCTCATGTGGCGCACGTCTTCGTCGGCGTGCAGGTGGGCAACCGGGCGGAATCACTCAAGCTGGTCGACGCCCTGCGCCAGCACGGGCTGGAAACGCTGGACCTCACCGAAGACGAGATGGCCAAGCTGCATGTGCGCCACATGGTCGGTGGGCACGCGCCGGTGGACCACGAACTGGTCTACCGCTTCGAGTTTCCCGAGCGGCCGGGCGCGCTGATGAGGTTCCTCAACAGCATGAGCGCCCACTGGAACATCTCGCTGTTCCATTACCGCAACCATGGCGGCGACATCGGCCGCGTGCTCGTCGGCATGCAGGTGCCGCCGGGCGGCAAGGCGGAATTCCGCGCCTTCCTCAGGGATCTGGGCTACGTCAACCGGGATGAAACGCACAATCCGGCCTACCGGATGTTCCTCGGCTAGCGCTGTTTCAGACACCCGCCTTCCACCGCAAACACCCCCACCTCGGTGACGATGGTGTCCATCGGCAGGTCGTGCTCCTGCGGCCGGATCGACTCCACCCGCGCCAGTTCGAAGCCGACGCCGATGGCGCGCGGCCGGGGGGCCAGAGCCGCCAGGCTGCGATCGAAATAGCCGCCGCCGTAGCCAAGGCGAAAGCCGGCCTCGTCGAAGCCGTTGAGCGGCATGAGGAGGGTGTCGGGCCGTAGCGTTTCGCCGCGCGCCGGTATGTGGATGCCGTAGCGATCACGGACCATCTCGCTGTGCGGCGCCCATTCACGGAATTCCAGCGGCGAATCCGTGTCCACCACCACTGGAAGGCAGGCACGCAGGCCGCGCGGCAGCCGTGCCGCCACCAGCGGGCGGGCGTCGAACTCGGCGCGGAAGGGCCAGCAGAAGGCAAGCACGCCAGGCTGCAGCGTGTCGACCAGGACGTCCAGGTGCCGCTTGATCTCCTGCGACAGGCGCGCATGGGTTTCGGCCGGCAGCGCTTCGCGCGCTGCGATGAGGCGGCTGCGCAAGGCATTGCGATAGGCACGATGGGCGCGAAGATCGTTGCTGGCGGCGGAATCAGTCATGCGCGATGTGCTACTCTCAAAACAGGAACGAGATGCAACTATATCGAATCAAGTGTCTGCTGTGCGCTTTGCTGCTGGGCCTGCCGTTGTCGGTGGTCCACGCGGCCAGCGGGGATGACAATGTGCTCGCCGCGCGCGATGCCGTCCAGCGCGGCGACCGCGCCAAGCTGGCAAAGCAGCTCGAGGCGGTGCGCGGCCACGTGCTCGAACCCTACGTTGAATACTGGCTGCTGCGCCTGCGCCTGGAGGAAGCCGACAGCGCCGAAGTGCGCGATTTCCTCGCGCGCCAGGCCGGCAGCTATCTGGCCGACAAGCTGCGTGGCGAATGGCTCAAGGTACTGGGCAAGCGCCGCGACTGGGCGGTCTTCGATGCAGAGTATCCGCCACTCGTCCAGCCGAACCAGGAAATCACCTGCTACGCCCTGCAGAACCGCCTGCGCCTGGCCGACCTTGGTGCGCTGGAAGAGGCGCGCCCGCTGTGGTTCGCCGCGGCCGAACTGCCCGAAGCGTGCATCCCGCTGATGGAGCAGTTGATTGCCGACAAGCGCCTGAGCACGGACGACATCTGGGAGCGCCTGCGTCGCCTGCTGGAGGTGAAAAAGATGGGCGCCGCCAAGACCACAGCAGCCTACCTGCCGGCGCAGCAGGCGCCGTCCGCCAAGACGCTGGAGGCGATTGCCGACAAGCCGATGCGCCATCTGGCCTTGCTCCCGACCAACTTCGCCGCCACTCGCCAGGGCCGTGAGATGGCGCTGTTTGCCGTGCAGCGCAGCGCCCGCAACGACCCCGTCCTCGCGGCGCGGCAATGGGACGGCATCAAGGACAAGTTCTCGAGCGCGGATCGCGGCTACATCTACGGCCAGCTCGGCTGGATGGGCGCGCTCAAGCATCTGCCGGAGGCGCTGGACTGGTATGCGCTGGCCGGCAAGGCACCCCTGTCGGACGAGCAGGTGGCGTGGAAGGCGCGCGCCGCATTGCGGGCACTGAACTGGGCCGTGGTGCAGGAGGCCATCGAACAGATGCCGCGGGCGATGCAGGTACAGCCGGATTGGGTCTACTGGCTCGGCCGTGCCTATGCGGCGAGCGGCAGGCAGGAGGAGGCGCGGGCGTTGTTCCGGCGCATTGCCGGCCAGCCGAATTTCTACGGCAACCTCGCCGACGACGAGCTTGGCCAGCCGATCGTTCTGCCGCCCAAGGCGCAGAAATCGTCCGGCGAGACGATGAAGGCCATCGCCGCCCTGCCCGACATCCGCCGCGCCCTGGCGTTGTTCGAGCTCGACATGCGCATCGAGGGGATACGCGAATGGAACTGGGCGCTGCGTGGCATGGACGACGCCAGCTTGCTGGCAGCGGCCGAACTCGCCAACCGCCTCAACATCTATGACCGCGCCATCAATACCGCAGACCGTACCCTGGCCTTGCATGATTACTCGATGCGCTATCTGGCGCCCTTTCGCGAACACGTCGAACCGAAGGCGCGCGCCCTGCAGCTCAATGCGGGCTGGGTATACGGCCTCATGCGCCAGGAGAGCCGCTTCATCACCAATGCCAAGTCGGTGGTGGGTGCCAAGGGCCTCATGCAGCTCATGCCGAAGACCGCCAGCTGGGTGGCGAAGAAGATCGGCCTCAAAGATTTTCACCCGGGCAGGACAAACGATACCGACGTTAACGTCACCCTCGGCACCAACTACCTGAAAATGGTGCTCGACGACCTGGACAGCCACCCGGTGCTGGCCTCCGCTGCCTACAATGCGGGCCCGGGACGGGCACGCCGCTGGCGCGGTGTGAAGCCTATCGAGGGCGCCATCTACGCCGAGACGATCCCCTTCAACGAGACGCGCGACTATGTCAAGAAGGTGATGAGCAACTCGGTGTATTACTCGGCGCTGTTCGACGGCCAGCCGCAGTCGCTGAAGACCCGGCTCGGCATCATCGCGCCGAAGACCGATAACGACAAGCCGAAGACCGAAGATCTACCCTGATCACTCCACGCTCCGCAATCAGGCATCGAGGCGGACTTGAGACTGGTGCCCGAATTTGTTGCCGGGGTATTAAAATCACCCCTTTGGCCTGCTCAGGCGAAACACCATGAAATCGAAGAATATTCTCCTGCTTGGCGGTTCCGGCTTTGTGGGCGGCCATGTTGCGCAACGGCTTGCCGCGGCTGGCCACTGCCTGACCGTGCCGACGCGGCATCGCGAGCGCGCCCGCCACCTGCTCGTGCTGCCCACGGTGGAGGTGGTCGAAACCAGTGTGCACGAAGATGCCAGCCTGGCCGAACTGGTGGCTGGACAGGATGTGGTGATCAACCTCGTCGGCATCCTCCACAGCCGCTACGGCTTGCCCTACGGCGCGGATTTTGCCCGGGCGCATGTGGAGCTGCCGAGGCGCATTGCCGCCGCCTGCCATGCCGCGGGCGTGCGTCGGCTGGTGCATGTGTCGGCACTGAATGCCGACAGCCAGGGCCCCAGCCAGTACCTGCGCTCCAAGGGCGACGGCGAGGCCGCCTTGCGCGCAGCCGGGGAATCGCTCGACCTGACGATCTTCCGCCCCTCGGTGGTTTTCGGTGCGGAGGATTCTTTCCTCAATCTTTTCGCCCGCCTGCAGCGTCTGGCGCCGGTGATGCCGCTCGGTCGCGTGCGCGCGCGCTTTCAGCCGGTGTTCGTGGAGGACGTGGCGCAGGCGATCGTCGCCTGCCTCGATCGCAACGACGCCTTCGGCCAGGCGTATTGCTGCTGCGGACCGCGCGTGTATACGCTGGCCGAACTGGTGCGCTATGTCGGCCGGCAGATCGGCAGGCCGCGGCCAATCATCCCCTTGCCCGAGGCGCTGGCGCGCATCCAGGCCGGCCTGCTGGAACTGCTGCCGAATCCGCCGATGTCGGTGGACAACCTCGATTCGATGGATGTCGACAGCATTTGCCCTGCAGGCGAGCCGCTGCCCTTCGGTGCGAATCCCACGCCGCTCGAAGCAGTGGCACCGGAGTATCTGGCGGCCAATGCGCCGCGCTATCGCTACTACGGTTTTCGCCTGAAGGCGCGCCGCTGAGCGAACCTGTCCCGCAATGAAAACCTACGTCGTCGGCGGTGCGGTGCGCGACCGGCTGCTCGGCCTGCCCGTGCGGGACCGCGACCATGTCGTCGTCGGCGCCACGCCCGAGGACATGCTGGCGCGCGGCTTCAAGCCCGTCGGCAGGGATTTCCCCGTCTTCCTCCATCCCGACTCCCATGAGGAGTACGCCCTGGCGCGCACCGAGCGCAAGACGGCGCCGGGCTACACCGGCTTTGCCTTCCACGCCGCGCCGGACGTCACGCTGGAAGAGGACCTGGCGCGGCGCGACCTGACCGTCAACGCCATTGCCGAGGACGAGAGCGGCGTCCTCGTCGATCCCTTCGGCGGCCAGGCCGATCTGGCGGCGCGCGTGCTGCGCCATGTCGGCCCGGCTTTTGCCGAGGACCCGGTGCGCGTGCTGCGCGTGGCACGCTTCGCCGCGCGTTTTCCAGAGTTTCGCGTGGCGACGGAAACGCTTGCGCTGATGCGCCTCATGGTGGACAACGGCGAGGTCGACCACCTGGTGGCGGAGCGTGTCTGGCAGGAGCTGTCGCGCGGCCTCATGGAAGCGCACCCGTCGCGCATGCTCGAAGTGCTGCGCGACTGCGGCGCGCTGGCGAAGGTGCTGCCGGAGCTCGACCGCCTCTTCGGCGTGCCGCAGCCGGCCGAACACCATCCTGAAGTGGATACCGGCGCCCACCTCCTGCTGGTCATCGACCAGGCGGCTGCGCGCCGCGCGTCGCTGCCGGTGCGCTATGCCGCCCTGCTGCACGATCTCGGCAAGGGGGCGACGCCGGCGGCGGAATGGCCGCACCACCATGGCCATGAAGGCAAGGGCGTGGTGCTGGTCGAGGCCGTCTCCGCGCGGCTGCGCGCGCCGGCGGATTGTCGCGACCTGGCGGTGCTGGCAGCGCGTGAGCATGGTGTGATCCATGATGCCGCCGCCCTGCGGCCGGCGACCCTCGTCAAGCTGCTCAAGCGCACGGACGCACTGCGCCGGCCCGAACGTTTCGCGCAGCTGCTCGAAGCCTGCGAGTGCGACTTCCGCGGCCGGCCCGGCCGCGAAGACAGGCCCTGGCCGGCAGCCGGCATCCTGCGCCGCGCCCTGGCCGCCGTGCAGGCGGTGGATGCCGGCGCCATTGCCGCCGCCACGCCTGACAAGGCGCAGATTCCGCAGCGCATCCACGAGGCGCGCGTGGCCGCGGTGAAACGGATGTCGCCGTCTTGCGAAGACTGACTTTCATGCAGAAGAAATTATTCCCCTTTTTGTTGGCGCTGCTTGCAGGGGCCTCGCCCGCCCTGTCGCAGCAGCCCGCTTTAGAACAGCCTGTCGCAGAACAGCCTGCCGCGCCGGAAAAGCCTGTGGAAGTCGCACCGGTCCACAGCGCCGAGGAAGAACTGGCTGCCCTGCGGCCGGTGCTGATCGGCCGGAAATACCTGGAGCAGGCACGCCAGCGTCTGGCCGTGCAGCTGGCGCGCATAAGTCGCAACAGCGGTCGCAACATGGACAACCCCGACCAGTGGTTTGAGGACAACGCCCTGGTGGTGCGCGATTTCTTCGCCGACGTGCAGATCATGTACGCCCTCGAATTCAAGGAGGCGCCGCAGCTGGTCTCGCACGGCATGATGCAGCGTTGGGGCATGGATGCCGACCGGCTGCACCAGCGCGCCCTCGCCAATCTCGACCGTGCCGGCGAGATCGACATCAAGCAGGTCGCCAAGCTGCCCTGGCTGCATGTCATCGAGACCGGCGACGGCTATGCCGCCAGCCGCGTGCTGCTGCACTGGCGCTGGGCCGAGCTGACGCTGAAACTGGGCGAGCCGTTCATCCTCGGCATGCCGACGCGCGACGTGGTGGTGTTCACCGCCACCCAGGAGGCGGAGAAGATCGCACAGCTGCGCGATACCGTGGATACCGTGGAGCGCTACCAGGGCCGCCCCATCTCGCGCAAACTCTTCCAATGGACGCCGCAGGGCTGGATCGAATTCGTCGCGCCGCTACAGCAGGCGCAGGAGCAGCGCCGCCAGCAGGCAGAGCAGCACGGCGGTGCCAAAGGGGAAATGGTAGAGACGGCCGCGAAAGCGGACGCTGACGTCGCCCGGCCAGCGGCCGATGCGCAGCAGGGCAGCCAGCCGCGGCAGGAAAATGCCGGCGACGAACACCGTGATCAGCAGCACGACCAGCCACTTCAGCATGGCATCGAGGAAAAATCCGGGACGACCGAGGAGAAACGATGATTGAATTGTACACATGGGGCACGCCGAACGGCCGCAAGGTTTCGATCATGCTGGAAGAATGCGCGCTGCCGTACCGGGTGCACAAGATTGACATCATGCAGGGTGAGCAGTTCGCGCCGGCCTATCTCGCCATCAACCCCAACGGCAAGATCCCTTCCATCGTCGATCCCGACGGCCCAGACGAGGAGAGTGAGGGGAGTGGGGGAGCAAAAAAACGGCCGCTGTGCCTGATGGAGTCTGGCGCCATCCTCGTCTATCTCGCCGGCAAGAGCGGCCACTTCCTGCCCGCCTCGGTGCGCGGCAAGTACGCGGCGCTGCAGTGGCTGATGTTCCAGATGGGCGGCGTCGGGCCGATGTTCGGCCAGACGCACCACTTCCTGCGCTATGCCCCGGAAAGGGTGGACTACGCCATCGGTCGCTACACGCAGGAGACGCAGCGGCTCTACGGCGTGATGGAGGCGCACCTCGCCCAACATGAGTACCTCGCCGACGAGTACTCCATCGCCGACATCGCCGTCTTCCCCTGGGTGGCGCGCCACGAGTGGCACGATGTCGCACTCGCCGCCTATCCCAACGTGCTGCGCTGGTTCAAGGCCATCGCCAATCGCCCCGCCGTGCAGCGCGGCATGGCGGTGCCCAATTGACGGCCATCCCCCCGCCCCCTGCCCCACGGTCGGCTTTGCACAGCCGGCCGGCTCGTTCGGCGCGAAGCAGTGCTTCGCGAAACCCCGCTCTCGCCCCGCGGAAGGGGGTGACGAGTGTTCAGCCGCTTACGCGGCTTCCATCTCATAGACCGTCGCCTCCTTGGGGCGGCCCGGCGGAGGCGACATGAGCGGCGGCGCGTTCGGCGGGTTGGAGGTCATCGCCCGCCAGCCGCAAGGGAAAAGCAAGCCTGCGCCGCTCCTCTTCATCCACGGCGCCTATGCCGCCGCCTGGTGCTGGGACGAGCATTTCCTGCCCTTCTTCGCCGAATGTGGCTATGCCGCCTATGCCCTGAGCGTGTCCGGCCACGGCGGTTCGCCGGGGCGGGACCACCTCGACAGTTTCGGCATCGACCAGTATGTAAAGGATGTGGCCGCCGTGGCGGCGCAGCTGCCGGCACCACCGGTGCTGATCGGCCACTCCATGGGTGGCATGGTGGCGCAGAAATATCTGGAGAGCCATGAGGCGGCAGGGCTGGTGCTGATGGCCTCGGTGCCGCCGCAAGGGCTGTGGGCTGCGGCCCTGGGCCTGGCCTTCCAGAAACCCGGCCTCATGAGCGACCTCAACAACCTGCTCGGCGGCGGGCGGGTCGCCCTCGACGCGCTGCGCGAAGCCATGTTCGCCCAGCCGGTCGGCGCGGAGGACCTGGCGCGCTGGTACCGGTGCATGCAGCCGGAATCACACCGCGCCATTTGGGACATGACGCTTTTCAACCTGCCGCTGAAAAGCCGTATGCACCTGCCGCCGCTGCTGGTGCTGGGCGCGGAACACGACACCCTGATCCCCTCTTCCCAGGTGGCGATGACGGCCCGCCACTACGGCGTCGAGGCGGAAATCTTCCCCGGCATGGGCCACGGCATGATGCTGGAGCGCGACTGGGCCCAGGTGGCCGGCCGCATCCACGATTGGTTGGGCGAACAGGCGCTGTAATTCCTTCCGCTACGCATGGGCTTGGCGTCGGCACGAACCCGCACGCAATTTATTTTTGGTCAGCATTCAACTTTTTCCCGCCAGTGTCGTTAGATCAGTTGACGTTCCTGAGCACGAGACTAAGTACACGAGACGCGTTGCGCGGAGGTCATCATGATCATCTATACGGATATGGACACGGGAAAAAAAGTGGTGGAACTGCGGCAGGAGTACGGCGAGGAAGTCCTCCTCGCCAACTGGTTGCCGCAGCCAGAAGTCGGCGTGGCCCTGCAGGAAGCGGTGTCCCACAGGGGTTTCCTTCGGTCACCGGCGCGGCGTGACAACTCGGCGGCGGAACGCGATGCCGAGGCTTTCATGCGTGCCGTCTATCTCTGCCAGGAGTGACGCTGCACTGCGGCGCGGCGGTTCCGCCGCGCCCTGAGAGCGGGGCAAGCCCCGCCTGAGGAAGTACTCTTGGGGCGCGCCTGGTGTTCCATTTGCCCGAAAGGGCTGTCGGTCCAACCCCTGCGCAATATAGTCAGCAGCACGCAACAGCAGACAAACTGCAGGCAATAAGCACGCAACTGCAGGCTTCTCCAGCCATTCGCGGTTAAAATGCACGCCATGACCTCTCCGCTCGAGATCCGCTCCGGCTATCGCCACTTCCTCTCCATTCCCACCCGCTGGATGGACAACGACCTCTACGGCCACGTCAACAACGTCGTCTATTACGCCTACTTCGACACGGTCATCAACGAGTACCTGATCCGCGAGGGCGGGCTGGACATCCATGACGGCACGGTGGTCGGCTATTGCGTCGAATCCACCTGCCGCTACCATCGCTCACTGAGCTTTCCCGAGACGATCGACGCCGGCCTGCGTGTGGCGCAGCTGGGCAATTCTTCGGTGCGCTACGAGATCGGCCTGTTCCGCCAGGGTGAGGACAAGCCGGCGGCGCAGGGGCATTTCGTGCATGTCTTCGTCGACCGCGCCAAGGACAAGCCAACGGCCATTCCCGCGAACATCCGTGCCAGCCTGGAAAGACTGCTGCTCAAGTAGGACGGTTACCTACAGAGAAAACAGGTTTATGTTTGAACCGCTCCGGCCGATAATTCACTCAAGCAGCAAGTCAGCACAGGGAGGACGCAAGGTGTTGTGGCAGGCAGGCGGGCTGGAGTCCCGGCAGCCTGATCGCTGAGGGTTGTGGCTGTCGCGACAAACCCTTGCGTCTTCCCTAGCTGTATTCAAAGAGCGTGGGCGCGATCGCCGCTCGCGAAGCCGAGCAAGGGCGCGGCGATTCCCCTTCCCAGTGCCAGCACCTTGAACAGTTCGCCCATTTCGGCCGGGCTGATGAGCTTTTGAGCGCCGGATGCGAGTGCGGCATACGCCGCCGTCCCGTCTGCCTGCCGTTGTTCCAGCAGTTGCGCCAGACCGCAGTTCAGGAGGAACTGCGCCTGGCTGGTGTAGCCAAGCACGTCCAGGCCGGCCTCAAAGCCGGCTTCGGCGCTGGCGGTGAAATCGACATGCGCCGTGATGTCGTTGAGGCCGGGCAGCCAGAACGGGTCGCCATGGGCGTGGTGGCGGTAGTGGCACATCAGCGTGCCTTGCGCGCGCTGCGGGTGGTAATACTCGCGCTGCGGAAAGCCGTAGTCGATCAACAGCAGCGCGCCCTGTTGCAGGATGCGCCCCCATTCCGATATCCAGGCGCAGGCGGCGAGATTGATCTCGGAGACATAGGGCGCGCCCAAAGTCAGTCGCTGCGACACGGCGAGCAAGGCCCCCGTGGCGGGGCGTTCGCGCCAGGCGAAGGTGCGATCTTCCAGCCCCACGCCGCGCTCGAAGATGCCGTCATCGCGCCAGGCGACGAGGTTCGCCGGCAGGGCATCGAGCAGTTCGTTGGCGACGACCACGCCGCTGAAGGAGGCGGGCAGGGTGTCGCGCCAGGCGACGCGTGCCGCCAGATGCGCTGCGCCGCGGGCGATCGCTTCCTGCTGGCGTGCGCGCAGCTCGCCGGAGAGCTCGAGGATCTCGTAGCGCTCGGGTAGCGCACCGCGCCGTTCCAGCTCCAGCAACAGATCGACCGCCAGGGCGCCGCTGCCGGCGCCGGCCTCGAGGATGCGCGGCGCGCTGGCCGCCATGACCTGCGCCACTTGCGCCGCCAGGGTCTGGGCGAAGAGCGGCGAGAGTTCGGGCGCCGTGACGAAATCGCCGCCGTCGCCGAACTTGCGCGCACCGCCGCTGTAATAGCCGAGGCTAGGTGCGTAGAGTGCCAGCTCCATGAAACGCGAGAAGGGCATCCAGCCGCCGGCCTGCTCGATTTCCGTTGTGATGTGTGCGACGAGGCGGGCGCTGCTGGCGGCGGCATCCGCATCGGGGATGGGTAAAGTCATGGCGGGGCCGAATGTGCCCGATTCCGTTAAAATTCGCAAACTTATGAGGAAGCTTCCGTGAATTCCGGCCTGCAGGACAAGGTCGTTTTGGTCACCGGCGCTGCACGCCGCGTCGGCGCCGAGATCGCGCGTGTCCTGCATGCCGAAGGCGCCAACCTGGCGCTGCATTACCGCAATGCGGCGGCCGAGGCGCAAGCCCTCGTCGCCGAATTCAATGCCGCGCGGCCGGGATCGGCGCTGGCCTTCCAGGCCGACCTGCTGGAGACCGACCATCTGCCGTGGCTGATCGAGGATGTGGCGAAGCATTTCGGCCGCCTCGATGCACTGGTGAACAACGCCTCCAGCTTCTTCGCCACGCCCATCGGCGGCATCGGCGAGCGCGAGTGGAACGATCTGCTCGGCACCAACCTGAAGGCGCCGCTGTTCCTCGCCCAGGCGGCCGCCCCGCATCTGGCCCTCACCCGCGGCGCCATTGTGAACATCACCGACATCCATGCCGAGCGGCCGCTGAAGAACTACGCGCTGTACTGTGTCGCCAAGGCCGGTCTGGCGGGGCTGACCCGCGCCCTCGCCCTGGAGCTGGGGCCGCACGTGCGCGTGAATGCCATTGCCCCCGGACCCATCCTCTGGCCGGAAGACGGCGCCTTCGATGCCGCCGCCCAGGCCAAGGTCGTCGCACGCACCGCCCTCAAGCGTAGCGGCGAACCGGCCGACATCGCCCGCGCGGTGCGCTATCTGCTGGCCGATGCGCCTTTCGTCACCGGCCAGATCCTGGCGGTGGATGGCGGCCGGAGCATCGTGCTGTGAGCGCGCACCTGAAAAGCGTGCTCGGCGCGGACCTGGGCGAGAAGGAGCGCCACGAGGCCAACAAGCTGGCCAAGCGCCTGCGCCGCAACGTCGGCCAGGCCATCGGCGACTTCAACATGATCGAGGCAGGCGACCGCATCATGGTCTGTCTCTCCGGCGGCAAGGACAGCCACGCGCTGCTCGACATCCTGCTGCAGATGCGCGAGATCGCGCCGGTACGCTTCGAGCTCATCGCCGTGAACCTCGACCAGAAGCAGCCGGGCTTTCCGGCCGAGGTGCTGCCGCAATATCTGCAAGGGCTGGGCGTGCTCTTCCACATCGAGAACCAGGACACCTATTCGGTGGTGAAGCGCGTGATCCCCGAGGGCAAGACCACCTGCTCGCTGTGCTCGCGCCTGCGCCGTGGCGTGCTCTACCGCGTCGCCGGCGAGCTGGGAGCGACGAAGATCGCCCTCGGCCACCATCGCGACGACATTATCGAGACGCTGTTCCTCAACATGTTCTACGGCGGCAAGCTGAAGGCCATGCCGCCAAAACTGGTCTCCGACGACGGCCGCCACATCGTCATCCGCCCGCTCGCCTATTGCCGCGAGCGCGACCTCGAGGCCTGGGCGGCGCTGCGGCGCTTCCCCATCATCCCCTGCGACCTGTGCGGCTCGCAGGAACAATTGAAGCGCAAGGAAACCAAGGCGCTGCTGCGCGAATGGGACAAGCGCTTTCCGGGCCGGGTGGAGAAGATCTTCGCGGCGCTGGGCAATGTCGCGCCCTCGCATCTGGCCGATCCCCGCCTCTACGATTTCCGCAACCTGAAGGCCACCGGCCGGCCCGATCCGGAGGGAGATCGCGCCTTCGATACCGAAGAATTTGATGATCCCGGCATCATTCCGCTTCGCGGCGGAGAGCGAGTTTGATATGATTCGCCGTCAAGGGAAGTCCGGGATCACAGAATCCGCATGAACACCAAGGCCGAACGCAATCTCTGCGTGCTATTCGCTGACGTTTCCGGCAGCACGCGCCTGTACGAAAAACTAGGCGACAAGGAAGCGCTGCATGCCGTCGAGCGCTGCATCAACCGCATGACGCGGGCTACCGAGCAGCTCCACGGCCGCGTCATCAAGACCATCGGCGACGAAGTGATGGCGGTCTTCGACAGCGCCGAGGCGGGCATGGATGCGGCCAGTTCCATGCAGCAGCGCGTGGACGACCTGCCGCCGGTGAGCGGCATCAAGCTGGCCATCCGCGTCGGCTTCCACTTCGGCCCGGCCATCGAGGACAACAAGGATGTTTTCGGCGACACGGTCAACACGGCGGCGCGCATGGCCGGCCTGGCCAAGGCGGGGCAGATCATCACCACCGGCGAAACGATCGATCTGCTGCCGACGCTGCTGCAGCAGTCCACGCGCGAGATCGATGCGCTCTCCATCAAGGGCAAGGCAGAGGACGTGCGCGTCTGCGAGGTGCTCTGGCAGGAATCGGACGACCTCACCATGAAGTCCGGCAGCATTGCACCCGTGGCCGTCGCACACATGATCGTGCGCCACGGTGGCGAAGAGCAGGTGCTCAATGCTGGCCACAGCGTGTTCTTCCTCGGCCGCGACGCGACCAGCGACATCATCATCAACGACCGCCGCGCCTCGCGCAGCCATGCGCGCATCGAGCGCCGGCGCGACAAATTCGTGCTCATCGACCAGAGCACCAACGGCACCTACGTCACCTTTGCCGGCGAGGTGGAGTTTGCCCTCAAACGGGAGGAAGTCATCCTGCGCAGCAAGGGCCACATCAGCTTCGGCCATGCCTACGATACGGGGGTCGAGGTCGTCGAGTTTCAGGTAGGTTAAGACACCCCCCCAAACGACCAAGGCCCCGCAACGGGGCCTGTGCACAGCAACTCTTTAAGACATCCGCTGGTGCCATAAAGCAGAACACAATCAGCTGCATTGGTGTCGCACAATATGCTGTTAGTTATACATAGCCTTTTTAAGTTTATTTATATTCAAATAGATAGATGCTGACCTTAAGTTTCCCGGATCAGGATCAATTGAAATACCGTTATTTATTTGTTGCTTTTCTAAATTGAATCGTGCTCTAATCTCCTACCCATTCATCATTTAGACTGGCCCGAGCCGGCAATTCAGGGGGGGGGTTGGGGTGGCGCCAGCGCGTTTGGCCGGGGAGGATCTGCTGTGGCTGCTCGGCAGCCTCTGCCAGATCGGCCGCCTGCCCTTCGATGCCGCCCTCGTCTCCCAGGAATTCCCCCCGCCGATCACCACCGTCACCCTGCATGAAGCCGCCCGCGCATTGGGCTTTCGCACCGGCGCGCGCCACATCGATGCCGCCGTCCTGCCAGGACTGACTTTCCCCTGCATCGCCTTCCTGCGCGCTGCGCCTCATGGGCGCGCGCCCGTAGTCCCCGCGCCCGGCGTGCCGACGCAACTGCACGTCGTGCGCGAAGATGAAGGTGAGGACCTTGCCGTAGCCGAGGCTGAACCCCCGCCAGTCCGCCCCGCACTCCTCCTGCGCGCCGACGCCCACCAGCTGCTTTACTTCCGCGCCGGCAGCGAACAACCCGAAACCCTGCCGCTGACCGAGTTCGACCTCTATTTCGAGCCCGACCTCATCCTCGTCGCCAGTGAC
>JADFDU010000015.1 GCA_018262775.1 Rhodocyclaceae bacterium
GTTGCCTGCACTGGAAAAGGGCTATGTCACGTTCGGCTGTTTCAATAACCTGACCAAGATGAATGATGCCGTGGTAGCACTGTGGTCGCGGGTGTTGGCTGCCGTGCCGGACAGCCGTTTGTTTCTCAAAGCCGGACAACTCAAAGAAGCCGCCGTGCGCCAAGGCGTCATCGAGCGCTTCGCCGCACATGGCATCGATGCCGACCGCTTGGTTTTTGAGGGGTACGTGCCCCGCGCAAACTATCTGGCAGCCTACCAACGAATGGACATTGCGCTCGACCCCTTCCCCTATCCGGGCGGCACCACCACGGTGGAAGCCCTCTGGATGGGCGTGCCGGTGCTCACCCTGACCGGAGAGCGTTTCCTCTCCCGCCAGGGCGTCGGCCTGCTAATGAATGCGGGACTGCCTGAATGGGTTGCCGACGATCCCGATGACTACGTGGCCCGCGCCGTCTCGCACACCAGCGACCTCCAAGGCCTGGCAGCTCTCAGAAAAGGGCTGCGGCAACAGGTGCTGGCATCACCCATCTTCGACGCGCTACGCTTCGCCCGATACTTCGAGGCTGCACTTCGGGAGATGTGGAAAATCTGGTGCGAAAAACAACGCTAGGGTACGCTGCATTCGAATGGCTAGCCCTGCCGGGGAATATGCGACCGCCGTGCCGCCAAAGCTGACTTTCACCCCCACCTGCGCAACCTACCTCGCAAACCCCGGTATCTTCGATTCATCCACCTCATCGACCTGCTCCGGGTCGAGGAACTGCTCGGCGTACTTGAGATACACCTTCTGCCGCACGAAAACGTCGAAGAGGTCCGGGTCGATGTGGCCGTTGAGCTTGAACTTGCCGAGGATATCCAGCGATTCGGACAGCGTCTTGCCGCGCTTGTAGGGGCGGTCGCGCGCGGTGAGGGCCTCGAAGATGTCGGCGATGCCCATGACGCGCGCCTGCACGCTCATTTCATCACGCGTCAGCCCCTTCGGGTAGCCCTTGCCGTCCATGCGCTCATGGTGGCCACCGGCGTACTCCGGCACGTTCTTCAGGTGCTTGGGCCAGGGCAACTGCTCCAGCATCTTGATGGTGGCGACGATGTGGTAGTTGATGGTCTGGCGCTCGGCTTGCGTCAGGGTGCCGGCGCGGATACTGAGATTTTCCAGTTCGTCATCCGAGAGGAAGTTGTCCGCCTTGCCGTCGACGTCGATCCAGCGGTAGCCGGTGCCGATGCGCTTGACGCGTTCCTGGTCCTCCGGCGTCATCAGTTCGGAGCCGATATTGGCCTGGCGCAGGAATTCGCGGTCCGATTCGATCTGGCGCAGGTGGCGCGTCAGGTCTTCCTCAAGCGCGGCCTCGGCCCGCGCATCCCGGCTGTCGGGCAGGGCCAGCTTGGCCTTGAGCATGGCGATTTGCGCGTCGCGCTTGAGTACCTCGAAGCGCGTGTCGACGAGGTGGATGCGATCGTAGAGCGTCTGCAGCTTGGTCGACTTGTCCACCACGTGCACCGGCGTCGTCACCTTGCCGCAATCGTGCAGCAGGCCGGCGATCTTCAGCTCGTAGCGGTCCTTGTCGGTCATGCTGAAATCGGCCAGCGGACCTGACTTCGTTTGGTTCACCGCCTCGGCCAGCATCATGGTGAGCACCGGCACGCGCTCGCAGTGCCCGCCGGTGTAGGGCGACTTTTCGTCGATCGCCACGTTGATGAGCTGGATGAAGGACTCGAACAGTTTTTCCAGTTGCGAGATGAGCTGGCGGTTGGTGAGCGCGACGGCCGCCTGCGAGGCAAGCGATTCGGCCAGCCGCTGATCGGCCGCCGAAAAGGGCACGACATTCTTCGTGCCCGGCTCGATCGAATTGATGAGTTGCAGCACGCCGATGACCGCATTCTCGTGGTTCTTCATCGGCACGGTGAGGAAGGATTGTGAGCGGTAGCCAGTGCGCTCGTCGAACTTGCGCGTGCCGGTGAAGTCGAATCCCTCGGCCTCGTAGGCGTCGGCGATGTTGACGGTTTCCTGGTGGATGGCGGCATAGGCCGCCACCATCGAATTGTTGTCCTCACCCGCCTCGGTGCGCAGCGGCAGCGGCGGGAAGGGAATCGGGTTGCCCGAGGTGCCGCCCATGGTAATGGCGAGGCTGTCGGTACGCATGATCTCGAAGCGCAGGCTAAGACCGTCCTCCGTCACGCGGTAAAGCGTGCCGCCGTCGGCATGGGTAATGGCCTTGGCGGCGAGCAGGATGTTCTCGAGCAGCTTGTCGATATCGCGCTCGCGCGAGAGGGCGGCGCCGATCTCGTTGAGCTGCTCGAAACGCCGGAAGAGGTCCTCAACGGTATCCACGGCGCTCACTTGATGCAGACGGCGCGGATCTGCTTCATGTCGGTGATGCCCTGCAGCACCTTCTGAATGCCGTCCATCTTCAGCGTGAGCATGCCTTCGTCGAGCCCCGTGGCGAGGATCTCGGCGACGCGGGCGTGTTCCTGGATCTGTTTCTTGATGGCATCCGATCCTACCAGCAGCTCGTGCAGGCCGACGCGGCCCTTGTAGCCGGTATTGCCGCACTTGTCGCAGCCGACCGGCTTGTAGAGCTTGAACTGACCCTTGTCATCAGCGTAGGTCTTCACCCAGTCCTTGTACACCGCCTCGTAGGCGGACTTGGCGTCTTTCTTGAACACGGCGGTATTGAGCAGTTCCTCGCAGTACTCCGTGAGCAGGGCCTTCATCTCTTCCTGCGTCGGCACGTAGGCCTTCTTGCACTCGCCGCACAGCCGCTTGCCCAGACGCTGCGCGAGGATGCCGAGCAGGGCATCGGCGAAGTTGAACGGGTCCATGCCCATGTCGAGCAGGCGCGTGATCGACTCGGGCGCGCTGTTGGTGTGCAACGTGGCGAATACCAGGTGGCCCGTCAGCGAGGCCTCGATGCCGATGGAGACGGTCTCCTTGTCGCGCATCTCGCCGACCATGATGATATCCGGATCGGCGCGCAGGAAGGCGCGCATGATGGTGGCGAAATCCAGTCCGGCCTTGCGGTTGATCTGCACCTGGCGCAAACCCTTTTGCGTGATCTCGACCGGGTCCTCGGCCGTCCAGATCTTGGTGTCCGGGGTGTTGAGGTGCTTCAGCACGGAATGTAGCGTCGTCGTTTTACCGGAACCGGTCGGGCCGCAGACGAAGAACAGGCCGTAGGGCTTTTCCACCACCGATTTCAGCCGCTCCAGATTGAGTGGCAGGATACCGAGTTTTTCCAGGGGAATCGGTTCGCCGGCGGCGAGGATGCGCATCACCACGTCCTCGACGCCGCCGGCGGAGGGAATCGTCGCCACACGCAGTTCGATGTCGACCGGTCCGAACTTCTTGAACTTGATCTTGCCGTCCTGCGGCTTGCGCCGCTCGGAAATGTCGAGGTCGCACATGATCTTCAGGCGCGCCACCAGAGCGTTGCGATAACTCGCGGGCACCTCGATGTACGGCGCCAGCGAGCCGTCCTTGCGGAAGCGGACGAGGGTCTTGTCCTTGCCCGGCCGCGGCTCGATATGGATGTCCGAGGCACCCTGGCTGTAGGCGTCGATGATGATCTTGTTGACCAGCTTGACGAGTTCGTTGTCCGCCGCCGCCGTCAGGTCTTCGCCGGTCAGGTCTCCGCCACCCTCCTCGCCCTCATCCAGCCCGGAGAGCAAGTCGCCGACCGAGCCGTAATCGGCGGTAGCGCCGTAGAACTGGTCGAGCGACTGCTTGAATTCCTGGATAGTGGTAACGCGGAAGACCAGCTTGTTCTTCGGAAAGACGTTGTTGACGATGCGCGAGCTCTTCACCTGCTCAGGGTCCATCGTCAGGATGACGATGCCCTCCTTGGTCTCCTCGATGGGCAGCCACTGGTTTTCCTCGACGTATTCCCGCTTCAGGTTGCGCAGCAGGTCCATCGGCTTGATGCGGTCCGTCTTGAAGGGTTCGTAGGGCACGCCGAAGAATTTGCCAAGGGCCTGGCCGAGGGTGGCCAGCTTGACCTGGAATTCGTGCTGCAGCACTTCCTCGATGTCCTGCCCCTTGCGCCGCGCCGAGCGGGTGGCGAGATCGAATTCCGCCGCGGAGAGCACGGCGTCGGCCACCAGGTGGTCGTACTTCGACTTGACGACATGCGCCGGCTTCTGTCGCTGGGCGAAGGCGATGGCGAGCGTTTCACACAGGCCCTTGACGCCCTCCTCGGCCACCTGCGAGAAGGGTGTACCGGACTTGTTGTTGATGAGCTGGACGACGCCGAGCAACTCGCCGCTGTGGGCATCCGTGATCGGCGCCACCAGCATCTGCTTGGTGCGATAGCCGGTGCGCTTGTCGACCTCCTGCAGGAAGCGCAGGCTGGGCGTGTGGGATTTCAGTTCCGTCTCGTCATAGACGTCGCTGATGTTGGCCAGCCTCTTCGACAGGCCGACAAAGCCCGCAATGCTCTGGTCGGCGATGGGCAGCCGCAGGTCCTTGAAGGAATTGAGGCCGGTCTTGACCTTGGAGACGATGGAGGACTTGTCCTCGCTGATCGAGTAGATGGTCAGCCGGTCGGCATCAAATAGCGTGCAGATGTCCTGCGACAGCTCGAGCATGATCTCGTCGATGTTCGCCGTCGCATGGATCTTGTTGGTGACCGTCTGCAGGTTCTTGAAGAAGGCCAGGCGGCTGGCGACATCCCCGCCCGCATCCTGCGTCGTGCCAAGGACTGCACTCATTACTGATTACCCCTCTGAGCCATCGGGACCCGCGCCGTGTACTGTTCTGCCACTCAGGCCGCCATCAAGCAGGTAGGCCTTGTAGCCGCGCTGGGAGAGCAGAAAAGTTGCCGCCGAACTGCGGCGTCCGCTCTGACAGCAAACAATATACTCCTTCTTGCTATCGAGCGAACCGAACAGGTTGCGTATCTCGTTGAGCGGAATATTGATCGCGCCCGGCAGTTTGTCCGTGTTGTATTCAGCCGGGAAACGGACATCCAGCCATATCGCGCCCACCGCCCCTTTCACCTCGGCTTCCCGCCTCGAAATGCGTTGTATCAGCGGCTCTTTCAACAAGGCGATGAAATCCGCCTTGGCCAGCCGCAGCAGCGCACCGTCGGTTTTCATGGTGACGCTGGCGTTGCGCCGGGTATTTGCCACCAGGGCTTCCTCGCCGAAGGCATCGCCGCCCTTGAGTTCGGCCAATTCCATTTCGCTTCCGCCGATCCGGCGCGTCACGATGCAGCGGCCGCTCTCGATGACGTAGTAGAAGTCGCCTTCTTCACCCTCGCAGATGATCACCTTATCGCGCGGCACCTTGATGCGCTCGAAACGCATGAAGAGCGCCTCGATGTTCGCGGGGGGAAGACTGGAAAATATGCCGTGCGTCAGATTCTCCGCGGCGAACATGCCCGAGAGGGTGCGCCAATCCGTCTGATCAACAGCTGCCGGTGGTTTTTTGGCATGCGTCATGGACTGCGGCGCGGCCAACTGGTCCCATGTCAACATGATGTCCAGCAATTCCTCGTCGACCCGGATCAGTTCAACGTCGGTGATCGCCTTGGCACCCGTCAGGGCCGGCTTGCGCTTGTCCAGCGAGCGCACGGCGGCCTCCGTGCCGCCGACGAGGATTTCCGAACTTGCGTCCGGGTAGTCGAGCTTCAACTCGCCCTTGACGAGGTAAACGGCCTGCCCCTGCAGACCTCTCAGCCGGAAGGGGTCCAGGTTGCGGCTGATCTTCTCGACGTAGCACATGCGGGAAATCTCGCGCAGGCTGTCGGGCGAGAGGGCGCCAAGCGGCTCGAGTGTTTTCAGCATCTCCATGGATGGGGCTAGCATGCTCATTAATGGCGCCCTACAAATCGAAGACCTGGTTGTTCTGCAGCATGCGCGGCTTGTACTCGCCGACGAACTCCTCGATCTCCTGCATGGTCAGTTCGATCTGGCCGGGCTTGAGGTGAGTGATGTAGATCTCGACCTCGCGCTGCAATTTGAGCAGTTCTTCCTTCAGCATGTCCGGACAGAGGTGTTTCGAGGCGACTGCCAGTTGCCGTTCGCGATTGGAAAAAGCGGTTTCGATGATGAGATAGCGCAGGTTGCGGATCTTGTTGACGGCTTTCCACAGATCGTCGCAGACCGTCGTGTCGCCGCTGAATACCAGACTGCCTTTTCCGGAGTCGATGCGATAACCGACCGCCGGCACGGTGTGGTTGGCCGGCAGGGGGGTAATCTCGCGGCCTTCCAGCTTCACCGCCTTGCCGATCCTGGTTTCGGCATAGCGCATGAAGGGCTTCTCGCGGTTGGGAATCTCGGAGAAATCCGGCCAGATGGCCCAGTTGAAGATGTGCGTCTGAATGATTTCCAGCGTGGCCTGGGTGGCATGAACGGTAAGGGGCTTGTTGCGCATGTCGCCGACAGTGTCGACCATGAAAGGCAGGCAGGCCACGTGGTCCAGGTGCGAATGCGTGATGAAGACGTGGTCGATCAACGCCAGTTCGGCCAGCGACAAATCCCCGACCCCGGTGCCCGCATCAATCAGGATGTCATGGTCGACCAGCAGCGAGGTCGTGCGCAGGTGACGCCCGCCAATGCCGCCGCTACAGCCGAGTACCCGTACCTTCATGCCGTCTCCGATGGGCCGCCCCGAGGTGACGGCAAGTCAGCTAATGGAAGCCGCTTCAGCGGCTGAATCACCATTGCCCATTTTTCAGGAAAAGGAGGCAGGGATAGGTCGTCACGAGGATAGGTCATCATTTTGTCTCGAACTTCCACACGCCTTTCCAGTCCGGCTCGGGCGGTTCCTTGCGCAGGTGAGCCACCCGTTCCATGTACTTGCCGTACAGGGCCCGCTCGGGCGCCAGGCGCGACAGGTTGAGCAGGGCGACTTCCGCCTGATCCCAATCCTGCGCACGGTAGTGTCGCAGGGTCTGGTTCCATAATTTGAGCTCCTCCAGCATGCCCTTGCCGACCTCACCTTCCGGGCCGATCGGCTCATAGATGGCGACCGGCTCTTCCTTGCCCTTGACCTGCACCCGGTCGACCTCGCGGAAGACGATATCCTTGATCACCTTGCGCGTGCTCTCGCCGACGAGGATGCCTACGCCATACTGCTTGGTGATGCCCTCCAGACGCGACCCCAGATTCACTGCATCGCCCATGACAGTATAGGCCTTGCGCACCTGCGATCCCATGTCGCCCACGGTCATGTCGCCCGTATTAACGCCCACGCCGATCCTGATTTCCGGCCACCCTTTTGCCGCAAAGGCCTTGTTGACGGCCGGCAGAGCCGCCTGCATCTGCAGGGCGGTAACGACGGCGAGGCGGGCATGCTGCGCATCGGCCACGGGGGCGCCCCAAAAGGCCATGATGGCATCCCCGATATACTTGTCCAGGGTGCCACGGTTCCTGCGCACCACTTCTGTCATGGCCGAAAGATACTCGTTCATCAGATGAGTCAGCTCATCCGGGCCCAGGCCTTCCGAAATCGTCGTGAAGCCGCGGATGTCGGAAAAGAGCACGGACAATTCCGCCTTGCGTCCTTCCATGCTGTAGGCCTCGGGATCGCGGCTCATTTCCTCCACCAATTCCGGCGGCACGTACTGCCCGAACAGCTCCGTGAACTGGCGCTTGGTCCGCGATTCGACGAAGTAACCGTAGGACATGTTGAGAGCAAACAGAGCCAGCACCATGAGGAGGCTCGATCCGAGCGGCAACACCAGATTGCCGTATTGCCAGAAAACCATGTTTACGGTGAGAATGAACAGCAGCACAATGAGGGACGCCAGCGTGGCCCGGAGCGGAGACAGTAGCGGCAGTAGCATCACCATGACCGCGCCGGACAGAAGCAGGATGACCACTTCCGCACCCAGCACGTAGGGTGGCTTTAGCTTGATCGTGCCGTCCAGCATGCCGGTAATCAGATTGGCGTGGATTTCCACCCCCGGATAGGCTTCGCCAACCGGAGTGGCACGCAAGTCGAGCAGCCCGGGCGCCGTCGTACCGATGAGCGCGATCTTGCCTTTCAGCTCACCCGGCTTGATGCGGTCCGCAAGGATATCGGCGATGGAGATGTAGCGAAAGCTGCCCTGATAGCCGCGGTAGGGAATCAGGGCTGCAATGTTTTCATCCACCGGGATGCGCAAAGTGCCGTGTGCCGTCGGCAGGTCGATGGCTTCCATGCCCTGATACCCCTTGCTGGAAAACCAGTGATCCTCGGGAAACCAGGGCACCACCTTCGGCTGGCCGATCAGGGCCCGCACCATGGCCAGTGACAGGGCTTCGTAGTACGCACCCTTGTATTCGGCCAGCAGCGGCACGCGGCGGGAAATGCCGTCGAAATCAACTAGCGGATTGAAATGGCCGCCGGACAGCGCCGCCTTCTGGAATTCGGCCAGATTGCCGCCATAGTTGGCCCAAACCGTAAAGGGAATGTTGCGTCCGGTAAAGCTGCCCTCGGGCAACACGGGCGGCGGCAAAGCGCCGCTGGACACGCCGTCGCTGTGACCCGAGAAGTAGTAGCCGAGGATCACCGGCCGCCCCTTGAGGGTTTCCACGAACCGGCCGTCGTGGTCCAGTTGGGAGCGCAAGGGTTGCAGAGCGGACTGGAATGGGGCGTTGTCCTTCAGCTGGTTCCGGGCAAGTTCATCAAGAACCTTCAGGCCGGAGCTTTCATCGGGTTCAGCGAAGACGACGTCAAAACCGAGCAACGCGATGCCATACTCATCGAAAAGTTTTCTGACGAGTTGTGAAACGCGATCCCGCCCCCAGGGCCAACGCCCTATTTCGCCCAGGGATTTTTCGTCGATGTCGAGGATAACCACGCGGTCGTCCCCGCTCTGCGGCATGGTGAGACGAACCTTGGTGTCGTAGATGATGGCGTCGAGGCGGTTGATGAACCCGAACTCGTAGAACTTCGCCGCATGGCCGAGCAGCACCAGCAGAACCACGAATCCCAGCGCGTACCTGACGATGTGCTGCTTCAAGACCGCCCCCTCTCGAACCATTCCGCAATGAGCAAGCTTAACGCCCGCTGCACGGTGACGGTATGAACAAATTCACACAACCGGGACAAGGCGCTCGACCGCAGTTTCCGGTTCAACCCTTCAGGAAAAACTCCATCTTGACCCCGGCCAGTTCGATGACGTCATGGTCCTTCAGCTCGTGCGGATGCGTATCCAGCGCCGTCCCATTGACCACCGGGAAGTTGGCACCTTCGACGTGCGTGATGAAGTAGCCGTGCGGCCGGCGGGTTATCACCGCTACCTGCACGCCAGGCTTGCCCAGCGTGGTGAGGTTCTTCGTGAGTTCAAGTTCTTTGCCGGCATTGGCGCCGGTAAGAACCTGAATCACGCCCATCGGCACGGCCTGGGCGGGCGTAGCCGCTGCGACCGGCGGGGCCGCCTGGGTCGGTGGGGCCAGGTTGGCCTGGGTGTCTACGGCCTTCATGCCGACCTGGGTATCGACCATGGAAGGCGGCTTGGCCGCCACCTGTTCGGCCGTTTTCTTCATCAGGTCGGGACGCAGCACCATCGTTTTTTCGAAGTCGGCGGCTGTCGTCTGCGAAGGCGTCTCGTTGATGTACTTGAGCTTGTATTTGCCCAGTTCGATGACGTCGTTGTTCTGCAGGAAGTGCTTCTTGATCGGCTGGCCGTTCACGTAGGTGCCGTTGGTGCTGTTCAGATCCTCGAGGAATGAATCGTTGAGGATCGTCACGATCACCGAATGCTCGCCGCTGATGGCCAGATTGTCGATCTGAATATCGTTGTGCGGCTTGCGCCCAAGTGTCGTCCGCTCCTTGGTGAGCGGAATTTCCTTGAGCACCAGGCCATCCATGCTGAGGATCAACTTAGCAGCCATGTTGCTTCCTTCCCGTCAAATCACTTGAACCATTGCAGCAACCGCGCCCACCAGCTGCGCGCTGCCGGATATTCGCGCGCAATGCGCACCAGCACCACTGATACATTGTCCCGCCCGCCGCTGTCGTTGGCGGTCTGAACCAGTTGCGTTGCCGCCAGATCGAGATTGGCCGATAGCGCCTGCAGCGTCAGCGCAATCTCTTCATCCTCGACCATATCGTTGAGCCCGTCGGAGCATAGCAGGTAGACGTCTCCCGGCATCGTATCGTAATCGCGGATTTCCGGCTCAACCGTCGGGTCCACACCCAGTGCCCGCGTCACCAGGTTCTTGTTCTGCGAATGGCGTGCCTCCTCGGCCGTAATCATGCCGCTGTCGATCTGCTCCTGCAACAGGGAATGATCGCGGGTTATCGCCTGAAAGCCGTCGCCGCGCAGGCGGTAGAGCCGGGAATCGCCGATGTGCGCCACAGTCATCATGTTGTCGTAGAACAGGGCCACCACCAGCGTCGTACCCATACCGGCATACTGGGGTTGGCTCTGCGCCGCCTGATAGATTGCGGTATTAGCGCGCATGATCTCGGCTTCGAGAACACCATGCGAGTGCAGCTTCCCGGAGGCATCGAGCTGGTGCGGAGGCGTCTTCTGAAAAGCCTTTTCCAACTCGCTGCCCAGCAATGTGGTGGCCATGCCGCTGGCCACCTCGCCGGCGTTGTAACCGCCCATGCCGTCGGCCAGGATGGTCATGCCCATCGCGGCATTAAAAAAAATCGCGTCTTCGTTGTGCGAACGCACCATGCCCGGATCGGAGCGGCCGACGATTTGCAGTGACTGGCTGAGGTCCATCATGCCTCTTATAGATTGAAATCAACTTGGGGCGAAGCGGTCCCGCCGCCCATGCTCAGACCCACGCACGCACGCAAGTCGGCCGCCAGTTCGGCACCGGTCTGGTAACGTTGCGCGTCGTCCTTGGCCAGTGCCCTGTCGATAATGGCCGCCAGGCACTCCGGTACTTGCGGGTTAACATCGCGAATGTGGGGATGCGCCTCATTGGCGATCTTGAACATTAGCTGCGCCATCGAATCGCCCTCGAAGGGCAGCTTGCCGGACGCCATCTGGAATAGCATGACACCGAGGGAGAACAGATCGGAACGGCCGTCGATCTTCTTGCCAGCCAGCTGTTCCGGCGACATGTAGCTCGGCGTGCCCAGCACCATGCCGGTCTTGGTCCTTGACGAATCGGTGATTCTGGCAATGCCGAAATCGGTCACCTTGACGGAGTCGGACTCCGGCTCGTACATGATGTTGGCCGGCTTGATGTCGCGATGGACCACACTATTCTGGTGGGCATACGAGAGTGCATCGGCGATACGTGCGGCGATGTCCATGACCTTCGCAATCGGCATCAGGTTGCCGAGCTTGGTGTAGGGCACCAGATCCTTGCCTTTGAGGAATTCCATGGCGATGTAGGCCAGGTCATGCTCCTCGCCGGCATCGAAAATCGTCACGATATTCGGGTGATTCAGGCGGCCAGCCGTCTCAGCTTCGCGAAAGAAGCGTTCCTTGACGTCCTTCAGTTCGTCCTCCTCGAACTCCTGGGACAGCGCCATGGTCTTGATGGCGACGACACGGTTGATCTTCGGGTCCCGCCCCAGGTACACCACGCCCATGGCACCCTTGCCAAGCTCCTTCTCGACTTGATAGCGACCGAGCATCGGCTTCTCGACCTGCCCCCCTTCGAGGATCATGGTGCCTTGCGCGGTCGAGCGGCCGCCGCCACCGAGAATCACCGTCTCCGACATGGCCTTGGCGCGGCTGAGCTTCTGCTCCAGGTCACGGAACTTGGGATTGAAGTCGGCCATGTAGCGGAACACCGACTCAGCCTTGTTGAACTGACGCTTGCGCTCGAAATCCAGCGCCAGATTGTAGAGGTTCTCCATCACCGCGTTGTCGAGCGGGCACTTGCGGAACTTGTCGAAGGCCATGTCGAGTTGGCCCTGGCCCTGGAAGGCCAGGCCCAGCATGCGGTTGGATTCGGCGGAATCTGCCTCAGATTTTTCCTTGCCCCGTTCGGTGACGAGAAAGCGTTTCGTGGTGAGCAGCAGATGGCCGAGCAACAGCAGCGCGGCCGGCACCATCAGTTGCAACCACATCAGTTGCGTAGTCATCAGCACGAAGTGTGCGGCCACCAGGGCAACAAGCAAGCCGGCCGTCACGCCCGCGCCCAAGCCGGCCTTGAGGCGCGGCAGCAACGCAATCAGGTACACCGCGACCAGCAGGAATGCCAGCCGCTCGACCATCCAGCCCCAGGTCGGGACGACAAAGAAATGCTCCTGCAGGATGCTGGACACCGTGTGCGCCTGCATCAGCACCGCCGGCATCGCCGGCGACACCGGTGTCACGAAAATACTGCTAATGCCGGCGGCGGTCGGGCCGATCAATACGATCTTGTCCTTGTACTTGTCCAGCGGAATCTTGCCACTCGCCACATCGAAAAAGGAATCTACCTGGAAGGCCGGCTTGCCGTCGCGATCCTTGTAGAAGAAGGTGTTCATCTGCATGACCGGATCGGTGCCGATCTTGAGGTTGCCCAGACTCACCGTCTCGCCCAGCCTGACTTTTATGTCAGCCACGCCCAGGTTCAGGCTCTTCGCCGCGATCATGAGGGACAGCGCGGGATAAATCTCGTTGAAGTGGGCCAGCACCAGCGGCTCGGTACGAATGCCGCCATCGACATCGGGGTTGACGTTGAGGTGGCCGATGGCCGCCGCACCGCGGCCGAGTTCTTCCACCAGCGGCACCTCGACATCGGCGGTGAGTAGCGGGATGCTCTCGCCTTTCTCGATCTGGGTGATGGCGTTCTTCTTGATGAAATCCGGTAGTGGTCTGTCGGGCCGCCCGCGCGGCTCCCCCAGGCGAAAGAGTATCGGCAAGGCGACATTGCCCGCCTTGGCGATGGCTTCGCCCAGGCGCCGGTCGGAATTGAGCTTCTGTTCGGCCTCGGCCAGGACGGGCCCGAACTGCCCCAGCGGCGGCGGCTGGACGGCGAGCGTTTCGGTGCCGCCGGACAGCGGAGTGCCGCCGGCTTGGCCATAGAGTTCGATCAACTTGTTGATATACGTAAGCCCTGGGTCGATCTGCGGCTCGGAAAAGAAGATCGTGGTGGCGATGACCTTGGCTTTGGCGGCGGCTAGCCCGTCAATCATCTTCGCATGCACGTCACGCGACCAGGGCCAGCGGCCGAGGTTGTCGATGCTCTGCTTGTCGATGGCGATGACGGCGATTTTGTCGCTTGGTTCGCGCGAAACGGCGCCCATGCCGAGATCGTAGGCTTTACGCTCCAGGCTCTGCAGCAGTTCTCCACCTCCGGCAATGAGCATGACCAAGCTCACGACGACACCAATAAACCAGTCGGTTTTCCAGAAACTCTTCGACACGCTGCGCTGTCCTCTCCTGCTGAAATATTGTCTTTTTTGGAGAAGCCGCCGCGCGCATGCGATTCAAGTCCTGCGAAACACTTTGCGCACGGTATAAAAACGTCAAAGCTGCAAGTTGCAAGGATACCCTCAAAATCCCCTCAACCTGCTTATAAACAGCAATTTATTTGTAATTCTTACAGGTAAACATGAGGATAGTCAAATATTTCTCGGCCAAAAAACAGCGGGGATTCGGGTTGTTGCGCACGGCATACAAACGATAACGCCGCCCCCGAGGACGGCGTTGTCGTTGATGAATGTTTCGCTCAGAGAACAGACTTCAACAGCTTGCCCATTTCGGCCGGGTTCTTAGTGGTCCTGATGCCGCAGGCTTCCATGACTGCCAGTTTCTCCTGCGCCGTGCCCTTGCCGCCGGAAATGATGGCGCCTGCATGGCCCATGCGCTTGCCGGCCGGGGCGGTGACGCCGGCGATAAACCCAACGATCGGCTTCTTGTTTTTGCACTCCTTGGCATACCACTCGGCGGCCGCTTCCTCGTCGGAGCCGCCGATCTCACCGATCATGATGACGGCGTCGGTACCCGGGTCATTCATGAACAGTTCCAGCACGTCCTTGTGCTTGAGCCCATTCACCGGATCACCGCCGATACCCACGGCCGTCGACTGGCCCAGCCGCAGATCGGAGAGTTGTCCCACGGCTTCATAGGTCAGTGTGCCGGAGCGCGACACCACACCGATGCGGCCCTTCATGTGGATGTGGCCGGGCATGATGCCGATCTTGATTTCGTCCGGCGTGATAATGCCGGGACAGTTCGGCCCGCACAGGACGGTTTTCGACGCGGCCTTGCGCATCTTGTCCTTCAATTCGACCATGTCCCGCACCGGAATGCCCTCGGTAATGCAGATGACGAGATCGAGCTCGGCTTCGACCGCTTCCCAGATCGCGGCTGCGGCAAAGGGGGGCGGCACGTAGATGACCGATGTATTGACGCCGGTCTGTTTCTTGGCCTCTTTCACTGAAGCGAAGATCGGAATGCCCTCGTAGGACTCGCCGGCCTTTTTCGGATTCACCCCGGCGACGTAGCAGTTCGCGCCGTGGGCGTACTCCTTGCTCATCTTGGTATGGAACTGGCCGGTCTTGCCGGTGATGCCCTGCGTGACGACGCGGGTGTCCTTGTTGATCAGAATGCTCATGTTGGTATCCCTTACTTGCCGGAAACCGCAGCGACGATCTTCTGCGCCGCATCGGCCATGTCGCTGGCGGAAATGATGGGCAGGCCGGAATCCTTGAGGATCTGCTTGCCGATGTCCTCGTTGGTGCCGCGCATGCGCACCACCAGCGGTACGGACAGATGCACCTCCCGCGCCGCCGCCACCACGCCGGTGGCAATGGTGTCGCACTTCATGATGCCGCCGAAGATATTCACCAGGATGCCCTTCACCTTGTCGTTGGCGAGCATCAGCTTGAAGGCTTCGGTCACCTTCTCGGTGGTGGCGCCGCCACCGACGTCGAGGAAGTTGGCCGGCTCTGCGCCGAACAGCTTGATGGTGTCCATGGTCGCCATGGCCAGGCCGGCGCCATTTACCAGGCAGCCGATGTTGCCGTCGAGCGAAATGTAGGAGAGGTCGAACTTTGAGGCGGCGACCTCGGCGGGATCTTCCTCGTCGAGGTCGCGCATGGCGACGATGTCCTCGTGGCGGAACAGCGCGTTGGCATCGAAGTTCATCTTGGCATCGAGGGCCACCACGCGGCCGTCACCGGTGAGGATCAGCGGGTTGATTTCGGCGAGGCTGGCGTCGGTTTCCCAGAAGGCCTTGTACAGCCCCTGCAGCACACCGCGCGCCTGCGAAACGGAGGCCTCGGGCACACCGATCTTGCGCGCGACGTCGTCGGCTTCGGCATCCTTCAGGCCGGTAGCCGGGTCGATGAAGACCTTGTGGATCTTCTCCGGCGTATGCGCGGCGACTTCCTCGATGTCCATGCCGCCCTCGCTCGAGGCCATCAGGCAGACCAACTGCGTGACGCGATCCACCACCATGCCGACGTAGAGTTCCTTCTTGATGTCGGCGCCTTCCTCGACCAGCAGGCGGCGCACCTTCTGCCCCTCCGGTCCGGTCTGGTGCGTCTTCAGCTGCATGCCGAGGATCTGACCGGCGTAACTGCGCACCTCGTCCAGCGATTTCGCCACCTTGACGCCACCGCCCTTGCCGCGCCCGCCGGCATGGATCTGCGCCTTGACCACCCAAACCTTGGTTGCCAACTGAGCACCGAGTTCCTCTGCCGCCTTGACGGCCTCGTCGACGGAAAAGCAGGCCTTGCCGCGCGGCGTGGCGACGCCGAATTTTCTCAGGATCTCCTTGCCCTGGTATTCATGGATTTTCATGTCATGCCTCCTGTAGAGCCGCGCCCTGAAGGGATGGCGCAGCCATCCCGAAGAAGTACTCCTGGGGTGCCTCAAGGGAGGCATGCGCTCCCATGGGAGGCAGCGAACGGATGCTGGCACCAGCCTTTGATTCTATGGTGTGAGCGTGGGGGTCCATATTGTTCCTTGCTGATCGAATCTGAAGAAGACATGCCAGAAAGGCGGCTGACGCATGACTGCGCGGGGCCTTTCGGAGAAACGCGATAGGTTTCATGTAGCGCGCCATAATATCACATTATGACCTCGCTTCAGAGACAAGACAGCGTCCTGACGACTATTCCGGATTGTCTTCGCGGGCTGCCTCGGCCCACTCCGCCTTGGCTTCGATGAGCGGCTTGATGTCGGGCAGAAGAATGCGCTTGCGATCGGCTTCGACTTCCGTCAGCGCGACCGTTTCAGTCATGGTGGCTAGAGAGCGGCGCGCCAGATGCTGGTAGAGAGCGGTACCTTCGTGCTTCCAGTCCATTTCCTGTTTGGAGAGGGGACGCACCACTTTTGCGGGCATCCCTGCCACCAGGCTCTTCGGTGGCACCACCATGCCAGCCTTGACGAAAGCCATGGCGGCAACGATGGACCACTCCCCCACCTCGGCCTTGTCCATCACCACAGCGTTCATGCCGACCAGCGCATTGCGGCCGATGCGGCAGCAATGCAGTACAGCGCCATGGCCGATATGCCCGTTCTCTTCGACCACGGTATCGCGTTCGGGAAAACCATGTACGATGCAGCAATCCTGAATATTGGCGCCACGCTCGATGCGGATACGTCCGAAATCACCGCGCAAGCAGGCGCTCGGGCCGATATAGCAGTCCGGCCCGATAATGACGTCCCCGATAAGGGTTGCCGACGGATGGACATAGGTTGAGGGGTGCACTACCGGTGTAACCCCTTCTATCGAATAGACTTTCACCATACCTCACCATTAAGCATAATGATGCATGTTGTACGTTAGTCCTGAATTATGTAGCATGTCGGCGGTGATGTAAAACGATACTGTCGGATACCTCAACGCTACTAATTCTGTATCTGAACTGTTGTTTCGGTCGATATGAGCACTATTCTCTACCAGTTCCGCGACGGTGTCGCCCGCATCACGCTGAACCGCCCGGACAAATTGAATAGCCTGAATGCGGCAATGCATGGCGAATTGCGCCATGCGATCGGGCGCGTGCAGGCGGACGGCGCTCGCAGCCTGATCCTGACGGGCGCTGGCCGCGCCTTCTGCACCGGGCAGGATCTGGCCGAACGCATCATGCCGCCCGGGGCACCGCCGCCGGACCTGGGGCATTCCATCGAGATCCATTACAAACCGCTGGTGCTGGCCCTGCGTGCCCTGCCCATTCCCGTCATCGCCGCGGTCAACGGCACTGGTGCCGGCGCCGGCGCCAACCTGGCCCTCGCCTGCGACATCGTTCTGGCGGCACGCTCGGCCTGTTTCATCCAGGCCTTCAGCAAGATCGGCCTGGCGCCGGATTGCGGCGGCAGCTACTTCCTGCCGCGGCTGGCCGGCAGCGCACTCGCCATGGGATTGGCCCTGAGCGGCGACAAACTGTCGGCCGAGCAGGCAGCAGACTGGGGCCTGATCTGGAAGTGCGTTGACGATGACGCGCTCATGCCCGACGCCGAGGCCCTGGCGGCCCGTTTCGCCCAGGGGCCGCCTCTTGGGTATGCCGCCACCAAACGTGTGCTGCACGCCTCCTCGAATAATACGCTGGAACAGCAGCTCGACCTCGAACGCGATACCCAGCGTGAACTCGGGCGTAGCGCGGATTACCGCGAAGGCGTGGCTGCTTTCATGGAGAAACGCCCGGCCGTCTTCAAGGGCAAGTAAACTCCGCGCATGAGTCCGATCAAAAAAACCCAGGAACTGGCCGAAGCCGTTGGCCGCGAAATGTACCGCAGCGACCGCACCTCGCAGTTCCTGCGCATCGCTCTGGACGAAATCCGCCCCGGCTATGCGCGCATGTCGCTGACCATCACCGACGACATGGTCAATGGCCACGGCATGTGCCACGGCGGCTTCATCTTCACCCTCGCCGATTCCGCCTTTGCCTATTCCTGCAACAGCCATAACCACAACGCCGTCGCCTCCGGCTGCACCATCGACTACCTGGCTCCGGCGCATGTCGGGGACGTGCTGACCGCCACTGCGGAAGAACGCGCACTCGCCGGCCGCAGCGGTATCTACGACATCGAGGTCAGCAATCAGGCCGGCAAACGCATCGCCCTGTTCCGCGGCAAGTCCCACCGTATCCAGGGCGAGCTGGTCAAACAACAAGGAGGTGATTGAGTTGAAAGATGTCTTCATCTGCGATGCCGTGCGCACACCCATCGGCCGTTACGGCGGCGCACTCGCCTCGATCCGCACCGACGATCTCGCCGCGCTGCCTATCAAGGCGCTGATGCAGCGTCACGCGGACCTCGACTGGAGCGCCGTCGACGACCTCATTTATGGCTGCGCCAACCAGGCCGGCGAGGACAACCGCAACGTCGCCCGCATGGCCGTGCTGCTCTCTGGGCTGCCACAAACCGTGCCGGGCGCCACGGTCAACCGCCTGTGCGGCTCGGGCATGGACGCCGTCGGCAGTGCGGCGCGCGCCATCCGCGCGGGCGACACCGACCTGATGATTGCCGGCGGCGTGGAAAGCATGACCCGCGCGCCCTTCGTCATGGCCAAGGCCGATGCGGCCTATTCACGCAATACAGGGATATTCGACACCACCATCGGCTGGCGTTTCGTTAACCCGCTGATGAAGAAGCTGTATGGCACCGATGCCATGCCGGAGACGGCGGAAAACCTCGCTACGGAATTAAAGATCGCCCGCGCCGACCAGGATGCCTTCGCCCTGCGCAGCCAGCAGCGCGCCGTCGCGGCCCAGGCCGCCGGCCGCTTCGACGACGAGATCGTGCCGGTGGAGATCGCGCAGAAGAAGGGTGAGGCGAAAATCGTCGCTGCTGACGAACATCCGCGCACCGATACCAGCCTGGAGAGCCTGACGAAGCTGAAGCCCATTGTGCGCGAAGACGGCACGGTGACGGCGGGCAATGCTTCTGGGGTGAACGACGGCGCCTGTGCGCTGTTGCTCGCTTCGGCAGAGGCGGCGAAAAGTCATGGGCTGTCGCCGTGTGCGCGCATCGTCGGCATGGCCACCGCCGGCGTGCCGCCGCGCATCATGGGCATCGGCCCGGCGCCGGCCACGCGCAAACTGCTGGCACGCTGCGGCCTGAAGCTGGCGCAGATGGATGTGATCGAGCTCAACGAAGCCTTCGCCGCGCAGGCGCTGGCAGTAACGCGCGACCTCGGCTTGGCCGACGACGCGCCGCAGGTCAATCCGAACGGCGGCGGCATCGCCCTGGGCCACCCGCTCGGCATGAGCGGTGCGCGCCTCGTCACCACTGCCCTGTACCAGCTGCAGCGCAGCGGCGGCCGCTATGCGCTGTGCACCATGTGCATCGGCGTCGGCCAGGGTATCGCGCTTATCATCGAACGCGTCTGATAAATTCAAACTGCTAGGCATTGAAGAGGAGCAAACCATGACATCGAAAAATCCCGCCCCCGGCGACCTGGAGCCGATCGAGAAGGCCAGCCGCGATGAAGTCACCGCGCTGCAACTGCAGCGCCTGAAGTGGTCGCTCAAGCACGCCTACGACAACGTACCGCACTACCGCAAGAAATTCGACGACGCCGGCGTCAAGCCGGAAGACCTGAAGCAGCTGTCCGACCTGGCAAAGTTCCCCTTCACCACCAAGCAGGACCTGCGCGACAACTACCCTTTCAACATGTTCGCCGTGCCGCGCGAGCAGGTGGTGCGAATTCACGCCTCTAGCGGCACGACAGGCAAGCCGACCGTGGTCGGCTACACGCAGAAGGACATCGACGTCTGGTCCGACTTGATGGCGCGCTCCATCCGCGCTGCCGGCGGTCGCCCCGGCGACATCGTCCACGTCGCCTACGGCTACGGCCTGTTCACCGGCGGTCTCGGCGCCCACTACGGCGCCGAGCGACTGGGCTGCACGGTCATCCCGATGTCCGGCGGGCAGACCGAGAAACAGGTGCAACTGATCGCTGACTTCAAGCCGGACATCATCATGGTCACGCCCTCCTACAGCCTGGCTATCGCCGACGAGTTTGAGCGCCAGGGCCTCGACCCGGCCAAGAGCTCCCTATCGGTCGGCATCTTCGGCGCCGAGCCGTGGACCAACCAGATGCGCGCCGAGATCGAGCGCCGCATGGGCCTCGATGCCGTCGACATCTACGGCCTGTCGGAAGTCATGGGCCCCGGCGTGGCCTGCGAGTGCATCGAGGCCAAGGACGGCCTGGTAATCTGGGAGGACTTCTTCTATCCGGAGATCATCGACCCCGCCACCGGCGAAGTGATGCCCGACGGCGAATCCGGCGAACTGGTGTTCACATCACTGTCCAAGGAAGCATTACCGATCATCCGCTACCGCACGCGTGACCTGACGCGCCTGCTGCCGCCCACCGCGCGCAGCTTCCGTCGCATGGACAAGATCACCGGCCGCTCCGACGACATGCTCATCATCCGCGGCGTGAACGTCTTTCCCTCGCAGATCGAGGAGATGATCCTCAAACAGCCGAAGCTGGCGCCGCACTACGTGCTGGAAGTCTCGCGCCCGGATCACATGGACGAACTGGATGTACTGGTGGAGCTGAAGCCTGAATTCGCCCAGGCGCCGGCGGCCGAGCAGCAGGCGGCGGCCAAGGAACTCCAGCACCACATCAAGTCCTACATCGGCGTGTCCACCCAAGTGCGCATCGTCGCGCAGACTTCTATCGAACGCTCGATCGGCAAGGCCAAACGGGTCATCGACAAGCGGCCGAAGTAATTACGTCCCATGCAGGCGGCCGGGCGGCTGCCTGCATTCTGCTCCTGCCGTGGATTCGCGCCCTTCGCGCCTTTCGCGCCATCCGTGTCCTTTGCACTTGAGGCCCGCGCGGTTTCGGCGGAAAATCCGTCCGCTATGTCCGAGCAATCGCACCCCTGCCATCGAGCACCCCACGACCGGCCATGAAGCAGGCCCCGGACAAGCCGCGCGATTTGCAGGCCGAACTGGAGGCGCTCGGAAAGCGCGTCGCTGAGCTCGAAGCGAACGAAGCCGAGCTGATCTGGGCGCATGACACTCTCATCAGCCAGATCAGCCAGGAGCACAAGCAAACGGAGACGGCCCTGCGGCTGTCCGAGCAGAAACTTTCGCGCATCTTCGCAGCCAGCCCCGACGCCATCGCCATCACCTCACTTGTCAGCGGACAATATGTCGACGTCAATCCCGCTTTCGAACGGATATTCGGTTATGCGCCGCCGGAGGCCATCGGCCGGCAGGTCGTCAACATGGGCGTCTGGCCCGACCCTGTTCAGCGGCAAGACCTCATGGAACGGCTTCAAAAGCAGGGCGAGATCATCAACCACGAGACCCGCTTCCGGCACAAATCCGGCCGCCTTTTCGAAGCGCAGATTTCCGCCAGCCTGATCGAAGTAGGTGGGGCGCCCTGCATGCTGACGATCACGCGCGACATCAGCGACCGCAAGCGCATAGAACAGTTGTTCCTCGAACAGAACCGCATGCTGCACGCGGTCAGCGAGGCCCAGGCCGATTTCATAGCGGATGCCGATCCGCAGCCCACGTTCGACCGGCTGCTCACCCAATTGCTCGACATCACGGACAGCCAGTACGGGTTCATCGGTGAAGTGGTCGCGGATGCGCATGCCGTACCCGGTTTGCACATCTACGCCATTACCGACATCTCCTGGGATGATGCCTCCCGCACCCTCTACCGGAGCATGCTCAAGGGCGGTTACGAATTCCGCAACCCCGGCACCTTGTTCGGCCATGTACTTTCTAGCGGCAAGCCGGTGCTCACCAACGCGCCGGGCGAAGATCCGCGCCGCGGCGGCCTGCCGCCGGGTCATCCGCCCATGGATGCCTTCATGGGCCTGCCGCTGCATCGCGGCGGCGAACTGGTCGGCATGATCGCCGTTGCCAACCGTCCTGGCGGCTACGCCGAAGCGCAGATCGCGCATTTGCAACCCTTCACCACGACCTGCGCCGTGCTCATTGAGGCCTACCGCAATAGTCAGCGCCGGCGGCACGCCGAAAACCTGCTGCGCCAGCTGAATCTGGAACTGGAGGATCACGTCAATCAGCGCACATCGGAACTACAGGCGTCAATCAGGGAACTGGAAAGCTTCAGTTACTCCGTCTCGCACGACCTGCGCTCGCCGCTACGCGGCATCAACGGCTTTTCGAGCCTGCTCCTGCAGGACTACGGCGAGCGGCTCGACCAGCAGGGCAAGGAGTACCTTCGCCGCATCTGCTCGGCGACGCTGCGCATGAGCGAACTGATCGACGGCATGATCGATCTGGCCCAACTCACGCGCGAACCCATTCACCTCGCCGAGTTCGATCTGTCCCGCATGGCCGAATCGATCGCCAAGGAACTGCAGGGCGCCGAACCGGAGCGCAGGGTGGAATTCATCGCCGAGTCCGATGTGCGGGTGCGCGGCGACGAACGGCTCCTGCGTATCGTGCTGTACAACCTGCTGTCGAACGCGTGGAAATTCACCGCCCGCAAAGAGGTGGCGCATGTCGCGTTCGGTGTCCGGCACACCGGCAGCAGCACGGTCTACTTCGTCAGCGACGATGGCGCCGGCTTCGACATGCGCTACGCCGACAAGCTCTTCGGCGCCTTCCAGCGCCTCCACGGCGTCAAGGATTTCGCCGGTACCGGCATCGGCCTGGCCACCGTGCATCGCATTGTGCAACGCCATGGCGGCCTGACATGGGCCGAAGGCGAAATTGACAAGGGCGCTACGTTCTTTTTCACCCTGTCCTGATGACCGAAGGAAATCCCTGTGGGATGAGCGGCCCATTCAAGGATCACTTCTCCGCCCAGGCACCGGACTACGCCCGCTACCGGCCCAATTATCCGGCGGAACTGTTCGCTTGGCTGGCGGACATCGCGCCGGGGCACAGCATCGCATGGGACTGTGGCACCGGTAGTGGCCAGGCCGCCGTCGCGCTAGCAGCGCATTTCGACCTTGTGATCGCAACCGACCCGAGTGCAGACCAACTCGCCCACGCACAGCCGCATGCAAAAGTCAGTTACCGCAATACGGCGGCTGAATCGAGCGGGCTCGACACCGCCTCCATCGACCTGCTCACCGTGGCCCAGGCCATCCACTGGTTCGAGCTGGAGCACTTTTACGCCGAAGCGAAGCGGGTGCTGAAGCCGCGCGGCATCATCGCCGTGTGGACCTACACGCTGCTGGATGTCGAGGCGGGCGTCGATGCACTGATAGCCGATTTTTACCGCAATGTGGTCGGCCCCTACTGGCCACCCGAACGCAAGATGGTGGACGACCGCTACCGCTCCCTGCCCTTCCCCTTCGAGACGATCGCCGCGCCCGCCTTCTCCATCACCACGGAATGGTCGCGCGACGATCTGCTCGGCTATCTGGGCACCTGGTCGGCCACGCGCGCCTGCATGAAGGACAAGGGGGTTGATCCGCTGCCTGCGCTCGAGCGGCGACTCGTTCCTTTGTGGCCCGAGCGGGATAGGAGAAAGAGGCTGCGCTGGCCGCTGCACATGCGCATCGGCCGCGTGAAATGAAGCCTGCGTAAGGCGTTAGCGCTTTTCCAGGAATCCGACCACGCGGCGCCGGGTCTCGGGCGCTGCCAGCAGCCGTGCGCTGCCTTCGAGTTCCGCTTCGAAGCCCCCGCTTCCGCCGGTTGCGGCAATACCGATGCATTGCTTGTTGGCCGCAAGGGTGACGGGGGGCAGTTCCGCCAGGCGCTCAGACAGTGCGCAAGCCTGGTTCTCGATTTCTGCGGAGGCCGCGGACCACTGGGCCAGGCCCAGGGCAACGGCCTCGGCCCCCGCTACCAGTTCCGCGCCGAGGATGAGCCGCCGCGCCACTGACTCGCCACAGATGCGGGTCATGCGCTGCGTGCCACCGGCGGCCGGCAGCAGGCCGAGCCTTGCCTCGGGCAAGCCGACGCGGGCCGAATCCGCAACGATGCGCAGATCGCAGGCGAGGGCCAACTCGAAGCCGCCGCCCATCGCCGGCCCGCCGATCTCGGCCAGCGTCACCTTGGGCAGCGCCTCCAGGCGCGCGAACACTTCCTGCATGCGGCGCGTCAGGGCGATCATGCGCTCGCGCCCCTCCGCGCTATCGAAGATGCTGCGCATCAGCGCCAGGTCGGCGCCGGCACAAAAGACTTTTTCGCTGCTGCGCAGCCACAGCACGCCGACCTCCGCGTGACTTTCAACCTCACCGAGCACGTCGTCCAGGCGTGCCACCCAGGCCTCGTTGATGGCATTGACCGGGGGACGATTCAGCGTCGCCTTGGCGATGGCGCCTTCGATGCTAAGTGAAATCATGCCGGTTTCAGGTCTTCCGCTTTCGGGTTTTCGCTTCCGTCTTTATCCCTGAGGTTTTCCTCGCGGCGGAACGTGCGTCGAGCGCACCGAAGGAGCGGGTGTGCTTGCGCATTTCTTCCAGCACGCGCTGCCCCTTGGCCGTCAGGAAAGGCTCGACCAGTAGCTTGATGCCTTCGGAGACATACTCGGCCAGCGCATAGTGTTCACCCAGCGACCAGTTCTTCAGCGCCCAGGAATGGGCAAAGGTGACCATCTGGTAGGAGAGCATGTAAGTATCGACCTTAGCCATCAGGCCGGCCTTGATGCTGTCGGTCAGGCACGCCTCGATCAGGCTGTTGGTGCGGATTTCCGCATCCTTCACCAATACGCGCCGGTCTGCCCGCAGGGACTTGGTCGAGCGGTAGGCCAGCACGGTCGCATCGAGCAGGCCATCGACGATGCGGCAGTAAGTCCAGATCGCCATGCACAGGCGCTCGACCGGATTGTCGATGCCTTCGAGCTGCGGGGGTATGTCGTTCTCGTAAGTGTCCAGCACCAGCTTCAGGGTCAGGAAGAGGATGTCGTCCTTGTCGCGGAAGTACTGATAGATGAGTCCGGTACTGACGCCGGCCTCGCGCGCGATCTGCTGGATCGTCGTTGTGTAGTAGCCATTCTCCGAGAACAGCTTGACCGCAGCGCGCACGATCTGTCCGCGCCGCTCCTCCACCAGTCTGGTATCTGTCACCAGCGCCTGGACATCTCCGGCAGAACCCATCGCATCTCTCCCCATGGCACATCTGAATGAGCGCTCAGTCTGCCACAAATTGCCCCTGCCGCTACGGCGTGCCGGCAGACATTCACCAGCACGCCCATCGGCTCAGTTGCCCTCGAACTTCGGCCTTTCCTTGGCGACGAAGGCGTTGTAGGCACGCGTGAAATCCTGCGTCTGCATGCATATGGCCTGCGCCTCGGCCTCGGTCTCCAGCGCCTGCTCGATGGTCTGGTTCCATTCCTGGTGCAGGCATTTCTTCGTCATGGCATGGGCAAAAGCCGGACCGTCCGCCAGGGACAGCGCCATCTTGCGCGCCTTCTCCAGCAGTTGGTCCTGGGCAACAACGCCGTTGAAATAGCCCCAGGCCAGGCCCTGTTCAGCGCTCATCGCATTGCCGGTATACAGCAGCTCCGACGCACGGCCCTGGCCGATGATGCGCGGCAGGATGGCGCAGGCACCCATGTCGCAGCCGGCCAGGCCGACGCGCACGAAAAGGAAGGCCGTCTTGGCTTCCGGCGTGGCATAGCGCAAGTCGGACGCCATGGAAATAATCGCGCCGGCCCCGGCGCACACACCATCTACCGCCGCGATAATCGGCTGCGGGCAGGTACGCATTTCCTTGACCAGGTTGCCGGTCATGCGGGTGAACGCCAGCAGGTCGTTCATGTTCATCTTGGTGAGCGGGCCGATGATCTCGTGCACATCGCCGCCCGAGCAGAAGTTGCCGCCCGCCCCGGTGATGACGACGGCACGCACATCTTCCACGTACTGAAAGCGGTGGAATGTGTCGCGCAACTCAGCGTAGCTCTCGAACGTCAGCGGGTTCTTCCGCTCCGGACGATTCAGCGTGATCGTGGCAACGCGGTCTGCGACTTCCAGCTTGAAATGCTCAGGCCGCCATTCTGCGGCTTTCAACTTGTACATGATCATGCCTCCTGATGGGCCGCGCCCTGAAGGGATGGCGCAGCCATCTCGAAGAAGTACTCCTGGGGTGCCCCGAAGGGGGCATGCGCCCCCTCGAGGGGCAGCGAACGAATGTGAGCGTGGGGGTTCATTATTCTCTCCTTGGTCATGAGCCTGCGCAGCGCGCAGGCAAGTGGGTAATTCGATTCAGCCGGCCAGCGTCAGGCCGCCGCTCACGCTGAGCACCTGGCCAGTGACGAAGCTCGCCTGGTCGCTGGCGAAGAACAGCACGGCATCCGCGAGTTCCGAGGGCTTGGCCAGGCGGCGCATCGGCGTCGCCTTGACGAAAGCTTCCTGGTGCTTTTCCGGCACGGCCCGCAGCAGCGGCGTATCTGTAGGCCCCGGACAGACGCAGTTCACGTTGATGTTGTAGCGGGCCACTTCCCGCGCCAGCGATTTGCAGAAGGCGATGGCGCCGCCCTTGGCGCCGGAATAGACGGTTTCCCCCATGCTGCCGACGCGGCCGGCATCGCTCGCCACGACGACGATCTTGCCGGCACCGCGCTCGATCATCTTGCCGAGGAAGGCATGCGAGACTGCAATCGGTCCGAGCAGGTTCAGGTCGATCACCTTGCGCCAGAACTCCGGTGTGTTCTCCATGAAAGGCTGGATCTTGCCCCAGCCGGCGATGTTAGCGACGATATCCACGTGGCCGCGCAAGGCATAGGCGCGCTGCTTGAATGCGGCGATCGACTCCAGGTCGGTGACGTCGAGGCGGATGAACTCCGCACCGTAGCCACGCTCGCGCAATTCAGCCGCCGCTTCGTCCCCCTTCTGTTCGTCGATGTCGCCCAGCAGCACGAAGGCGCCCGCAGCCGCCAATGTTTCGGCCGTGGCCCGTCCGATGCCGGACGCGGCCCCCGTGACGACGGCCGTCTTGTCTTTCAGTTGCATGTTGCTTGCCTCCCTGATTAGCCGACTGACTCGCTGCAAGGCTCGCCTTGATAAGGCATTCATGCCTTGGCTGCCCAAATCCAAACCTCCAAACTTCCTACTCAACCCCTACTCAACCAAGGGCTCGGACATAGATGAATGATTGCTCATTCATTTCATAAAGTCAACCGTTGCCGCCCTGCCTTTCAGGTGCCTGATGGCTTGACAAGTAAAATGAATGAGTGTTCAATCACCTTATTGTTTTTGTAGAATGCTGCGTCGGCTGAGGGGACGTCGCTTGCATATTAAAACCGCGCACATAAAAGGATGATGCAAGCATGAGCACCATGAACGCCGCGGACGAAATTATCGGCCGACCCCTCGCCCTGGGCCTGGGCACTCAACCGGCCATATTGTGCGAGAACCGCTCGATCAGCTTCGCGGGACTGAATGCGGACGCCAACCACTACGGCAACGCACTGGGTGCGCGCGGCGTTGCACGCGGGGACCGCGTACTGTTCCTGATGGACGACTCGCCCGAACTGGTGGCCGCCTACCTGGGCACCCTGCGCCTGGGTGCCGTCGCCGTCGCCCTCAGCGTGCGGCTCGCCTCGCGCGACCTGCGCTACGTCATCCAGGACAGCGGTTGCCGGGTCATCTTCGTCGATGCGCATTTCCTTGACCTGTACGATAGCGCCGCAACGAACCTCGAGAATCCGCCGCAGGTCGTCGTCAACGGCGGCGCGGCCCCACCCGCAGCTCCATACATATCGCGGCAAGCCTTCCTCGAGGGTCAGTCCGATCAGCTCGAATCCGCCCGCATGGACCCCGAGGAAGTGGGTTTCTGGCTCTACTCCTCCGGCACCACCGGCAGGCCCAAGGCGGTGATGCATCCGCATCGCAGCGCACGGGTCGCGGACTGCCTCGAGCGGGAGTACCTCGGCGTGCGGCCGGGCGACCGCGTGTTCACCACCTCGAAGATTTTCTTCGGCTTCGCGCTCGGCCATTCGCTCATGGGCGGCCTGCAAAGCGGCGCCACGATCATTCTTTCGCCGGCCTGGCCGGACCCCAAGCTGATCATCTCCACGGTGGAGCGCCACCAGCCCACGGTGCTCTTCAGCACACCAGTCATGTATCGCAACCTGATGCGCGAGGGCGCCCCGGCCAACCCGGCGTTCCGCGCCATCCGTCATTTTGTTGCCGCCGGCGAAAAGCTGCCCGAATCGCTCTTTGACGACTGGCTGGAACTGTGCGGCAAACCGATCCTCGATGGCGTCGGCGCCTCCGAAACGGTGTTCCTGTTCCTCTTCAATCAGCCCGGCGACGCTGTCGGCGGCTCCTCCGGCAAGCCCGTCTCCTGGGCAGAAGTCCGCCTCGTGGACGACGAGGGCCAGGACATCACCGAGCCGGGCCGCGCCGGGCAGATCGCCATCCGCACCTCGTGCCAGTTTGTCGGCTACTGGCAGCAGCCGGAATTGACAGCGCGCGCTCTGCGCGACGGCTGGTATTTTCCCGGCGATATGTTCCAGTTCGACGCGGACGGCCGCTGGTGCCACATGGGACGCTCCGACGACATGCTCAAGATTTCCGGCCAATGGGTCAGCCCTGCCGAGATCGAAGCCTGCGCCCTGACCGTGCCCGGTGTGCTGGACGCCGCCGTGGTCGGCTTCCCCAACAAGGACGGCCTGACGCGCATCGCGCTCTTTGCCGTGCCGCGCGATGCGGAGGCGGATCAGACTGCTCTCACCGAGGCGCTGCAACAGACCTTCAAGACGACGCTGTCCATCTACAAGTGCCCGCGCACCATCCGCTTCGTCAGCGAGCTGCCGCAGACGGCGACGGGCAAGACGCAACGCTACCGCCTGCGTGAAATGCTCAAGCAGGCTGTTTGAAGGCGAGCGGCGGCCATGGGCGCGCCGATGGAACACGGCAGGAATTGGGAGAAATCATGAGCGACAAGAGCTATCTCGACTGGCCTTTCTTCGAAGACAGGCACCGCCAACTGCAGGCGGAGCTGGAGCGCTGGATCAGCGGAAACGTCACCGCCCACCACGGCGATGCGGACTCCGCCTGCCGCGACTTCGTTACCCGGCTCGGCAAGGCCGGGTGGCTGCGCTATGCCGTCGGCGGCAAGGACTGTGGCGGTCAATTCGACGCCATCGACACGCGCGCCATCTGCCTGCTGCGCGAGACGCTGGCGCGCCACGATGGCCTTGCCGACTTCGCCTTTGCCATGCAGGGGTTGGGCTCGGGCGCGCTCACCCTGCACGGCTCGCCGGAACAGAAGCAGCGCTACTTGACCAAAGTGGCCGCAGGCGAAGCGATCGCCGCCTTCGCCCTGTCGGAGCCGGGCTCGGGTTCGGATGTAGCAGCGATGGAATGCACGGCACGGGTCGACGGGGACGATTACGTGCTCGACGGCGATAAGACCTGGATTTCCAACGGCGGCATCGCCGATTTCTATGTAGTGTTTGCCCGCACCGGCGAAGCGCCTGGCTCGCGCGGCCTGTCGGCATTCGTCGTCGGTGCCGATATGCCCGGCTTCGAGGTTGCCGAACGCATCGAGGTCATCGCGCCGCATCCGCTCGCCCGTCTGCGCTTTACCGCTTGCCGGGTCCCGCGCAGCGCCATGATTGGCGTGCCGGGCCAGGGTTTCAAGGTCGCCATGCAGACGCTGGACATCTTCCGCACCTCCGTCGCCGCGGCCGCCCTCGGCTTCGCCCGGCGCGCACTGGACGAGGCCCTGAGCCGTGCAACGAAACGCAAGATGTTCAACCAGACGCTCGCCGACTTCCAGATCACGCAGATGAAGCTCGCACAGATGGCGACCGCCATCGACAGTTCCGCCCTGCTCACCTATCGGGCGGCGTGGCTGCGCGACCAGGGGCAAACCATCACGCGCGAGGCCGCCATGGCGAAGATGACGGCCACCGAGTCGGCACAGCAGGTCATCGACGCGGCCGTGCAGATCTGGGGCGGCCTGGGCGTCGTCAGCGGTCATCCCGTCGAGAAGCTCTACCGCGAGATCCGTGCCCTGCGTATCTACGAGGGCGCCACCGAGGTGCAGCAGCTCATCATCGCCCGCCAGACGCTGGCGGCCTACAGCCAATCTGAACGGTAGGAGCAATGTCGCATCGACACGCCTCTGCTTACCACTGAAAATGAATGATTATTCATTCATTTTTGACCCATATCAATCCGCGGCAAAGCGTGCGTGCTTAAGATGCATTTGCGGCGTTGATTTTTTAAGCATCATATTTACCGTGAACAAGTCCTGAAGGAGCAACACGACATGGCAAATTATCCGACCGAGCCGCTTAAGTGCTGGAAGAAGGCCAAGGAACTGCGCGAGCAGTACTACATCAACTACGCCCGCGCCAAGGAAAACGGCGGCATCCGCTGGGGCGCCGCCGGCTGGTCCTTCGATGCCATCCCAACGGCCTTCGGCGACGACGTGCATCCGCTCACCGGCGAGCCCTACGGCGCCAGCATCGCCTTCGACCGCAAGTTCGCCAAGGAATGCCTGGACGCTGCCGAGGCCGCCGGCTTCGCCCGCGACCTGTGCGCCTACATGCGCCTCTACTGGGGCGGCATGCACCTCAACAAGTACCTGTACGGCGGCGAATTCCCCAAGCCCGACTTCAATTTTCAGACGCAGATCTGCTGCTCCCACGCCAAGTGGTACCAGCATGCCTCGAAGTACGAGGGGGTGCCGGACTTCTACGTGGATGTCAGCATCGGCGCCTACAAGGACATCGACGAAGGCCGCCTGGCCTACGTTACCAACCAGCTTCACGAATCCATCGAGTTCGTCGAAAAGGTAACCGGACGCAAGTGCGACGACGAGCGGTTGATCCGCGCCGTGAAGAACGAGATGCGCGCCACCTCGCTGTGGGCCGAGATTTGTCTGCTCAACCAGAACAAGCCCGCCCCGCTCGACGAGAAGACCATGTACTCGCTCTACGTGCTGGCGGTGCTGCACAAGTCCTCGCAGTGGTGCGCGGATTTCTACCAAGAGTTACTCGACGAGGTGAAGGACCGCGTCGCCCGCGGCATCGCCGCCGTGCCCAACGAGCGCTGCCGCGTCATGTCCGACACGCAGCCGCCCTGGGCCTTCCTCAAGATCTTCCGCTACCTCGAGGAATTCGGCGCCGTCTCCATCGGCTCGCTGTACACCTTCGGCCTGGAAGGCACCTGGGAAACCCGTGAAGACGGCAGCTGGATGCCGCGCACCCTGCCGTGGGAGAAGGGCATCGAGATCAACGACCGCGACACGGCGCTGCGCCTCTATGCCGACTGGAACCTCTCCAAGCCGTTGTGGCAGCACTTCTTCGATCCCAACCTGAAGACCGAGATGATGAAGTACATCGTCAAGCACTGGGGCGTCGACGGAGTCATGATCCACATGAACCGCGGCTGCGAGGGCCTCTCGATGGGCATCATGGAAAACCGACTCGGCCTGGCCGCCGCCGGCATCCCGGTGATGACCTACGAGGGCAACATGGGCGACGAACGCGAATTCGACATGGTCCGCGCGCAGAACAGAGTCGATTCCTTCATGGAGACACTGAGCCTGAAGCGCGATTTCATGGCCGCGTAGGCGGTCTGCACAGTGCGCTCGTCCGGCGGAAATGCAGCCGGAAACCCGCTCGCCCTCGAAGCGTCCGCCAAGGAGGGGATAGATGCGCCGCTTGCCCAGCGGCCCGGGCTGCTGCGGCGGCGCAAGGGTGTCCGTCCGCCCGGCTTGCCGTACTCCGGGGACTGACTTTTACGGGCGGATGACTGCGGTATCCGCAGCTTCGGCAAACAGGCGATCCACCAGCGCGGCGCGGCGCACCAGCACCGCACGCTGGTTGATGTAACCCTTGTCGGTGATCTCGTTGGCGTCGATCGACGGCGCTTCCGCCATCAGCAGCGCGCACGTGGCATGCGTCGAGCTGCCGCCATTTTCCTGCTTCAGCTGCGCCAGGCCCTTGCGCACGGCTTCGACGACGCGCGCATCGGCCAGCACCGCTTCGAGCGGCGCATCCGCCGGCAGGGCAGGGCAGAGGCTGCGACAGCCGGCCGCATTGGCGAAGATGAGAAAACCGATTTCTTCGCGGTCGTGGCCGGCGACGACGATGTCCTGCGCCACCGGCGCCAGCAGGGTCAGCGCGTTGATGCGTAGCGCACCGACATGCACCCAGACGCCGCTCATGAGCTTGAAGTCCTCGGCGATGCGGCCGTCGAACTCGATGCCCTTGGCCGGATCGTCCGGGTCGGCGAAACGACCAGCATCACCGATGCGGTAGAAGCCTTCCGCATCGAAGGCCTCGCGCGTGAGGTCCGGCTGCTTCCAGTAGCCGGGGGTGACGTTGGGCCCGCGCACGCGCAGTTCCAGCTTGCTTTCATTGGGGACCAGTTTCAGCTCGGTGCCGGGCGCCGGCAGGCCAATGACGCCGGCGCGGTCGATCTCGTAATGCACCGAAGTCACCATCGGCGCCGTCTCGGTCGCCCCCCACGCGGACACCATCACGGTACGCTGGCCGCGCTCGCGCACCGACAAGTCTTCAAGTTTTTCCCACAAATTCTGCGGCAGGGCCGCGGCAGCGTAGAAGATCATCTGCAGCTTGCCGAAGAAGTTCTGGCGCAGCGTGGCATCCTTCTCCAGAAAGGGAATCAGCGCATCGAAGCCGCGCGGCACGTTGAAGTAGATTGTCGACGACACCTCGCGCAAATTCGCCACGGTCTTCTCGATGAGGCCGGGCACCGGCTTGCCCTCGTCGATGTAGAGCGTGCCACCGTTGGCGAGGACGATGTTGAAGTTGTGGTTGGCGCCGAAAGTATGATTCCACGGCAGCCAATCCACGATCACCGGCGGCGTCTCCTCCAGGAAGGGCCACAGCTGGGCGATGGCCTGCTGGTTCGAACAGAGCATGCGCTGCGTGTTGATGACGCCCTTCGGCTCGCCGGTGGAGCCCGAGGTGAACAGGAATTTTGCGATGGTGTCGGGGCCAACTGCGGCGTAGGCCAGGTCCACCTCCGGCCCCGGCTCCCGGCGCAGGTCGGCAAAGGCCGTATACTTGAGGCCGGCGGGCGGATTGGTCCCGATGACAATCTCCGCACCGCCGAAATCCACCGCCTTCAGCACGCCGGCGAATCTGGCGCCGTCGGCCGCATACACCAGGCCCGGCCTGAGTAGCGCGACGATCGTCTTTACCTTGGCGTAGTCCTTAGACATCAGCGAATACGCCGGCGAGATCGGCGCCACCGGCACGCCCACATGCATGGCGCCGAGCATCAGCAGCGCATGGTCGATGGCGTTATCGGACAGCACCATCACCGGCCGCTCCGCCGACAGCCCGCGCGCCAGCAACGCGGCGCCGATCGCGCGAGCCTGGGCCAGTGCTTCGCCGAAAGTCAGCCGCCGCCAGACGGCGCCGGCGCGCTCGGCGAGAAAGCAGCGGTCGGGCGCTTCCCGCGCCCAGCGCTCGAGATGTTCGCCGAGGCAGCGCGCATGGGGCTCAAGCGGCTGCGGCGAGCGCAGCACCTGGACCCCATCCTCGCGCCGCTCGACCTCCACCGCGGCCGGCGCGAAACGCAGGCTGGCGAAGGGCGGCTTGCTCACTTCAGCAGTTTCCAGTCGCCATTCGATACCGTGGCCATCACCGCAGCACGGGCATCGAAGCCGTTGTGGTTGGTCGGCGACATGCTGAACACGCCATGGGTGGCCGGCAACTCCTTGACGCTCTCCAGCGCATCGCGCAATGCCACACGGAACTCCGGCGTGCCGGGCTTGGCTTTCTTCATGGCTTCCGGTACGGCGCGCGTGAGCAGCAGGTAGGCGTCGTAGGCATGCGCGCCGAAGGTACTGCGGCTGTTCGGGCCATGGGCGCCCTCGTAGAGTTTGATGTACTCGAGCGACGGCTTCTTCGAGGGATGCGAATCCGGCAGCTGCTCGGCCAGCAGCATGGGGCCGACCGGGAAGATCGTACCTTCGACGTTCTTGCCGCCGACGCGCAGGAAGTCGCGGTTGGCGATGCCGTGCGTCTGGTAGTACTTGCCCTTGTAACCGCGCTCGACCAGCGTCGCCTGCGGCAGCACGGCCGGCGTACCCGAGCCGGCGATGAGCACGGCATCCGGATTGGCCGCCATGATCTTGAGCACTTGCCCCGTGACGCTGGTGTCGTTGCGCTGATAGCGTTCCACCACGGTGAGCTTGAGGCCCTTGGCGTCGGCGGCGCCCTGCATGGCCTTCAGCCACAACTCGCCATAGGGGTCGGCATAGCCGATGAAACCGATCGTCTTCACGCCGTGGGCGGCCATGTGTTCGGCGATGGCGGTCGCCATGAGGCCGAAGTTCTGCGGCGTCGTGAAGACCCAGGGGGCCTTGTCGCCGGCTGGCGGCAACGGCGCCATGGCAATCTGCGGCGTCTTCGTCTCGTAAGCGACTTCAAGAATCGCCATCGAGGTCGGCGTGGCGCTGGCGGCAATCAGCACGTCCGCTTTGTCCTCGAAGACAAATTTACGCGCGTTCTTCACCGCTGTGGTCGTGTCGGTGGCGTCGTCGAGCACCACCCACTTCACTTTCTCGCCGGCAATGGTCTGCGGCAGCAGAACGAAAGTGTTCTTCTCGGGAATGCCTAGCGATGCAGCCGGGCCGGTGGCGGACACGCTGACGCCGACGGTAATGTCGGCTAGCGCCGTGCCAGTGACGCACAGGGCGGACAGCAATAGGGCGAGCTTGCGGATTTTCATGGGTCTCCTCCTCGTTGTGATTGTCGTCCGCGGCGCGACGGCCGCAGCGTGAAACAACCATACGCCGCGTTGACTGACTTTGTCAAACAGCTGTTCGGTTAGTTAGTAATTTGCTACAGTGACCGCATGCCGAAGCCCTTGCCCACCGCCGTCCGCCGCCGGGAAGTCGAGCGCGCCGTGCTACGCCATGCCCACGACCATCCGGAATGGGGGCAGGCGCGCGTGGCTGAAGCCATGACGGGCAAGGGGCTCAAGGTTTCCGCCGCTGGCGTGCGCTGGATCTGGCAGCGCCACCACCTGGAAACCAGCGCCAAGCGGGCGGCGGCGCTAAGGAAGCTGGGGCCGGCGCGACTCTCCACCGTGCAAAAAGCGGCTCTGGCGCGGATCGCAGCGCGGCGCGGCGGCAGCCCGGGCGGCGAGGCACCCCTGCTGGCGCGCGAACACCTGCTGGCGATGGCGGTGCGCGAATTCAGCCGCAAGGGCTTTGCCCGCACCTCCATCCGCGATATCGCCCAGGCCGCTGGCATCCAGCCCGGCTCGGTGTACCACCACTTCACATCAAAGGATGATCTTTTCGTCGCGGCCCACGCAGCCGGCATGCGCGAAGTGACGCACGCCATGGAAACAGCCGTGGCGGACCATCGTGATCCGTGGGTGCGCCTGGAAGCAGCGTTCACGGTGCACATCCGCCACCTCATTTCGGGCAACGACCTGACGGTGTGGACGGGCGCCAGCCTTTTCCTTTTCAATTCTCCGGAAATACAGCGTCAGCTGCGTGCCGAGCGTGACCGTTTCGAGGCCATGTACCGGCACCTGATCGCCGCCCTGCCCCTGCCACCGGATGTGGACCGCAGCCTGCTGCGCCTGCAACTGCTCGGCGCGCTCAACTGGACACGTACCTGGTACCGGCCGGGCAAACGCAACGCAGCCGACATCGCCAGGCATCTGGTGAAGGTGTTACGCAAACCACTCTAGCGATTCGTCAGGCAGGGAAGCGGGATCGGCCTTGCGTGTACGGCGATATGAGTTCAGCCGACGATCGTCAGCGCCAGTTCACCGACGCCCGCGACGGCTCCTTGCAGCCGATCCCCCCGTTCCACCCTCCCCACCCCTGCCGGCGTACCGGTGAAGATGAGATCGCCCGGTAGCAGCGTCACATACCCGGACAGGTTGGCGATGATGTCGGCCACCGGCCAGATCATGTCGGCGAGGTCGCCGTGCTGTCGCGGCTGACTATTGACACTGAGTGTGATGGCGCCGCGCCGGGGGTGGCCGATGCGGCCGGCCGGAACGATGGCGGAGATTGGCGCCGACTGGTCGAAGGCCTTGCCCATCTCCCAGGAGCGCCCCTTGGCTTTCAGTTCCCCCTGAAGGTCGCGCCGCGTCATGTCGAGCCCGACGGCGTAGCCGAAGACGCAGTCAAGCGCGACGGCAACGGGAATGTCGCGGCCACCGCGCGCGAGCGCCACCACCAATTCGATCTCGTGCTGCAGGTCGGCAGTTTTAGACGGGTAGGCCATGCGGCCATCGGTGACGATGGCGTCGGCCGGCTTCATGAAGAAGAACGGCGGTTCACGCTCCGGATTGCCGCCCATCTCACGCGCATGCTCGGCGTAATTGCGGCCGACGCAGTAGATGCGCCGCACGGGAAACGGCACTTCGCTGCCGCTCACCGGCACCGCCGGTGGCGACCATGAGGGCATGTCGTTACGAGTGCCCGTTTCTGTGTTTGGGGTATTCATTGGCAGTATCCATTGCTTGGTTCTAAACCGTTAGAATACAGTCCGCGACCTACTCAATACAGTCCGACATGCAAACGAAGAGAAAGACTGCCGCCAAGGGCGTACAGAAATCAGACCTGAAGCTCGACCTGCTGCCCGGCCTGATCGGCTACCAGCTGCGTCTGGCGCAGCTGGCCGTCTTCGGCGATTTCGCCGCGGAACTCAAGGAGTTCGACATCTCCCCCGGACGCTTCGGCGTGCTCGTCCTGGTAGCTGCCAACCCGGGCATGACGCAAAGCCTGCTCGCCTCCGCCACCCAACTCGACCGCTCCACCATGGTCGCCGTGATCGACCAACTCGAGTCGCGCGACCTGGTCGAACGGCGCGCCTCGCCCACCGACCGACGCTCCAACGCGCTGGTGCTCACCGCCGAGGGCGAAAAGCTGCTGAAACAGTTGAAGCGCCGCATCAAGCAGCACGAAGCGCGCATCGCCGCCGCCATGACCCCGGCCGAATCGGCCACCCTGGTCGAACTCCTCACCCGCATCCGCACAAGGCTGCAGTCAGCGCCGGACCGCCCCAGGCGGACTGCCGCGTAGGCACGCAGCAAAGCGAACGACCGTCACCCCTTTCCGCAGGAAGGGGGCTGGAGCGAAGGCTCCGACGACGGCCGCACCAGCAGCCAGTAGCTCGCCAGCACCGCCCAGCCGCACAGCGCGATTGCGCCCGTCATGGGGATCGCCGTGCCATCGTAGGCGTGCCCGACGACGATGCCTACGCCCGCCGCCAACGCCATCTGCACGAAACCCATCAGCGCGGAAGCCGCGCCCGCCATCTTCGGATAGGGCGCCAGCGCACCGCCAAAAGCGTTCGGCATGATAAGTCCCGCCGCCACCAGCACGCCAAACATCGGCAACAGGATGGCCCATACGCCGCGTACCCCCATAAGCGCCAGCGCCACCATCAGGGTGCCGGCCAGGGCGCCCAGCACGGCACCCATCTTCACCATGCGGGCCGGTCCGAGCCTGAGCGTAAATCTGGCTGTGATCAGGGTGCCGCAGATATAGCCGGTGACCACCAAGCCGAAGCTGACGCCGAACCATTGCGGCGACAAGCCATACAGCTGGATAAGCACGAATGAAGAGCCTGAAATGAAGGAAAACAGGGCCCCATAGGCAAACGAAGTGCAGAGCAGATAGCCGAGATAGCTACGCGCGCTGAGCAACGCACGAAAATTTTTCAGGATGCGCCGTGGTTGCGTCGCGGCAGGATCGCGGTGGGCATTGCTCTCGCCCAGCATGGCGAAAACTACCGCCAGCATCACCGCTGCAAATAGGGCCAGCGCGGCGAAATTGGCGCGCCAGCCGAACCAGGCAGTGAGCCAGCCGCCGAAAAAGGGCCCGATCATCGGCGCGATGGCCATGGCGCCGCTGATATAGGCGAGCACGCGCGCCGCCTGCAGCGGCCCATAGACATCGCGCACGATGGCACGGCCCAGCACGGGGCCGGCACAAGCCCCCAGCGCCTGGAAGAATCGCGCCACAATCAGCGCGTCGATACTTGGCGCCAGCATGCAGCCCAGCGAGGCCAGCAGGTACAGCGCCAGGCCAAACAGCATCAGCGAGCGCCGACCGTAGCGATCCGACAGCGGCCCATAGATGAGCTGCGCCACGGCAAAACCGATCAGGAAGACCGACAGCGTCAGTTGCACCTGCGCCACGTCGGTATTGAAGGTCTGCGTCAGGCCGGGCAGTGCCGGCAGATACAGGTCGGTTGACAGCGGGCCCAGCGCCACCAGTGTCGTCAGCAGCAGCGCGAGGCCATAAGAAGGGGGAAGCATGGTCCGATTTTAGCCGAGGGCCGGCACGCAAAGGCCCTATTCCAGCTTGGCGGCCTGAGACCTTCAGACCGGGTTGTCGACCTCGACGTAACGGCATTCCATGCCGAAGTGCTCCGCCAGATGCGCGCCGAGGGCCTGCACACCGAAGCGCTCGGTGGCATGGTGGCCGGCGGCAATGAAGGGCACTCCGGATTCCCGTGCCAGGTGCACCGTCTGCTCGGAGATTTCGCCGCTGACATAAACGTCGGCGCCGGCGGCGATGGCGTCCTCGAAATAGTTCTGCGCTCCGCCGCTGCACCAGGCGATGCGCCTGAGCGGCCGCGAAGCATCGCCCACCAGCAGCGGTTGCCGACCCAGTTTCTGTACCAGTTTTACAGCGAGTTCGCCGCCGGTACCGGCGATACCGGCGGTACCGCCGAGAAAGCCTATGTCCTGATCGGCGAAGCGCCCTGTCACCGTCCAGCCCATCAGCCGTGCCAGTTGCGCGTTGTTGCCCAGTTCGGCATGCGCATCCAGCGGCAGGTGGTAGGCGAACAGGTTGATGTCGTTTTCCAGCAGGGTTTTCAGGCGGCTGCGACGAATGCCGGTAATGCGCCCGTCCTCGCCGCGCCAGAAGTAGCCGTGATGCACCAGTACGGCATCCGCCTCGACGGCCAATGCCGCGTCCAGCAGAGCCTGGCTGGCCGTCACGCCACAGACCAGGCGGCGCACCGCCACGCGACCTTCCACTTGCAGCCCGTTTGGGCAATAATCCCGAAAACGCCCGACGTCGAGCAGCCCGTCGAGGTACGTGGCCAATTCCATCCTATCCATATTTATCGCTTCCATCGGAACGTTCAACCTATGCATCGATTGTGGCTCATTTTCGCCCAGGCCGTCACGGTGGCCGTGGCCGCCCTCTTCGTCGTGCAGACGCTGAAGCCGGACTGGCTCGGGGCAAAACCAGGGCCCTCGGTGGTGTCCCTGCAGGAAGCCTCCCCCACCGCAACGCAAACGCGTGCTGCAACCGCTTCCTACGCCGAGGCGGCGAAGAAGGCACTGCCTTCGGTGGTACACATCTACACCGTCCGCGAGGTGAAGGCGCAGCGCCATCCCTTCACCGAGGATCCCATATTCCGCTACTTCTTCGGCGACCGCCTCGACGGGCCGCAGCGCCAGTCCGGGCTCGGCTCGGGCGTGATCGTCAGCAGCGACGGTTACATCCTCACCAACAACCATGTCGTCGAAAACATGGACGAGATCGAAGTGGCCACCAACGACAACCGCCGCTTCCGCGCACGCATCGTCGGTGCCGATCCGGAAACCGATCTCGCCGTACTGCAGATCCATAACGGCGGCAAGCTGCCGACGATCACCTTCGCACAGGCGGAATCCCTGCGCATCGGTGACATCGTGCTGGCCATCGGCAATCCCTTCGGCGTGGGCCAGACCGTGACTCACGGCATCGTCAGCGCCCTCGGCCGCAGCCAGCTCGGCATCAACACCTTCGAGAATTTCATCCAGACCGATGCCGCCATCAACCCCGGCAACTCCGGCGGCGCACTGGTGGACAGCGCCGGCAACCTGGTCGGCATCAACACGGCCATCTATTCGCGTAGCGGCGGCTCGCTCGGCATCGGCTTTGCCATCCCCACTTCCATCAGCCGCAGCGTGATGGAACAAATCATCAAGTCTGGCTCGGTGACGCGCGGCTGGATCGGCGTCGAGGCGCAGGAAATCACTGCGGAACTGGCGGAATCCTTCAAGCTGCCAGCCAGCGAAGGCGCACTCATCGCCGGCGTCATGCGCGGCAGCCCGGCGGACCTCGCCGGCATCCGTCCGGGCGACGTGCTGGTTGCCGTGGCTGGCAAGCCAGTCAAGGATCCGCAGACCATGCTGGAAGCGATCGCCAGTCTCGCGCCCGGTACAGCTATCCAGTTCAAGCTGCGGCGGGAGGCCAGGGAACTGGAGATCGCCGTGAATATCGGCAAACGGCCGCCGGCGCAGCGCGGCAGGGAGTAGCACGCCCGCGCCGCGTCATTTCTTTGGCCATTTCCGCCAGCAGCAAGTCCGATTCGGCAATGCGGAAGCCGCGATAGCGGCTGAATTTCAGCCCCCCCTTCCCCGGCAAGGGGCCGTGAGGAAGGGGGTCATTTTCTACCCCGCAACTTGCCGACGATGCCGGACGGAAAGTAATAGACGGACAGGACAAAGAGGACACCGAGCCACAACAGCCAGCGATCGGGATGGAAAAGGTTGGCGAGCACCGGCACCGCCGCCAGCCCTTCGCTGGCTTGCCGCATCAGCGCTTGCAAATAGTTCTGTGCCAGGATGAAAAGGGCCGAGCCGATCGCCGCACCATACAAAGTGCCCATGCCACCAATGACGACAATGAGCAGGATGTCCATCATGATGGTAAGGGAGAGCGTGGTTTGCGGTCCGGTATAGCGCAGCCACAGAGCCATCAGCGCACCGGCCAGGGTTGCCGTCACGGCAGACAGGCAGTTGGCGAGCGTGCGGTAGACCACCGTGCGATAGCCGAGCGCCTCGGCACGGAAGTCGTTCTCGCGAATCGCCTGCAGCACGCGACCGAAAGGCGAGTTCACTACGCGCAGGAGCAGCAGGAACAGCGCCAGCGCCGAGAAGAACACCAGATAGTAGGTGATGAGCTTGCCGTTGATGGCAGTGCCGAAAACCTCCGCATCGATCAGGCGGAAGCCGGGTCGCAGCACCTCGGGAACGCCGAAAGTGCGACCGTCCTCGCCGCCGGTGAAGTCCGACAACTGCGAGGCCAGCACAGCAAAGGCCGACGCCACCGCCAGGGTGATCATGGCGTAGAAGATCGCCTTCACGCGCAGCGAAAACAGGCCGATCACCAGCGCCAGCACAAGTGACAGTATCAGGGCGATAGTCAGCCCCATGAAGACGGCGCCCCAGGTCGGTCCCACGCTGTAGAGCGATAGCCCCACACCGTACGCGCCGATACCGTAGAACATGGTATGGGCGAAGGAGACGATGCCGGTATAACCCAGCAGCAGGTCGTAGGAAGCCACCAGCACAATGAAGACGCAGATGGTGGCGGCGACGTTGAGCGCCCGCGCGCCGGGAAACAGGAACGGTGCGAGCGTCAGGCCGGCGAAGGCAACGAGCAGCATAAGCGCAAGGAAGCGGCTGCGTGGAAAGTCGCCCGAGAACATTCTGCTCAGCATCATCGCTTCGCCACCGGAAAGAGGCCTTGTGGACGCCACAGCAGGATGGACACCATGAGCAGGATGTTGGAGACCAACGCGATCTTCGGCGCAAGGAAGCCAGCATAGTTGGCGACCAGTGCCACCAGCATGGCGCCGATGAAGCAGCCGCCCACCGAGCCCAGCCCACCGATGATGATGACGATGAACACCGGCACCATGAGGTCGGAGCCCATGGCGGCGGTGAGCATTTCCCGGTACAGACCCCACAGCACGCCACCCAGTCCGGCCAGCGCCGAACCGGCGACGAAAACGCCTACGAAGAGACGGCGGATGCGGTAGCCCAGCGCCTCGACCATCTCGCTGTTCTCGACGCCGGCGCGGATCAGCAGACCGACCTTGGTACGATTGAGCACGAGGAACATGGCGGCGAAGACGATCAAGCCGACGGCCACGGCGAGCAGGCGGTATTTCTCGACGGCCACATCGCCGAACAGCAAGACGCCGCGAAACGACGCCGGTAGCGGCAGCGGAATCTGGTCGGGGCCCCATATGACATGGATCATCTGCTCGGCGACGATCATGCCGCCCATGGTAATGAGGATCTGTTTGAGGTGTTGACCGTACACCGGTATGATGATGACGCGCTCGAAGGCCCAGCCGAGCGCGCCGGTGACAAGAACAGCCAGCGCGATCGCCAGACCCAGCGCGGAAAGATTGAGCAGCACGGAGTCGGCCTGCATCCAGCCCTGCATCGGCAGCAGCACCAGTGTGGCAGTGAAGGCGCCTACCGAAACGAAGGCGCCATGACCGAAATTGAGTACGTCCATGAGGCCGAAGACCAGGGTCAGTCCACTCGCCATGATGAAGATCATCATGCCCATGGCCAAACCGGCGATGGTGAGCGTCACCCAGGTGGGAAAGCTGCCGACCAGCGGCAGGGCCAGCAAGGCCAGGATCGGCAACAACAGCAAGGGCGCCACATCGAGCCGCAGCCGGGGCAGTTCGCTGTCGGCGAGAGCGGAAGTGGCTGTCGTCGTCATTGATGCGTGTCCAGTGAAAGTCCCAATAGTTTCTGCTGCAGATCCAGGTTCTCGCTCAGTTCGGCCATTGGGCCGACATGCACGATGCGGCCGTCGTCCATCACCGCCACCGAATCGCCGAGCGATCTGACGAAGTTGAAGTTCTGCTCGACGAGCAGAATCGTCGTTTCCATGGCCTTCAGTTCGCGGAAGGCGGTGATCAGGCTTTGGATGATGGCCGGCGCCAGGCCCTTGGTCGGCTCGTCCACCAGTAAAAGCTTGCGCGGCTCGACGATGGCGCGGGCGATGGCGAGCATCTGCTTTTGGCCACCCGAGAGCGTACCAGCGGCCTGATTCCAGAATTTCTTCAGCGCCGGGAAAAAGCCGAAGATCCACTCCAGTCTCGCCTTGTCGGGTTCGCCGTCGCGCGCCGCCAGAACAAGATTTTCGTGCACCGTGAGATCGGAGAAGATGCCCATGTTCTCGGGCACGTAGGCAATGCCTGCGCAGGCGATATCGGCCGTGGCTGTCTGGGTGATATCGCTGCCATCGAAAACCAGCGCGCCGCGTGAGGCATGCCAGAGGCCCATGATGGTGCGCAGGGTAGTGGTCTTGCCCGCACCGTTACGGCCGAGCAGCACGGTGAGTTCGCCGTGCGGCAGGACGAGATCTACGCCCTGCAGGATATGGTACTGGCCGATGTGGGTGTGCACCCCGGTCAGCGAGAGCATTGGTTCAGACATTTTCCGCCACACCCATGCCCAGATAGGCCTCCTGCACGATGGAGGAGCTCATCACCTCAGCCGGTTCGCCGTCGGCAACCAGGTAGCCGTTGTGCAGCACGATGATGCGGTCGGCCAGAGAGCGCACGACATCCATCTTGTGCTCGACAAGAAGAATGGTCTTGTCGCCCTGTTCCTTCATTTGCTGAATGAGATCCAGCACCACTGGCACTTCATCCGCGCTCATACCGGCGGTGGGCTCGTCAAACATGAAGATGTCCGGCTCCAGCGCAAGCAGGATAGCCACTTCCAGCTTGCGCTTGTCACCATGGGAAAGCGCCGAGGCTGTTTCGTTGCACCGGTCGGCCAGCGCGACGCGATGCAGGAAATGCTCGGCCTTCTCGATCACCTCGACATGGTCCGACCACAGCGACAGGAGATTCAATCCCAGTCCGGCGCGGTTCTGCACGGCCAGGCGGACATTTTCCAGCACTGTCAGGTTGGGAAACAGATTGGTCAGTTGAAAGGCACGGCCGATGCCGCGTCGCGTGCGCTGCGCCGCGCCAAGGTGGGTCACTTCCTCGCCATACAACCTGACCGATCCGGAACTGGCCGGCAGTTGGCCGGAGATCAGGTTGAAGTAAGTAGTCTTGCCGGCGCCGTTCGGACCGACGATAGCGGTCAGCGTACCGGGACTGAACTCGGCTGAGACGTTGTTGACCGCCACGTGGCCGCCAAAGCGGATGGTCAGCCCGTGCGTGGACAGCACAGGATGCTCAGGCAGCACAGCTACGGTCTGTTGCATGGATTCTTTCGCAGACAGCGGGGCGCAGAATGGCTTCTGCGCCCCGCCCTCATGCCTCAGCGCTTGTTGCGAATAGGAACCGGTAATTCGCTGGCGGGAATCTCGCGCACCAGTTCAAGCAAGTCCCATTCGCTGGCCTGGTTCTTCTTGATGCGGAAGTGATACATCGGCTGCATCGCTTGGTGATCCTCCTTGCGGAAGGTCATCTTGCCCTTCGGCGTGTCGAAGTCCATGCCTTCCATAGCGGCAATGAGTTTTTCCGTATCGCTGGAGCCGGCCTTGGTCAGCGCCGTCAGTGCCGCGCTGGCAGCGGAGAAGCCGCCAGCGGTAAAGAAGTCCGGCGGCGTCTTGTAGCGCTTCGTGTACTCGGCCACCAGCCAGTCGTTCATCTTGTTCTTCGGGAAACCGTAGTAGTAGTAGATTGCGCCTTCTGTGCCGGCGTAGTTCTTCCATGTCTTCATCACCGGCAGGATGTTGCCGCCCGGGGCAAGCATGATGCCGTAGCGCTCCGGCTTGAGGTCGGCGATCTTGGTCATGGGATGCGCCCCGGCCCAGATGATGGCGAGAATGCGTGGTTCAGGCTTATCCTTCAGCGCGTCGAAAATGCGCTGAACCGGAGCCGTGAAGTCGGTGGTGTTTTGCGGCGCATATTCCTCATGCACCACCTTGGCCTTGCTGCCCACGGCGGCCAGGGCCTCCTTGCCGGCTTTAACGCCATCACGACCGAAGGCGTAATCCTGCGCCAGGAAGGCGATGCTGCCACCTCCCATCATGGTAGCTGCGCCGGCCAGGCCATCCTGGGTGGAGTTGCGACTGGTGCGGAAGATGTAGCGGTTCCATTTCTCGCCGGTGATGATGTCGGCCACGGCTGGCTCGACGATCAGCACTTTCTTGTATTCCTCCGCCACTGGCAGCATGGCCAGCGCCACACCTGAACTCGTCGTGCCGACGGCGATGTCGACCTTGTCGTCGGCATAGGCCTCAGCCAGGGCGGCTTTGCCGAGGTCAGGCTTCAACTGGTCATCCTTGACGATGACTCTTATCTTGCGACCGTTCAAAGCCATGGTGCCGTGAGTCAGGTATTCCAGCCCCATCATGAAACCGATTTCGGTTTCCTTGGCATAGGCTTCAAGGGGGCCGGTCTTGCCGGCAATCAGGGCAATCTTGAGTTCCTGGGCGACTGCAGATCCGGACAGGACCAGGGCACCCGAGACAAATGCGGCACATAGAATGCGTTTCAGCATAACGCGTCTCCTCCTTGTTGTTCAGGTTACGAAAAGGCTCGCAGCCATGACAAAATGTTATGCATACCCCATGCCATAGAACTCAATACATTGTTTTGATTGATAATTTATCACAGGAAGTAAATGCTAACAAAGTTGCAAGCAGAATGACTGTCCGGATTCCCGGACAGAGCACTCAGGACATAAATTAACCTGTTGATTTTTTTATGTAATACCTATGTCCGGAATTTCAGACAACCTCTTTTCTGTCCGGGGAGTCGGACAGCAGGCCATACGCAGCCAGCTTTTCGTACAGCTGGGCACGGCTGATATGCAGAAGTTTGGCAGCATTCAGTTTGATACCTCGGGCGGCTACCAGCGCCTTGATGATCTCGGCCTTCTCTGTGATGGCAACCACCTCCCGCAAGGCTCGGACCTCACCTTCCCTAGTCGCCTCCGCCACCACCGCGACGGAAGCTGTAACCGGCAAGTCGTCGAAATGCTCAGCGTTCAATAGGCGGGCATCGTGTCTTGCCGCAGCCAGTTGCAAGATATTGCCGAGCTCACGCACATTGCCCGGCCAATGATAGGCGCCGAGCCGAGCCATTCCCTCAGCCGAAATCGACTTGACAGGTTCACCGGCCTTTTCCGCGATTTGTTCAAGGAAGGTTTCGCATAGCACCGGCAGATCCCCCAGCCGCTCACGCAAGGACGGCAGGCGGATCGGCAAAACGTTCAGGCGGTAGTAGAGGTCGGCACGAAAACTGCCTGCATCGACCATGGCCTTGAGGTCACGGCTGGTGGCGGCAATTACCCGCACGTCGATGCTTCGCAACCGGTTCGAACCGATCGGCTCGACCTCGCCTTCCTGCAGCACACGTAGCAGTTTGGCCTGCAGCATGAGAGGCATGTCTCCCACCTCGTCGAGGAACAGGGTACCGCCGTCGGCGAATTGAAACTTGCCCGGGCGCGACTTCGGGCCGGCGCCGGTATAGGCGCCCGGCTCTACGCCGAACAATTCCGCCTCCAGCAGCGTCTCGGGAATGGCGGCCGCATTCAGACTCACCAGGGGTTTGCCGGCACGCTGGCTGGCGCCGTGAATGGCATGCGCCATCAGTTCCTTGCCGGTACCGGTTTCGCCGAGCAGCAGGACAGTGGCGTCACGCTCAGCAGCGCGGCGCGCCTGATCCTTGACCTCGCGCAGCCGTGGCGAAACCCCGACCATCTGGCTGAAACGATACTTGGCCTGCCGCGTCTCCGCCAGCTCGCGGTGCGCGCTGGCAAGATCGGCCTGCATCTGTTGAAACTTGGAAACGATCGGCTTGAGGGCCTGCACCCGATCGTAGAGGATGACCCCCAGGCCGCCAATGACGGTGCCGGTTTCATCCTGCAGCGGGATGCGGGAAACCACGACCTGGCGCGAACCGATGGCGAAGACATCCAGCAGTTCGGCCCGCCCGCTCTCCATCACATGCCGCAAGCGGCTGTTCGGGATGACTTCCTCGATCACTCGGCCTTCGATCGAATCAGCTCCGTTCCATCCCAGGAGTGCCTTGTACTTGTCGTTGATCCAGGTAATGCGACCGGTCCGATCCACCACCACTGCGCCCTCGTAGAGGCTGTCGAAAAGGCGCAACAGGGTGTTGGACGCAAGACTGCGAACGTCAGCGTCGTTGGTAAGGCCTGGGCGTGACGGGCGGCTCATGAGATGCGTTACCCCCGTGGAAGTTGACACATCATAGCGGCGGCTGTCTGCTGCCGCCACTCGGGCTCAAGGCGATTTTTGCGAATCTGCCTCGGATCGGTCCAGTTCCCGCTCCATCTCGTCATCGGCCGGCGGAACGTAGTCGGATACCCCCGGCGGCTTCTGGACGAAGCGCGCCATGACGATGCCCAGTTCGTAGAGGAGGCACAGGGGCGTCGCCAGGAGGAACTGCGAGACCACGTCCGGCGGCGTGAAGACCGCCGCGATGATGAAGGCGCCAACGATGACATAGGGGCGCACTTCCTTCAGCTTGGCGATGCTCACGACACCCATGCGCACGAGCACGATTACCGCCACCGGCACCTCGAAGGTGACACCGAAGGCAATGAAGGTGGTCAGCACGAAGGACAGGTATTTCTCGATGTCCGTCATCCACGCCACGCCCTCCGGGGCCATCGCCGACATGAACTTGAACACTGTCGGAAAGACGATGAAATAGGCGAAGGCCATGCCACAGAAGAACAGCAGCACGCTGACTACGGTCAGCGGAATAATCAGCTTTTTTTCATGAACGTACAGACCGGGCGCGACGAAGGACCAGACCTGGAAGAGCACATACGGCAGGGCTATGAGAAAGGCCACCAGCAGCGCCACCTTCATGGGCACGATGAAGACGCCGACAACATCGGTGGCAATCATCTGGCCGCCCTGTGGCAGGGCTGCCAGCATGGGTTGCGCAACGATGGCATACAGTTCCTTCGCCCAGGGGAAAAGGCAGAGGAAAACAATCAATATCGCGATAAATGCCCGAATCAGCCGCGTCCGCAGCTCGACCAGATGGGAAATGAAGGTGTCCTGCGCTTCCGTCATCGGGGATTCAGGTGGTTTTCTTCGATGCAGCCTGCTCGGCATCGAAACCCAGTTCCAACTGCGGTGTGGCGTCCAAGGCTTCTGCCGGCAGTGCGGCAACAGTGTCGCCAGTCTCGGCGTCCGGAGCAACGCCGGCCTCGATCGGTTCCATCTGCGATAGCGACTCGTTCAGCGTGCTTTCCATGCTGCTGAAATCCTGCTTCAGGTCAGACTCCAGCGAACGGGCCGATTCCACGACCTGCTGCTGCATCTTTTTCAGTTCTTCGAGCTGGATTTCCCGGTTGATGTCCGCCTTGACGTCGCCGACATAGCGTTGCAGGCGGCCGAGCAGGTGGCCCGCCGTGCGCGCGAGTCCCGGCAAGCGTTCAGGGCCGATGACGACGAGCGCCACCAGAGCGATCAGGATCAGCTCGGAAAAAGCGATGTCAAACATGGGTCGTGAGGCGCAATGGGAAAGGGGCGAGGCGGACAGGCTGCAGGCCTCGCACCTCGCGCCAGACTAACTTTTGGTTTTCTCTTTGACTTCGCCTTCGAAGGTCTGCCCCGTCACCTGCTGCGGCGGCGCGGAATCTGCGGATTTCTCCGACGAACCTTCCTTGATACCATCCTTGAAGCCCTTGACGGCCCCGCCCAGGTCCTGGCCGATATTGCGCAGCTTCTTGGTGCCAAAAATCAGCACGATGATCAGCAGAACGATCAGCCAATGCCAGATGCTGAATGAACCCATTGCCTTCTCCTATTGCTATCGCTTGAGCATTCCCGGCAGAACGTCCGGGCCACCGATGACATGAACGTGCACATGATACACCTCCTGCCGCCCCACTCGACCGGTGTTGATGATGCTGCGGAAACCGTCCGTGGCGCCCTGCTCGCGCGCCAGCCGGCCGGCCAGTGCCAGGATTCTGCCCAGGGCGGCTTCGTCTTTCGGCTCGCATTCGTAGAGCGATGGCACATGCGCTTTCGGGATCATGAGGAAATGCACCGGCGCGATGGGGTTGATGTCGTGAAAAGCGAAGATATGTTCGTCCTCGTAGATTTTTTTGCTGGGGATTTCCCCGCGCGCGATCTTGCAGAACAGGCAGTCGTTCATGTCAGGCGTTACCCCGGCTCTTTTTCTCGTCAATCCCGGAAATGCCCTCGCGCCGGTGCAGTTCCGCCAGCACGTCGTCCGGTCCGAGGCCGAAATGTGTGAGCAGGATCAGGCTATGGAACCACAGGTCGGCCGTCTCGCGCACGATGTGAAGACGATCCTCGTCCTTCGCCGCCATGATGGTCTCGGCCGCTTCCTCGGCAATTTTTTTGCCGATGGCATCGGTGCCCTTGTGGTAGAGGCTTGCCACATAGGATGAATCCGGGGCAGCACCGCGGCGCTCCTTGAGCGTCTCGGCCAGTCGGTAGAGCACTTGGCAGTCGATCATTTGTAGATCTCCTTCGGGTCCTTGATGACGGGATCGACGGCGACCCAGCGGCCATCCTCGAGTCTCTGAAAAAAGCAGCTGCGCCGCCCGGTATGGCAGGCGATGCCGCCGACCTGTGCAATCTTCAGCAGCAGCACGTCGTTGTCGCAATCGGTACGAATCTCGCTCACCTTCTGCGTATGGCCTGACTCCTCACCCTTGTGCCAGAGCTTCTTGCGCGAGCGCGACCAGTAGACCGCCTCGCCGCGCTTCAGCGTCTGCTCCAGGGATTCGCGATTCATCCAGGCAACCATGAGGATATCGCCCGTGGCGGCATCCTGCGCGATGGCCGGCGCCAGACCATCCTTGTCCCATTTGACTTCATCCAGTGCCGTCATAGCCTGACCTCGATGCCGCGCGCGCGCATGTACTCCTTGGCCTCGCGCACGGTATGTTCACCGTAATGAAAAATACTGGCGGCCAGGACGGCGTCGGCACGCCCCTCCAGCACACCCTCGGCCAGATGCGCCAGCGTGCCGACGCCGCCGCTGGCGATAATCGGAATATCCACCGCATCCGCAATGGCGCGCGTCAGCGGCAGGTCGAAACCGATCTTGGTGCCGTCACGATCCATACTGGTGAGAAGGATTTCGCCGGCGCCGAGCTGCTGCACGCGGCGCGCCCATTCGACGGCATCGATGCCGGAGCCCTTGCGGCCGCCGTGGGTGAACACCTCCCAGCGGC